>JAFSSP010000023.1 GCA_017450945.1 Clostridia bacterium | reverse complement strand
CTTTTTGCAAAAAGTCTTTCCTCTCCCCGCACCCCTCTCTTTTTCAAAAACACCAATCACAAAAAAAGAACGCCTCGCTTTTTACGGCGAGGCGTTCTTCTTTTCGTTTAAGTTTTTTCGGAGGGTGCGGGAACCACTTTTTTTCAAAAAAGGGGACGAGCGCGACCGCCCGCAGTGCGGGAAAAAGGGAGCGAGAGGAGTGGCAGCGGTCGAAAAAAAGGCATGGCAATTTGACATGCCCTTTTTTCGGGTACCGCAACAGGATTTCCCGCATGTTCCCTCCAAAACTCTCAAATCCGAAACATGAGTTCGCTATAGTTCGGGAAGGGCCAGCGGTCGCGGGCGGTGAGGCTTTCCATCTGGTCGACGGCGACGCGGAGGCGTTTCATGGCGGGGATGACACGGCGGCAGAAGTCCTCGGCGCGCTCTTTGACGTCGGCTTTGGAGGATGCGCTGCTGGTGAGCGTTTTGAGGTTTTCGAGTGCTTCAAAGGCTTCGTCGTTCCAGGCCGAGAGCGTTTCGATGAGCGTCTTTTCGGCGTGGCTCGAGGCGTTCGGGCAGACGGCGAGCTTGCGCTTCATGGTCATAGAAAGATCGCCGATGTAGGCTTCCACAGCAGGGATATAACTGCGAGAGGCCATTTCGATCATGGTCAGCGCCTCGATGTTGATGATCTTGGCGTAATTCTCAAAATAAATCTCCTCGCGCGACTGCATCTCCACGCGGTTCATGACGCCGTGCGTTTCAAAGAGGCGCACGTTCTTTTCGGCAAGGAAGGTCTTGTAGGCCTCGACCGAGGTCTCGAGGTTGAGAAGCCCGCGGCGTTTTGCCTCTTTTTTCCACTCCTCGGAATATCCGTTGCCGTCAAAGAGGATGCGGCCATGCTCCTTGAAGGTGCGGCGAATGAGTGACGAGAGCGCGCTCGAAAAGTCCTTTGCGCCTTCCAGCTCGTCGGCAAAGAGGCGGAAGGACTCAGCTACGGCGGTATTGAGCACCGTGTTGGGCATGGCGAGGTTCTGCGAGGAACCCGGCATGCGGAACTCGAACTTGTTGCCGGTAAAGGCCAGAGGCGAGGTGCGGTTGCGGTCGGTGGTATCCTTGCGGAAAACCGGGATGGAGGGAATGCCGAGGTTCATCATGTGCGCCTCGCCTGCCTTGTAGTCGGTGCCTCCCACGATCGAATCGATGATTGCGTTCAGCTCTTCGCCAAGGAAAACCGAGACGATGGCGGGCGGCGCTTCGTTGGCGCCGAGGCGGTGATCGTTGCCGGCGTAGGCGACCGAGAGCCGCATGAGATCCTGATAGTCGTCGACCGCTTTGAGAATAGCGGCAAGGATGAGAAGGAACTGCAGGTTCTCATTCGGCGTTTTGCCGGGATCCAGCAGGTTTTTCCCATTTGCCGAGAGCGACCAGTTGTTGTGTTTGCCCGAGCCGTTGACGCCGGCAAAGGGTTTTTCGTGTAAGAGGCAGACGAGTCCGTGCCGCTCGGCGACCTTTTTCATGTACTCCATGGTGAGCAGGTTCTGATCGACCGCGATGTTGGTCGTGGCATAAACCGGAGCCAGCTCGTGCTGTGCGGGAGCCGCCTCGTTGTGCTTGGTTTTGGCGTTGACACCCATACGCCAGAGGGCTTCGTCGAGGTCGGCCATGTAGGCGGCAATGCGGGTCTTGAGCGAACCGAAATAGTGATCCTCCAACTCCTGACCCTTGGGCGCGGCAAATCCAAAGAGCGTGCGGCCGGCAAAGAGCAGGTCGGGGCGCGCGTCATAGAGCTTTTTGTCGATGATAAAATACTCCTGCTCGGCACCGATGGTATTGTCGACGTGCTTGCAATCCTTGTCGCCGAAGAGGCGCAGGATGCGGAGAGCCTGACGGTTGAGCGCGTCCATCGAGCGGATCAAGGGCGTTTTAGCGTCAAGCGCTTCTCCGGTGTAGGAGCAGAAAGCGGTGGGAATGAAGAGCGTGCCGTCCTTGACAAAGGCATAGGAAGCCGGATCCCACGCCGTGTACCCTCTTGCCTCAAAGGTGGCGCGCAGTCCTCCTGTCGGGAAAGAGGAAGCGTCGGACTCGCCCTTGATGAGCTCCTTGCCGGAAAATTCCATGGTGATCTTCCCTTGTCCTTGCGGGCAGATAAAGGCGTCGTGCTTTTCGGCCGTGACGCCGGTGAGGGGCTGGAACCAGTGGGTATAATGGGTCGCACCCTTTTCGATCGCCCAGTCCTTCATCTCGTTTGCAACGACATCGGCGATCGAGGGATCAATGGTCGAGCCGTTTGCGATCGACTGCATGAGCGATTCATAGACCTCTTTGGGAAGCCGTTCGCGCATGACAGATTCGTTGAAGACCGCTTCGCCGAAAATCTCAGGAATGTTTTTAAGCATGGCTTGTGTTTCCTTTCCCGGTCTTTTTCAAAGACCGTTTGCAGGTTTTCTTTTGGTAGATCGCGGCTCCCATGGGCGGAAGCCCGGAAGAATACTCGTTTTGATTTTGCTCTGGGAAAAGAGGCTCCCAGTCGCCCTCGGGGAGCGGCAAAACTCTTTCCGAGAGGTTGACGCCGACAAGGATCTCTTCCTCCTTGTTTTTGCGAAGGAAGAAAAACGCGTTTTCTGTTTGACAGAGAATTTCAAAAACTCCGTCGGCAAAGGCCGAATGTGCAGTGCGGACGCGCCCGAGCTCGCGGTAGAAGGCAAGCAGTGCCTTGTCCTCTCTGCCCCACGGATAGGGAAAGCGACAGAAGGGGTCGCCGTAACCCTCCATGCCGGCCTCGTCGCCATAGTAGATCGACGGCACGCCGAACAGAGTAAACTGTAAGGTCGCGCCGATGCGAAGAAGTCTCAGAGCCTTTTTTCTTTGCTCCTCGGTTAGCCTTGCCGTCGCCTTTTGGACGTTGGTAAGTCCCTGCCCTTCGGTCGGATCGCCCAAGATCGTCAAAATCCTTGCCGTATCGTGTGTGGAGAGCAGATTCATGAGCGCATGAACCGACGGCTCGGGGTAGGAGGCATAGATCTCGCGCGCCGAATTGCAAAAAGCCTTGGCATCGCGAGAGCGCAAAAACTCCAGAATGGCCGAGCGCATGGGATAGTTCATCACGCTGTCAAGCTGATCGCCCTGAAAATAGCGGCGGCGCCGATCATAAGAAATTTTATCGGCGGCGTTCTCCCAAACTTCTCCAATGATCAGTCCTTCGCCGTTTGTGGCGCTTTTGACGGTTGCGCGAAGCTCGTCGAGAAAGACGTCCGAGAGCTCGTCGGCCACGTCGAGCCGCCAACCGTCGGCGCCAAAGCGCAGCCATTTTGCGGCGATGCCGTCTTTTCCGGTAAAATAGTGGCGGCAATTCTGATTTTCGTGGTTGAGGCGAGGCAGAATGCGGATGCCCCACCAGGATTCATAGTCATCTCTCGTCGCGCCAAAGCGGAACCAATCGCGGTAGGGAGATTTCTCGGATTGATAGGCGCCCAGGCCGGGGTAATTCCCCAAGCGGTTAAAATAGCGGCTGTCGTCGCCGGTGTGGTTGAACACACCGTCAAGGATCACGCGCATCCCGCGCTTGTGGGCCTCCCGAAGAAGCGCCGCAAAAGCCTTATCGCCCCCAAGGAGCGAATCGACGACTTCATAGTCGCCGGTATCGTAGCGGTGATTGGAAACCGAATCAAAAATCGGCGAGAGGTAGAGCGTTGTGACCGAAAGCGACTGCAAATGCTCGAGCTTTTCGATCACACCCCAGAGGTTGCCGCCGAAAAAGCGGTTGTTGGCAAGCTCGTCGCCGGGAATCTCGGGATATTCCGGAATTCCGTGCTCCCAATCCTCTTCGAGAATTGCGCCCTTGTGAAACTTGCAATCGCCCTGCCCCTTGTAAAAACGGTCGAGGAAAATGTGGTACATCACGCCGCCGTAGAACCAGTGGGGCGTATCAAAAGAGGTTTTACAGAGGAGCAGGCGAAAGGCTCTGCCCCGCTCTTTGCAAAATTGCAAACTGACCTGATCCGGCGTGTCCGAAAAGAGAGTTTCGCCATGCCGGACAAGGAAAAATTCGTAATAGAAGAGTCCGCAGCCGCCCTCGCCTGCAAGTTCTGCAAGGTCGAGTTCGATCTTGGCAGTATCAAACGAATAGTCGTCGGAAGGAGTCAGAGCAAGATGCGTCTCTATCGTTTCCCCGCCGTCGCGGTGCAGACTGAAAATGATTTCGGTCGCGCCGAGCGCGCGCGGGATCTCGGTCAAGATCGTCAAAACACCCTTTGCGGAAAACGCGGCCTTGTTTTTGACCCGGCGGCCCGAAAGCGAGAGATTCAGTTGACAAAACAGAGGCTCTCCCGCCTCCGGGCGTTTGATTTGCATAGCTCTTCCTTATCCGAAAAATTTTTTCGGGAAATTATTATTTGACTTTTTTGAGTCCCCAAATCCTTGTCGCGTACTCTTCGATCGAGCGGTCGGCGGCAAAGTGGCCCGAGGCGGCAATGTTGCAGATCGACATGCGGTTCCAGGTCGGTTTGTCCTGATAAGCTTCGATCACCTTCTCGTGCGTCAGGCGGTAGGATTCAAAATCGGCAAGGCAGAGATAGGGATCGGCAATGCCGCCCTGCCCGCCCAAAAGGTAGGTAGCGATATCAGCAAAGGACTCGCCCGCAAAGCCGACCGTCAATGCGTTGACAATGCGGCGGAGGCGTTCGTTGCCGGTGTAATAGTTGGCGGAGTGATAGCCCTCGGCCCAAAGCTGTTCGACTTCTGCTGCGGTAAGGCCGAAGATAAACATGTTCTCCTTGCCCGCAGCTTCCTGCATTTCGACGTTTGCGCCGTCGAGTGTGCCGATGGTCAGAGCGCCGTTCATCATGAGCTTCATGCAGCCGGTGCCGCTCGCCTCTTTGCCGGCAAGCGAGATCTGTTCACTGATCTCGGCCGAGGGGATGAGCGCTTCGGCAAGGCTGACGCTGTAGTTTTCGAGGAAGACGACGCGCAGTTTTTCGCGCACACGCGGATTCTGGTCGATCTCGCGGCCGAGCATGCAAAGCAGTTTGATGATCCGTTTTGCCATGGCATAGCCGGGAGCGGCCTTGGCTCCAAAGAGGAAGGTCTGCGGCTGCATCTCCATGTCGGGATTCTCTCTCAGATCGAGATAAAGGCCGATGATGTTGAGCGCGTTGAGCAGTTGACGTTTGTATTCGTGCAGGCGTTTGATCTGTACGTCGAAGATCGAGTGGGTGTCGATGGCCTGCCCGGTCTTTTTGTAGATCATGTTGGCAAAGGCCACCTTGTTGTGGTGCTTGACGGCGCGCACGCGGGTCTGCACATCCTTGTCGTCGGCAAACTTGAAGAAGTCGGCCATGCGTTCGGGATCGTGGCGGTAGCCCTCACCGATGCACTCGTCGAGGATCGCGGCGAGCTCGGGGTTGGAGTAGCAGAGCCAACGCCGGTGCGCAATGCCGTTGGTCACGTTGTCAAAGCGATCCGGGTAGAGTTTGTAGAAATCCTTGAAGGTGGATTTTTTGAGAATCTTCGAGTGGAGCGCCGAGACGCCGTTGACCGAGTGCGAGCCAACCACCGAAAGGTTGGCCATGCGAACTCTGCCGTAGCCGATGAGACTCATCTTGGAAATGCGGTCCCAGTTGCCCGGGAAGGCTTCCCACGCCTCTTTGCAGAAACGCTCGTTGATCTCTTTTACAATGGTGTAAATGCGCGGGAGCTTGAGGCGGAAGAGGTCTTCATTCCAGGTTTCCAGCGCCTCGGGAAGCACAGTGTGGTTGGTATAGGAAACCACGGCCGTGACCATGTTCCAGGCCTTATCCCAAGGATAGAAATAGTCGTCGATGAGGATGCGCATAAGCTCCGGGATGCAAAGCGCCGGATGCGTATCGTTGATATGGATGGCAACCTTGTCGGCAAGATTGTCCATGGTTCCGTAGACCGCCATGTGGTCGCGGAGAATGCTCTGGATCGAGGCCGAAACAAGGAAATACTGCTGCGTCAGGCGCAGGAGCTTGCCCTCGGTGTGATGATCCGATGGATACAGGACTTTCGAGATCACCTCGGCGTCGTTGCTGTTCTCAAGCGCGCGGGTGTACTGCCCCTGATTGAAGAGTCCCATGTTGAAATTCTGGATGTCGCGTGCTTTCCAGAGGCGAAGCAGACTGACCGCCGAGCTGTCGGCGCCCGAGATCATCATGTCGTAAGGCACAGCCTCGATCTCTTCGCAGTCCTCGTAATGGATCTCGCAGTGCCCGTCCTCGCGCCAGGTCTCCTTGACATGGCCGCCGAAGCGGACTTTATAGATGCGGTCGGTGCGCGGCACCAGCCAAACCTCGCCGCCCGGGAGCCAGACGTCTGGAAGCTCGACCTGCATGCCGTCCACGATCATCTGTTTGAACAGACCGTATTCGTAGCAGATCGAAAATCCGGTGGCCGGATAATCGAGCGAGGAGAGCGAATCGAGGAAGCAGGCGGCAAGGCGGCCGAGACCTCCGTTGCCAAGACCGGCGTCCGGCTCGCATTCATAGAGCTCTTCGAGGTCAAAGCCGAGCTGTTTGACGGCTTTTTTGTAGCTTTCCTGCAGACCGAGGTTGCAGAGATTGGTTTTGAGCGAGCGACCGAGCAAAAACTCCATGCACATGTAATAGACGCGTTTTGCGCCGGCCTTGTTGACCTTGCGCTTATATTCGGTCCGCTTGTCGCTGAGCATGTTTTTGACCGTAATGGCGGCCGCTTTGTACATTTGTTCTTTGGACGCCTCTTTGGCCGTACAACCGAAATGGCGCTGCAGGACCGCCTCAAGTTGTTCTTTGACCTGGGCGGAATTGAGAGTTTGGTTCATTGAAATAGTGCCTCCGTGGGAACGCAAGTGAATGCAGAATTAAAAATTTGAATTTCAAAAGTTTGTTTCAAAGCTCGTCGTACATGGCAAGATACTGTTTTGCCGACGCGCTCCAGGAAAAATCGGTGGTCATGGCGCGCTTTACAAGCCTTGTAAAGAGCTCTTTGTTTTGGTAAAGCGCGAGCGCCGCAAGAACTCTGTCCGAGAGCTCGGACGCCGAGTAGTTTGCAAAGGTAAATCCGTTGCCGTGCATGGTGTCGCCCTCCATCCAGAAGGGCTTGATGGAATCATACAGGCCGCCGGTCTCGCGCACGACCGGGATCGCGCCGTAGCGCGAGGCGATCATCTGCGAGAGTCCGCAGGGCTCGCTCTTTGAGGGCATAACGAAAATATCCGATGCGGCATAGATCCGCTTGGAGAGGCTCCGGTCATACTGGATGCAGGAGCGCACCTTGCTTGGGAATCTGTGCTCGAGCTCGCGGAAGAAGTCCTCGTATTTTGCCTCTCCCTTGCCGAGCACCATCAGTTGAAGATCGTTGCCTTCCACCAAAGAGTAGATGCATTCGGAGAGAATATCGAGGCCCTTGTGCGAAGCAAGGCGCGAGATGACCGAGAGCATCGGCACGTCAGCGCGCTCGGGGAGCGCCATCTCTTTTTGCAGGGCGAGTTTGTCCTCGACCTTTCCCGAAAGATCGCGCGAAGAATAGGTTGCGGCGATCTCACGATCGGCCTTGGGATCGTAATACTTGTAGTCGATGCCGTTGAGGATGCCGCGCAGTTTGAAGGAGTTGGCCGAAAGACAGCCGTCCAGTCCGTGCGCGTATTCCGGCATGCGGATCTCTTCGGCATACCTGGGGCTGACCGTGGTCACGCGGTCGCAGGACTCGATCGCGCCCTTCATCAGGTTGATGCAGCTTTCGTGCTCCATGAGCGCGTGGTCGTTGTCGTCGAGGTCAAACACGTCGCCGAGGATCGCAAAATCGTACTTCCCCTGGTATTCGATGTTGTGGATGGTAAAGACGGTGCGCGTGTTTTCGTAGCCGCGTCTCCAGCGGAAGTGCTTGTTCAGGTAGACGACCGAGAGGGCCGCCTGCCAGTCGTGCGCGTGGAGCACGTCGGGGTAAAAGCCGATCTGTTCCAAAAGTTCGAGCGCCGCCATGCAGAAAAAGGCGTAGCGTTCGCCGTCGTCATAAAATCCGTAGAGCCCCTGGCGCTTGAAATAATACTCGTTGTCGAGAAAATAGTAGGTCACGCCGCGATAGGACAATTCGTAAGCGCCGCAGTAGAGATTCCGCCAGGCAAGGCGGACGTTGTAGATCGCGGCCTCTTTCATCTTTTTGCGCCAATCGGCGGACACCGCCTCATAGAGCGGTAGGATGACGCGCACGTCACAGCCTTCCTTTGCCAGCGCCGCAGGGAGCGAACCCAGCACGTCACCGAGTCCTCCGGTGGCGGCAAAAGGCATGGCCTCAGCGCCGACAAACAGGATCTTTTTGGTCGTTTGTTCCATGCTTACACCATTTGTCCTTTTCCGATGAAGAAAGGCATCGTTTCGTGACCCGAAAGTCTGCGACCGTCCTTGATCACCGCGTTTTTATCGGTGATCACGCAATTGAGATCGGCGCGATCGCCCACATAGGTGTCCTGCATGAGAATGCAGTTTTTCAGCACCGCTCCGTGACCGACTCTGACGCCGCGGAAGAGGATGCAGTTATCCACAGTCCCTTCAATGATGCAACCGTCGCCGATGAGGCTGTTGGTCACCTTTGCCGTCTCGGCATATTTGGTCGGCGGGCTGTTGCGTACCTTGGTGTAGATCTGACGATCCGGGCAGGAAAGGAGCGAGTCCTGCGCCTCTTTGGTGAGAAGCGCCATCGAAGCGTCAAAATAGGATTCGAGCGAAGAGATCTGCTCATACCAGCCGTCAAATTCGTAGACGTGGAAGAGCTTGCGGCGCAGTCCGTGGCGCATCACGTCGTCGTGGAAGCTCTTGTAGCCTTTTGCGATGGCCTCGTCGATGATCGAAAGCAGATCGGTGCGCCTGACCACCATGATGTTGGTATTGATCAGGTGTTTTCCGCTTTTCGGGATCGCAACTTCAAAATCGGTCAGTCTGCCGGTGGAATCGACCGTCAAAAGATCGACCGGGCAGGCGATCGGATTTTTCTTGACGTCAACCCGTTTGCCGACCAGCGTGAGGAATGCGCCCGAACGGATGTGATCGGCAATCACTTCCTTGAAATCGATGTTGAGGATCGCGTCGCAATCCGAAAGCACCATATAATCGGCCTTGCAGTAGCGGATGAAGTTTGCCGCTCCTACCGTGGCTTCGAGCCGATTTTCATAGAGCTTGCCGGCAAGCCGGTTCTCATGCGCCGAAACGAAGGGCGGGAGCAATTTGATGCCGCCCGAACGGCGGGCAAGATCCCAGTCCTTTCCGGTCCCGAGGTGATCCATGAGCGACTGGTAGTTGTTGTGCGTGATCACGCCGACCGTGGAAATATCCGAATTGACCATGTTGGAAAGCGCAAAGTCGATGAGTCGATAGCGGCATCCAAAGGGGATACTTGCCATGGTGCGCTGTTTGGTCAGTTCGGGAATGCTTTGATTATGAATGTTGGAAAAAATCAATCCTGCTGCAGTCATGTCTATCCCTCCTTTTAAAGATCTTTCGGGAGCATGGCCCCGGCTTCTACGATGTCACCGTCGGCCACCTTGTAATCGGCGCCGAGCACTGCAATGCCCGAAGCCTTTGCGCGGTCTTCGCCCACGCGGGCATTTTTGCCGACCACAACGCCTGCGTCAAGGATCGAGTAGCGTACAACCGCTCCCTCTTCCACGCGGGCGCCGTTCATGATTACGCTGTCTTCGACCAGAGCGCCCTTGCCGACAAACACATCGTTGCCAAGCACGCTGTTTTTCACGGCGCCGTAAATTTCGCAGCCTTCGGTGAGCGAGGAGTTGACGACCTTACTGTTTTTGCCGAGATACTGCGGAGGCTCGGCCTCGTGACGGCTGTAAATGCGCCACTTGTCGCCAAAGAGCTGAAACTTGGGATCCTCGCCGAGCAGGTCCATATTGGCCTCCCACAGAGAGGAGATGGTTCCTACGTCCTTCCAGTAGCCCTCAAAGGGATAGGCGTACATCTTTTGACCGTCGGCCAGCATTTTGGGGATCACGTTCTTGCCGAAGTCGTTGCTGGAAGAGGGATCCTCGCTGTCTTCGCGCAGATATTTTTCAAGCACGTCTTTCGAGAAAACGTAAATACCCATCGAGGCTTTGGTGCTGTCCGGATTCTTCGGTTTTTCCGAGAACTTGAAGATCTCCCCATCCTCGCGCGCGCTCATAATTCCAAAGCGGCTCGCTTCCTCCAAGGGCACTTCGATGACGGCGATCGTGCAGTCGGCGCCCTTTTCCTTATGGTAGGCGATCATCTTGGCGTAATCCATTTTGTAGATGTGGTCACCCGAGAGGATGATCACATATTTGGGATCGTAGCGGTTGATGAACTCCATGTTCTGCCAGATGGCGTTTGCAGTACCCTTGTACCAGTCGGCGCCGCCGTGTCCCTGGTAGGGGGGCAGGATCTTCACGCCGCCGAAGTTGCGGTCAAGATCCCAAGGAAGTCCGTTGCCGATATAATCGTTGAGCTGTAAGGGTTGATACTGGGTAAGCACGCCTACGGTATCAATACCCGAGTTGACGCAGTTGGAAAGCGGAAAATCGATGATGCGATATTTTCCGCCGAAGGAGACCGCCGGTTTTGCGGTCTTTTGAGTCAGGGCATAGAGTCTGCTTCCCTGCCCGCCGGCGAGCAGCATTGCCACGCATTCTTTCTTTTTGAACATCGTTTTTTCTCCTTTGTTTTGGAAACCTTCAATTTTTGGGTTTGCGCTTGGGAGTTTTACGCTTGCATTGGAATATCAGACCGCTCATGGCGGGAACACGGATGCGAATGGCCCGGCTGTAGCCCCGGAGCATACAAGGCTCGGTCTTAAAAAAGCCTTCGTTGAGAAGTCCCGCGCCTCCGAACTTCTCGTCGTCAGTGTTCAAGACCTCTTCGTAAATACCGTCGTAGGGTACGGCCAAAAGGAAATTGTCTCTTTCCACCGGCAAAAAGTTGAGCAGGACGATCAGCTCTTTTCCGCTCTCGTCGATCCTACGATAGGAGTAAATGCTCTGCTCGCGGTTGTCGGCGTCGATCCAGACAAAGCTGTCCCAGTTATCATCCTTTTGCCAGAGTTGCGGCGAGGAAAGATAGAATTGATTGAGCTTTGAGACAAAGCATTGGAGCTTTGCGTGCTTTTCGTAATCGAGTAAAAACCACTCGAGCGAGGCGGCAAAATCCCATTCGCGGAACTGCCCGAACTCGCTCCCCATAAAGAGCAGTTTTTTGCCCGGGTGGGTCATCATGTAGGTGAGAAACACCCGGTCGCCGGCAAATTTTTGATCGTAGTCGCCCGGCATGCGGTCAAGGAGCGACCGTTTTCCGTGCACCACCTCGTCGTGCGAGATCGGTAAGATATAGCGTTCACTGAAGGCGTAGGTGATCGAAAAGGTCAAACGGTTGTGATGATCGCATCTCCAGAGCGGATCCTCGGCGGCATAGGAGAGCGCGTCGTTCATCCAGCCCATGTTCCACTTGAAGGTAAAGCCGAGCCCGCCGTCGTAAAAATCGGTGACGTTGGCAAAGGCCGTGGATTCCTCGGCGATCATCATCACGTCGGGATAATCGGTCGCCATGGTCGAATTGAGCTTTTGGAAGAAGGCGATCGCCTCAAGGTTTTTGTTGTCGCCGTAAATGTTCGGGACCCATTCGCCGGGGCGCCTGTCGTAATCGAGATAGAGCATCGAGGCCACCGCGTCGACCCGAAGGCCGTCCACGTGGTATTTCTCGGCCCAGAAGACGGCGTTGGAAATGAGAAAGCTCTGCACTTCTTCCCTGCCGACGTCAAAGCAACGCGTTCCCCAGGACTCGTGCTCCATGCGGTCGCGCCCCTGGTACTCGTAAAGCGGCTGACCGTCGAACTCGTAGAGTCCGTGCGCGTCTTTCGGGAAATGCGCCGGGACCCAGTCAAGGATCACGCCGACGCCTGCGCGGTGGAGCGTGTCCACGAAGCGCATAAAATTCTTCGGTTCGCCAAAGCGTTTGGTAGGCGCATAGTAGCCGCAGATCTGATATCCCCAGGAGCCGTCAAACGGATATTCGGCCACCGGCATGAGCTCAATGTGCGTGTATCCCATCTGCTTTGCATAGGTGGCAAGAGAGGTTGCGAGCTCGTCGTAGGAAAGATACTCGCCGTTCTTGCCCCTTCTGAAAGAGGCAAGGTGTACTTCGTAAATGTTGATCGGCCGTTTTTTTGCGCTCTGTCGGTCAAATTTGCCACGGCGATAGTTCATCCAGTCGCCGTCGCCCCATTCGTAGTCCGAAAGGTCATAGAGCACCGACGCCGTCTCGGGCGGTCTTTGCATCGAAACGCCGTAAGGATCGGCCTTGTAAAACTCTTTTCCGTGATTTTTGAGAAAGTATTTATAGTTTTGCCCGATTTTCAGGCCGGAATCCTCGATTTTGATTTCCCAAACGCCTTTTTCGGTCACTTTTTGGAGCGGGTGGAGAGTCGTGTTCCAATCGTTGAAGTCCCCGACCAGAGAAACATACTCGGCGTTCGGAGCCCAGACGCGGAACAAAAAAGAACCGTCGCCAAGGCGATGCGCGCCGAGATAGTCAAACGCACGGCTGCTCGTGCCCTGGTGAAAATAATAGGACGCCGCGTCCTGCGGTGACGCCTGCTCGATTGCTTTGAGTTTTCCCATGCCGGCCCTCCTTTTCCAAAATCTTGAGCACAGGCTCTCAAAACGATGGTTTTGCAAGAGCCTAAAATTACCTATTTTTTATTATAACACAAATTACCGGGATTTCAATAGCAGAAAGAAAAACTTTTTTTCAAAGTTCTTTTGGGGAGAGGGGTGTTGGGGGAGGGG
>JAFSSP010000022.1 GCA_017450945.1 Clostridia bacterium | reverse complement strand
GCCGGCGCTCCGCCTGAGAGGTCCGCAGGCCTCCTGAGGAGCTGCGTCCGCTTCCGCGTAGATCTCCGGAGGATCACCGGAGAGGGGCAAAAAAAGACGTCCAGAGGGCCGTTTTTGGCCTTCTGGACGTTCTTTCTGCCGTTATTGCCTCACGGCAGCGAGAGGCAGGAGCATCACGAACATCGTGCTGCTGATATACAGCCGCGTGTGTTCGTTTACTCCTTCAATGGTGGAGCGTAGGGGATTCGAACCCCTGACCCCAACACTGCCAGTGTTGTGCGCTCCCAACTGCGCTAACGCCCCTTGTTGTGCTTGACGGGATTATTATAAACGATATCTTCCCATTTTGCAAGGGGTTTGAAAAAATTTTTTCGCCCGATTTTTCAAAGTCGTTTTTTCTTCTTGAACAGATTGACATTTTGCTCCTTGCGTGCTATGATAAAAGCGATCCTTCTTGAACATTGCAAAAGGAGTTTTCCAATATGGACGGCGTCAATGAAAAAACAGAAAAATCAATCCTCCGCAAGCGGGCGTGGAGTTTTGGCTTCACAGGGATTCTTGCTTACACGACCGGATACGTTGTGCGGAACCTGCTCGGTGTTGCCACTCCCGAGATGACGGTTGGAGAGGGTGCTACTTTTACCACCGAGTTTGTGGGGTTGCTTTCTCTTTTGCTTTTGATTTCCTATGCCACGGGGCAGTTATTTTCGGGCTTTTTGGGCGATACGATCCGCGCAAAATATATGGTTCTGATCAGTCTTTTGGTAGTTGGAACGGTCAACATCGTCTTTTCGTTTACCACAATCGCATGGTTGCAGATTCTCTGCTTTGTTTTAATGGGGCTGAGTCTTTCGATGCTGCGAGGACCGATCACGAAAATGATCTCCGAGTCGCTTGACAAGGATCGGGCACAGTTCATTTGCACCTTAATTTTTGTGTTTTCTCATCTGGGACCCTTTTTGGCAAGCGCCCTGGCAATCATTTTCCGGTGGCAACAGATGTTCTTGTATGCCGGCATTTTTACGCTCTGCGTCGGGGCGTTCGCTTTTGTCTCGATTTCCATTTTTGAGAAAAAAGGTTGGATTGTTTTCCGTGCTTCCGAGCGCACCGGCTTTGCCGCTTACAAAGGGCTTTTCCGAATTGATGGAGTCCTCTTTTTCATGATCATCGGCGGCGTGACCGAAATTGCAAACACGGCGATCACCTTTTGGCTCCCGACCTATTTTGCCGACGCTTTGAAGTTGTCCGATTCAACGGCGCAACTGCTGAACATGGTCGCCGCAATCCTCAACACCGTCGCCCCTTTTATCACGCTGATGATTTATCGGCTCATCAAAAAGCGGGATGTTCTACTGTTGCGTTGCGCTTTCCCGGTGGCGATCGTTTGCTTTATCGCCATGATTTTCATCCCGGATCTCTTGCCGAATATTCTCCTTTTCATGGTAGGAAAAACCGCCCTTTCTATCGCCGAAGCCGTGCTTTGGAGCATCTTTATCCCGAGCATGGGGAAGACGGGAAAGGTTTCGAGCATCAGCGGCGTCATCGATTGTGCCGGTTACATTGCGGCGGCGGCTGCATCCTTTGCCTTTGGTCAGTTTGCCGGCGCCAACTGGACGGTGATTCTCTCGATTTGGGCGGGGATTGCCGTCGTTGGGCTTGTCGCTTCCTGTATTCGTAAACAAAATAAAAACGCTTGATATTTGATCATTTGATTTTACAAAGGAGAAACCACTATGAAACTTTCTACCACCACAGGCGATTTCAAAGTCGGCCTTATGCAGATCGAGGAGCAGATCCACTGGATCTCCAAGACCGGCTTTAAGCACATCAATCTTGAACTGAGCAGCGATGACGCCAACGCCCGTCTCTGCAACGACGACTGGGAAGACCGCATCGTCTCGATCGGCAAAGCCATGAAGGATGCAGGCCTTGACGCCGTGCAGGCACACTCCTGCTGCGAGTCGCTGACCGAAGTCGGCTATGATTGGATGGTCGAGGAGACAAGAAGAAACATCGTTGCCTGCGACCGCCTCGGCATCCCGGATCTTGTGGTGCATCCGCTCTACAAAACCGGCATGAGCGCCCGCGCCGTCTACGATTTCAACAAGAATTTCTACAACGACCTTTTGTCCGCAGTCCCGGATTCCAAGACGCATCTGTTGCTTGAGAATATGGCCGATACCGAATGCTCGGTTCCCGGCTTTGCCTCCGGCTACGAGCTTGCCGACTTCCTCGACTGGATGGGCAACGATCGGCTCGGCGCCTGCCTTGACACCGCGCATATCAACCTCAATAAGCCGCCGAGAGACAATCAGTACGAGTCGATCAAGGCGCTTGGCCCTTGGCTCCGTGCGCTCCACGTGTCGGATAACTTCGGCAAAAATCTGCACTGGCATTCGATCCCCTTCAACGGCAATATCAACTTCGATTCGGTCATGTGCGGGCTTCTCGAGGTCGGTTACAAGGGCGCTTTCAACTTTGAGGCTTCCTATATTCTGCGCAACTCCAAAATGCCGCCCACGCGCCGCAAGGAGTGGACAAATCCGAGCGACCCGAATTTTGTGCCCAAGCTCTTTGAGCCGGGCGTTGAGATGAAAGTCCTCATCGATCAGACGCTCTACGGCGTCGGCAAATACATCCTCGAACAGTACGGCGTGTTTGAAGAGTAAAGAAAAAGGAAAAGAATGAAAGAATGCGGGGAACCCTTTTTGAAAAAAGGGTTCCCCGCACCCTTCCTAAAAACTTGAACCAAAAAGAAAAACCGCCTTGCCAATGCGAAAAAAATATGTTATACTGACAGTAGATTTCTTTGTCCTGCAAATTTTTGTCTTTCAGAGGAAGTTTTATGAAAAAAGCGCTCGTTGTCAAAATCAAAGAGGCGCTCCTGTCGATCCTGCCGATCACGCTCATCGTCCTGGCCATGTCCTTTACGCCACTCGTGACGCTCGCGCCGAAAGAGCTCATTGTGTTTGGCGTATCGGCGCTGATCATGATCCTCGGGATCGCACTCTTTAACCTGGGCGCCGATCTTGCCATGACTCCGATGGGAGAGCGGATCGGCGAAGGTCTTACCAAAACCCGCAAGCTCGGGGTGCTTTTGTCGGTCTCTCTTGTCATGGGCGTGCTCATCACGATCGCCGAGCCGGATCTCTCGGTTCTCGCAAGGCAGCTCAGCGCGGTTTTGAACGGCACGGTGCTGATTGGTATTGTTGGCGCCGGCGTCGGTCTGCTTTTGCTGGTTGCGGTGCTCAAGATCGTGACCAAAAACGATCTTTCCCCGATCCTGCTCTTTTTCTACATGACCTTGTTTGCGCTCGCCGCGATCTTAATTGAGAACGGCAAAGGCTTTATGATGCCGACCGCCTTTGATTCGGGCGGCGTAACGACAGGCCCCATCACGGTTCCCTTTATCATGTCGCTCGGCGTGGGCATTGCCCTGACGGTCGGCGGCAGAAGGGCGAACGAAAACAGCTTTGGCCTCATCGCGCTCTGCTCGGTCGGCCCGATCATTGCCGTTCTCATTCTGTCGCTTACGACAAACGGCAGCCTTTCTTACACGCTCCCGGATTATTCGATGGAAAGCCGGCTCGGCAAAGAGCTTTGGGGTATATTTTACGAAACAGCGTTCGACGTCGGAAAATCGCTTTTGTTGATCGTTCTTGCTTTCCTCTGCTTGCAGTTTTTCGTTTTGAAATTGCCCAAAAAGAAGCTTTCACAGATTTTTGTCGGAATCCTTCTTACCTTTGTGGGGCTGGTGATCTTTCTTGCCGCCGTTTGCGTGGGCTTTATGCCGGTCGGATTCAAACTCGGGACCGAGCTTGCCGCAAATTCGCCGGTCTCGCTTGTGATCTTTGCCTTTGTGGTCGGCATGGTGACGGTGCTTGCAGAGCCGGCCGTGCACGTGCTCAACAACCAGGTGGAAAGCATCACCGGAGGCTCTGTAACCAAAAAGGAAATGATGATCGCGCTCTCGATCGGCGTCGGCCTTTCGGTCGGTCTGTCGGTTTTGCGCATCCTGCTCGGATTTTCGCTCCTCTATTATCTGATCCCCGGTTACATCATTTCGCTCGGGCTTTCCTTCTTTGTGCCAAAGCTCTATACGGCTATTGCCTTTGACTCGGGCGGCGTTGCCAGCGGGCCGCTCACCTCGAGCTTTGTTTTGCCCTTTGCCATTGGCGCCTGCGCCGCTTTGCGCGGTGAAGAGAGCGTGCTTTCCTTTGCCTTTGGCATTGTTGCCATGGTCGCCATGACGCCGCTCATCACCATTCAGTTGCTCGGCTTCAAAGCCATTATGACAAAAAAGATGCAAAAGAAGATCGCCATGGCGCGCGTGCTGTCTTCCGACGACGCAGAGATCATCTATTTTGAATGAGAGGGGGCGGTATTGTGGTAAAAGAACCTGTCAGCGAACCCAAAAAAAGCACTCGACAGCCAAAGGCAAAAGCCGCGCCTGCCGAGCAAAAGAAAAACAAAGCCCCCATCAAGCTCGAACTCATCGTCACGGTCGTCCCAAAGAAAAAGGCCGAGTTTTTCATCGACCTGATCCAATCTTACGAGGTGAATTTTCAAACCTATATGCTCGCCTCGGGTACGGCAAGCACCGAGATCCTCAACTACCTCGGCCAGGTGACCGATAAGATCGCCATTTTCAGTCTTGCCAGAGCCGATAAGGTGGACGACATTCTCTACGCGCTCGAGCAAAAGTTCCATACCATCAAGGGCGGCAAAGGAATTGCAGTCACCCTGCCGATGACAAGCCTCATCGGAACCTCGATCTACACCTTTTTGTGCAACGCCGTCGAAGCGGCGCCCGGAGGAATGTGATTATGAAAGAAACCAAAAAAGAAATCAAATATGAAATGATCCTTTGCATCGTCAACGCCGGATTTTCCGAAACGGTTATGGACGCGGCAAAGGAGGCCGGCGCGCGCGGCGGCACGGTCATCCGCGCCAGAGGCACCGCCAATAAGGACGCCGAGGAGCTCTTTCAAATCACCGTCCATTCGGATAAAGAGATCGTCATGATCCTTGTGCCGACCGATATCAAGGACGCCGTCCTCTCGGCCGTCTACGGAGCCGTTGACGTGTCCGAAACGCGCTGCGTCGCCTTCTCGCTTCCCGTAAACAGAACGCTGGGGTTGGGATGAGAAGGAATATGCGGGGGAACCCTTTTTGAAAAAAGGGACGAATGCGACCGCCGCCGGTGGCGGGAAAAGGGAGCATGAGGAGTAGCCGCGGTCGAAGAAAGCGGGTATGGTTTTCACCATACCCGCTTTTTCGGGCACCGCAATAGTTGCCTCCCCCCGCACCCTCTTCAAAAACTTTGACCAAAAAGAAAAACGCTCGCCGGAAAGCAAGCGTAAAACCATTTGTTCGTTTTTTCGGAAAAGGTGCGGGAAAACCTCTTTTTTTCAAAAAAGGGTTTTCCCGCATTTTTCTCTTTTTATTTTCTGTGTCTATCCAGGAAGTTTGCGAGTTTGGCCATGGCTTCTGTCAGGCGTTCGGGCTCGGGGAGCATGACGATGCGGAACCGGAGATCCTCGTGCCAGTCAAAGCCGGGGCCGGGGATGACAAGGACTTTTTCCTCGTGCAAGAACTGCATGGCGAAGTCTTCGGCGTCGACGAAATCAAACTTCTTTGCGTCAAGCCCCGGGAAAAGGTAAAAGGCCGCGCGGTTGGGGACGAAGGTCACGCCGTCGATCTTGGCAAGCCCTTCCATGGTCGCCTTGCTCTGCTCATAGAGTCTGCCGCCCGGAACCATCATGGCGCGGGTGCTGGCGGTATCCTCCATGGCCGCGGGGATGACGAGCTGCGTCAGCGCGTTGCCGCAAAGCCGCATGGAAGCGAGCTTCATGACGCCGCTGCGCACTTCGGAGAGCTCGTCGTTGGGATCCGAGAAGATCATCCAGCCGCAACGGAAGCCGCAGATGATATGGCTCTTGGAAAGTCCGTTGAAGGTGACGACCGGCAGATCGGGGGCAAGGGCGGCCATCGAATAGTAAGGGACGTCCATCACGAGGCGGTCGTAGATCTCATCCGAAAGGATCACAAGGTGATGCTTTCTTGCAAGACCTGCGACTTTCAGGAGCGTCTTTTTGGAATAGACCGCGCCGGTCGGGTTGTTCGGGTTGATGAGAAGGATCGCCTTGGTATTTTTCGTGATCTTGCTTTCAATGTCGGCAAGATCGGGATTCCACTCGTTGTCTGGATCGCAACGGTAAAAGACCGGAACGCCGCCGCAGAGGTAGGTGTTGTTGCTCCAGAGCGAGTAGCAGGGGGAGGGGAGAAGAATCTCGTCGCCGCTGCCGATGAGCGAGCTCATGATCATCGAAGCGATCTCGCTGACGCCGTTGCCGATGAAGACGTCGTCGGCCGTCACGCCGCGAAAGCCGCAGGAAAGATGATAGGCCGCAATCGCCTCGCGCGCTTCTTTCATGCCGCGCACGTCGCAATAGGGAACGGCCTCCTCAATGTGGTCGGCGAGCGCGCGTCTGACGCTCTCGGGAATGCCAAAACCAAAACGCCCGGGGTTGCCGGTGTTGAGTTTTAAGACCGGAATGCCGTTTGCCTCCATGCGGAGCGCCTCCTGGTAGAGCGGCCCGCGAATATCCGAATGTACTTTTTTGAGTCGATCCGAACCGGAAATCATAGGTATCACCTGCTTTTTTCAATCTGTATTCAATAGTATAGCATAGAAACAAATTTTTGCAAGCGGTTTTTGAAATTTTAATGAAAAAAGTATAATTTATTAGAATTTATTTTATATATAGTCGATTTTGACTTGCAATGCTTGAATTTTTCAATTTTTTATGCCGTTTTGCAGGAAAAGGAGAAAAGGACTTGCAAAGCCTATGAACCTGTGTTATAATGAACAGGCGATCAAACGCAAAACAGATGCACCATTAGCCCAGCTGGATAGAGCACTAGCCTCCGACGCTAGGTGTCGACGGTTCGAATCCGCCATGGTGCGCCAACCAAAAAAAGGAGCCGACCGGCTCCTTTTTTTGGTTGGCGCACCATGGCGGAAGGGTGAAGAATCGTCCGCGATTTTCGTCTTTCGCTTTGCGAAAGCGTTGACGTTTAGTCAACGAGAAAATCGATCAAAATCCGCAACGCTGAAAGCTCAAAGCAACAGATAAAATCTCCCTTGCGGATTTTTTGGTTCAGAATCCGCCAACCGGCTCGACGCCGGCGTTTTGCTTCGCAAAAACCGAATATTTGCGCCATTACTCGTTACAAAAAGCCGAAATGCTTGAGTCATTTCGGCTTAAATTCTTTTCCGGTAATCAGATAATCAATCGAGACGTTGTAGTATTCCGAAAACTTCAAAAGCATTTGGATGCTCGGGTTTCTTTTCCCATTCTCATAATAGGAAAGCGCCTCTCTTGTAATAAAAAGATCCATTGCAACCTTGAGCTGACTATATCCCTTTTTGATTCTGATCTCTTTTAATCCTATCATCCCATTCAACCCTTGCAAATGAACTTTTTTCGACAAACCTCTTGACAAAAGCATAACACATTGTTACAATTATAACCGTAACAATCTGTTACACATCAAAAAGAGAGGATGACAAAAAATGGAAGAAACAAAGAAAGTGCAAGTTTTACCAAGGGAAGAAAACGATGTAACGAGAATTTGGCAAGATTTTGGTTGGAGCCTTGTCAGCAGTCAGGAAATCAACAACACGGATTCTCATCTTGAGCGTCGCGGCGATGATATCGTCAGCGTAACCACAAAAGAAAACTACGTGAATCTGTTGTTCAAGCGCGACACGAACATGCCGAACTACAATAAAATCAAAGCGCTCGAAGCGCAATACGACTCGCTTCCCCCATATCCCTCCGGCAAGCTGAAAAAATTTCTTCGGATCGCAGGGATCATCCTGTCGGTTTTGGGTGTGTTGTCTTTTGCCGTAGTATCCGAGAACGGAGCTCTTGCAGTTGTCTTTGGCATCGTCGCGCTCGCGCTCGGGGTCGGTGGAATTGTCGGTTCGGTTTTTAAATCGAAAAAGGATAAAGAAGAGACGGCCATTATCAATTCTAAAAGTGCAGAGATCCGCAAGCAGGCAAGGGCTTTGCTTGCTTAAAAAACTTTCTTGCTTTTATTGTGGCAATAATCCTGAATTTCAAATTTCCAAAATTCCGTTTGTTAAAAAAGGAGCCGACCGGCTCCTTTTTTATGTTGTAACATTTGTTTTGTTTGAAACCAAAAACTCGCCGAAAACTTTTTGCGGATATCCGCAAAAACCCTTTACAAAAAAGCAAAATCCCTTGACCTCCCCCGTTCCTTATGTTACAATATACCTAGCACACCATTGGAGGTACACAGAACCATGAAATACGACTTTCCGACAGCAGGCAAAAGCAAGCCCGAATCGGTGATTGCCGGCGGCAACTACCGTATCACGGTGTTGACTCCGTCGCTTCTGCGCCTCGAATACAGCGAGAGCGGTGAGTTTGAAGACCGTCCCACGCAGTCGGTCATCAACCGGGATTTCACGGTCGTCCCGTTCACGGTCAAAAAAGGCAAAGCTTTGACCATTGAAACCGAAAAACTGTTGCTTACTTATGACGAAAAACCCTTTTCGGGCGAAGGACTCTCGATCCGCGTCAAGGAGATCGAGGGAGCGGTTTGGAAATACGGTCAGGAACTTCACGATCTGCGCGGAACCTACCGCACGCTCGACTTTACCGACGGTACGCACTACAAGCACCGCAACGATCCCGAGCGCGAGATCGAACTCGGCCACGGCGTTCTCTCGCGCGAAGGTTTTTCTCTGATCGACGACAGCGGCTCTCTTGCCATCAACGACGGCTGGGTCACGCCGCGCGTCAAAGAGACCGACCTTTATTTCTTTGGCTACGGCCACCGCTATCTCGAAGCACTGCGCGATTTCTACAAACTTTGCGGCAAAACCCCTCTGCTCCCGAGATACGCGCTTGGCAACTGGTGGAGCCGTTACTATCGCTATACCGAAGCGACCTACAAGGAGCTCATGAACCGCTTTGAAGCCGAAAAGCTCCCCTTCACGGTTGCGGTCATCGACATGGACTGGCATCTTGTGGACGACGTGGATCCCAAGTACGGCGACCGCAAGCCCGGCTGGACGGGATACACCTGGAACCGCAAGTTCTTCCCGGATCCCGAAGGTTTTATGAAATGGCTCCACGACAAGGGACTGAAGATTACGCTCAACGTGCATCCGGCCGACGGCGTGCGCGACTATGAGGAGATCTACCCCGAAATGGCAAAAGCCATGGGCATTGATCCCGCAAGCGAACAAACCGTAAAGTTTGATCCCGCCGATCCCAAATTCATGGACGCTTATTTCAACGTCCTCTCTCACAGCCTGGAAAAACAGGGCGTGGACTTCTGGTGGATCGACTGGCAGCAGGGAACCGCCTCGAAGCTCGAAGGGCTTGATCCGCTCTGGAGCCTCAACCACTTCCACTTCCTCGACAGCTCCTGGAAGGGAACGCGAAGACTGACTTTCTCGCGTTATGCGGGAGTGGGCAGTCACCGCTATCCGGTCGGCTTTTCTGGCGACACCTCGGTCACCTGGGCGAGCCTGGATTATCAACCCTATTTCACCAGTACCGCAAGCAACATCGGCTACGGCTGGTGGAGCCACGACATCGGCGGGCATTATCTTGGCGCACGCGACGACGAACTCACAGCGCGTTGGGTGCAGTTCGGCGTTTTCTCGCCAATCAACCGTCTGCATTCCTCAAACAACCCCTTCATGGGTAAGGAGCCCTGGAGATTTGGCGACGCAACGAGAGACGTGATGAATGAATTCCTCCGACTTCGCCACGCGATGATCCCCTATCTTTACAGCATGAACCGCAGAGCCTCGCGCGAGGATCGGCCGATTGTGGAACCGCTCTACTACGCCGAACCCGAACGCGCAGAGGCTTACGAGGTTCCCAACGAATACTATTTTGGCACCGAACTGCTCGTCTCGCCGATCACGACGCCGATGGATCCGGTTTCGCTGACCTCTTCGGCAAAGACCTGGCTTCCCGCAGGGCTTTGGGCAGACTTCTTTACCGGAACCGTCTATGAAGGCGGCCGCATGGTCGATCTCCGCAGGCCGATCCATGAAATGCCTGTTTTGATGAAGTCCGGCGCGATCCTGCCCCTAACGGACGACGCGTCCTGCTCGAACACGGTGAAAAATCCCACCTCGCTTGAAGTGCGCGTTTTCCCGGCCGCAGACGGCAATTTTACCCTTTGGGAGGATGCGGGAGACACGCCGGAGGATCTCGACAAAAACTGGGCTTCGACCGATCTTGCCTGGAAAAGCAACACCTTTATCGTTTCGCCCGCAAAGGGCAACACCGCGGTTCTTCCCGGAAAACGAAGCTGGAAGATCGTCTTCTGCTCGGTGGAAAATTCGGATGCAATTGTCTTGGTGGACGGCAAACCGATCAAGGCCGAGACGACCTACGACGAAGACAAACGCCGCCTGACCGTCCTTGTTCCCGAGACCGCTGTTGGAAGCGAGATCGCGATCTCCTTTGCCGCGCCCCTGACGATTGCCGACAACAGAAAACAGCGCATCTATAACGTCCTCGAGCGCGCGCAGATGAACTACACGCTCAAAGAAGACCTCTGGAACGCCATTCTGGACAAAGACTCGATCGAAGGCGTCACGCTTGCCGACGGAACAAAACCCGCCGAAAGCATCCAAGCGGCGCTGGAAGAGCTGTTATAACTCCAAAAAAGGAACCTCGCATCCGGGGTTCCTTTTTCTCTTGCTTTTTTTCTTCTTTTGTGTTATACTGACATCGACCCCGCGAATACCGAGCATCTTCGGAGGAACAGTCGTCATGGATTTTACTTTTTTGACTACAAAGGCGTGTGGCGTACCAAAGGGTTTGAGTCGGATCTCTTTTCGACCCAGCACATCGTCTTTATCATCCTTGTTTTTTTGCTTGTGCCGATCCTTTCGATCTGCCTGCGCAAGGTAAAAAAAGAAAAGATTGCGGTAGCGCTCAAGATCCTTTCGATCTTTGCCGTCCTGCTTGAAATCGTCAAGATCACCTGGGAGAGCTATTTTGACATCACCACCGGACAGGGCTTCAACTGGGGCGGACTGCTCCCGATCTACACCTGCTCGCTTTATATCTATACGCTGGTTCTTGCCGCTTGGACAAAAGGAAAGGTGCGGGACGTCGCCCTCTCTTTCCTCTGCACCATCGGCCTCCTCTTCGGCGGCATCGGCACCGTCTATTGCAACGGGCTCAACTACTATCCGTTCTGGACCTTCGGCGCCTTCTATTCGCTCTTTTTCCACTCGGCCATGTTTGCCACCGGCGTCTATCTCTTGATCTCGGGCTACAAAAAGCCGACCTGGAATATGATCCTACAGTCCTTTATCCCGGTCTGCCTGCTATCGCTGGTCGCCATTCCGGTCAACTACTATCTCGGGTGCGACTATATGCTCCTGTACAGCGCCGGGGGCGTTCCGGTTTACGAAGACCTTGCCGCCCACCTTGCCTCCAAAGGATTGCGCTGGATCTTCACCATCATTATGCTGCTGACTCACATTCCGCTTGCCGCGCTTGTTACGGCGGTTGCAAAAGGCATTGAAGCGGTATGCGGAAAACTCAAAAAAAAGAAAGAATAAGAAGTTTGCGGAAGGGCGTTTTCAAAAATCCCGGAAAAGCGAATTTTTTCTAAAACTTGCTATTTTTTGCATTCCTATTGCATTTTTCGAATCTTTTTGCTAGGCGCCAGAGATTCGAACCCGACCGCCTCTCGGCGGACAGTTTCGGTGCTTTTGCGCCTTATCGGCCTTGTCCTACCTCCAGTAGGACTGCGACCTCTGCGGCTGAAACCCCTCAAAACTGTCTCACCGATAGGTGCGTAGCAGTTTTTACAGAGCGGTTTTTCGTCGAGGCGCGAAAAAGCCCGCAGGCAATACGCCGGTATTGGC
>JAFSSP010000021.1 GCA_017450945.1 Clostridia bacterium | reverse complement strand
GAACAAGGACAAAAAGATTATGCCGAATGGACGGCGAAAAAACAACTGAATAAAACAACAAAATCTCAATGATACCATAGAGATTACCGCCGATTAATAAATAAGAAAATAAAAAATAAATGTAGAAGTTAGAAAGAACGGCGGACGGGTTTGTCGTTAGTATCCCGATTATAAACGGCAATGGCAGGTGTGCAATCAAGCACGCCTGCCGTTTTTTGATCCCACGAAAGTAAAATATCTCAAAGGTTAGACTCTTTTGGGAGATATATTTCATAGGTTGGTAGATATTTATTTTAACCGCTAATACCTTTTATATAAAGAGATGGATTACTTAAACTCGCTTCTCCATGAAATACAAATTCGCACGAAACTTCATAGGCAATGTTTTTATCAATTTTATTAGATACAAAAATATACCCTCTCCACTTATTGGATTTAAATGCTTCTGCCCATGGATCCAATTTAATAAACTCATTTATAGTAATTAAGTGTTCTTGATCGCGTCCAAGTACTACTTTATCATCTCCCGTTCCATAATATGCCGTATCAGGAAAAATGACATAAACATCAAACATTGAAAAATTAACTGTTTTTTTCTTCTCCTTATATTGCTTTACCAATTTCTCATAAAAGGCTTTTCTAATATCTAATAGGTCAGTAAAAGTTGCTTTTAAAAAAGGTTTAACAAAATAATCCATTGTTTTGTTGGAGCCCTCAGGAATATTAATATTATTTTGAGATATTTCAAAGCACCTTTTTGGCAATCTACGATTTTTTATGTTAGCAGCTAACTCCACTAAATTTAAATTTCCATATTCTGGAAATGGAACGGATTCTTTAGACAATTCCACTAGATTTAAAATTTCAGAATCTGTATATTTTAGAAAATCAGAACAACTGTTTAACAAATTTAATTCACATAGCCCAAAAACATAATCGCGCACCATTGCCTCGGAAACTAAAACTTTATGATGATAATAAATATAGCTAAAAAGCATAATTTTACAAAAAGTAAGTTCCTCAATTGCTGTTACGCCATTTAAATCTATAACTAATTTATATTCTATATCTCCACCTTCAACATCTTGGAAAATACGTAGTTTTGTAAACAGCCTCTCCATATCATACTGAAGAGCTAATCCAGCAGTAAGGCTATCGCGCTTAATATAGTCAAGCTTGTCTGCATCAAATGGCCCATTAATAATTGCTGTTTGGTAGCTTCTAATCTCTCTACCTTTTTTGATGTTAGCACCAATAATCATACATCCTACATCCAAAAATAGTTCTTCTCCTAAAGTTTCCTTATTGGGAAAAGAAATCTTGTCCATAAAAAATTTTTTAAACGCTGGAGTGTTAACTATAATAAAAGATAGAATTTCATGAGGCTTTGGTTTAAGAAGTAATAAGTTTGTTATATCTTTTCTTAAATCATCAAGAAAAGCTAATGAACCATAAATTGATTCAGATAAGTGTGAATAAAAGCAATGCCCGATATCATGCAAAAGTGCTGCTAATATTATAGTGTTTTTAATATCTTCTTCAAGCTTAAACCCAAAAGTGTTTCTTTCTATTTTTTCACACATCAATTTAGCCGCGGACGACACGCCTAATGAATGTTCAAATCGCGAGTGACGTGCTGAAGGATAAGTCAACATCGCTAAACCAACTTGACAAATATCTCTTAATCTTTGAAAGAGAGGAGTGTCAATAAGTTGAATTTCCCAACTATCATACCCAACCGACCCCCAGACTGGATCATGAATTACTTTACTTCCAGTTATGGAGGGCATATAATTTTTCAGCTTAGATTCAACAAAAATATTTACATCATCGCTCAAATTTTTATAGGATTTTAAATTTAGTATTTCTTTTGTTTTATTCATTTTTTCTCCTATATACTAAAAAGTCGAAGCAATACTATTAATTATTGGTAAAATATCGGAAGAACAAGTTTTTAATATAGCTTTAGCATTCTCATCTGATAAATAAATAAGCATATTAACATATTTTGGGTTTTCTTTACCAACAATCCCAAATGTTTGAAGTTCTCCAATACTTTCCATAATATCATTTGACACTACATAATTGAGGCCTTTTCTAAACTCAATATCTGAAAATACAAAACTGGATTTTTCATTTTTGATGCGATAATCATAAATCCGCTCAACTATAGAATCTAAAGGTATTCTTTTTTTGTCTTTCAATGCCAAGGCTGCGCATAAATATCTCATAAAATCATAAGCATTTAGATAAGGTTTTACACAAGAAATTTTCATTTTTGTCCTCTTGTTATAAGATTAGTATTAATACATTAATAATAAATATGATGCATTCAAAATAGATGTACATAGATGATACACAATTTTAAACCTAAACCTCGTTTATTATACCATATAATTTATGAATTATCAAGGGTTTAGGTGCTTATATTTGCGTAAATATTAATTTTTCGTGTCAAATCGCTCAAACTCTTCCATAAAACAAAATAGGCCGAACGTTCTTTTGATGAGAAAGAAGTTCAACCTATTAAGACTTGGTGCGGGCAAGAGGACTTGAACCTCCACGAAGTTGCCCCCACTAGAACCTGAATCTAGCGCGTCTGCCAATTCCGCCATGCCCGCATATTGAATTTCCCTTTGATTTTTACACGGAGTGTGGTCTCCGAGGCGGGGCTTTTTAGCCGTTCAGGCAAAAACGAACCTGAATCTATCGCTGTCTGCAACTTCGCTTCGCTCCGTACAAGAATTTGCTTTACAAATTCTTGCTTCGCCGCAAAGCGGCTCGTTCTGCCATGCCCGCATATTTATTTTTGTTCCAAACCGGAACGAAATGAATTATAACATACTTTAAGAGTCTTGTCAATACCTTTTTCGCTTTTCAAAAGATTTTTCCAATCAAGGAAACCTTTTTTCTTTCAAGTACAAGATTTCTTTTCTATTGCAAAGTCGAGTGAAATGTGGTATCATGATTTTAACAGACATCCGGGGGGAAAACGCCAATGAAATATATGGTTTCATATTGTTCGGAGCACGGGAAACACAAACCGGCGTGTGAAGATTCGGCGCTGGTCGGACATCTTGTCATCAATGAGAAGACGGGAACAGCCGAATTATCGGCGCCATGCTGGATTTGTCTTTGCGATGGCGTTGGCGGTGTTGCCGGTGGGCGGGAAGCCTCTCTGTTCGTTGCCCGGGCACTGAGTGACTGCGTGGCTCCCGGAAGTGCCGATGATGTCAAACGCCTTTTTGTGGGAATTAACAATAGATTGCTTGAACAGGCAGGGAAAACTGCAGATCATAAACAGATGGCAACGACGGCGACTGCGCTGTTTCTTTCCGATCAAGCCGTGTATCTGGCGCATATCGGCAATACAAGGCTTTACACAAAAAGCGGCAGGTCTGTCCGGCAAGTGACGGTGGATCAAACCGCTTATCAATGGTATATGGATCATCACCTCCGTATTTTTGCCAATGAGCGGAATAGGGATGCCATCTATGGCGCCATGGGAGGCAAGGCCAAATTGCTCAAACCTTTGGTCGCAGAAAGATTGCCGGAAGACTTGCTCTCACAGACGATGCTTCTGACGTCGGACGGGGTTCACGAAGCTCTTTCGCAGGCCGAGATCGAAGAAATTCTGAATCGTGATCTTTCCATAGCGGACAAGGCAAAGGTGCTGTGTTCTTCTGCGCTGGAGCATGGCTCCGAGGATGATCGAAGCGTTATCATCATCTGCGCAAAAGGCGATTCGGAATAACGCCCACTTTTATACAGAATCGAAAAAAGAAAGGACAGGTGACGGCAATGAAAAAGATTCTCATCATCGGCGGCGGCGCCGCAGGGCTGTCCGCTGGTATTTACGCGCAGAAAAGCGGATATGAGGCCTTGATCTGCGAAAAGCAGAATATTGCCGGAGGAGGCCTTTCCTTTTGGGAGCGCGAAGGCCACCACATCGACAATTGCATTCATTGGCTCATCGGTACCAACAAAAACACCGAGATGTATCGGACTTGGTGCGAGCTTGGAGTGCTTGGAGATGCCGATCTCTATTGCAAACAAAGGCTGTACACTTCCAATTCTTCCGGCGGATCGCTCTCGCTTGACCGCGACCTCGACAAATTGCAAAACGACATGCTCTCGCTCTCTCCGCGCGATGAAAAAGAGATCCGCTCGCTGATCAAGGCGGTCAGAACGCTGGAAGGATATTTCGGGATCGCGGGCAAAAACCACGACGAGCGTTTGTCGATCGAAAAACCGCTTTTCAGATTGCCCAATCTTTTGAAGTATTATCCTCTTTCCTTGGAAGATCTTGCCGCTCGCTTTCACCATCCGGTGATAAAGGATTTTATTGTTTCCTTCATGCCCGCGAAATTCGCTTCGCTTGCGCTGATTTTCACCATGGCCAACTTTTGCGGGGCGAATGCCGATCTGCCGATCGGAGGCTCGGCCTATGTGAAAGAGCGGCTCGAAGAAAACTTTCTTTCTTTGGGCGGAAAGATCGAGTACGGCAAGGAAGCGGTCGCCGTCAAGACAAAAGGTCGAAAGGTTGTTTCGGTTTCTTTTTTGGACGGAAGCGAGTATTCGGCCGATGAATATATCTTTACGATCGATCCCGCTCTGCTCTTTGGCAGGATGATCGATTGCCCGATGCCCGCCGGGCTTGCGTCGCAGTACAAAAAACGCAAGCGTTTTTCGGCTGTGCAATGCGCCTTTGAATGCGATCTCCCCACGCTTCCGTTTGAGGGAGAGGAAACTTTGGAGATTCCGGAAGACCTGCGCGTCGTTCTGCCGGGGCATCATGTGAATCTGCGTTACGAAGGGCATGAAAAATCCTATTCGCCAAAGGGAAAAACCCTCCTGCAGGCCATGATCTACTGTAGCGAGGAAGCGGCCGTATCCTATATCGAAGCCAAACATCACAGCAAAGAGGCCTATCAAAAACAAAAAGAGGAAATTGCAGAATGTATCTCTGCATTGACCGTCAAACAGTTTCCGTTCCTTGCGGGCAAACTGCGCGCCATAGACGTCTGGACGCCGTCGACCTACCAAAGATATCTCGGTACAGAGGTCGGCTCCTTTATGAGCTTTGCCTTTCCAAAAAGCAGTATCCCAAGAGAGCTTAGCAACCGGGTCGCCTCTTTCAATCATCTTTATCTTGCCGGGCAGTGGCTTCAAATGCCGGGCGGCCTGCCGATTGCCGTGACCAGCGGAAAAAAGGCGATCCTCAGAATTGTCAAACAGGATCGCATAAGGAAACAAACCAAAACAGCAAAACGACCTTGACAAAAGTCAAGGTCGTTTCTCTGTTTATTCCCGTTCCGCTTTGGTTTGTGCGAAGACGGCTCTTATATCTTCGGGGCGCGGGGGGAGCGTCCCCTCGGTCATGCAGGCGGCGGTTCCAAAGGCCACGGCAAGCCGGAGCGTCTCTTCTTGAGGGCGTCCCTCCTTTGTGCCTGCCAGAAGGCCTGCGATGGTGCTGTCACCCGCGCCGATCGTGGAGGCCGGATGTTCCAGCTTGGGAACCTGCAAAAGATAGGTGCTTTCCCCATCCGAGAAGGCGGCCCCATCTCCGCCGAGGCTGATCATCACGCTCTCGCTGACGCCATTTTTGACCAGTTCCTTTGCGTCTCTGGCGGCCTCGTGTAGGTTTTTCGGGATCCTGCCGAGGAATACTTCAATCTCCTGCTCATTGGGCTTTATAAACCACGGGTGCAGTTCCATGAGATCGTCCGGGGTGAAGGATGCCGAATCAATTACAACCTTTGCCCCGCCGTGGGTGAGCTTTTTGAGGAATTCCTTGACGCGCTCTTTTGTCAGCCCTTGCGGGATACGTCCTGAAAAGGAGACAAGCAGATTTTGCGGATCCTCTGCAAGGATCGCCGTTTCCAGCTCGACAAGCACCTCTTCGGGAACGCGGAAGGTGTTGAGCGAGACGCGCGTCTCTTTTCCCTTGGTCGGGTGGATCGTGATGTTCTCGCGGATCCGCCCCGGGATCATAAAATGCCGATAGGGAATGCCAACCTTTTTCATCTCGGCAAGGAAGGCGTCGCCGTTTTCATCGCCGACCACAAGATAGGCAAGATTGTCCACCCCGCTTACGGTCAGCGCCCGCGAGGTGTTCACGCCCTTTCCGCCGGCTTCCACCAAAACGCCGGACGCGAGGTTTTCCTTTTCAAAAGCAAAATCCGGGACGGTATAATGGTGGTCAAAGCAGGGGTTCAGGGTGATGGTTCGGATTTGTTTCATTATTTTGCCCCTTCCGGATAGTCACCCGCGATCCTCGGCGCGTGGGCAAGCAGATAGGCTTCGGCCTCGGCGCACCAGACGCCGCCGTTGTTCTTTACGATTTCGTCGAGCTTTGCGTAAAGTGGGTCTTTTTTGCCCCATTCGCCAAGTTCATCGACTGCGATCATAGGGATGTCGAGATGCGGATAGCAAACCTTTTTGGCGCCGCTCGGCTTTTCCATGCCGTAGACGGCGGCCGCGGCGTCCTTGAGACCGAGAATGTGCGAGACGATCGCGCTTGGGTCAATTTTGTTTTCTTCAATCAGGTGAATGACGTCCACCGTGTCCTCGGGGATGCTTCCGGCCGTGCCGACCACGTGGATCCCGTCGTAATGCACCCGGTAGAGGTTGAGCGAGCCGGGGAGCTCATGGACGGCGGGGCCTGCGAAAAAGTTGATGCAGCCGTCCTCGCGGCAAATGGTCTCGGCCATCGAGAAGAGCGCGGGGGAGGGAACCATGACAAACACGTCGTCAAAACCGCCTTCGGAGAGCTCTTTTAGCTTTGCGACCGGGTCTTCCATACCTGAGGTGTTCAGATAAATCAGTTCAGTTCCTTGCTTCTTTGCGGCGTCCGGCGAGAATTTGCGCTCTGCGTCGGCAAGTCGCTCGGCGTTGATATCGGTCACAACGACCTGTCCCACACCGGCATATCCCGAGGCGAGTGCGACAGCGCCGATGCCCATGGGTCCTGCACCGCCGAGGATGGCAAGACGGCCGCCCCGCTTTGCGCCGTCGGTGCGGACGTAATTTTCGTAATTGGTATGATAGCACCCCTTGTAGGCGCGCAGAATACAGCCCAGAGACTCAACGAGAGAGCCTTTGAAAAAGGCGTCGCCCTCATAGGGGACAAGGCACCCGCGGTCAAGCACGATCTTCGGCACCACCGCATAGGTCGCGTTTCCGCCGATATACTGATAGGAGTATCCCGGATCGTATCCGCTTTCGAGCTTGAGCGCCGGCTGAATGACGACGCGCTGACCGACCTTCCACTCGCCGGCAAGTGTCTTGCCGACCTTTTCAATCGTTCCGCACATCTCGTGACCGATGATGACCGGATGCTCGGCAATGTCCGGGGGCACGCGCTTGTGTCCACTCCCTTGCTTGACCGCTTTGTAGGTGGAGGCACAAACCGTGTCGCTCTCCACGCGAAGCAGGATCTCCTCCTCGGTGATTTCTGGGAGCTCAAAGGTTTCCAGTCGCAGATCCATCGCGCCGTACAATCTGAGTGCTGTGGTTTTCATGTTGTTCTCCTTTGCAGGTTGTATTGACAGAACTCTCACCTCTATGATATAATAAAATCACAATCTTGTCAATTCTGATCAAAAACATTTCCAAATAATCATAAAACGATCGGATTTGATCACAAATCGTCAAAAGGAGAATCGTCATGCGCGTGGAAGAAAGACAGGCAAAAATTCTGGAATATCTCGTTGCGGATCCGGATCTGACCGTTCGGGAGCTTGCCGCAAAGCTGTTTGTCAGTGAGCCGACCATCCGGCGCGACTTTACCGAGCTTGCCGAACGTGGACTGCTTCGCAAGGTGCACGGAGGGGCAATCGTCAAGGAAGGGTCTGCCGACCGGGAGATCCCATTTTTGCTTCGCGAGAACGAGCGCAGTTCGATCAAATCCGAGATGGGCCGCAGGGCGGTCGAATACGTCGAAGAGGGCATGGTGCTCATGCTCGACGGCTCAACCAGCGCCTATCATCTGGTTCCGTACCTGTCGCGATTTAAGGATATTTTGGTCGTGACCAGCGGAGCCAAAACCGCGGTCTCTTTGGCCGAAGCCAACATCCGCACCTTTTGCACGGGCGGGCAGATGATCATCCATTCCTTTTCCTATATCGGCGAGCAGGCCGAGAGTTTCGTTCGGCACATCAATGCCGACCTGCTCTTCTTTTCCTGCAATGGGCTTTCGGACGACGGATACATGACCGAGCGCAAACTCGAGGAAGCAAGCATGCGCCGCGTCATGTTTGAGCGCTGTCGCAAAAAGATTTTGCTTCTCGACAGCAGCAAATTCGGCAAAACCGCCTTTTATAACATGGGCAGCGTCTCCGAGATCGACGCCATCGTCAGCGACGCGCCGCTTCCGCCGCACATCGCCGAGCTGGTGGGGAAGAAGTGACCGAAATCAAAAAGGGCAACCTCGCGGTTGCCCTTTTGCGTTCGTTTTTTACTTCAGTTTCGATTCGATCCAGTCGAGGAGATCTTTCATGACCTCTTCTTTGTTTAGTTCATTGAGCAGTTCGTGGCGGCAGTCGGGGTAGAGCTTGAGCGTTACGTCCTTCATGCCGGCAGCTTTGAAGGCGTTGACGGCTTTCTCGACGCCCTTGCCGTTCTCACCGACCGGATCCTTTGCGCCCGAGACGAAGAAGACCGGGAGATCCTTGTTCATGTTGGCGAGGTTCTTCGGCTTGGAGATAAACGAGATGCCGCCCATCATATCGTGGAAGAGCCCTGCCGTTGCGGTAAAGCCGCAGAAGGGGTCTGCCATGTAAGCGTCCACGACCTTTTCGTCGCGTGAGAGCCAGTCGCAGATCGTGCGCTTCGGCTCAAACTCCTTGTTGTAGGAGCCAAAGGCAAGGCCGTTGAGGAAGTTCGAGCGGCACTTTTTGCCCTTGAAGGCCGAGACGATGCTCGAGAGCATCTTCCCGCCCGCGACCATAATCGACGCCTGCTGACCGGTGCCGCAGATCATTGCGCCGGTAAGATCATTCGGGTATTTGATGAGATAGGTGCGGGTCAAAAAGGAGCCCATGCTGTGACCAAAGAGGAAGACCGGAATGCCGGGATAGTCCTTCACCAGCTTTTCGTGCAGGGTATGAAGATCGCTTACCACGCAGTCCCAGCCGTCTCGTTCGGCAAAGTAGCCAAGCTCGCTCTCGTCGCGTGCGCTCTTGCCGTGGCCGAGGTGATCGTCGGCGGCCGCGACAAAGCCGTGTTCTGCAAGGAAGGTCAAAAACGGAATATAGCGCTCGCTGTGTTCGGCAACACCGTGGGCGACCTGAACGATGCCGCGCGGAGTTCCATCCGGCTCGCAGAGGCGGACAAAGATTTCATTTTGACCATTGGAGGAAGGAAAGCGGAATTCGGAAAATTTCGGCATGTCAATCTACCTCGTTTCGTTAGTTTACAGTTCCATTTTAACCGATTTTTGAAAGACCGTCAAGAGTTTTTCCAAAAAAGCCCGCTCTTACTCTTGCTTTTTTTGGTGGATTCGACTATAATAAAGGAGTAATGCTTGTAAGGGGGTTCGAGGATGGAAAAACGTTACGTCATTGCCATGGATCAGGGAACGACCAGTTCCAGAGCCATTCTGTTTGACCGGGACGGAAAAGTGGTCAGCGTCGCACAGCGTGAGTTTGACCAGCACTATCCGCATCCCGGATGGGTGGAGCATGATCCCTTGGATATCTGGTCTTCACAAATGGGTGTGACCATGGAGGCCATGCAAAAGGTGGACGCCAAGAGCGAGGAGATCGCCGCCATCGGCATCACCAACCAAAGAGAGACCACCATCGTCTGGGAGGCCGCAACAGGGAGGCCCATCTATAACGCCATCGTCTGGCAATGCCGCCGCACCGCCGACCGCATTGAACAAATGAAACAAGAGGGCTGGACCGACTACGTTCGAGGGACGACCGGTCTTCTTCCCGACGCCTATTTTTCGGCCAGCAAGATCGCGTGGATCCTTGACAGCGTCCCCGGCGCGCGCGAGCGTGCAAAGCGGGGCGAGCTTCGTTTTGGTACGGTGGATACCTGGCTGATCTGGAACCTGACCGACGGCAGAGTGCACGCGACCGACTACACCAACGCCTCGCGCACCATGCTTTTTGACATCCACAAGCTCGACTGGGACGAAAAACTCCTGTCCTATTTTGATATTCCGCGCTCGATGCTCCCCGAGGTGCATCCCTCGGGTTACCTGTTCGGCGAGACTTCCAAGTTTGGCGGCAACATCCCGATCGCGGGAGACGCCGGCGACCAGCAGGCCGCCCTCTTCGGGCAGTGCTGTTTTGAAGCCGGAGAGGTCAAAAACACCTACGGCACCGGCGGCTTTATGCTCATGAATACCGGCGACCGCGCGGTCCTCTCGCAAAAGGGGCTCATCACCACCATTGCGGCGGGTACCGGCGACAAGGTACAGTATGCGCTTGAAGGGAGCGTTTTCATCGCCGGAGCGGCCATCCAGTGGCTTCGCGACCAGATGAGGTTTCTCAAGTCCAGTGCGCAGAGCGAAGAATACTGCCGCGCCGTGCCGGATTCCAACGGCGTCTATATTGTCCCGGCCTTTTCGGGACTCGGCGCGCCCTATTGGGAGCAGTACGCAAGAGGCACCATTGTGGGACTGACGCGCGGCGCTTCCAAGGAGCATTTTGTCCGCGCCACGGTCGAGTCGATGGCCTACCAGACCGAGGATCTCCTTGACTCCATGTGCCAAGAATCCGGGCTCCCGATCCGCAGTCTCAAGGTGGACGGCGGCGCGAGCGCAAACAACTTTCTCATGCAGTTCCAGGCCGATATTTCGGGCATTCTCATCCGCCGCCCGGCGCTTGTGGAAACCACCGCTCTGGGAGCGGCCGGTCTTGCAGGTCTTACCACCGGCTTTTGGAAAGACCGCGAGGCCTTCCGGGCAAGCTGGCGGATCGGCGCGGAGTTTTCGCCCAGCATGCAAAACGAGGAGCGAAAGAAGCTTTTGAAAGGCTGGCACAGAGCGGTTCGCGCCGCCATCGCTTGGGCAAAGGAAGAAGAGTAAAATCAAAAGGGCTTCCGGCGGAAGCCCTTTTTTCTATTTCTTTTTTGACTTTTTTTCGGAATGCGCAAAGCTCAAAGCGATAAGCTTCATGATCTCATCGTCCGAAAGCGTCTCGTCGAGGATGACCGACACCCAATAGGTCTTGTTCATGTGGTAGGCGGGATAGACGCCGGCTTTCGTCTGCGCTTTCTCCACAAATTCGTCGAGCTTGAGGTTCATCACGTCAACTTTTCCGGTCGTCTTTGGGATGAGCCGATCTTTTGCAACATACATGATGATCCCGAACCATTTGCCGCTTTCCTTGTTGCGAAAGATGCCGCAGTCGGGCGAGTCGTCCCACAAAAATTCCGGGAGCGCGCCGTAGGCCGTCTCGATGAGCGCGGTGATCCGGTTTGCCTGCAGGGTAGTAAAATAGTCTTTTCTAAAGCAACGGGCACGCAGATCCAAAAGGAGAGCCTCGCATTCGTCCCGCAACTCGGCCACAAAAGTGCCGACTTCTTCTTCGGCGTCAATGCGGCGATATTCGTCGCCAAAGTCGGCGTCTACCAAGACAGCCGACAGGCTTTGATCTTTGATCGATAAAACAAGATCAAATTCGCCGCCGCGGATCGGCTTTTTGCAGAGGAAGCGGTCGCCCTCTTTTGTAAATCCGTAGGCGAGCAGGTTTTCTTCGATCGGGAAATAGGATTGGAAGAGTTCGTCGGCAAGTTTCATATCATTTGACCCGCTTAAAGTTGCCGACCACGCCGCCCACCTGTTGCTCAATGGCAAAGGTGTCGGGATATTTTGCAATCAGGTTTTCAAAATCCACCATCTGGTGCTTGTTGACCACGCAAAGAAGCATGGTTTTGTCCTTGCCGGTGTAAACGCCGGAGGCTTTCAGGCGAGTTGCCGAGTGATGAAAGGTTTCCGTGATCTCTGCTTCAATGGCTTCGGGATGCTCGGTCACAACGATGAACTGGTAGGCCGCTTTGGAGCCTTTGATGATCGCGTTTCCGACAAAGCTGGAAACAAAACAGTAGAGCGCGCAAAGGCAGACAGGCTTCAGATCATAGATCATCTTGCCGTCAATTCCTTCTTTGGCATAAACAAAGTAGGAAGCAAACGCAACGGTTGCGCTAAGCGAAGAAGTGATCCAGAAAAAGTTGAGGCTCGGCTTCCGACGGGTCACATAACGGGCAATGACGTCGGTGCCGCCGGTCGAGCTGTCTCTACGAACAAGGATACCGTAAGCAAAGCCGCTGATGATGCCCGCGATCAGCACGGGATATACGGTGTCGATCCCGCCCGCGTCGTAATGGAAGGGGATCAGCCAGTGCGCGCTTTGCAAAAAGAGGTAGGTAGAGGAATAGGACATGCAGTAGACGAAGGTGCGGATCGCAAATTTGCGATCAACCAGAAAAAAGGCAAGGATGCAGAGCGGAATGTTGATCAACATATAGGTGTAGCCGATGGAAAAATTCAGCTTGTATTGCAGCATGGTGGCAATTCCGTTAAATCCTGCTGGGGCAAAATCGTTTGGCACGATAAAAAGCGTATAGTTAAAAGCAACCAAAATTCCAACGAGGATGATAAAGAGATAATCAAGGAGGATGAACCGCTTTTTTTGCATAGTCAAAAACCCTTTCGCCATTTTCTTCGGGTACAGTATAACACTCAACCGTAAAATTGTCAATAGTGAAAAAATTCCGGCGAAACGGGTTCGCCGGAAGAATTTTTCAAGTCAAATTTTAGTAGCCGATCACGACTGCCAGCACGATAAAAAGGACGACCAAAAGGAAGTTGTAAAGGAAGAGCCAAACACTCTTTTTGACCCATTTGAAGTAGTCAAGGCCTATCATCGAGAGCGAGATGAGAAGCACCGGCGACGTGGGGAAAATGACGTTGGTGTATCCGTCGCCAAAGGTGTAAAGGAGTACCATGAGCGGTTTGGAGAGGCCGATGTTCAAGGCGGAGAGCAGTCCCATCACAAGGAAAGCCTTTGCGGTCGAAGAGGAAACAAAGAATTCAAGCACCAGTACAACAAGGTAGATGATGAGCGCCACAACGATCGGGCTTTTGCCCTCGACAAAGCTGTTGATCCCATGGGCCAGCGTGTGCAGGACTCTTCCTTCCTCCAAAATGTAGCGCGCGGCAGAGGCGAGCGCGATGAAGGCAAGCGTGGGAAGCGCCCCGACAAATCCTTTGCCGAAACTGCGGAACACCTGTTTTGTATCCTCTGAGGCGATAAGACCTGCGCCAATGCCAAAGAGAAGAAAATATCCGGCCAGGATCGGTACCGTGTAGCCGCCTTCCCGAATGCCTTCTATTGAAGAGCAAACGATGATGAGCGCAAGAGCGACAAGCAAAAACGCGCTGTAAACGATCCTTGCTTTTTTGTCTTTTTGGGAGTCGGAGGCAAAGTCTTGTTCGGTCAGAGTCCCACGCGCCGCGGCATCGTGCTCGAGTGTCAGGCTGTTTGCCGGATCCTTTTCGAGCTTTTTGACGTAGAGGAACAAAAAGCAAAGGAAGAGTGCGAACATCACAAAGAAGATGAGGATCCGGTACCAGATATGCTCGAGCGGATTGACATCGATGATGTTCGAGGCAAGCAGGACGGTAAAGGGGTTGGTGATCGCCCCTGCAAAGCCGAATCCGCAGGCGATGATCGAAACGAGAAATCCGGTAAAGGAGTCAAAGCCCAAAACAATGCAGAGTGCCGCCGTTACCGGGAGCATGGTCAGCATTTCTTCAAACAGGCCTAAGAACGAGCCAAAGCAGTAAAATAAAAAGGAGAGGAGAGCGAGCAAAAGATATTTGCGCCTCTCGAACTTTCGCGCGACGGCTCCGACCAGTGAGCGAATGCCGCCCACGTCGTTCATCACCTGAAAGGCCGCCGAGAGAATGAACAGAAAGAGCGAGAGTACGATCAGGGCAAGCCCTTCCGAAGAGGCGAACACGAGGAAAGGCGAGAGCAGAGCCTTCCAGATTGGAATGCCGGAGCCGGTTTCGTCCTGAATATATACGGAATAGTCGATTTTTTCTTTTCCGCTTTCATCCAGCATCACATTGCCGGCTTCGTCCAATTGCTTTCCAAACTCTCCGCTCGGGATCACATAGGTCAAAACTGTGGCAAGCACCAAAAGACCAAGGAGCAGACAGACAACCTGAATAAAGGTTTTTTTCGGCAGATTGATGAGCGCTTTTTCACTCTTTTTCATAATGGGATCCTTTCAAAAAGTCAGTTTTCTTCTTTTCTGCGGTCACAGAGCAGGTCGACCAGCAGCGCCCAGCGCACCACCTGCCGCCGGTTTTCTATCGGATAGAAATAGTAGAGGTTTTCTTTTTGGTAAACCTCAAATTCCTCGCCCACCGAGTAGGGAAGTGCCGGGAGCCGATCGATCGGGATCGTAAAGGATTCTTTTGCCGAGCGGTAGGAAAAGCCGTCTTTTGTCAGTCGGCATTCGCCCTCTTCTTTTCGGACGGTCTTCCCATTTTCAGCGAATACCTTTGTTTTTACCGGAGCCGTCAAAGTGAGCGAGTCCAGATCCTTCTTTTCCAAGGCTTCGATCGCCCGGTAGTAGTCGGCAATGCTTGTAGGCGTCCCGATAAAGCGGTAGTGCTCGTCAAGCGTATGCTCGGCGCCGCAGGCGGTGCAAAAGAGGCTGTTGCCTTTGCCCTCTGTCGTGTAGAGCGCACCGCAGTCGGCGCAGCGGTAGAGAATATCCGAAAGGCCTTTCGCTTTGTTCATTTGCGGATAGTTTCTCTCTTTGTATTGCGAGGCGTCGCTGTAGAGCGAGGAGGAGATCAGGCGGTTGAGCTCTTCGTCGGTGTAGTTTGCAAGTTCTTCTTTTTTGATGTGTTTTACCACGCGCACCGAAATATCCGAGCGGAAAAACGAGGGCCGCCACTTGGGCTTTGCAAAATAGGCGCCTTCGATCTTCACGAGCAAAAGGTCAACCTTGAGTTTGCGGTAGAGCGCGCCCCCCTCCTCGCGGATTTGGTTTGTGCGCCCGTCGGTCGAAAGCCGTCCTTCGGGGAAGAGAATGACCGGGTAGCCTTTTTTGAGCATCCGGATGATGCCCATTGAGGTGGCGGGATCCGGATTGAAGAGCTTTTTCGGGATGAACCCGGCTTTTTTGTAGTGCCTGCGGGCAAAGGGGCGCGTCAGATAGTAGCGGTTGACCACATAGGAGGCGCGCGGAGCCTGCGTCAGACAGTAAAGATAGTAGAAATCCCAAAAGGATTCGTGGTTGGAAAGGAGCAGATAGGGAGTGGAAAGATCCTCGGGCAAAGGATCGAGTCTCAGCTTTTGCTTGCCGCGGCGGATGAAATCCACAAAGCGGAAAAAGGCGATGTTAAGGATCGAATCCGGCGTGCCGAGATTCTCTTTGAAATAGAATTTGTTGAGAAACAGGTAGATGATAAAAAAGAGCAGGGCCGCAAGCAGGACGATGATGAGGATGAGCAGCCAGATCGGAAGCGAATTTGCAAAAAAAGCCTTTGCCGCGCCACCCATAAGGTTGGAGACCACGATCGAGGGAATCACGCCGGTCGCCACCGTCAAAAGGTAGCGAGGGTATTTGATTTTTGTCGAGCTTCCGTAGTAGCAGATCGCGCCAAACGGAATGATCGGCATGAAAAAGAGAAAATAGAGGAGCAAAACCGTGCCGTGATTCTTTTTGGAGAGCGAAGAAAACTCTTCGATTTTTTCCTTGCCGCGGTAGGAATCCTCGCGGAAACGAAGAAGGCGCACGAGAAGGAAGATGATCGACGCACCGAGGCAAACGCCGAGGTCGCAAAGAAGGAGAGCGACCGGGAAGGGGAAACTCAGCCCGGCGGAGATCTGGATGAACTCGGCCGGAATGAAGATGACCACCATCTGGAGCGCTTCGACTAAGACAACGGTCAGACAGCCGAGAAATCCGCGCTCGCGCAGAAGCGCCTCGGCGCCAATGCGGTCTCTTTTGAACTGCATCCGAAGGAGCGGAAAGAGAATGTCGCGCAGAAAAAAGGCGAGAAGCCCCAGTACCACGACAAGGGTAATGAGGATTACCGCACGCTCGATCTTCTGTTTTTTTGTTCTGCGCTGTGTCAAAGGCCGATTCCTTTCCGCTTCAAAATATTCTTTACTATTATAAAGCATAACCCGCTTTTTGTCAACCGATCCGAAAAAAGATCCCATCTGCAAAAAAGCTTGCAAAGACGCAAAAAATCTGTTAAAATAAAAAAATATAGGAAATCAAGAAGAAAGCGAGACCCCATGAGAGAGATCAAAGAAAAAAACTTTCCGCAAGAACGCGCCCTTTACGGAGAAGAGAATTTGCGCCTGATCGATTGCACTTTTGCAGGAGACGAGGACGGCGAGTCGGCTCTGAAGGAATGCAAAAACATCGAGCTTGCAGGCTGCAAAATGGAGTTGCGCTATCCGCTCTGGCACGGCGAGAATCTGCACCTTGACCGGGTCAGCATGACCGAGACCTGCCGCGCGTCCCTTTGGTATTCCTCGGGTATTTCCATCGAGCACTCCGAGCTTTTTGGCATCAAGGCTTTGCGGGAATGTAAAGATGTTGAACTGAAACAGACCGAGGTGCGCTCGCCAGAATTCGGCTGGCGAAGCCGGAATATCCGCGTCGAGGATTCAAGCGTCGAAGGCGAGTATCCTTTTTTTGAAGCAAAGGATCTTTCTTTTGAGCGCGTTCATCTCAAAGGAAAATATTCTTTTCAGTATGTTGAAAACCTGACCGTTGAGAATTGCGTTTTTGATACCAAGGACGCCTTTTGGCACGCCAAGAACGTCGTTGTGAAAAACTCTGTCATCAAGGGCGAATATCTTTGCTGGTACGGCGAGAATGTGACCTTTTTGGGTTGTAAGATCATCGGCACCCAGCCGCTCTGCTACTGTAAGGGGTTGCGGCTTGTGGACTGCGAAATGGAGGAAGCCGATTTTGCCTTTGAATATTCCGAGGTCGAAGCCGATCTTCGCGGACGCGTCCTCTCGGTCAAAAATCCGCGCTCGGGGCATATTTCTGCCGAGACGATCGATGAAATTCTATTCACCGCCGACAGCAAATACGACTGCACCTGCGAGGTCACGATAAAGAAAAAGCCCGACTGACGCCGGGGCAACATAACCATTGTTCGTTTTTTCTGAAGAGGTGCGGAGGAACTCTTTTTCCCAAAAAAGAGTTCCTCCGCAATTCTTTCTTCTTCTCCGCGTCCCTTACAACGAACACACGAGGCGTTCGAGCGGGGCGTAGCCGTTGTCGCTCGATTTGAGCGAGGCGTCGGCGGCAAGACAGGCGTTCAGCAGGTCATGGAGTTGCTTTTGATCCACACGCGCAAGGCTCTTTTGATAAAGTCCCACGCGGTATTCGTGAATTCTTGTGATCTTTGCGATCGTTTCTTTTGCGAGTCCTTCTTCCATGCAGGATTTGATCGCCACCATATCGCAGATGACCTGTGTGGCACTGCCGAGGATCATGATCGGTTCCATGCGGCGAAACTTGTAATCCTGTAGAATATAGAGCGCGCGGTCGGCCTCACGGTTCATCAGAGCATTGGTAAAGGCAAAGGCGTCGTACTCGCAGGCAGGCGTGCAGACTTGTTCCATTGCCGCCCGCTCAAATTGATTTTTTTCGTTTGCAAGCAGGTAGTAGGAGAGCTTTTCGATCTCGCTTGCGAGCGAGAACATGCTGTGCCCGCAGTAGTCGATCATCGTCCGGCAATCCTCGGTCGAAAGCGCAATTCCGTGATGCTCAAAATGCCGGCCGACCCAAATCGTCAGCTTTGCATCGGTCGACGGCTCAAAATAAACCGGAGTCAGCACCTCCGAAAGACGCGAGAGGAGCGGCGACGGACGCTTTGGCAGACTTCCCGCGTCAAGTCCGTCGGAGGCGACCGAGAGGATGCAGAGGTTGTAGTCGTATTCCGAAAGGAGCGAGAGCGTGTTGCAAAGGTCTTCGATCTCATCCTTCCGGAGCGCGTTCAGGTTGAGTCCCGAGACGACCACAAGCTTTTCCTCGGCCATCATGGGGAGGGGGAGGAGCGCTTCGGCCAACTTGTCCGGGGTAAAGGTCAGGGCATCCAGGCGCATCTCGTTGAAGGCAAGGAAGGTCGGATCGGGACAAACAAGATCCCGCGCGGTTTTAACGGCATTCAGCTTGAGGTAGTCCTCGTCGCCGAAAAACAAATATCCGCCGGTATGTTTTTCTTTCAGCTGACGCCGAAAATCGGCCTCGGTCAGGTATTGCATCGTCCTTCCTCCTTTCCCGTTTCTTTGACTCTATTTTACCACGCGAAAGGGCGCTTGTCAACGATTTCGGAGGCCCGCGGACGAAAAAAGCAAAAAAACTCTTGACAAAGTGGAAAAGATAGGATATAATGTATCCGTCATTGTGTCGATAGCGTATTTTATCGCTGAAAATTTCGGAAAGCTTCCGATTTCCCCAGAAGGAGGTGACAGGGATGCTGAGAACCTATCAACCCAAAAAGCGTCAGAGAAAAAAAGAACACGGTTTCAGAAAGAGAATGAAGACTGCCGACGGCAGAAACGTCCTCAAGAGAAGACGCGCAAAGGGCAGAAAAAGACTGACCTATTGATTTCCGGTTCGGCCGGCTCATAAAAACACCGCTTGCCGGAGAGTAAGTTTCTCGCCATGGATGCGGTGTTTTTATTTTTTCGATTCAAAAACTTTCACGGAAGCAACATGACAAGATGAAATACACAACCATCAAAGAACACCATCTGTTTGCAAAAACCTTTCAAAAAGGGCAGAGGGTCTCGCTCCGCTACCTTTCGGTGTTTGTCCTGACCGACTACGCCGCAAAAAGACTTGCCAAGGAGCACCCGCAAAAAAAGTGTTACAACCGTTTCGGCGTCTCGGTCACCAAAAAGATCGGCGGCGCGGTTCAACGCAACCGGGCAAAGCGCCTGCTCAGAACTGCCTACCGGCAGATCGAGCCCGAGCTCAAAACCGGCTATCTTGTGGTGCTGACCCCGCGCGAGGAAATCCTTTCCGTCAAAGAACCGGCAGTGGAAGCCGAGTTGCGAAAAGCCTTCTCCAAGCTCGATCTGTTTTTGCAAAAAGATCCCGAAAACACATGAAATATCTGTTTGCCGCTCTTATCCGGATCTACCAAAAAATCCTTTCCCCGCTCAAAAGGCAACCCACCTGCCGTTTTACGCCAACCTGTTCGGAATATGCCAGGCAGGCCTTTCTCAAACGGGGCTTTTTTGTGGGACTCATTTTGTCGGTAGGCCGCATTCTCCGCTGTCAGCCTTTCTCCACGGGAGGGTATGACCCGGTTCCCGAAAAGGGACTGCGGAATCCAAAGACAAGACCCATGACAAAATATTACTACCCGGAACTCTACGACCTTGAGCGAACAGAATAAGAGAACACAATGAAACGCCGCGGCGCCGTGCGGGCAAAAACACAGACGGCGCGATCCCAAAAAATCGAAGGGAGAAAGGTCAAAGACCTTACAAAAGAAAACCTATGAAGAAAACTCGAATGTTACGGTATGCGGCACTTGCGTTGGTGCTGATTACCATGGTCGCCCTGTTCGTAAGTTGCAGATCTGCAAGCACTTCCGCAGGGCTTGGCGACGTTGCAAGCGTCAGCACCACCGCCGAGAACAAATCCGACGCCGATCTTCTCAAAAAGATCGCCAACATGGTCAGCCACACCTATGTCGGAAACGCGAAAAAGGCTGAAGACAATCTTGATACGCGCGCCATGCTCGTTGCCGCCACCAGAGGCTACGATATGAGCGCCAAGGGCTTCCTTGACAGCGAGGTCGAAATCGGGGTGGAAAACCCGGCCACCGAGGAGGAAAAGCTCGTCATTGCCAAGCGCGTGCTTGTCACCATCAATGAAAAAGCCTCCGACAGCGACAAGGTTGCAGCCACCGATATCGAAGGGCTCAACTATGCCGATGTCCTTGCAATCGTAAACGCCCTGCAGGTCACGGTCAACGTCAACCCGGGTACCGGGTTTATGGACAAGATCTACGGCGCCATCGGTACGGCGCTCAGCTGGATCACCAACTACCTCGGTTTCCACAGCTATATCATTGGTATCTGCATCTTTGCCATCATCGTGGAGATCCTCATGATCCCCTTTGCCATCAAACAGCAAAAGAACTCGATCAAACAGGCAAAACTGCGGCCGAAGGAAATGGCCATCCGCAAGAAATACGCAGGCCGCACCGATCAGGCGACCCAGCAGAAAATGCAGCAGGAGATCCAGGAGTTTTATCAAAGAGAAAACTACAGTCCCTACAGTGGATGCCTGCCGCTCATCATCCAGCTCCCCATCATCATGGTGCTCTACCAGATCGTCATCAAGCCCTTGCAGTATGTGCTGGGCCTTTCGGGACAGATCGGCACCGCGCTTTCCACCTATGTCACCACGGCAAGAGCGGCCGGCGGTCTCGGCATGACGCTCTCGCAAAGAGGCAGTGAGATCGAGCTTTTGTCGGCTCTGAAGGGAGTCGACCTGAGCGGACTTTCCGATTTCCGTGTCTTTTCCAACGGTGCCGAAGTGCTGAAGAGCTATGAGAGCATTCAGGACAGCATCCCCAATTTCAACATCGGGCCGGTCAACTTTGGCCTGATCCCCAGTTTCACGCTGAAGAATTACGGTTGGGTACTGCTTTTGGTGCCTGTTTTGACCTTCCTTGCCTATTTCTTCTCTTCCAAACTCAACCGCAAATTCATGCCGCAGCCCATCACCCCCGAGGGCGGCAACAACCGTCAGGTCGCTTGCTCCAACGCCATGACCGATATCACCATGCCGGCCATGTCCACCGTCTTTACCTTCATGGTGCCGGCCGTTGTGGGCGTTTACTGGATTTTCCGCAGTCTTCTGGCGTTGCTCAAGTCTTTCATCATGTCTAAAGTGATGCCTCTGCCGACCTTCACCAAAGAGGATTACGAGCAGGCCGAAAAAGAGATGAAGGGCAAAAAGATCGTCGTCAAGTCGGAGAACGCGGGACGCGTCCGCTCGCTCCACCACATCGACGACGAGGACTACGACGACACGCGCGAGGCCGCACTTGCCCGCAAGGTAGCACTTGAACAGGAAGAAGCCGAAAAAGAGGAAGAGCCGCAGGAAAAATCGGCTCCCGTGGAGGCCGCTCCCTTAAAAGACGAGAGCGATAAGGCTCCCAAGGAGAACAAGCTCAAATCCCTGTTCTCCAAAAAAGACAAATCCGATAAAAACAAAAAGCAGTGAGGGGTAAACTCATGAGAAAAGAATTGATTATTACGGCAAAAACGGTTGACGAAGCCAAAGCCGAGGCCCTTCGCCAGCTTGGACTTCCCGAAGAGGAAGTTGAATTCACCGTCCTCGAAGAGGGCAAAAAAGGCTTCCTCGGCATCGGTGCCGCCGACGCAAAGGTTTCTGCAAGCTATGCGATCAAGGGTTCGGATCTGGCACTCGAATTCATCAAAAAGATCGCCGCCGATATGGAGCTTGATCTTGTCATCAAAGCAAAGCCCGGCAACAACGATGATACCGTCATCACGGTTGAGGGCGAGGGCGCAGGACTGCTCATCGGTCACCATGGGGAGACGCTCGATTCTCTCCAGTATCTCGCAAACCTCGTCGCCAACAAAAAGACCAAGGGCGAAAAGCGCGAGTACACCCGGATCACGCTGGATATCGAAAACTATCGCAACAAGCGCGAGGATGCGCTCAGAGCCCTGGCTCGCAGAATGGCCAACAAGGTGCTCAAGGGCAAACGCAGCGTCATGCTTGAGCCGATGAATCCCTACGAACGCCGCATCATTCACTCCGAAGTGCAGTCGATCGAAGGCGTTTCCACCAATTCCATCGGCGCCGACGACAACCGCCGCGTGGTCATCTTCCTTGAAGAAGACGTGACTGTCGAAGAAGAAAGCTTCTTCGAGGATTTTGCAGCCGAAGATCAGCAATAAACCACAAAAGGGGGCTGTACTGCAGTCTCCTTTTTGAACTTCGGATCAACCGATGATCTATAAAAAGTTTTGATCAAACTTTTTCAAAAGTTTGCGCCATCGAGGGCGCGTAGCCCTCGTCGCCGTCCGCAGACGGCGAAATCCTTTTTGGCGCTTTCTTTTTGCCAAGCTTTTTCTTTGCGCCTACGTTGTCAAATAAAAAGCGGACTCGGGCGTTTTGCAAATCAAGCCAACGAATGGCTGATAAAAAGTCTTCCTCTCGGATGGAGGCTGGTAAAAAACTACAATTATGATAGAAAGGAAGAAAACCGGAATGTTGGGAGATACCATAGCCGCGGTCAGCACCCCGCGCGGAAAAGGCGGCGTTGCGCTCCTGCGCGTCAGCGGCGATCGTGCAATCGAGATTTCCGAAAAAGTCTTTTGCGCCAAAAACAAAAAATCCCTTGCCGATTTACCCGCGCGTCAGGCCATCTACGGAAGCATTCTTGCGCCCGACGAGAGCGGCGCTTTTGTGCCGGTTGACGACGGCATCGCCGTGGTCTTCCGTGCGCCCGCCTCTTTTACCGGCGAGGATACGGTCGAACTGACCTGCCACGGCGGGATCCTTTTGACCGAAAAGATTCTTGCCGCCCTTTTTGCCGCAGGTGCAAAACCGGCAATGGCAGGAGAGTTTACCCGCAGAGCATTCTTAAACGGCAAGCTCGGTCTCTCTGCCGCCGAGGCGCTCGGGCTCATGCTCGACGCTAAGACCGACACCCAACTGACGCTTGCGCACACCGGCATGAGCGGCAAGCTCGAGGCGCAAATGGAAAACATCTACGCCTCGCTCCGACGCCTGCTTGCCTCGGTCTATGCCAAAATCGACTACCCGGACGAAGATCTTGCCGATCTTTCCGAATCCGAACTTCTCGCCGAGATCGAAGCAACCAGGGCCTCGCTCGAGTCGCTTCTTTCGACCTATACGACCGGGCGCTCAATTGCAGAAGGCATCGCCACCGTCATTTGCGGTAGACCCAATGCCGGAAAAAGCTCGCTCTATAACCGTTTGGTCGGCCGCGATGCCGCCATTGTCACCGAGGTCGAGGGAACCACGCGCGACGTCCTTTCCGAGACAGTCCCCTTCGGCAAAGTCACCCTGCGCCTTTTTGACACGGCAGGACTGCACGAGAGCGATGACCCGGTCGAGCGCATCGGCATCGACCGCGCCAAAAAAACGCTGGACGAGGCCGAACTTGTCTTTGCGCTCTTCGACGGGACGAAACAGCCCGACGAAGACGATTTCAAACTTACCGAGAGTCTCTCCGGCCGCAAGGAAGCGACCATCGCGCTTGTGACCAAATGTGACCTCTGGAGCGGCGAGGACGAAACGCTTGCCTTCTGCAAAAAGCACTTTGAAAAGGTTCTGTCCATTTCGACCGAGAGCGGGGAAGGACTCGCAGAACTTGAAGAACTTGTCGAAACACTCTTTGTGGATGGCTCGATCGACCTGCGAAAAGATCCGATCCTGACAAGCGCCCGGCAGTACGCCGCAGTGCTTGGCGCAAAGGAAGCCGCCGCACGCGCAAAAGACGCGCTCCTGTCCGGCATCTCGGTCGAACTCGTTTGTAGCGATCTTGAAAAAGCGATGGAAAGTCTCTCCGAGCTCGACGGCAGAAGCGTTTCGGAGGACGTCGTCTCCGAGATCTTCTCGCATTTCTGCGTGGGGAAGTGACCGCATGAGCTATATTTATACGCCAAACCTGCCGCGCAAGGGCGAAAAACTGTTCCGCAACGCAGGCATTTTGCTCGGCCTTTTGCTCTTCGCGACTTCCTTTGTTCCAAAGGTCGCTCTGCCGTGGCTCTTGCAACTGCTTGCAACGCTCTTTCTGATCAGTGCGGTGGCTCTGCAAATGTTGCTTGCAAAGAGCTATTCCTATCGCCTGACCGAGGACGGGCTCTTTGAAATCGAGGAAACAGTCGGCCGCAAGAGCCGGGTCGTCTGCCGCATCTCCAAAAGCGAGATCGAAGCAATCGAGTCGAGCGTAAACGAAGCCGCAAAAGCACTCCTCGCCGAGCCAGAACGCAGACGTTATTCCTACCTCGGAACTCTCAAAAAAGAAAACTCCTACTGGCTGTTTGCCACCGTCTCGGAAGAAAAACTCGCCGTCCGCTTCTTTGCGGAGGAGAGATTGATTGCTCTACTTAATGAATGATTTGCAACCTTTGAAAAGAGGCCTACCCATCCGGTCGGCCTCTTTTCAAATTGCACAAATTCTGCTTTTCTCGGGAAAAGTCTTTTTACGCATTGCAAAAAAACGAAAATTTTTTGAAAAAATGCAAAAAAACTCTAAAAAAGGGCTTGACAAAATAAAAGTCGCGTGATAGAATAACAAGGCTGTCGCCCAAAAGGGCGATGGTACTGATCCTTGAAAATTGAACAACAAGAGAGAAGTACAAAGACGAAAAACTTGTGTACGGATCTCGACAATTCGTAATGAGAATACTACTCAACAAAAGTAAAGAAAGCTAAGAGAGAAACTCGAAGCAAGAGATTAGATTCGATCTATTTAGATCGGTTTTAATACCATGATTTCGAGAGTTTGATCCTGGCTCAGGAT
>JAFSSP010000002.1 GCA_017450945.1 Clostridia bacterium | reverse complement strand
GTATTGAATGAAAAAAATTTACACCGTTCAGCACACGCAGTCTGAGCACCATACCAATGGTATGGTAGGTTCATGGACGGACTGGAATCTGACAAATTTAGGAAAACAGCAGGCCGATCGAATTGCCGAAAAGCTGAAGCAGGAGTTGGATGGTAAAGAAATCATTTTATATACTTCTGACCTAAAACGAGCAAAACAAACTGCCGACAGCATCGCGTCACGGTTTCGGGTTGAACCGATCGTGAGAAAGGAATTGAGGGAACGCAATCTCGGACGATGCTGCGGAAAATCTGTACAATGGTTACGGGAAAATCTGGAATGCGATGAAAAGACAATTGATGACCGTCTTTTCTCTGATGCAGAAAGCCGACGTGATGAATGGAACAGGCTTAAGCCCTTTTTCGACCAGGTGATGGCAGAAGATTCCGTAAACATCATTATCGTTTCCCATGGCGATCTGCTGAGCGTTTTCAATTCAATGTTCCTTGGCCTTGGAGTCGAGTCACTGAACGCATGTGAAATGTTTGGCTTTGCCGGCGGGGTATCTCAGATGATTGTGCAGGATGATGGGAAAAGAATGATAAAGCGAATCAGTGACATGTCATTTGTACGATAAATCTCGGCTTGTCGGGCTGAATAGCGTGTATCATTTTGGTAGTCTTTCTAATGGTTTTGGTATCATTTTGGTAGTCTTATACAAAAAAGACGGCAACCGAAAAGGTTGCCGTCTTTTTTGGTGCCGGTGGTCGGGGTCGAACCTTGCTTTGCGTAGCAGGATGATTTATTTTACAAAGAAACATTTTCCCTCTTGACAAATTATATCGCGTGCGATATAATTTATTTGAGGTGAAACGAATATGAACGAAAACTACGACTCTTTGCGGCTCAAAAACCAGCTTTGCTTTCCGCTCTATGCGGTCTCGAACCTGGTTTTACGAAAATACAAGCCGCTTCTCGACAAGCTCGACCTGACCTACACGCAGTACCTTGTGATGATGGTGCTCTGGGAAAAAGAACAGGCGAGCGAAAAAGTGCTTTGCGAGTCGCTTGACCTGCAATCCAACACGCTCACGCCGCTCATCAAAAAGCTCGCAGACAAGGGCTACATTGAAAAATCAAAGGATCCGACCGACGGGCGTGCGCTTGCAATCAGGCTGACGCCTCTCGGAAAAGCCTTGCAGGACAAGGCGCTCTGCGTGCCGGAATGTATGGCGAAAGAATTTCGCATTACCCCAGAGGAAGCGAATACGCTTTACCGTATTCTCTATAAAATATTAGAAACCGAAAAGGAGAGAGAGTCATGAAAACAGTTTACGATTTCACGGTGAAAGACAGGGCGGGGAAGGATGTCAGCCTCTCCGAATATGCGGGAAAAGTGTTGCTGATCGTCAACACGGCGACCGGCTGCGGATTTACGCCGCACTACGAGCCCCTGGAAGCGATGTATAAAGATCTGAAAGAAAAAGGCTTTGAAATTCTCGATTTTCCCTGCAACCAGTTCGCAAACCAGGCGCCGGGGAGTGAGGACGAAATTCACGAATTCTGCACGCTCAAATTCGGCACCGAGTTTCCGCAGTTCAAAAAGATCGACGTCAACGGAGAGGGAGCCGACCCGCTCTTTGCCTATCTTGCCACCGAAAAACCTTTTGCGGGCTTTGGCAAAGGGCTGAAGAACGCGATGATGAACAAGTTTGCCAACGCGAACAACAAAAAGTTTGGCGATAAGGCCTATGTCAAATGGAATTTTACCAAGTTCCTCGTGGACAGAGACGGGAAAGTCGTAGCAAGATTTGAGCCGACGGTCGACATGAAAGAAGTCAGAGCTGCCGTCGAAGCGCTCTTAGAGGAGTCAAAATGAAAGAACAACAAAATGATATTGCCGTTCTTGCAGCAAACAGAGAAAAAGCGATCGTCAAAACCAGTGTCATCGGGATCTTCACCAACCTGCTTTTGGTCGGCTTTAAGGCCTTTGTCGGCCTTGTGTCCCGCTCGATCGCCGTGATTCTGGATGCGGTCAACAACCTCTCGGATGCACTTTCCTCGGTTGTGACGATCATCGGCGCCAAGCTCGGCGCAAAGCAGCCCGACAAAAAACATCCGCTCGGCTACGGTAGGATCGAATACCTCAGCTCGATGATCGTCGCCGCTCTCGTTCTTTACGCCGGTATCACCTCGCTGGTCGAATCGGTCAAAAAGATCATCACTCCCGAGGCCGCCGAGTACAACACGGTGACAATCGTCATCATTTCGGTCGCCATCGTCGTCAAGCTTCTGCTTGGGCTCTATGTCAAAAAGCAGGGCAAAAAGGTCAATTCCGGGGCGCTCACGGCTTCCGGTTCAGACGCACTCTTTGACGCCATCCTCTCTTCGTCGGTGCTCGCCTCGGCAGTCGTCTATCTCATTTGGGGTATCTCGCTCGAGGCCTACGTCGGCGTGATCATCGCAGGCTTTATCATCAAAGCCGGGATCGAAATGATGATCGAGACGCTGAACGATATCATCGGCAAGCGCGAGGACGCGGAAACGACCAAAGAACTGAAAGAACTCATTTGTGCGGAAGAAAACGTGCTCGGCGCTTACGACGTGACGCTCTTTAACTACGGGCCGAATAAGAACTACGGCTCGGTGCATATCGAGCTTCCCGACACCATGAGTGTGGACGACGTGGACAGGATCACGCGCAAGATCCAGACCGACGTCTATCACAAGACCGGGATCATTCTGACCGGCATCGGCGTGTATTCCTTTAATACCTCGAACGATGCGGCGGCAGAGATGCGCAACGAGATTCAAAAAACAGTTCTTTCGCACGATTGGGCCTTGCAGATGCACGGTTTTTACGCCGACACCGAAAAGAAGACGATCCGATTTGACGTCGTTCTCAGCTTTGACGTTGACAAAAAAGAGGCCATGGAGACGCTTTACAAAGAAATCTCTGCCCGTTACCCCGACTATGAACTTTTGATCGTCCCGGACGTGGACGTAGCCGATTAAAATTTTACGGAGGAAAAGATGATGATCATCAAAGCAGTCAAATTCAGAAAAGACGGATTTTATACCCAGCCCTTTGTCTTTGGCGGAGAGGAAGGCGCGGACAAATTTGATCCGACCGTGCGTTATCGTGGGAGTCTGCAAAATTACCTGATCGACACCGGGGACGAAGTGATCCTTGTCGATACCGGGCTCCCCGCCGGAACACCGGAAGAAGTACCGGACGAAAAAAGCCCGCTCTTTACCGGAAAAGATATTTGCAGTTACATGGAGGCTTTCGCCGCGCTGGGATATGCGCCGGGGCAGGTGACGAAGATTTTGCTGACGCATAAGCACGGCGACCATTCGGGCGAGCTTCGCTCCTTCCCGAATGCGAAAATCTACGTGAACGCCGACGAAACGAGCGCTGCCGAGTTGCAGGGGCTTTCCCACATCGTCCCGGTCAGCTTCACCGACGGCGCGTATCACAACTTCCCGGCAAGCCAAAAAATCGTTGACGGCGTTTATCTGATCAAAGCCAAGGGCCACACAAACGGCAACAGCATTGTGATCGTCGAAAATGAAGGACTGTTTTATATGCTCCACGGCGATATTACTTACGTCGACGAGGCACTGTATGAAAATAAGCTCTCTGTGGTTTATGAAGACCTTGCCGCCGCTCGTGAAACGCTCGATCGCGTCCGTGAATTTGTGAAGAACAATCCGACCGTCTATTGCGGAACGCATACACCGCAGGGCTATGAAAATCTTGAAGCGGGGCGCGTGATGGATCTCGATCATCCCGTGCCCACAGAGCTTGCCGAGGTCGATTTTTCCGAAACGAAAGCCAGCGGCAAATACGTCTGCTCGATCTGCGGTTACGTTTATGATCCCGCGGAGCACGACGGCATCGCTTTTGAAGATCTGCCGGATGACTGGAGATGCCCGCGTTGCAAACAGCCAAAGGAAAAATTCAACAAAGCCTAAAAGAAACCATGCTAACCTTTGAACCATATTCGCTTGCGTCGCTCCAAAGAATTCTGCCCTATCTCAAAAAAAGTGATCCGACGATCAACGATCTGACCGCAGGCTCGCTCTTTCTCTGGGAAGTCGATACCGATCTTTCCTTTTGCGTCCGGAACGATACCCTTGTCGTTTGCCAAAAAGTGGGCGAACAGCCTGCGTTCAGCTACCCTATAGGAAAAGATCCCACCGGCATGATTGACGAGCTTCTCTGCTACATCAAAGAGAAAAATCTGCCACTTCGATTTTTTGCAGTTGACGAGAGGACGCTCGAAAAGATCCAAAAGGATGATCGCCTGAAGTCGCCCATGTGGTCTTACGACGAGCGCTGGAGCGATTACATCTACTCCTTTGACGAGGCAAAAACTTTTGCCGGGCGAAAATACAGCGGCCAGCGCAATCATGTCAACAAATTCAGAAAGCTCTACGGCGAGCCAGACATCAGGCGCTTAACACCGGCCGATCTTCCGGCTGTTGCCAAAATGCTCGCCGAATATGAAACCGAACACCCCGACGCGGGACTTTTGGAGAGGATCGAACTCTCGCAGACCAAAAACTTACTCGCGGTCTACGAAACACTCGGCCTGTATGCGGTCGGCCTTTTTGTGAAAGACGAACTCGCGGCTTTTGCTATTGGTGAGGTCGTGGGAAAAACCCTTTTCATCCATGTGGAAAAGGCGCTTCGCCGCTTTGAAGGGGCTTACCCGACGATCTATTCGGGATTTGTCCGCCTTGTCGATTCGCTCGCCGACCAACCGCTCTGCCTTGTAGACCGCGAGGACGATTCGGGAGATATGGGACTTCGCATCTCGAAAATGCAGTATCACCCAATCGAAAAGCGCAATAAATACCTCGTCCACGTCGATTCGCCGGCGGCAAAAATTCCAAAGGACATTTTGCTTGCCGCAGGCGACGTTTTCCTGACTTCGTTTCGCGAGACCGACAAGCAAGTCTACTATATTTTGAACACCGATATAGAGAACAACCGCTATTGGGGCTACGACTATCGAGAGGACGCAAGTCTGACAGGGTCGATCGACGAGAATACCTTTTACGACTCGGCAGTTTTTGATATGCAGGTCGGCGACTCGATCAATTTTGCCATTCGCCTTGCCCCTGCGGGTGAGATGATCGGGGAAGCGATCCTTTGGAATTTTACTTTCAACGGCACCTGCGAGCTTGGTTGCCGCATCCTGCCCGCATACCAAGGGCGTGGCTACGGAAAAGCCGCGTTTTCGGCCGCCGCGACCTTTGCCGAACAGACACTCGGCCTTTCTGTGATCGCGCGCTGTGACAAGCAAAACACCGCCTCGCGGCACATGATCGAAGATGCGGGCTTTTCTCTTACCCGTCAGGATGAAAGCTATTTTTACTTTGACCGAAAAACAAAAACCTGACCTTTCCGTTTAAGTTTCTTTGGGTAAGGGGAGTGGGGAGAGGGCATTTCTTTTCAAAGAAAGCCCTCTCCCCACAATCCTTTTATTCCTTATTTTTCTATCCCAATCTCGATTTTTCCTGTTGAAGTGATGATTTTGCAGACGCCGCCCGAGATCGTTTCGGGGACGTTGATCGATCCGGTCGAGCTTTTGGCAATGAAGATTTTGTCGCTGCGGAGCGTACCTACAACTTTTCCGGTTGAGGTTTCCACGGTGATCGCCCCGGCGTCACAACGTGCAAAGCGAATGTTACCGGTGCTTCGTTTGAGGTTAAAGCTCTCGCTTGCAACAACATCGCAAAGCTCCAGATTGCCGGTGCTTCCGGTTGAGTTCAGGGCCTTGCAGGTTACATCAGTCAGAGTCGCATTGCCTGTGCTGGTTTGCACCGAGATCGCTTCACTGCAATCGATCTTTTCGGCTGTAATTTTGCCGGTGGAAACCTCGAGGTCGATCGTTTTTGCCGAGATTTCCTTCAAATCAATTTTGCCCGTGCTGAGCGTAATTTTCAGCTCTCCAAACGAGTAGCCGGAAGGGATGCGAACGGCGCCCGTGCTGTTGCCGATCTGTAAGGATTCATAGTCGGTCACTGGAAGATAGACGACCATCGTCATATCTTTTGTGTAAAAGGAAAAATCCTTTTTGCCTTCCAAGGTAATTTTCAGCGTTTCGTTTTCAACCTTGACCGTGTGGTACAGTTTCTCCGGCTCCTCGCAAACGACGCGAGAACCTCCGTCCTCGGCACGCGCAAAGGTGACATCGGTCATGCGCGTATCGATTTCGATTTTCGTGAACGCACCCTCCACGGGGTAGGTGTTGGTCGCGTAGGTGACGTTTAAGAGACCCGAGAAGATCGCTTTGCAGCCAACCAGAAGCGAGCAAATCAGCAGAAGCGAGATGACGGCGAGAAAAATGCGGTGTTTCATGTGTAACATCCTTTCTTTGTATCAAAACAGGCCCCCTTTTGGGAGGCCTGTTTTGTTTGAGCTATCAACCGATCTTAGCCTGGTTGATCTTGATGCCGGGGCCCATGGTGGAGGCGACGACGCAGCTCTTGATATACTGGCCCTTAGCAGCGGCCGGCTTTGCCTTGATGATTGCGCCGAGGAGAGCGTCAAAGTTCTCTTTGATCTTCTCGGGGCCAAAGGAAGCCTTACCGATGGGGCAGTGGATGATGTTGGTTTTGTCAAGACGGTATTCGATCTTACCGGCCTTGGCTTCGGTGACGGCGCGGACAACGTCGGGAGTGACGGTGCCGGCTTTCGGAGAAGGCATAAGGCCTTTCGGGCCGAGCACTTTACCGAGTTTACCGATGACAGCCATCATATCCGGAGTGGCGATGACGACGTCGAAATCGAACCAGTTCTCTTTTGCGATCTTGTCGGCATATTCTGCGCCGCCGGCGTAATCTGCGCCTGCTGCGAGAGCCTTTTCCACGTTGTCACCCTTTGCAAAGACGAGGGTCTTGACGGTTTTACCGGTTCCGTTGGGAAGCACGATAGCGCCGCGAACCTGCTGGTCTGCGTAACGGGAGTCAACGCCGAGTCTGACGTGAACTTCGATGGTCTCGTCAAATTTTGCCTTGGAAGTTTTGCAAGCGAGGTCAAGAGCCTCGGCCACTTCGTAAGCTTTTCCTTTTTCGATCAGCTTTGCGCTGTCGACATACTTTTTACCGAAATTTGCCATAATCCGCTACCTCCTTAGTCCTCGACGACAACACCCATGGAGCGGGCGGTGCCGGCGATCATGCTCATTGCGGCTTCCAGAGAGGCGGCGTTGAGGTCAGGCATCTTGGTCTCAGCGATCTTTTTGACCTGTTCTTTGGTGATCTTTGCGACCTTGGTTTTGTTCGGGGTAGCCGAAGCAGTCTCGATGCCGGCGGCCTTTTTGATGAGCACGGCTGCGGGCGGAGTTTTGGTAATGAAGGTGAAAGAACGGTCGGCATACACCGTGATGACCACGGGGATGATGAGGCCGATATCGTTCTTGGTGCGTTCGTTAAACTCTTTGGTGAAGACCGGAATTGCCACGCCGTACTGACCGAGGGCGGGGCCTACAGGGGGCTGAGGGGTTGCTTTGCCGGCAGGCAGCTGCAACTTGATGTAGCCCAAAATCTTTTTTGCCATAATTCAATATCCTCCAAAAATGTGGTTTGTTGCGGAAGAATTCAAAAATTTTTCTTCCTCCCACTTGCAGAAAAACTTTTCTGCGATGATTAGTCCGCGCGTTTGACGTCGGTGACTTCGAGTTCGACCGGCATATCGCGGTTTCCGCGCTTGACGAGCACGGTGACTTTCTTCTGATCGTCGGAAATTGCCTGAACGGTTCCCGAGTAGCCCTCAAAGAGCCCGCCGATGACCACAACACTGTCTCCTTCGGCGAAAGCGAGCTTGACCTCTGCGGTCTTTTCGATCGAGAGGGCGGCCACTTCTTCATCCGAAAGCGGGGTGGGGCGGGAGCCGGGGCCAACGAATCCGGTGACGCCGGTGATGTTTCTCACCGCGTGCCAGCTTTCCTCGTTCATGACCATCTTGATATAGACGTAGCAGGGGAAAATTTTGACTTCGGTTTCCTTCTGCGTGTCGCCGTTCTGTTCCACGACCGTTTCGGTCGGGATGACGATGTCAAAAATCAGATGAGCAAGACCGCGGTTTTCGATGATCCGTTCCAGACTTCTTTTGACTTTGTCTTCGTAACCGGAGTAGGTGTGTGCCACATACCATCTCGGGCCTACGTTCATTTCATTGATATCACTCATAGCGCATTATGAATTGAAAAGATTCAAAAATGCGAGGAATCCTTTGGAAAGGCCAAGGTCCACAAGGCAGATCGCCGCCGCGCAGATGATGAGGATCACAAGGACGACCAGAGTGCTCTTGCAGGTTTGGTTCCAGGGGAGCCAAACGATCTTTTTGATTTCGCTCTTGTAAACGCGGAAGAATTTTCCAACCTTTTCGCGGAAGACCACGCAAAGCACCACAGCGGCAACAACCACAACACCGCCCACCACGATCCAAACGATCGCCGTGGTGGAAAGGCCTTTGGATTTGGCCGCGTCGTCGGCACCGGTCGCCGTTGCGTCAACGGCAGTGGCATCGTCGGACTCGGCGGTGGCGTCGTCGGCCTTTTCGTCGGCAGACTCGCTTGTTGCTTCTTCTCCGTCTTCTGCGGGAGTTTCGTCGGGAGCGGCGATATCCTCTCCATCGGCGGTGTCTTCACCGGTTTCGGTTTCACCCTCTTCGCTCGTTGCCGTCACGCTCATCTCGCCGTCGTCATCCGCAAAAGCGGGAAGAACGGTGAGTGCGGCCAGCAGAAACACGGCCAGAAGAAGGGCGAGAATTTTGTTAAACTGTTTCATTCGAATTTTCCTTTCTTCAACCGTTGCTTACTTGGTTTCTCTGTGAAGCGTATGCTTGCGGCAATACTTGCAGAACTTCATAAGCTCCAGTCGATCCGGGTCGTTCTTTTTGTTTTTCTTGGTGTCGTAATTTCTCTGCTTGCATTCGGTGCAGGCAAGAGTAACCTTGACTCGTACTTCGTTTTTTGCCATTTAGCGGCACCTCCTTATTTGAATTTGACATTCCCGGGCAAACGGGAATGCCCGTGTACCTCCCTCTCAAAAGGGCGCGGTCAAAGACCATGGTGGCACACTTCTTTGACCCTTGCGTCACAAGGACACAACAAAAAAGCCCTCCAAAGAGGTAGCGTCATTATAGCACGGGGGCCTGCCTTTGTCAATAGCTTTTTTGAATTTTTTTATTATTTTTCCAATAATATATAATAGAAATTGCAAAAAAGACTGGACAAAAGCGGGAAAAGATGCTATACTAAACTGCAATTTTGTGCCGAAAGGAGAATCTTATGACCGGGGAAGAGCTGATTTTGATCGCCGAAGAGGCCAGAAAAAACGCCTGTGCGCCCTATTCCGGTTTTGCGGTCGGCGCGGCTCTCTTGAGCGCCGATAACAAAGTGTACACCGGTTGCAACATCGAAAATTCTTCTTTTGGCGCCACCTGCTGCGCCGAACGGGTCGCACTCTTTTCGGCGGTTGCGGCGGGAGAGAAAACTTTTTCGGCCCTTGCGATCGCAGGAGGAAAGAGTGGCGAAGGGGTAAACGCCTTCTGCCCACCCTGCGGGATCTGCCGGCAGGCGCTCTCGGAGTTTTGTTCGCCCGAATTTCCGGTTTACCTGACCGACGGAGGGCAAATCAAGGTCACGACCCTCGGCACTCTTTTGCCCGAGGCATTTACCAAAGAAAACATTCCAAAGAAAGGTGAACGCCATGAAACAGTATGACGTGATCATCGTGGGCGCGGGCCCGGGAGGGATTTACACCGCCTACGAACTCAAAAAAGAAAATAAAAATCTGAAGGTGGCCGTCTTTGAAGAGGGCAACCCGCTCGAAGGCCGCCACTGCCCGATCGACGGCGACAAGGTGAAGGCCTGCATCCATTGCAAAAGCTGTGACATTATGAACGGCTTTGGCGGCGCAGGCGCCTTTTCGGACGGAAAATATAACATCACCAACGAGTTTGGCGGCACGCTTCACGAATACATCGGCAAAAAGGAAGCGCTCGCACTCATGCATTACGTGGACGAGATCAACATGGCGCACGGCGGCGAGGGAACCAAGCTCTATTCCACCTCCAATTCCGAAATTCACAAGCTCTGCATCCGGAACAAACTGCACCTGCTCGACGCCTCGGTCCGACACCTCGGAACCGATAAAAACTACGTGGTTTTGGGCAATCTCTACCGCGAGCTTGTTGCGGCAGGCGTGGAATTTTTCTTCCGCACACCGGTCGAAAAACTTGAAAAAAACGACGCCGGATTCACAGTAAAAACAAAGAATGAGAATTATTCTTGTTCTAAATGTGTGGTGTCAGTCGGACGCAGCGGAAGCAAGTGGATGGAGGCCGTTTGCAAGGATCTTGGCATTGCCACGCATAGCAATCGCGTTGATATCGGCGTGCGTGTGGAACTGCCGGCAGAGGTCTTTTCGCACCTGACCGACGAGCTTTATGAAAGTAAAATCGTTTACCGCACCGAGAAGTATGGGGACTTGGTACGCACCTTCTGCATGAACCCGCACGGCGTGGTGGTCAACGAGAACACCAACGGCATTGTCACGGTCAACGGACACAGCTACGAAGACCCTTCCAAACATACCGAAAACACCAATTTTGCCCTGCTTGTTTCCAAGCATTTCACCGATCCGTTTGACGACAGCACGGCCTATGCAGAGAACATCGTCAAGCTCTCGAATATGCTTGGCGGCGGCGTGATGATCCAGCGTTTCGGCGACCTCATGGCCGGCAAAAGGAGCACGCAGAGCCGCATCGACGAAGCCTTTACCGTGCCAACGCTCAAGGCAACGCCCGGAGACCTTTCGCTTGTCATGCCAAAGCGCATTCTTGACGGCATTATCGAGATGATCTACGCGCTCGATAAGATCGCTCCCGGAACTGCCAACGACGACACGCTTCTTTACGGCGTGGAGGTCAAGTTCTACAACATGGAGGTCGAGCTCGATCACAACCTCGAGACCTGTCACAAAGGCCTTTATGTCATCGGCGACTGCAGCGGCGTGACCCACTCGCTTTCGCACGCCTCGGCCAGCGGCGTTTACGTGGCAAGAAAGATCCTTGAAAAATAAATTTATTTTCTTCCTCAAGCCCGGTTTTTGCCGGGCTTTTTTATTGGTTTTTGCGACACGTCTTCAATATTAGTAGCGTTTTTCTAAAAAATGCCGTTTTTTTGTTGATTTTGACGATGATTTTTGCGCTTTTTTTGCCGGAAAACGCTTGACAAACCGGTTGACGTGTGATACAATATCATCGTACAATTAGCGCAGTCTCCCCAAACTGCGCCCCAAAACCACAGAAGGAGAAATAAAGATGAAGACAAAATTCACCAGAATATCGTCTATTCTGTTGGCAATGATGCTGCTCGTGGCCATGGTTCCCATGCAGGCGCTCGCACTTGACAATGGCGGCGCAGGCGGCTCCGAAGCAGGCGAACTGCAGTGGATCTGCGTATCCGGCACCCATAGCTGGGATGCAGGCGAAGTCACCACCGCGGCAACCTGTACCGGCACCGGCGTAAGAACCTTCACCTGTACGCTCTGCGGCCAGACCAAAACCGAAAACATTTCGGCAACCGGCCACGCTTACGGCGACTGGACGGTGACCACCGAGGCAACCTGTGGCAATCCCGGTGAGCGGACCCGCGTTTGCGCAAACGACCCCACTCACGTTGAGGTTGAAGTGATCGCGGCAACCGGCGTTCACGTTCCCGGCGCTCTGATCCCCGGAACTCCGGCAACCTGCACCGAAGCCGGCACGCTTGACCACTACGTCTGCCAGCAATGCGGCGCGAACATCGATGGCGAGGGCAACCTGCTCGGCAACATCACGGTTCCCGCAACCGGACACACCGTTGTTCAAGATGCAGCAGTCGCTCCTACCTGCACCGAGGACGGCTTGACCGCCGGCTCGCACTGCTCGGTTTGTAATGCAGTGATCGTTGCACAGGAAGTTGATCCTGCAACCGGACACGAATACGGCGAATGGACGGTTACCACCGCGGCAACCTGCACCACCGCAGGCCAGAAGACCCGCGTTTGTGCACACGATTCCACTCACGTTGAGATTGAAACAATTCCCGCAACCGGACACACCTGGGTCGCATGGCAGGAAGGTGACGACATCGCCGACTTCACTCTGAAGACCGAAGCCACCACCGAGTCCGCAGCAGTCTACTACAAGAACTGCTCGGTCGACGGCGTTTCCGCACAGGGCATTGATGAAACTGCAACCTTTACTTACGGCGATCCGCTTCCCGACGAGCCCGACATTATGTACGGCGACGTAGACGGCGACGGAGCAATCACCACGTTTGACCCAGTGCTTCTTAACCAGTACTTTGCAGGCCTTGTTACTGCCGACGCCCTCTCCGCAGGCGCGGATGTTGACGGCGACGGTGTGATCACCACCTTTGATCCGGTGTTGATCAACCAGTACTTTGCAGGCCTTGTGACCGTTGATGATTTTGGACCGCAGGAATGATGGTCCGTCATACATATAAAATGAGAGGTAACCAATCATGAAAAAATTTGTTTCTATGTTGCTTTGCGTGGCACTCCTCTGCTCGATGGTAGTGGTTGTTGCTCATGCAGACGATGATCCTCAGGTGCAGGTTGCAAACGTTGTTGCCATTCCCGGCGCTTCGGTCACGCTTGACCTGAACATTGCCAACAACCCCGGTCTTGCCGCTGTACGTATGACCGTTGAAGACGTTGACGGTCTGGGCGTAACTTTTGTTGGCGAAGATAACGCAGACGACACGTTGGGCTTCACCGCCAACGACGCACAAGGCATCTACTTCTGGTCCGGTGCGTACAACGTCTCCACTCCCAAAATGGGAACTCTGACCATTGAGATCCCCGAGGACGCAGAGGCCGGTGAGTATGTTTTCACCGTTGTTGCAGACGGTGCTGTTACCGCAAACAAAGTATTCTTTGATATCGCAGCAGCTTCCTTCGTTGTCACGATCACCGATAAGGCTATTGACGGTATGAACGTTGCAATCGACGCCGGCACGGCAATCGGTGTGCACGTCCAGACCTCTGATCCTGATACCACTTCCATCACCGCGCTTTATAATGACGAAAATAACCCCGAATTCATCACCATCACCGATTACGAGGAAGACGAAGAGAACGGCGGTTACTTCTACTATCTGAATGTCAACCCGTGGGATATGGACAAAGTGTTCACGGTCGACTTCACCGATAACTTCACGATCAATGACAAGGACACTGAAGATGAAGAAGACGACGTCCTTAGCATCGATGCGATTCCTGCTACCGCAAAGACGGTCAGCATTCTCGGCTACTGCGAAAAGGTCAAAGGCACTTCTGATGAACTCGACCAGCTCATCGCTGACATGCTTGAGTTTGGCAGACAGGCACAGGAATACAAGGGTGTGCCCGTAACCATTACGATCCCCGAAGGCCTTGCGGCTACCGAGGCCACTTGGGAGAATGGCGACGGCGATCCTGTAAGCTTTGGTGACTATTGCTCCGAGAACTTCCCGGAAGATATCACCGGTAAGAACAATACCGCGAAGAAGAAATTTAAGTTTGAAAAAGCGAAGATCGACTTTGGTTCCAAGTTCGTTGTGACTTTCACGTTTGTCAACAACGGCACGTCCACTGCCTCCAATCTTGCCCGTGTGAAAGTCAACGGCGAAACCTATTCGCTTGACGGTTGGGATTTCACCTACGCGTTCAGCCCGGCGGAATATGCAGGAGTTGAGTTTGACCTCTATGCTGCTGCCAGCACCACTGCCACCAACTTTGCGTGGATCAACAACTACGGCCCCGCTCACTATGCTGCTTATCTGAACGATAATGAGCAAACCGGCGCGATGGATCTGTTTGAAGCCTTCTACAACTACGGTGCTTCGGTAGAAGCCTACGTCGCCACGCTCGGCTAATCATAAAAAGGGAGGTACATGATAATGAAAAAGAATTATGAACTTGTTGAAGTGAAAGTGATCTCCTTGGATAACGACGATGTCATCACCGCTTCGGCATCGAGAAACAATAGTCTCCTTGGTCAGACTTTTAACTTTGGAGAATATAACGAGCAGGATTTCTCTTAATCAAAAATGAAAACCATTTGCAAAATTTTGATCCTTACCGTCCTTGCGCTCTCGCTTGTGCTGGCTTTGCTTTCTTGCACCAACAAAGAGGGAAGCGACAATGACGACAGTTGGATAACTCAGGATATCACGGTGGACGAAAAAGGCAATTATGCCCGCCCGGCCGAACAGGATGAATCGGATGCTGCCTCAGCGCAATCCGGCACCCGCGTGAGTCTTCCTACTATCCCCTTGGATTAAAATCAATCAAAACACCCCTGCGGGTTTCTCCCGCGGGGGTGTTTTTGTAACCCGAAAACCACGCGATAGTCGCGTGGTTGGAAAAAGGTTATACCGATCAGGAGAAAGCAAAACCAAAGCCGAGCGCAGGATGCTATCAGAAAGGCTCCCTCCGGGAGGGAGCTGTCGCCGGTAGGCGACTGAAGGAGCTCGCGCAACAAATAGAATTTGCATAAACTTCAAAGTCGCGCAGGCTCCTTCCGTCATTTTCTTGCGAAAACGACACCTCCCTCTCGGAGGGAGGCTAAAAGAACAGCCCGTTTACGGGCGGCAAGTAATCCTTTGCATGGCTGGCAGGCCAATCAAAAACGCACATGTGTGTTGCCAGTAGCGGATAGTGCTTGCCCGAAAATGAAATACCACCCGCTATGGGGTGGTATTTCATTCAAAAGGTTTTTGTCAGGACTTCTCCAAAAATCAAATGCAAAAAATTGCGTAAAGCGGAATGGATTTGACTCCATTTTCAAATCCGAAGTTCTTTGAGGCAAGCCGAATGCAATAATCGGGAGAAAACTTTTCAACATTTTGGCTTGTTCGTTTTTTCTAAAAGGGTGCGGGGAAACTCTTTTCTTCAAAAAAAGAGTTTCCCCGCATATTTTTTCCCGTTCTTCTTTTACCATTCTTTTTTCTTTTTCAAAATTTCATAGAGCGTGCAAAAAGAATCGTGGCGACTTTTTGCAATTGCGCCGGCCTCGACCGCCGTGCGGATGGCACAGCCCTCCTCTTTGGTGTGACTGCATTTGGTGTATCTGCAAAGGCCCAAGTAGGGGCCAAACTCGCGGAAGGTGTGCGGCAGATCCTCTTTTGCAAAAAAGTCGAAGCGCTCAAAGTCGAGCAGGGTAAAGCCGGGTGTGTCGGCAAGGTAGCCGCAGTCGGCGCCCGGCGAGGTTGGGTAAAGCTCGACCCTGCGCGTCGTGTTTTTGCCGCGCTCAATTTTTTTGCTGAGCGCGTCGGTGGTCAGGTTCAGATCCGGGAAAATCCGGTTGAGAAGCGTCGATTTGCCGATCCCGGAGGCTCCAGCGAGCGCCGCGATCTTTCCGGGAAGCGCGGTTTTGATGTAATTTTGCAGGGCCACAAAATCAAATTTGCCCTCCGAGCTTAAGCAAAAGGCCGTAAAGCCGGCCTTGCGGTAGAGCTCGGCAAGCTCTTTTGCCTTTTTGGGGGCAAGGTCGCTCTTGGTGACCAGCACCACAGGCTCGATCTCGTGGAACTCCGCAATGGCAAGGAGTTTATCAAAGGTGCAAAGATCGGGCTCCGGCGAGGTCGCGGCCATGGCGGCAAACAAAATGTCCAGGTTTGCCATTGGCGGGCGAATGAGAAAATTCTTGCGGGGGAGGATCTCCTCGATCACAAGATTCTCGCCGCTCTCGTCATAGGAGAGGCGTACTCGATCGCCGGGGAGCAGGTCGCCTTTGCGGTGCAGGGATTTACGCCCCGGGGCTGTGACCGTCTTCCCGGAAAGAGGGCCTTCGGGCAGAGGAAAAAGACGGACACAAAAGCGCCCGCCCACGCTGGAAAGCAGCAGTCCTTCACCCGAGTAGTTCATAAACCTCCGTCGTCTCCTCAATAGCCTCACCTCTCGGCGGCACAAACAGGGTGTGAAAAACCACCCAGCAGGACGCAAAAAAGCAGAGGATCGAGAAAAACAAATAAAAAATTTCTTTTCGTTTTGACATCACACGCCCCAAAAACAGAAGGTTTTCTTCCTTTTATATATATGTAGGGGCGTTTGAAGGCTTTTAAGCCTTTTTTTCTTCCAACACCGACTTGCGGAGCTGTCCGCAGGAGGCGTTGATATCGGCGCCGAGCTTGCGGCGGACGGTTGCGCGAATGCCGCGTGACTCCAAAGTTTTTGCAAAGGCGGCGACCGATTTGCGGTCCGCGCTGGTAAATCCACTCTCCTTGACCTCGTTGACCGGGATCAGATTGACGTGGATCGGCATGGTCTCGGTTTTTGAGCGCAGGTGAGAATTGAGCACCGAGGCCAGCTTTTCCGCTTGAGAGACCGAATCGTTCTTGCCTGCAATCAGCGTATATTCAAAGGAGATGCGGCGGCCGGTGGCGCGAAAGTAGTCGCGGCAGGCGTCCAGCAGTTCTGAAACACCGTAGCGTCGGTTGATCGGCATGATCTCATTTCGCGTTTCGTCGTCCGGCGCGTGGAGCGAGATGGAAAGCGTGATCGGAAGATCCTCGGCCTGCAGTTTTTTGATTTTGTCGACCAGTCCACATGTCGAGAGCGAAATGTGCCGGTAGCCGATGCAAATGCCGTCCGGTTCGTTGACCAAGTGCAAAAACTTCAGCACGTTGTCGTAATTGTCAAGCGGCTCACCAATGCCCATGAGCACAATGCCGCCGATCCGTTCGCCGGTATCGCGCGCGGCGGCGATCACCTGACCGAGAAGTTCCCCGGCCGTCAGATCGCGAATCTTGCCGCCGATCGTCGAGGCGCAAAATTTGCATCCCATGCGGCAACCGACCTGGCTGGAAATGCAAATGGTGTTTCCGTGCTCGTATTTCATGACCACACTCTCCACGCAGGCGCCGTCGGCAAGTGAGAAGAGATATTTGACCGTGCCGTCGAGCTTTGAGACGAGTTTTCGCTCGATCCCGGGCAGATGATAAGAAAAATTCTTTTGCAAAAGCTCCTTGGTGGCTTTGCCGATGTTGGTCATTTCATCGGGCGAGAGCCCCCTGTGGAGCTGTGTGAAAAGCTGGGTCGCCCGGTAGGCGGGCTCTCCGAGTGAAACAAGCGAGGCGCGCAACTCGTCCGGCGTCAGCGAAAGCAGTTCGGGCTTTTTTTCGGTTTCCATGCGGCCTCCTTGATAGAATGTTCGTTTTGAGAGTTTTTATGCTTCTTTTTTCAGCAGTGCAAAGTAAAATCCGTCGGTGTGATCGCGGTCGGGGAAAAGCGTTCTTTCCTCGACGAGCGAAAACTGCTTGTTTTTCGCCAAAAAATCTCTTACCACGTCGCCGTTTTCACGCTCAAGCAGGGTGCAGGTGGAGTAGAGCAAAGAGCCTCCGACCTTGAGGAACTCCGCCGAGCGCGAGAGGATCTCCTGCTGGATACCCGGGAGCGCGATACTTTCGGCCGGATCCTTGTAGCGAAGCTCCGGCTTTTTGGCAAGCACGCCGAATCCCGAGCAGGGAACGTCGCAAAGAATGCGGTCGAAAAAGCCGTGCCATGCGGGGCGATCGGCCCTTGCATCCTTTTGCTCGACCGAAAGAATTGAGATGCCGAGCCGCTCGGCCCCGGTCTTGACAAGCGAAAGCTTGCTTTCGTGCAGGTCGCAGGCAATCAGGGTACCCTCGTTTTTCATATCAATGGCAAGCCCGAACGATTTGGAACCCGGGCAAGCGCAGGCGTCAAGAATGATCTCTCCCGGGCGTGCACCAAGGGCTTTGACCGCCAGTTGCGAGGCCTCGTCCTGCACAAAGGAGAGCCCTTCGTCAAATCCGGGGATCCTGGAAACCGGCAGACTTTCGGCAAGTGTCAGACCGTCGCAGTCGAGCGGTTTTGCCTCAATGCCGTGCTCCGCGAGGAGCTTTTGATAGTCGGCGGTCGAAGTTTTCAGGGTATTGATCCGCAGATCCAGTCCCGGCCGCTCCGAAAAGGCGGCAAGGATGGCTTCGGCGCGATCGGTTCCAAAGGCACGGACAAATTCTTCCACCAGCGCAAGGCAGACCGAATAGCGAACCGAAAGATAGGGTAGAGGATCGATATTTTTGTCGGGCAGGGGCATCTCTTTCCCAGAGCGCAAAAAAGAGCGCAGGATCGCGTTGACAAAGCCTTTTGCGCGTGCGGGAGAGGCGGCCACCGTTTCGTTGACCGCGGCGTGATCCGGAATTTTTTCGAGATAGGCGAGCTGATAAAGCCCGAGCCTGAGCAGATTACGCACGACAGGCTCGATTTTTTTGTTTTCCGAGAGCCGGTCAATGGCATAGTCGAGCGTCAGCCTTGTTTCCAGCACGCCGTAAACCAGCGTGGAGAGAAGCGCCCGGTCGGCGGGCGAGAGATTGTTCCGTTTGATCGCCGTGTCGAGTGCAAGCGAGGCGTATTGTCCTGCCTCGCACTTTTCCAGCACTAAGAGGGCAAGGCCCCGCGCGTCAGCCACAGCTGTCACCGAGCCGGTCGCCGACAGAAACACGGCGGCCGTTGATCAGATCTTTTGCCGACATCTTCTTTTTTCCTTCCGGAATCAGGGTCAGAAGATCGATCGCTCCACATCCGCAGGCGACCGTGATTTTCCCACCGTCGGTCGAAAGGATCGTTCCGGGCGCGCCGGAGAGCGTCAAATCGGATACCCGCGATTCGACGACCTTGAGCAGTTTGCCGTCGGGCAGTGTTGTGACGGCAAGCGGCATCGGGGAGAGCCCGCGAATGAGGTTGTGAAGTTTGGTTGCGGATCCGGAAAAATCCAGCCTGCAATCTTCTTTTTCAATTTTTTTGGCGTAAGTGGCCTTGGAGTCGTCCTGCGGGGTGCCTTTTAATTGACCGGCTTCCAGCTTTTGGATGGTGGAGAGAAGCAACTTTGCGCCAAGCTCTCCCAAAGCGTCGTGAACGACTTCAAAATTGTCGTTCTCACCGATCGCAAGGGCCGCTTTTTCGTACATCTCGCCGGTGTCAAGCCCGGCCTCCATTTTCATGGTGGTAATGCCGGTCATCTTTTTGCCGTCGATGATCGCCCGCTGCATGGGAGCCGCGCCGCGATACTCGGGAAGGAGCGAGCCGTGGACGTTGATACAGCCGAATTTCGGATAATCGAGAACATTCTCGGGCAAAATCTTTCCGTAGGCGACCACTACAATGAGGTTGGGATCGATCCCGGAGAGAAGCTCGGCAAACGCCTCATCGCGCAAGGTGTTCGGCTGGTAGACCGAAAGTCCTTTTTCGAGTGCGAAGACCTTGACCGGCGGGGGCAGAAGCTCATAGCCGCGGCCTTTGGGTTTATCCGGTTGGGTGACCACGCCGACGATCTCATATCCCGCTTCAGAAAGGGCGCGGAGGGAAAAGAGGGCAAAGTCTGGAGTCCCCAAAAACAGAATTCTGAGTTTTTCCATAAAGAATTATTCCTCGATCTCTTCGACCATGCAGTCGATGAAGAGCTTTCCGTCGAGGTGGTCGATCTCGTGGCAAAAGGCGCGGGCAAGAAGATCCGAGCCGGTGATGTCAAAAGTCTCGCCCTCGCGGTTCATGGCGCGCACCGTGACGTGCATCGGGCGCTTGGTAATGCCCCATTTGTTCGGGATGGAAAGACAGCCCTCCTCGGCCTCCTGCTCGCCCGAGTAGGCGATGATCTTCGGGTTGATGAGCTCGATCGGGTGACCCTCCTCGACCTCGATCACGCAGATGCGGCGAAGCACGCCGACCTGCGGCGCGGCAAGGCCCACGCCTCCTGCGTCGTGCATGGTTTCCAGCATGTCGTCAAGCAGGGTGAGGATGCGAGGTGTGATGGCCTCGACCGGGCGCGCGGTTTTGCGAAGAACGTCATCGCCGAGTTTTACAATGTGTAGTTTTGCCATGATAGGGTATCTCCTTACAAACTGGATGGGTTGAAATCGATCGAAAGGCTTGCAAGCCTCCCGGCTTTTTCGGTAAAGCGGCAGAGAAGTTTGGCGAAAAACTCATAGGTCGTGCGGCCAAGTCTGCATTTGAGCACCATGCGCATCCGGTATTTGTTTTCCACGCGGTAAACCGGTGCCTCAAACGGCCCGAAGGCGACAAACTCGACCTCGGTAAATTCCTTTTGCAGATCCTTGATCTCCTCGGAAAGAAGCAGCGCGCACTTTTGCAGTCGCCCTTCCTCTTTGCCGGTCAGGGTCAAAAGGGCAATGTCGCAGAAGGGCGGGAAGGTGAGAAGCCTACGCAAACGGATCTCGCGCTCGTAAAAACCTTCGTAATCCTGGCGTGCGGCCAAACGGATGACTTCGTGATCGGGATTGGCAGACTGAATGACGGCAAGGCCTTCTTTTTCGTGCCGACCGGCACGGCCGATGACCTGCGTGAGCATCGAAAAGGTGCGCTCGGTGGCGCGGAAGTCGTCGAGGTAGAGCGAGGCGTCGGCCGAGAGCACGCCGACCAGCGTCACATCCGGGAAATCGTGTCCCTTTGTGACCATTTGCGTGCCGAGAAGAAGATCGGCCTTGTGCGCACGGAAGTCGCCGAGCAATTTTTCATAGGCGAATTTTGTGGCGGTGGTATCCGAATCCATGCGCAAAAGGCGAAGATCCGGAAAGGCCGCTTTGAGTTCCTCCTCCACCCGTTGGATCCCGAACCCGAACGGGGCGAGGTGCGGCGAGGAGCAGTTGGGACAAACTTTTGGCAGGGGTTCTCTATGCCCGCAGAAATGGCAGGAAAGGTAGCCCGCGTCGTATTTGCCGGGGCTTGTGTGATAGGTCAGCGAGACCGAGCAGTTGGGGCAGGTCAGCGCCTCGCCGCAGGAGCGGCAGGAGACGAAATGATGATAGCCTCTGCGGTTGAGAAACAGGATGGATTGCTCGCCGTCGGCTTTTCTGTGCGAGAGCTCGTCGAGAAGACGGCGCGAGAGCGGGGAGATGGCGCCGCTCTTTGTTTCCCTGCGCAGATCGACGATCTCTACGTTCGGTAGAGTGGCATCACCGTAGCGGTTTTTGAGCCTTAAAAGAGTATAAACACCCTCTTTGGCCTTATAAAAACTCTCGATCGACGGCGTGGCCGAAGCGAGAAGCATGAGGCACTTGTTGTGCGCACAGCGGTAGCGCGCGATGTCCCGCGCATGGTAGCGCGGACTTTGATCGGATTTGTAGGTATGCTCCTGTTCCTCGTCAATGAGGATCGCGCCGAGATTCTCTACCGGGGAGAAGACGGCCGAGCGGGTTCCCACGACCAGCTTTGCCCGACCTTCGCGGATCTTCCGGTAGGCGTCGTAGCGCTCGCCTGCCGAGAGGGCAGAGTGGATCACGGCCACCTTGTCGCCGTAGCGCGCGCAAAAGACCGAGAGCGTCTGCGGGGTCAGAGAAATTTCGGGGAGCAGGAGAATAACGCCTTTGCCCGCGTCAAGAAGATCGTCGATGAGCTTTTCCATGACGGCGGTCTTGCCGCTTCCGGTCACGCCGTAGAGGAGCGCAGCCTTGGGCTCGCCCGAAAAGGCAAGCTCGCGGAGCGTCCTATAAGCGTTTGTCTGCTCGTCGTTGAGGGTGAGCGGAAGCCTTCCGAGATAGGGAAGAGACGCATAGGGGTTGCGATCCACAGGCGTGGCAAGCTCCATGAGGATTCCGCGCTTGACAAGCGTGCGAACAGGCGCTTCGCTCGTACCTGCTTGGCGGCAAATCTCCTCCATGGGGAGCGGGGATTCCGAAGTCTGTAAGGCCGAAACGATCGCTTTTTGCTGTTTGGAGGTCAATTTTCCGACCGATTCGGGAAGTTCTCCGGCCTCGTCGGGGGAGACGGCAAGACAATAGGTTTTTTGTAAAAGCCCTTCGCCAGAGTCTTTGAAAACTTCTTCGCGTACAAGATAGCCTTTTGCAACCAGTCGGCGCTCGCGCAATTCCACGCCCGCGCCGAATTTTTCAAAAAGGCCGCTGTCGGTGGCTTTCCCTTTTGATCTGATAAAATCGTAAAGCTCGTAGTCGCCGGCCGAAAGCTCTTCCGGGCTTGAGAGCACCTGTTCCTCTCGGATCGAATAATAGGAAACAAGCCGAGAGAGCGCGGCGCTTGGGATCATCGAGTGAACGGCGTCCCCGACAGAGCAGAGAGTCCTCTGCTTCATAAACGCACAAAGCCCCAGCATTTCCCGATCAAGAGAAAGGTTGGGGGAGAAAACCGAAAGAATGGGTTTTAGGTCTTTGTACTCGGAGCTTTCTTTGAGACGCAAAACCAGGGCCTGATGCTTGCGATTGGCGCCCCCAAAGGGGACAGACACAAAACGGCCGGGGTAAACGTCGCCCAAAAGCTCCTCCGGGATCCTGTAATCGTATTCGCCGTCAATGGAAAAGGGATTGTCCAAAAGGCAAATGCCGGCGATCCCGGGGACAGGGAAGGCAGGCTTTTCCATCGGTCAAATCTCGTCCGAGAAATCCTTCTCGTCGGGAAGGTCGATGACGTATTCGCCGCGATAGAGGCGGCCCACGGCGACCTGCACGGCCTTTTCGTCGCGCAGTTCGCGGTCGATCATGGATTGAATGGGCTTGTCGGTCTCTTTGTTGCCGGTCTGCGCCCGCTCGGCGGCGTCGTGCTGACGCACGTACTCGTCGGTGATAAGTCGCGCGCATTTTGCGGTGGCAAGTGCCAGCTCATAGCGGTTCATTTTTCCTTTGGTCAATTCGTCAATGGTAGGGTGAAGCATGGTTTGTTCTCCTCAAACGATAGATTTCCCGGAAACCGGGTCAGTTGCAAAAGAATTTTTCGACGACGTCGGGATGGCTTTTGGTTTCAAACTTGGAAACGAATGCAAGAAGTTCTTCGTCCGCTTTGTTTTTCGGGCCGCCGGCGGCAAGACAGATCTTTGCGCGCACAATGGCGTCGAGAACCTTTGCGGCTTCCTCCTGCCCTCCGGTCTCGTTGACCACGATATAGTCGTAGTTGCCGAAAAGCAGAATCTCCTGTTTTGCCTTTGCAAGGCGGTTTGCAATCTTTTCCTCGCTTTCGGACTTGCGCCCGCGCAGTCTGCGCTCGAGTTCTTGGAAGGTGGGCGGGATCAGCATAACAAGGATGGCCTCGGGGCGAAGGCGTTTGACGTTCGCCGCCCCTTCGGTCTCAATGTCAAAGACCAGCGCCCGGTCGAGCTTCTCGGCCTTTTTGATCTCGGAGACAGGCGTTCCGTAAGAGGTACCGCAAAAGCTGGTAAATTCCAGCAGCTCGCCCGCCTGTTTCAGCTCTTCAAAGCGTTCGTTTGTGATGTAATAGTAGTTGACGCCCTCGACCTCGCCGACACGCGGGGCGCGTGTGGTGACCGAGACCGAAAAATCGTAGCCGGGCGTCTTTTTCAGGAACTCGACAACCGTTCCCTTGCCGCTCCCGGAAGGGCCGGAGACGACCAAAAGCTGTCCGTGCATTATTCCTCTTCCTCCTCGTCCTCATCGTCAAGCTCGCTGTTGTCGAGGCGGTTGGCGATCGTTTCGGCCTGAATGGCCGAGAGAATGACGTGCTCCGAGTCGGTGATGATCACGGCGCGCGTGCGGCGGCCGCAGGTGACGTCAACCGCTCTGCCGTCGTCCTTTGAGTCCTGAATGAGGCGCTTGATCGGCGCCGAATCCGGATTGGCGATGGCCACCACGCGGTCGGCCGCCACCATGTTTCCAAATCCGATGTTGATGAATTTCATGGTTTACCTCGCTATCTTACTCCAGATTCTGGATCTGTTCGCGCATTTTTTCCAGCTCGCACTTGACGTCGACCACCAGCGCGGCGATGGCGGCATCCGAGCATTTGGAACCGGTCGTGTTGATCTCGCGGTTCATCTCCTGCATGAGAAAATCGAGCTTTCGGCCGACTGCATCTTCCGTGGCAAGAATTTTTCGGAAGGACGCGATGTGCGTTCTCAGACGCACCAGCTCTTCGTCCACCGCCACTTTGTCGGCGTGGATTGCGCACTCGGTGAGAATCCGGCTCTCGTCAATGGTGATCTGGTTGTCGGCCAGCGCGTTTCTCACGCGCTCGGCAAGTCGCTCTCTGTAATGTTCGATGTCGTCTTTGGAAAGCTCTTCGATCTGGCCGACCACGGCTTCGATCCCATCGAGCTTTTTGAGAAGATCTGCGGCAAGAGACGCACCCTCGGCTTTGCGTGCGGCAAAGAACTTTTCGGCGGCTTCTTTCAAGACTTCCGAAACCCGCCGCCAGTCCTCCTCGACGTCCTCGTTCGGTTTTTCCGAGAGGAAGAGCCCGGGAAGGGAGGCCACCTTCATGACCGAGCGGTCATCCTTGAGGCGATAATCCTCGTGCAGCACGTCAAGCGCCTCGAGGTAGCTTTCGAGATAGTCGCGGTCAAGGCGCACCTTGTTGGAGGTGGAACCCGAAGACTCGACCGAGAGATAGACGTCCACTTTTCCGCGGACGACGCCGAGCGACTGCAAAAAGGGCTTGACGCGCTCTTCCAGATAGCCGTAAGCGCGGCTGATCTTAGTTGAGCAGTCAAAAAACCGGCTGTTGACCGATTTGATCTCGGCGGTGATGTCAAGACCGTCCACCGTCTTGCGCGAGCGCCCGAATCCGGTCATGCTGTTTGCCATTCTTTCACGTCCTTTTAGAAGAATATACATATTTATTGTATCCTATATTCCGGAAAAAGTCAATGATTTTTTGCAATTTGAAGGAGCCTTTTTTCGCGTGCCCCTTGATTTTTTGCCGCCTTTTCGGTATAATAAAGGTGATCGAAACACTCTCGGAGGCAACTATGGAACCTATCGACCAAAGCGTCCCGGCGCTTGCCTATCTCGGCGACTGCGTGCTGGAACTCTGCGTGAGGGAGCACCTTGTCAAAAAAGGGCTTTCCACCTCGGCGCATCTCAACCGCGCGGCGCTTGATTTTGTTCGCGCTCCGGCGCAGGCGCAGGCAATGAAACGATTGCTCCCGGCTCTCGATGAGACCGAGCTTGCCTATTTCAAGCGCGGCCGCAATATGGGGCATACGCAAACGCCCAAGTCTGCCACCGTCGGAGAGTATCGCGCTGCCACCGGCATGGAGGTGCTGTTCGGCTACCTGCACCTGAGCGGCAAAAAGGCGCGGATCGACGAGCTTTTCGCCCTTGCTTACCCCGATGAAGAAGTTATATAAAAAGAAAGGAATCAACCTATGAATCCCATCGTCAAAATCAACGTGAAAAACTTCGGCAGTATGACCGCTGAGCTTTATCCCGACAAAGCGCCGCTGACCGTCGCCAATTTTTTGAACCTGGCAAAAGACGGCTTTTTTGAAGGCCTCATCTTTCACCGCATCATCCCCGGCTTTATGATCCAGGGCGGCGGTTATCGCGCCGACTTTTCCGAGACCGATACCCCCGCGATCCGCGGCGAGTTCGCCTCCAACGGATTTGCAAAAAACGATCTGAAGCATCAGCGCGGCGTCCTCTCAATGGCGCGCACCAACCAGCCGAACTCGGCTTCCTCGCAGTTTTTTGTCATGCACGCCAATGCACCCTACCTCGACGGCCAGTACGCCGCCTTCGGGATACTCACCGACGGCTTTGACGTCCTCGATAAAATTGCCGCCGTCCCCACCGGACGCATGGGCTGGTTCGACGACGTTCCCAAAACTCCCGTCGTCATCGAGAGCGTGGAGATTGTGGAGGAATAAAGGGAAGGAAGAATGTGGCGGGAGAACTCTTTTTTGAAAAAAGAGTTCTCCCGCACCCTTTCAGAAAAACGGCCAAAAGGGAAACAATTGACGAGGGATATCATCCGTTTTCTTTGATTTTTTTGCTTGGAATCGCTGATTTTTAAAGCCTTCCCCCTTGAGGGGAAGGTGGCACGGCGCAGCCGTGACGGATGAGGGCTCTTCCGGGGGAACTCTTTGTGAAAACTGCCAAAAAAGATTCTTGAAACTTGTCGTTTTTTGCCTCTTTGACGATTGACAAAAAGCGGCGGTTTTGGTAAAATAAAAGTGTAATTTTTCTTCGCGAGAATTCTTGCTTTGAGGAGGGTACCCACGATGAAACTGTTGGAGCAGAAGATCATGGCAGAGGGCAAAGTCTACCCCTGCGATGTTCTGAAGGTCGACAGATTCCTCAACCACCAGATCGACGTGGACTTCCTCTGCGAAATAGGCAAAGAGTTCTACAACCTCTACCGGGATTGCGGTGTAAACAAGATCCTTACCATCGAGGCCAGCGGCATCGGTGTAGCTTGTTTGACAGCGCAATTTTTTCATTGCCCGGTGCTGTTTGCCAAAAAGGCAAAGACCTCGAACCTCTCGGACAAGGTCTACGAGGCCATGGCGCATTCCTATACCCATAACACCGATCACGTCATTCGCGTCTCGAGCGAGTACCTCTCCAAAGAGGATCGCGTCCTGATCGTCGACGACTTCCTTGCAAACGGCAGCGCCCTCTCTGCGCTCATCGAGCTCTGCAAAAAAGCAGGAGCCACAGTCGTGGGCTGCGGCATTGTGATCGAAAAAGCATATCAAGACGGGGGCAACCTCATTCGCGGCAAAGGGATCCGTGTGGAATCTCTTGCCCGGATCGCCTCCATGTCGCCGGAGGACGGAATCAAGTTCTGCTAAGGCAGGACTGCGCCGCCCTCTTTCTGTTTTCGATTTATCGGGGTCCCCATCCCCAATAAATAAAAATTATTTTAGGAGGAACATGAAAATGTTCAAGAAAATTCTGTCCGTTGTCCTGGCAGTGCTCATGATCGCAACCCTTGTCGTTGCCACCGCTTCTTGCAAGAAGCAGGATGAGACCAACTTCAAGGCCGCTCTTATTTGCCTGCACGGTGACAGCTCCACCTACGACAAAAACTTCATTGACGCGTTCAAGGCCGCTTGCGATGCCAAGAATGTGACCGGCACCGTTGTGACCGAGATCCCCGAAGGCAACGAGTGCTACAACAAAGCTGCTGAATTTGCAGACGACGGCTACGGCATCGTCTTTGCAGACTCCTTCGGACATGAGCAGTACATGCTCAAGGCCGCAAAGGAATTCCCGAACGTCCAGTTCTGCCATGCTACCGGTACGCAGGGACACACCGCCGGTGTTTCCAACTTCCAGAACGCATTCGCTTCCATTTATGAAGGCCGCTACCTTGCAGGCGTTGCCGCAGGACTCAAGCTCGTGGAGCTTTATGGTGATGCAGAAGGCAACGTTTCCGACGAGAACGCAAAGATCGGTTACGTCGGCGCATGGCCCTATGCAGAAGTCATCTCCGGTTATACCTCCTTCTACCTCGGCGTCAAGAGCGTCGTTTCCAACGTGACCATGGAAGTCCGCTACACCTCCTCCTGGTACGATGAAGTTGCCGAGAAGTCTACCGCGCAGGCTCTGATCGACGCAGGCTGCAAACTCATCTCCCAGCACGCTGACTCGATGGGTGCTCCCACCGCTTGCGAAGAGAGAAATATTCCCAACGTCTCCTACAACGGCGTGACCGGCAAGAACTCCTTCGTGGTCGCTTCCAGAATCAACTGGCAGCCTTACTTCGAGTATGCCATTGACTGCGCAATGAACGGCAAGAACATTGACGACAGCTGGACCGGTACCGTTGATACCAACTCGGTTCTTCTCACCGAACTCGGCTCCGCCGCTGCTGCCGGCACCGCTGAGAAACTCGCCGCTGTCAAAGCAGAGCTTGCAAACGGCACTCGCAAAGTGTTTGATTGCTCTACCTTCACTGTGAAGAACGCAAAGGCTGACACTTCCGACTTCAGCAAAGCCGCATATATCACGATGGATGAGTCCGGACATCTGACCGCTTACAACGCAGACGTCAACGACGACGGCACCTATGTTGGTGAGACCAACGTCATCAAGACCGCCGGCGGCATCACCTACTTCGCAGAGAGCGAATTCCGTTCGGCTCCTTACTTCGATATCATCATCGACGGTATTACCATCAAATAAGATCGCTTCAAAAGAGGACAGATCAGATAAGACAGACCATAGGGCTGCCGCATTATGCGGCAACCCTACCTGTCATTTTATACCGGTTCTACGGAAAGGGAAGAAAAAGCCCATGACAAACGAAGTTTTGATTGAATTTCAGAATATCACCAAAACCTTTGGCTCGATCACGGCCAACGCCGGGGTCAATATGGATATTCGCAAAGGCGAGATCCTCTCGGTTTTGGGGGAAAATGGGTGTGGAAAGACCACCCTTATGAACATGCTTGCCGGAATTTACTATCCGGACGGCGGAAAGATCCTTATCGGCGGCAAGGAAGTGCTGATTCACTCGCCGAAGGACGCTTTTCGCTATAAGATCGGCATGATCCACCAGCATTTCAAGCTCATCGACGTGTTTTCCGCCGCCGAGAATGTTGTGCTCGGCGTCAAGGACGGCAGCAAATACAACCTAAAGAACGTCAAAAAACGGATCGGCGAGATGTGCGACCGGTACGGTTTTCATATAAATCCCGATAAAAAGATCTATGAGATGTCGGTCTCGGAAAAGCAGACGGTTGAGATCATCAAGGTGCTCTATCGCGGCGCCGATATCCTCATTCTGGACGAGCCGACCGCCGTGCTCACGCCGCAGGAGATCCGCAAACTCTTCGACGTGCTTCGCGCCATGCGCGCCGACGGCAAATCCATTATCATCATCACCCACAAGCTCAACGAGGTCATGGAGATTTCGGATCGCGTTGCCGTGCTCCGCAAGGGCAAGCACATCGCAACGGTCAATACGACCGAAACGAACGAGCAGGAGCTGACCGAGATGATGGTCGGCAAAAAAGTGACGCTCAACATCGACCGCAGTCTGGTCGAAAACCCGCAGGATCGCCTCTTGGTGATGGATCTCAACTGCACCGATCTCGAAGGCGTGAAAGTGCTTGATCACGTTTCCTTTACCGCCCGTTCGGGCGAGATCCTCGGCATTGCGGGCATTGCGGGAAGCGGGCAGAGAGAACTCTTGGAAGCAATCGCAGGCCTTCAAAAGCTCGATTCGGGTGAGATCATTTTCAATCGCCCGAAAAAGAATTTGCCGGTCTCCTTCTACCACAAAACCTTAAATGAGGTCAAATTCCTTGCCAAAGAGGGCAGATTCCATTATGAAGACGGAACGCCTGTCGATCTTTCGGGCAAGAGCAATAGCGAGATCAAAAAACTGGTGAACGACGGCAAGATCCTCTTCAACGAGGACGAGGTTATGAGTCTGCGCGACAAAACGCCGCTCCAGATCCGCGAGCTCGGCGTCCGACTTTCCTTCGTTCCCGAAGACCGGCTTGGCATGGGACTGGTCGGCAACATGGATCTGGTCGACAACATGATGCTTCGCAGTTACCGCAAAGGGAACTCGGCGCTTCTCAATCGCAAAAAGCCCGAGTCGCTTGCCGATACCATCGTAAAAGACCTGGAGGTCGTCACTCCCGATCTGCATACCCCGGTGCGCAAGCTCTCGGGCGGTAACGTGCAAAAGGTGCTGGTCGGTCGCGAAATTTCGCTCGCTCCCAAGGTGCTTATGGCTGCCTATCCGGTCAGAGGCCTTGATATCAACTCGTCGTATCTGATCTATAATCTGCTCAACAAACAGAAAAAAGAAGGCGTGGCCGTAATTTTTGTCGGCGAAGACCTTGACGTTCTGCTCGGCCTTTGCGACAGGATCCTTGTGATCAATTCCGGACGTGTGGCGGGGATTCTTGACGCGCGCACCGTGACCAAAGAGGAAGTCGGCTTCCTCATGACCAAAACAGACGGAGGGGAGGGCAACGCAAATGGATAAAACGAATGAATCGAAAGAAACCACAAAACAGCGTTTCAGCCTGCCCTTTCACGTCATCAAACGGATCAACATCCCGGTTTGGAAAAAGATCCTGATTTACGCTGTTGCAATCATTACCGGCCTGCTTCTTTCCAGCCTCATCTGCGCCGGATTTGCGGGAAAAAGTCCGGTTGATTTCTTTGTCTACCTGTTCAAGGGTGCATTCGGATCCTCCAGAAGAATCTGGGTATTGCTCCTTGATATGGCCCTGCTCCTCGGCACTTCGATTGCACTGATCCCGGCCTTCAAAATGAAGTTCTGGAACCTCGGTGGCAATGGACAAATCCTTGTTGGTTGCCTTTCTGCCGTCGCCTGCATGAACTTTCTCGGCGGTAAAGTGTCAAACGGACTTTTGATTTTCATCATGTTTCTGGCCAGCGTTGCCGCAGGAATCATCTGGGCGTTGATCCCGGCACTCTTCAAGGCCTTTTTCAACACCAACGAAACGCTTTTTACCCTGATGATGAACTACATTGCCATAGGGCTTGTCCGCTTCTGCATTGCCTCCTGGGTCAAGAGCGGTTCGGGCGTTTTGACGCCGATCGGATATGGTAATCTCCCCAAACTCTACAACGACCAATTGCTGACCATTCTCGTTTTCGTGATCCTGACGCTCTTTATGTTTGTCTACCTCAAGTACAGCAAGCACGGCTATGAGATCTCGGTCGTCGGCGAGAGCGTCAACACCGCAAAATACGTCGGCATCAACGTGAGTAAAGTCATCATTCGTACCATGATCCTCTCGGGCGCCATCGCGGGCCTTGTCGGCTTCTTCATTGCAGGAGCCGTCGATCATACCGTCAGCGACGCCGCGGCGAACAACATGGGCTTTACCGCGATCATGACCTCCTGGCTCGCCGCCTTCAATCCGCTCGTGATGATGCTGACCTGCTTCTTCATCTCCTTTATCAGCAAAGGAATGCTGCAGGTGCGAACCGATTTCGGACTCAGCAGTGACTCGATCGCCAACATCGTGGTAGGCCTCGTCTACTTCTGCGTGATTGCCTGTGCCTTCTTTGTCAACTATAAGATCGTATTCCGCAAAAAGGAGGACAAATAAATGCTTGTGACCTTCCTTGTCGGCGCGATTGCGCTCGGCGTTGTCCTTCTTTACGGATGCCTTGGCGAGACGCTCATGGAAAAAGCGGGACATCTCAACCTCGGAATTCCCGGAATTATGTGCATGGGTACCGCGGGCGGATGCTTTGGCGCCCTTCTCTACATGAAGGGGCTTGCCCAGGAGACCGACGCGAAGTGGTTGCCGCTTTTGCTCGTTTCGATCCTGTTTTCCATCCTGTTTTCCGCCGCGACCGGCGCAATCTACGCCTTTCTCACGGTAACACTTCGCTGCAACCAGAACATCACCGGTCTTGCCGTGACCACCTTCGGCGCGGGTCTTTCGCAGTTCATTATGGATACTTACGTTCCGCGTGCTCTCCGTGACAGCTACTTTGGCGTCGCAAGCAAACTTTTTGCAAAAGGCATTGTGAACGATCCCGACGCAAACGGCGTGCTGAAAGTTTTCTTCTCGCACGGATTTTTCGTCTATTTCGCGATTCTGCTTGCGATTCTGTTTGCAATCGTTCTGAAACGCACCCGCGTGGGACTGCACCTGCGTGCGGTCGGAGAAAGCCCTGCGACTGCCGATGCCGCCGGCGTCAATGTGACGGCTTACAAATATGTATCGATCCTTGTCGGAAGTGCGGTTGCCGGCTTTGGCGGACTTTTCTACACCATGGACTATCTCAAAGGTTCCTGGGAGAACGCGTCTACCATCGAAGCCTTTGGATGGCTTGCGATCGCGCTCGTCATTTTCACGCTCTGGAAGCCGGGCATCAGCATTTTCGGCTCGATCCTCTTTGGCGCTTTGTCGATCGCGGCCTTCGTTCTGAACGGAACCTCCGCGCAAAAGGAACTTCTCAAACTTTTGCCCTACGTGATCACCGTCGTGGTGCTGGTCTTTACCAGTATCCGCAACAAGCGCGAGAATCAGGCGCCCGGCGCGCTCGGGCTCTCCTACTTCCGAGAAGATCGGTAAAAATTTCCAAACAGATTTTTTCAAAAGCCACTCGTTTTTGCGGGTGGCTTTTTTGTTTTTGGGCAGAATTGTTATTGATAAAAAAGCGCGAAAACGCATACAGTAATTTGGCAGAGCGGCGACGAGCCGAACTGCTTTTTTACAAGAGAGGAAAGAGCAACCATGAATCAAAAACGAATCTTGAAAACAATCGGGTGCTTTTTGTTGATGACACTTACCGTGTTCACCTGCATCTCGCCTGTCTTTGGGGACACGCCGATAAGGGCGGTGATGAATTTTGTGGACGACGATGCCGAGATCTCGGTGGCGGCAACGGTCGGCGCGGAAGAGTTCCTTCCTTATAGAAGGGAAGAGGTGCGCGGCCTTTCGGTGATCCCGGGCGGCATGGCCTTTGGAACCAAATACCGAACCGACGGGCTTCTTGTCGTCGGGTTTTCCAACCTTTCCATGGGGCAAAACCCTGCCGAGACGGCTGGGATCAGGCAAAAGGACTATATCCTTGCCTGCAACGGAGAGAGTTTGAGCGACGCCGCACGGCTCTCCGAGCTGGTGGCCGAGAGCGAAGGGAAAACCCTTTATCTGACCTGCCGTCGCGCCGGCAAAAAGTTTACCGCAAAAGTGCAACCCGAAAAGAATCCCGCGGACGGCAGTTACCAGATCGGGCTTTTGCTCCAGGACAGCGGCGCCGGGATCGGAACCGTGACCTTTATTCTGCCCGGCAGTCTTGTTTTTGCAGGACTCGGGCACGGGATCTGCGACGCCGATACCGGAACACTCATTCCGATGCAAAGCGGCGTGGTGCAGAATGTGACGATCCACGACGTGAAAAAAGGAACGGCGGGCGACCCGGGTGAGCTCAAGGGCTATTTTGATCCCGGCGTGGTCGGCACGCTCTTTGGCAACGCGACCTGCGGCGTCTGGGGAATCTATGACAGGTTGCCCGCCGATGCCGGAAAAGCGATCCCGGTCGGCTTGCGCGATGAAGTCAAAGAGGGAGAGGCGACCATCCTTTGCACGACCTCGGAGGAGGGCGTCAAGGAATACCGCGTACAGATCTCTTCGATCAGCCGCGGCGAGACCGGATCCAAGTGCTTTATGATCAAAGTGATCGATCCCGAACTGCTGGAGGCGACCGGCGGGATCGTGCAGGGTATGTCGGGCAGTCCGATTTTGCAGGACGGAAAGCTCGTGGGCGCCGTGACGCACGTGCTCATCAACGAGCCGACGACAGGTTACGGGATCTTTATTGAAAATATGCTGACGCATCTGCCCTTGGTCGAAAAGGATCGGGCGGCAGCTTAAAAAGAGAGGAAACAAAATGGCACAACTGACAGAACGGGTGGATACGGCCGAGGTGCTTTCCGCCCTTTACAAAAACGTCCGCATGGCGGCCGATTCGATCTCGTCGATCCTTCCGCATGTGGAAAACGAGCAGATGATGAGCGATCTGACGGTCGAGCTCTCCTGCTTTGAAGAGTACGCCTCGCGTGCGGCAAAAGAGCTTGACGCCGAAGGGGTGACGCCAAAGGAAGAAACGCCGATCGCCCGCGCGGGAGCAAAAGTCGGGACGTTTTTCAACACGCTGGTGGATTCCTCACCCGATCATCTGGCCGAAATGATGATCAAAGGAGCCACGATGGGAATAAACGATCTCTGTCGCCAGCTTCACGCGGCAGAAGATGGCGACGTAGGTCCCCGGGCAAAAGCGCTCCTTGAGGAAGTACTGCGCTACGAGGAGAGCGTAGTCGAAGAAATGAAGGCCTATCTGAGATAAAATTTTGCAGGCGAAAGCCCCTCCCGGCGGTCTTTCGCCTGCTCGGTTTTCTGCTTGCGCGCCTTGACAAAAAGCGCTTTTTATGTTACAATGCAACCGGAATGGAGAAAGGAGGAGATCCTATGGCAAAAGTCAAATGGAAGGGCAGTGCGTTGCTCGCCCCTCTGCCAGTCGCTCTTGTGACGGTGGCCGATGGGGAAAAGCAAAATATTCTGACCATCGCCTGGACCGGGATCGTCAATTCTCATCCCCCCAAGCTCTACATTTCGGTGCGGCCGGAGCGCTATTCTTTTGAGATGCTCCAAGCGAGCCGCGAATTTGTCCTGCATCCGGCAACAAAAGACCTGCTTGCCGCCACCGACGGCTGTGGGATCTATTCCGGCAAAAAGGTGGACAAATTCAAAAAGTATCACCTTGCGACCGAGCCGGCCGATCAGGTCTTAGCGCCGGTGCTCTCGGCCGCCCCCATGGCCTTTGAGTGTCGCGTGACCGATGTGATCCCGCTCGGCAGTCATCATATGTTTTTGGCCGATATTTTGCAGATCGACATTGAGGAAAGCCTGCTTGACGAAAAAGGAAAACTGCACCTCGAGCGCGCAAACCTCATCTCCTTTGCCCATGGCGAATACTGTCCCATAGGGCGCAAGCTCGGCGGCTTTGGCGGCAGTGTCAAAAAGAAAAAATCCCCCCGAAAATCATCGAAAGGATAATTTGTCAAATGCTTTTATATAATTCTCTCTCAAGACAAAAAGAGGAGTTCGTTCCGAATGAACCCGGCAAGGTCAGCATGTATACCTGCGGGCCTACCGTTTACCATTATGCACATATTGGCAATCTGCGCTCCTACATCATGGAGGATATCCTCGACCGTTATCTCCGCTATCTCGGTTATGACGTAAGTCGCGTGATGAACATCACAGACGTGGGACACCTGACAAGCGATGCCGACACCGGTGAAGACAAAATGCTCAAGGGTGCGAGGCGCGAGCACAAAACGGTCATGGAAGTGGCAAAATTCTATACCGACAAATTCTTTGAGGACGCCGACGCGCTCGAGATCCGTCGCCCCGACAAAGTGGTTCCGGCCACTTCCTGCATCGACGAGTTCATCCGCGTGATCGAAAAACTCATCGAAAAGGGATATGCCTACGAAGCCGGCGGCAACATCTATTTTGATACCTCCAAGCTCGAACAATACTACGTCTTCCACAACTTTGAAGAGGAAGACCTGGAGGTTGGCGTCAGAGACGGCGTGGAGGCCGACGGCAACAAACGCAACAAAGCCGACTTTGTCCTCTGGTTCACCAAATCCAAGTTTGAAGACCAGGAGCTCAAATGGGAGAGTCCTTGGGGGCTTGGCTACCCGGGCTGGCACATCGAGTGCTCCTGCATCAGCATGAAGTATCTCGGAGAAAAACTCGACATCCACTGCGGCGGCATTGACAACGCTTTCCCGCACCACACCAACGAGATCGCGCAGTCCGAGGCCTATCTCGGACACAAGTGGTGCAACTACTGGATGCACGTTCTGCACCTGAATACCACCTCGGGCAAGATGAGCAAGTCGAAGGGCGAGTTTTTAACCGTCTCTCTGCTGAGAGAAAAGGGCTATGACCCGATGGTCTACCGCTTCTTCTGCCTGCAATCGCACTACCGCAAATCGCTCGTCTTCTCCTGGGAGAATCTCGACAATGCCAAGGTCGCCTACGAAAAACTGCTCCAGAAGATCGCGTCGATCAAAAATGAGGGTGGCGTGGACGAAGCCGCGCTCGAGACGGCAAGGGCATCCTTCCGGGCCGCACTCGACAACGATCTGAACACCTCTCTTGCCGTGACTGCGCTCTACGACGTGCTAAAGCTCAACGCAAGCGGCGCTACCAAACGCGCGGCGATTGCAGATTTTGACAAAGTCCTCTGCCTGAGACTTCTCGAAAACGCGGAAAAGCTCGCAAAAGAGGAGGCGGCTCCAGCCGTGGATTCTGCTTTTGCCGCCGAGATCGAAGCGGCGATCGAAGCCCGCAAGGCCGCAAAGGCCGCCAAAAATTACGCCGAAGCCGACCGCATCCGCGCCGAGCTTCTCGCAAAGGGGGTCACACTCATTGACACCAAAGAAGGAACCACCTATCGCATCGGATGATCTTTTGGATCTTGCCTCTGCGATCGTCGCAGGGCTTGCCAAGAAAGGAAAAACGCTCTCGGTGGCCGAATCCTGCACCGGGGGACTTTTGGCAAAACTTGTGACCGACATTCCGGGCGCGTCCGCCGTCTTTCCGGGCGGTGTGGTCGCCTACCAGAACGAGATCAAAATGAATCTTCTCGACGTGCCCGGGGAAGTGATCGAAAAAGAGACCGAAGTCAGTGCCGCCTGCGCCGTCGCCATGGCAAGCGGAGCGGCAAAAAGATTTTCGACCGACTATGCCCTCTCGACGACAGGCTTTGCAGGCCCCGGCGGGGGAGACAAGAATCACCCGGTCGGTACGGTCTACCTCGGCTTCCATACCCCCGAGCATACGACCTCGCTCTGCATCTCTTGCCCGAACGCGTCAAGAGAGGAAGTCCGCGTGTCGGCCGCCAGAACGGCTTTTTCAATGCTCCTGTTGGAATTGGGGAAAGGATAAAGGAAGGAAAAGAGAATGCGGGAACCCTTTTTTGAAAAAAAGAGGTTCCCGCTTTCCTGTTGCGGTACCCGAAAAAATCTGCGCGGCTTATACCGCTTGATTTTCTTCGACCGCGGCCACTCCTCGCGCTCCCTGTTTCCCGCGCCGCGGGCGGTCGCACTCGTCCCCTCCTAAAAAACGAACAATATATAAAAAGCGCTTACCGATCGTTCCGGCGAGCGTTCTTTTTTTGTTTCAGGCTTTTGAAAGAGGTGCGGAGGAAACTTTTCGCGAAAAGTTTCCTCCGCATTTCTTCTCTCAAAACACCCGTTCTCCTCCAACATAGGTTGCGATCATGTCGAGGTTTTGGTTGACGATGGCAAAGTCGGCGCGCTTACCGGGCGCAATGCTGCCGCATTCCTCATAGATGCCGAGGTGGAGCGCCGGATTCTTAGTGGCGCAATCGACGGCAAAAAGGAGGTCGCAAGAGGAGAACGCGGCGAGATTTTTCACCGCTTCGTTCATTTTGAGCAGGCTTCCGGCCAAGGTTCCATTCTCCAAGCGCGCTTCGCCGCCTTTTACGATCACGGTCTTGCCGCCAAGCTCGGAGATGCCGTCGGGCAGGTATTTGGCCCGCATGCTGTCGGTGATGAGAATGAGTTTGTCCTTTGGTTTATTTTTGAGAAGCAGTTCAATCGCCGGGGGCAGAACATGTTTTCCGTCGCAGATGAGCTCGCAATAGAGGTCGTCGCACAGGAGTGCGGCGCCGACGAGCCCGGGCGACCGATGCCCAAAGGGAGACATGGCATTATAGATGTGCGTGACCGAATCGGCGCCCGCGGCAACTGCGGCAAGAGATTCTTCATAGCTTGCGGCCGAGTGGCCGAGCGAGACGGCAACGCCGCTTTGTTTTTGGTATTTGGTGAGCTCCATGGCGCCGGGCAGTTCGGGTGCAAGGGTCACAAGGCGAATTTTTCCGCCCGCCGCGGTCTGGAATCGGTCAAACAGGTTCCAGGAGCAGGGAGCGAGCTGTTCGCTTGCCTGCGCGCCCGCATAGGCCGACGAGAGGAAGGGGCCTTCGAGATGCACGCCCAAAATGCGCGCGCCGCCAACCTTGTCGCCATAGTCGGACACGGCAGAGAGGGCGCGGCAAAGGATTTCCGGCTCGCTTGTCATGGTCGTGACCAAAAAAGAAGTAGTCCCTTCTTTTGGGAGTGCTTTGGAGAGCGTTGAGAGCGCCTCTTTGGTTCCGTCCATCCCATCGCACCCGGCGGCGCCGTGAATGTGCTCGTCGATAAAACCGGGGAGCACGATCGCCCCGGCAGGGAGAAGGATCTCCTCCCCGGGCAGGGGCTTCTCTATATCCCGGATGCGCGCGTCAAAAGAGAGGTCGGTTTTGGTAAGGCCCCGACCATCAAGGTAAACGGTTGCATTCCGGAAGGTTTTCATGATAGAATTTCCAAATCCTTTTTGTCAAGATTTTTGAGCGCTGCCGCGTCGGCGACGAGCGTGACGTTTGGGTGTGTGCGCAGGACAGATGCCGGGCAGGCCGGAGAGATGGGGCCCTTCAGCATGTTCTCGATGGCGCTGGCCTTGTTTTCCCCAAAGGCGATCAGCAGAATTGCTTTTGCTTTTAGAATATCGCCGATCCCCATTGTGATCGCCTGTTTGGGAACGCAGTTGAGCGAAGGAAAGAGGCGGGAGTTGTCTTTGCGCGTCTTTTCGGTGAGATCAACGAGATGGGTGCGGATATCAAAGGGCGTGCCGGGCTCGTTGAAGCCGAGGTGTCCGTTGCCGCCGATGCCAAGCAGTTGCAGATCAATCGGGAAACGGTCGATCAGATCGTTATATTCTTTGCAGGCGGCGTCAAGATCGGCGGCGTCTGCAGTCGGCAGGTGGGTGTTTGCCGGGTCAATATCAATTGAATCAAACAGATTCTGCTTCATAAAATAGTGGTAACTCTGATCGTTTTCGGGAGCGAGCCCCACGTATTCGTCGAGGTTCAGCGTGTGAACGCGCGAGAAGGAAACGAGTCCTTTTTGATAAGCGTTTATAAGAGCGGCGTAGGTGGAGATGGGCGATGACCCCGTGGCAAGTCCCAAGGTTGCATGGGACTTTTTTTGAATGGTGTCAAGAAAAATGGCGGCGGCTTTTTTGCCGAGGTCGGCTTCGTTTTGCGCGAGAATGAGTTTCATGCTTTGGTTCTGTTCCTTGTCTTTCCTTTTTGAGCCCTCATTATAGCATGAAAAGCGGCACTTGTCAAGCCGAAAAGCCGCGATTTTACTTGACAAAGCAGACTTTCTGTGCTATTCTCATAGCAGAAAAGAGCGCCATGCATCTGCTATGTTTGGGGTGAGCTGCTAAACTGCGGCTTTTGTCAGCCTTCCCCCTTGAGGGGAAGGGGGACCATCGAAGATGGTGGATGAGGGTATCCAAGGGAAACTATCTATAAAAAAGAAAAAAGTTTTACCTTCACCACCCTCATCCGTCACGGCGAGCCGTGCCACCTTCCCCTCAAGGGGGAAGGCTAACGGAAGCCGTTCATAGCAAACTTCATCCTTCATGGAGTAATATTCCTATGAAAGACGTCATTTTGTGCCGCTCTTTGAAAAATGTGCTTTGCGAGGTTTTTCATGAAAAAAATTACCATTCAAAACTTTTTTTACCCGGACAAAGCCTATCTTGCCTTTGTCCTTTCGCAGTTTCCGGGAATCGCCCTTGCGGGGGACGGAGAATTGACCGTTTCGGTTTCCTTTGGCAAGCCTTATGTGATCCTCAAAAAAGGGAAAAATGTGACGATCACGCTGGAACGCGAAAGTCAGCTTTTCCATGCGCTCACGCTCCTTTCGGCGCGCGCAGAGGAAACGGCGTTTTCCTATATAAAATCTTCTTCCTTTGAGTCGATGATCTTTATGGCCGACGCATCGAGAGCCGCCGTTCCGACGGTCGCGACCTGCAAAAAGCTCATCGTCCTGCTCGCCAAGCTCGGCTACACCGGTTTGGAGCTTTATACCGAGGACACCTACGAGATCGAGGACGAGCCCTATTTCGGGCATCTACGCGGCAGATATACCCGCAACGAGATCCGCGAGATCGACGCCTATGCAAAACAATTCGGCATTGAGCTGATCCCCTGCATCCAGACGCTCGCGCACCTTGGCGGGATGTTTGTTTGGCCAACCTACAACGATCTGCACGACACCTATGACTGTCTTCTTGTTGACGAGGAAAAAACCTATGTGCTCATCGAAAAGATGTTTGCAAGCGCCCGCGCGGCTTTTTCGTCGAACACCATTCACATCGGTTACGACGAATCCTACCACGCCGGCCGCGGAAAATACCTTGACGAAAAAGGCTATGAGGACAAAGGAATTTTGCTTCGCCGCCATCTTGCAAAGGTGCTTGAGATCGCCGCAACCTACGGCTTCCGCTGCAAGATCTACGCCGATATGTTCTTCAAGGACAACAAGCTGGTCGGAGAGAAAGACTTGCCCGACGGCGTGGACTATATCTATTGGGACTATTTCAGCCGCCACCGCAAACACTATGATATTCGCTTGAACGCCTATATGGCGGCTCTACCGTCGGTAGAATTCACCGCGGGCGTCTGGAAATGGCTTGGCCCCGCACCGCAGAACCGTTACGGAATGGTGCATATCAAGCCCGGAGTCGAATCGGCAAAACGGCACGGCCTGAAGACTGTATCTCTTGCCGCGTGGGGAGACGACGGCGCGGCCTGCCCGCTCTTTGCGGCGCTCCCGCAAATCGTTTATTTTGCCGCACTTTGCTATTTTGATGCGACCGACGTTTCTTTTGCCGCAAAACTGTTTTCGGCCGTTGTAGGCGCAGAGTGGAAGGACTTTCTGCTTCTCGATCTGCCCAACGGTTACCGCAATCCAAATGCCCGCAGAGCAAATCCGGCCAAGTACCTGACGCTGAACGATCCGCTTTACGGCATGATGGATTATCACGTCGGAGAGGACGCAAAGGATTATTACAAGACCGCCGCGCACCGCCTGAATTTGGCCGCGCACCGTGTAAGTGTGGAGTGGAAGTACCTCTTTGACGAGTCGGCCGCACTTTGCAAATTCCTCTCGCGCAAAGCCAATATGGGCAACGATCTTGCAAGGCTCTACCACGCAGGCAACAAAGAAGCCCTTGCCGACTACCGCTTGAATACAGTCGAAAAATCGATCCGTGAACTCGACGCCTTGGCAAAAACCGTCCGCGTCTCTTGGCATCAAGAAAACAAGCCCTTTGGACTTGAAGTGATCGAAGGCAGGCTCGGCGCTCTGCGCGCGCGGCTTGTCGAAGCCTCTCTGCGAATCGAAGAATATCTGAACGGCAAAATCGATTCGCTCCCCGAACTCGATGAAGAAAAGCTCCCTCTGAACGATCCGTTCGACGGCGGTTACCCTTGCAAGTACTACGCCCGGTGGTTCACCAGCCCCTACGTGTCGTTGCCTTGAAAAAAAGAAGCGTCGAGAAAGCAAATTTATTTTGTTACGAAACTTTTGTTGAAAAAGAGTCGATCTGTCAAAGGACAAATCGACTCTTTTTATATCAAAGGTAGTATATAGGTTGCGTAGCTTAGCAAGTTGGAATTTACCAACGGCTCATATTCCGTTCAAACTTATCGGTATAGGATCTTTTTAATTCGTATGCTGAAATTCCATAGCAAAGTAATACGTCATTGTAATACATCAAAACATCTGCCAATTCTTCTATTAGATTCTTTCGCAGTGCATCACTTTGAGATGCAGCTTCGCTACCATTCTTTTTGATTATATCAATCACTTCGCCTATTTCACCAATCATCCATAGAAGTTGATCCTTTCCTCTATCTGGGCAAATCAGCTTCCATTTATCTTGATACTTTCTTTGTAGTGCCTTTTGCATTTCCAACATCTCATTAATGCTAAAATCATTCATACTTTACTCCATAAATACCGAGTTTTTAATTTGTGCTTTGATTTCTTTTGGCAGTATTAACAGATGAAATGAGCATACGCCGAATGGAACCGCAGTCATGTAAAAGCGATGAAGATGCATCTGCAGACAATATTTCCGCTTTTTGCATAAGTTCGAGCCAGTATTCGGTCTCGTAGCATTCTTTCAAAGCAATTTGAAGTTTTGAAATAAAATCCGCTTTACTATGCGCATAATTTGCTTCCCTGATGTTTGCTCCAATCGATGTTGCCGATCTTTCCAGCTGATTGACAAGAGAATAATGCCCTTTGATCTGTTCGCAAAGCTTCAAAATCTCAATTGCAAAAGCCATTGAAAGATTAGAAAGTTTATTTTCTGCCAAAGCAATCTCTCCTTTCGAGAACAAGTTAAAAGTCGTGAAATCGCAACTGGCGTTGCGGTGAAATCTTCGGGCTGTGCCCTCAGGTGAAATCGTCCACTTCGCGCACGGTGAAATGAAATCCGTCCGTTTACCCGCACGAAGTGCGGATATCACCGGCAAAGCAGATTTCACCCATCGTAGGTGGATTTCACCCGTCCGTAAGGACGGATTTCGTTGAAAAAGCAGTGGTTTGATAAACAAACCACTGCTTTTTCGTGGTGACCCGTAGCAGAATCGAACTGCTGTTACTGCCGTGAAAGGGCGGTGTCTTAACCTCTTGACCAACGGGCCATGGTAGCGGGAAATGGACTTGAACCCTTGACCTACCGGGTATGAACCGGTTGCTCTAGCCAACTGAGCTATCCCGCCGTTGATTGGAACGCTCAACCATTATAACATGGGGTTTCCGCGTTGTCAAGCCCTTTTTTCAAACTTTTTCGGGCTCGTTTTTGGATTTATCGGCTTTGCGTTTGATCAGATCCGGGATCTGCGCCATGACGATGGCAAGGAAAACGACCGCGCAGCCGACCACTTCGCGGAAGGAGAGTTTACTGCCGCGGAAGATCCAGCCGCAAAGCGCAGCAAAAACGCTTTCCATACTCATCGAAAGCGAGGCGATTGCGGGTTCGGCGTATTTCTGGCCGACAATCTGGAGCGTGTAGGCGATTCCGCTCGAAACCACGCCGACGTAGAGCAGATAGGGAAGTCCCGACAAAAAGGCGGTCTTCGTAATCGCCGCAACCTCTCCCGTAACGAAGGAAAGAATCAAGGAAAGGATCGAGCAAACGAGAAACTGCGCCATGCAAAGGAGAGGGCCGTCAATGCTTGCGCCGAACTTCGCCACGGCGAAAATGTGAAAGGTAAAGGAAATGGCGCAGAGAAGCATATAAACATCGCCGAGATAAACGCCCCCAACTTCACCGGCAAAGCAGAGGAGCGCGATGCCGCCGAGCGCCACGAATCCGGCAAACCAGACGAGCGGGTGCGGGCGCTTTTTGAAAAAGATCGCAAAGAGCGGGACGAGTACGACGTAGAGCGCGGTCAAAAAGCCGCCTCTTGCCTCGCTCGAAACGCCTGCGGGATAGGCGGAAATGCCGAACTGTTGCAGGTTGACGCTGATCGTCAGTAGGACGCCGCAGATCACCGTGCCGAGCAGCAGCTCGCGGATCTTTTCCTTTCCCCGCGGGAAGATCGGAACTTTTTTGACAAGCGAGCGAATTGCAAGAAACGCAAACAAAAACAATGCGCCCACGATCGAACGGAACGCATTGACAAAAAAGGGCGGCAGGTATTCCGCGGCATAGGCCTGCATCACAAAGGTACTGCCCCAGAGAAGGGCGGTAAAGACGAGAATTGCGCTGCCTTTGAAATTGTTGGAAAGTTTCATGGTGAGAATCCCCTTTCCCGTTTCATTCGAGTCTTTGCTGCGACAAGGGAGAAGCGGAATCCCACGACTGTAGTGTACCACAATTTCTTTGGTTTTGCAACTCCGTAATTGCTTTTTCATAAGAATGAACGGAAAATCTCTTTTCAAAACGAAAGCCTTGTGCAAAATATGGAAAAACGCATAAACTTTGCAAAACCTCTTGACAAACTCTTCTTATGATTGTATAATTATGCATACAATAATAAAATTTGTGAATTTTATTCACTAAGGAGCGAATATGGAATCAAAAAAAATCAAAAAAATCGTTTTGGCCTACTCCGGAGGGCTGGATACATCGGTGATCATTCCGTGGCTCAAGGAAAACTATGACGACCCGGAGATCATTGCCGTATCGGGCAACGTCGGGCAAGCCGATGAACTGGAAGGCCTTGAGGAAAAGGCGCTGAAGACCGGCGCGTCCAAAATTTATATCGAGGATCTGACCGATAGCTTTGTCGAGGACATGATCATCCCGACCGTCAAGGCGGGTGCCATGTACGAGCATTACATGATGGGCACGGCGCTTGCGCGTCCGGTCATCGGAAAACGCTTGGCCGAGATCGCACTTGCCGAGGGCGCCGACGCGATCTGCCACGGCTGCACCGGCAAAGGGAACGATCAAGTCCGCTTTGAGCTTGCCATCAAGACCTTTGCGCCCGGCATGAAGATCATAGCCCCCTGGCGCGAGTGGTCGATCAAGTCGCGCGACGAGGAGATCGATTATGCCGAAGCGCACGGCGTGCCGCTCAAGATCAGCCGCGAGACCAACTACTCCAAGGATAAAAACCTCTGGCACCTCTCGCACGAGGGCCTCGACCTCGAGGACGCCGGCAACGAACCGCTCTACGAAAAGAAGGGCTTTTTGGAAATGGGCGTCTCGCCGATCGAAGCACCGGATACTCCCACCTATCTCGAACTCGAATTTGAGGCAGGTGCTCCTGTTGCACTCAACGGTAAAAAGATGAGCGCAAAAGAGATCATCTTAAAGCTCAACGAGCTTGGCGGCAAGAACGGCGTGGGACTGCTTGACATCGTGGAAAACCGCTTGGTCGGCATGAAGTGCCGCGGCGTGTACGAAACGCCCGGAGGAGCCATCCTCTATGCGGCGCACGAGTATCTCGAAACGCTTTGCCTCGACAAAATGACCATGCACAAAAAGCAGGAACTTGCCATCACCTTCGGCGAACTGCTTTACAACGGCCAGTGGTTCTCGCCTCTGCGCGAGGCGCTCTCTGCCTTTGTTGATAAAACGCAGGAACACGTCACCGGCAAGGTAAAACTCAAACTCTACAAGGGCAATATCATCAAGGCCGGCGCTTGGAGCGACTGGTCGCTCTACTCGGAGGAGATCGCCACCTTCGGCGAGGACAGCGTCTATGACCAGAAGGACAGCGCGGGATTCATCAACCTTTGGGGACTTCCTGCCTCTGTCGCCGCCGCCGTTGCCAAAAAGAACGCAAACAAAGGGAAGTAAGCATTTTATGGAAAAAATTTGGTCAGGCCGTGCCGAGGGGAAACTCGCCAAGGCCGCAAACGATTTCAATTCTTCGATCCGGGTCGACTCGCGCATGTTCCGCGAGGACATCGCGGGATCCATGGAGCACGCCGCCATGCTTTCGGCGGTCGGGATTCTTTCTTCTTCCGACGCCGACGCGATCATCGACGGTCTGCAAGGTATCCTTGACGATATTGAGAGCGGCAGCCTTGCCATTGATCCCGAGGCCGAGGACATTCACAGCTTTATCGAAGCGACGCTCACCGAGCGGATCGGCGATGCCGGCAAAAAACTCCATACCGCAAGGAGCCGGAACGATCAGGTCGCGCTTGATCTGCGCCTCTATCTGAAGGGCGAGTGCACCAATTTGCGCAAAAGCCTCTTTGATCTTCTCCGGGCGCTCTATGAAAAAGCAAACGCCGAGAAGGAGACCATCCTGCCGGGATACACCCACCTGCAACGCGCGCAGCCGATCACCTTCGGCCAGCATCTTCTCGCCTATGCGGAAATGTTCAAGCGGGATCTTTCCCGCCTTTCGGATGCAGTCGCCCGCATGAATCTCTCGCCGCTCGGTTCTGCCGCGCTGGCCGGAACGACCCACCCGATCGATCGGCAGACAGTGGCCGCAAGACTCGGCTTTTCGGGGCCATGCGCAAACAGCCTGGACGGCGTTTCGGATCGCGATTTTTGCGTGGAACTGCTCTCGGATCTTTCACTTGTCATGGTGCATCTTTCCCGCCTGTCCGAGGAATTATTGCTTTGGACTTCCTTTGAGTTTTCTTTTGTCGAGCTTGACGACGCCTACACCACCGGCTCTTCGATCATGCCGCAAAAGAAGAATTCGGATATGGCCGAGCTCATCCGCGGCAAGTCGGGCAGGGTGTTCGGCGACCTTGTGGGGACGCTGACCATGCTCAAAGGGCTTCCGCTTGCCTACAACAAGGATTTGCAGGAAGACAAAGAGGCAATTTTTGACGCCTTTGATACGGTAAAGGCCTGCCTGCCCGTGATGAGCGGCATGATCGACACCATGAAGGTCAAGCGGGAGAACATGTACGAGGCGGCAAAAAAAGGATTTCTCAACGCGACCGACCTCGCCGATTACCTGGTCAAAAAGGGAATGCCCTTCCGCACCGCCTACAAGACGGTTGGGAAGCTGGTCGCGCACTGCGTGGAGAACAAACAAACGCTTGACAGCCTCCCGCTCGAAGAATACAAGACTTTCTCGGAGCTTTTTGAGACCGATCTTTACGAAGAGATTGCTCTGGAAACCTGCGTAAAAAAACGGATCTCGGAAGGTTCGACCGGGCCTGACTCGGTGCAAAAACAGCTCGATGCACTTTTGAAGTTCCTCGAGACAGAATAAAAAAATTTCCCCTTTCTTACGGAAAGGGGATTTTTCTTGTCGCTCGTTTTTTGGATGGGGTGCGCCATATCTTCTATAAAATATTTGCTCTTTGCAAACATTCTATCCACTTGGAACAGCTGGCTTTTAAGCCTTCCCCCTTGAGGGGAAGGTGGCGCGGCGAAGCCGTGACGGATGAGGGTGATAAAGCGCAACCTTTTTACTCTTTTATAAATGTTTCTTGAAGAATACCCTCATCCACCACCTGCGGTGGTCCCCCTTCCCCTCAAGGGGGAAGGCTGGCAAAAACCGCTCTTCCACCACTTGCCCGATTGTTCGGCATCCTCTTTTCATACTTCCGTTATATCATTTGGAACAAAATAGTTTTATAAAAAAATTGCGAAAGAAACTTTTTTCCAAAAAGTTTTTCCCGCATTTTTCTTTTCATAATCCTCCCCCCTCTCTCATAGACTGTACCGATTCAAACTGCGCATGGCGCAAATTGTGAGGAGGCAGAAGCAATGGAACAACAAAAAATTCAGGTCCCGATGCTGCAAAAAACGGTTTTGACCGATCTTTCGGAGGAGTTTACGATCCCGGATTACCAGCCTGAGATCAAGCGGATCTTACGGATCGAGGCGGTTGCCATGCCGGCAGACCGCTATGTTGGCCCGGGCAGTGCCGAGTTTTCGGGCAAGGTCGAGTACACGCTTTTTTATCTCGGCGAGGACGGAGAGATCTACGGCGCGCCCTTTGAGGGGGACTACAGAGTTTTGCAGTCGGTGGAATTTCCGGGAGACGCCGCGTTTGATGCGGGGATCCTATGCGACGCCGATATCTTTACCGAGGCGACGACCGGTCGCCTGCTTTCCCCGCGAAAATTTCTGGTCAAGACCCGGCTCCACAGCGAGATCCGGCTTTACGGCGAGCGCCTGATCGAGGAGGAATTCCCCGAGGGATGCGATTGCGAGATGCTCACAGAGGAAACCGTTTGCGCACGTCACTTTTTGGGCGAGAGCGAGCCGGTTCGTCTCTCGGATGAGATCCCTCTTGAAAACGGCGAGGCCCCGATCCGTGTCGTGCTTTGCCGGGGCAAAGTCCTTGTGGAGGACGCGACGCCGGAGGAGGGCAGTCTGCTCGCTCGCGGCGAAGTTGTTGTCAAACTGCTGACCGTCAAAGAGGGAAGTGGAGAGCGACCCGAGGCGGTCTTACGCAAACTGCCCTTTGACGTCATGATCCCGGTGGACGGCCTTACGCCGGACGCCATGGTCTCGGTCAACGGATGCGTGACCGATACGGTTGTGACGGTTGAGGATACACGGATCCTTCTCGATGTCGAAATGCGCCTTTTTGCGCGCGCCCTCGGGGAGGATCGCCTGACCTATACCCGCGATCTTTATGCGCTCGGCAAAGAGTCCACGCCGACGTTTGAAACGCTTGCCTACCCAAGTGCGATCGCTTCCGGCTTTGGAAACTTTACGCTCTCTGCAAGAGTGCCGCTTGCCGATGCGGGCCTTGCAAAAGGACAGCGGCTCGAGGATCTTACCTTGATTCCCGTAATCGAGGAGGCCTCGGGCGAAGACGGCCGCCTGACCTTTAGCGGAAAATGCCGTGCGCAAGCCGTGATCTCTTCGGGTGACGAATGGACGACCTCCGAGTTTGAAGTCCCCTTCCGCTACGACGCAGGCGCCTGCCCGAAGGCCGCGATCAAAGACATCCGCGCCCTCGCCGACGCGCTCTTTTGCAACGCCAGAAAAGAAGGCGACCACCTCGCTCTGGAAGGCGAGATCGCCGTCTCCTATACCCTGTCGGGACAGGAGGAAATTACCCGCGCCGTCTCTTTGACCATCGGGGGGGAGATCGCAACCCCCGCTTCGACTCTGCGCGTCTGCTACCCCGCACCCGGGGATACCCTCTGGAGCCTCGGCAAACGCTATGGCGTGTCCCGCTCCTCTCTCGCCGAAGCAAATAGCCTTTCCTCCGACTCCCTCAGTGGAGTAAAATTTTTGGTGGTTTAAGTTATTGAAGGGAAATGCGGGGGTGCCTTTTTGAAAAAAGCCCACCCCCGCACCCCCTTGAAAAACTTCAACCAATAAAAAAAGAGCACACCATCGACAAGAGTGCGCTCTTTTCTTTTTTGTTAAAAGTTTTTGAAAAGGGTGCGGGAAAAGAGCAACTATTGCGGTTTCCGAAAAAAGCAGGCATGGTAAAACCATACCTGCTTTTCTTCGACCGCGGCTACTCCTCATGCTCCCTTCTTCCGCCACAGGCGGCGGTCGCATTCGTCCCTTTTTCCAAAAAGTTTTTCCCGCAATCATTTGCTTTTATTCTTCTCCCGCCGCGAGCCTCACGCATTCGTAAGCACCGTGATAGGCGCCGCTTTTTTGAAGCTCGTCGATGCGGTCGCAGATGTGGCAGAAGAGCTCTTTGTCCGAGAGGAAGCGGTCGATCGCCTCGTCCGCCTTTTCCTCGGTATCGCACTCGGGCGAGCCGTCGCCTGCCTCTGCCGAACAGACCGCGCCGTAGACCTCATGGCCGCCGATATGCCGCATAAAGAGCTTCGGGATCGGGTAGTAGGCGAGCTCGGAGGGCTTGGTCACAAGGATATCGCACTCGGGCATGAGCAGGTTGGTCGAATAGACGGCCTGGAAGATATCCTCGTTGTAGATCGCGGTGATACCGGTAAGATCATTTTCGCGAAGAGACGAAACCAGAGCCTTGAGCCCCTCGTAATCGTTGAAATAGGTCTTGATATCCGGGAGGGCAAGGTCGGCTTTCAAGCGTTCAAAAGCGTCCTTGTGGTCGCCGAAGTTGATCAGCAGGGTCGCCTTTTCCTCTTTGATGTAGGGGAGCAGGTGGCGAACCATCGAGAGGAACTGTCTGTACCCGGCTCCGGCGCCGCCCACGGTCATGAGGAATCGCATCGGAGCGCCCGAGAGAGCGCGCTCTCGGCGAGCGGCGTTGTCCTCTCTCAGGTTGACGAGAAGCTCGTGATCGACGTATCTGCCGACCATTTTGAGCTCGGATTCCGGAATGCCTTTCAGCGGCTTTTTGTCAAACCCGCGCAAGGTTTTGTAGCCGTAGTAGGCAAAGGGCGTCTGCACGGTGTGGATCGCGCCCTCTGCGAGGTGGAGTCCCATCGGCCAGTTGTCCGGGATGGCATTGACCACATGGGTAAGCCCCGCGTGGATGGCGCCCTGCGCCGGCCAGACGTGCGTGGCGATATAGGGAATCTCCTTTGGAAGCGAAGAGAAGATCGGGACAAGCAGTTCGGAATTCTTTTGATCCTTTGCGTTGTAGGTGATCTTGCGAAAGCCCTCCGAGTTGAGCGGTTCCCAGATGAAATGGTTGAACAGTTTTGATTTTTGCGAAATGCGCGAAGCGAGCGAATAGAGATCGTTTTGCTCGCGGATCATTTTGGAGCCGGTGGCGTCAAAGCCGGCAAGGTCGAGCCAGTAAGGGTCGTACCCGAGCGCGCGGGCGCAGGAGGCCATGGCGATCGAAATGCGGTAATGGCCAAAGCCCATGCGGATGTTGCCGACCACCAGCGGCTTTGCGCCAAGGTCGGCGGCCGTCTCTCCAAAGACGAGGTTTTTCACGCCGAGAAAGTCGAGCGCGTCGATCGGAGAAGTGGCGAGACGGTAGTTTGCGTTTGAGTCGTCGCCGTACTTTTTGAGATAGCCGGCTTTTGCTTTTTCGGCCTGCTTTACGATTTTTTTCGGGATCGGATTGCCGAAGATCACACTGCTTTTATCTTTCACGTAAAATCACTCCTTTTTTGATGTGATAAACGAGCGAGCGCGGAGCCCCGCCGAGGGTGTAGCGAACATGGATCTGATTGCCTTTGCGCTCGTAGCCATCCACCTCGCCGGTCTTGGAGATCTCAAGGATTTTGGAAAGGATCTTGTTTTGCTCTTCGTTGTAGATCCCCGGATTGTCGGAGGTCATAAGGAGCGAGCCGAACAGGGCGTTGATGACCGAGAGCGCGTAGCGCTGATCGGCCGAGAGCGAGAGCCCTTCCTCGCGGAGGAGGAACACGTCGGGATCGTTGCCAAAGGCGTGTCGGTTCATCGGACTGCGGAAGATCGTGTTGCAGAGCGTGACCTTGGTCGAAATGCGCTCGGGGTGGAATTTGCGCATGTAGGCGACGTCGTCGAATTTGAGCGAGACGTCCGGGCCGATGCGCATATAGTCAAAGCGTTCAAAACCGTTTGAGAGCGTGGCTCCGCAACCCAGGATGAGGCGGTCGCCCAGCTCTTCGCGAAGCAGCGAGTAGGCAAACTCGGCGGTCTCGGCCCTCGTTTTGCCGTTCAGCGGCAAAAGGTTTGCGGCGTAGAGAAAATCGAGCTTGAAGAAATCAAATCCGAGCTCCACATAGTGGCGGAGTACCCAGCGGATGTGATCGACCGCCTGCGGGCAGTTGAGATCGAGCGGAGAAAAGCCGCTCCAGTTTCCGCCGGCAAGGATTGGTTTTCCGTCCGGGCCTTTTGCCAGATATTCGGGATGCTCTTTGTAGAGGGCCGAAGCCTTTTCGGCCGCAAAGGGAGCCAGCCAGATGCCGGCGAGCATGCCTTTTTTGTGGATCTTTTCCACAATGGGGGAAAGTCCGTTCGGAAATTTTTTTGTGTCGGTCTGCATCCAGTCTCCGACAAAGGGCTCAAAGCCGTCGTCGATCTGGAAAAGATCAAAGCGGTTGTCAAGACCGTTGAGCACCTCGTTCATGAGCGGCTCGTTGATGTTCTGGTAGTGGTTGTACCAGGAGGTGTATCCAAAGTGCTTTTCGGTTGTGCGCGGCGTCATGGTCGAGAAGTATTCTTTCAGCCCTTCCTCCACGTTTTGCCGCGTCAGATAACGGAAAACAGGAAAGCTCTCGCCCGCGGCAAGATGGCGTCCCCAAAGGTCGCTTTGCAGGAGAATGCGGTTCTCCTTTTGCTCGGGACGAATGAGAAGATAGGCCGCGCGGTAGTTGCGGTTGCCGAATAAGATCTCGTTCTCCCCACGGACGTAGGCAAGGTCAAAGCCGATGAGCGTTCCCTTGGGTTGCTTGACAAAATACTGCGAGCCGTAAGACAAAAAGGCAAATTTTTTCTCAAGGAACTTCGGCACCTTTGAGAGGTCGTTGAGCCCTTCGCCCTTGGCAAACTCTTTTGTCTCGGTCCAGGACTGGTAGCCGTTGGCAAAGATGAGATCCTTTTTTCCGAATTTGTGGGGGACTGAACGCTCGGCATAGCGCAAAGTCATTTCGCGCTTTGCCGTGATCAAAGCTTCAAAGATGCCGTTTTCCTCTTTGATCGTCAAAAGAAAATCTTCATTCTCCTGCAGGTCACTGTTGCATAGCACACCGCCGATCTCATAAATGATGGTCATTTTGATCCCCTTTTTATAGAATTCTTTTTATTCATTATACCAAAAGTAGGATGTCCTGTCAACAAAGTTATTGTGAAGAGTTGCCATTTTTGAAAAAAACTTCTCCTTTTTGCGGCAAACGATTGCATTTGACCCAAAAGCGTGATAAAATAAACTCGAAGACTGATAAAAAGGAGCGCTTTTATGTACGATCTTGCGGTCATCGGCGGCGGAGTCGTCGGCGGAATGATTTTACGCGAACTTTCCAAATATCAACTGAAGGTTTGCTTGCTCGAAAAGGAAAACGATGTGGCCATGGGGCAAAGCAAGGCCAACAGCGGCATCGCCCACGCCGGCTTTGACGCGGCGGCAGGTTCGCTCAAGGCAAAATTCAACCTGCTCGGTTCCAAAATGATGCCCGAAGTCACGCGCGAGCTCGGCGTCAAATATGAGAACAACGGCTCGCTGGTCGTCGCTTTTTCGGATGAAGAGCTGGCGACGCTTGAAATACTCAAACAACGAGGCGAACAAAACGGCGTCGAAGGGCTTGAGATCATCGACCGCGAGCGCCTTCGTGAGCTTGAACCCAACATTTCAAAGAACGCGCTCGGCGCGCTCCACGCCAAAACCGGCGGCATCGTTTGCCCCTATGAGCTGACCATTGCCGCCATCGGCAACGCCATGGACAACGGAGCCGATCTGTTCTGCAATTTTGCCGTGACAAAGATCGAGGGGGGGTATCCTTCCTACCGCATCTTCGCCGAGGACGGACAGGTCGTGGAAGCAAAGGCGATCATCAACTGCGCGGGGCTCGGCTCGCAGAAAATCGCAAACCTTGTGGGAGACAACTCCTTTACCATCGGCGGGCGCAAGGGCGAGTATATTCTGCTCGACCACGACCCGGAGTTCGTCCACAACACGCTTTTCTTTACCCCGACCGCAAAGGGCAAGGGAATCCTCGTTTCCAGAACGGTGGACAATAACATCCTGCTCGGCCCCACCGCCGAGGAGGTCGAAGAGGACGACCGCGCCACGACCGCAGTTGGGCAGGCCGCCATTCTCAAAAAGGCGCAGGAGATGTGCGAAAATCTCCCCTTAGGCACCAAAGTCACCGGCTTTACCGGCGTGCGCGCCTACTGCGATCGCCACGATTTTATCCTCGAAGAGAGCAAAGCCGCAAAGGGCTTTTTCCACTGCGCGGGCATCGAATCCCCGGGGCTGACCTCGGCTCCCGCCATCGCAAAATTTGTGGTCGAAGAGCTGGTTGCAAAATACTTTGCGCTTGAGAAAAATCCGACCTTCAATCCGATCCGCACGCCCGATTACTTCTTCAAGAATCTCTCGTTTGAGGAGAAAAACGCCCTTATCCAAAAAGAGCCCGCTTACGGCCGCATGATCTGCCGCTGCGAGATGGTCACCGAGGGCGAGATCCTGCGCGCTATGCGCGAAAACCCCAAGGCAACCGACGTTGACGGTGTCAAACGCCGCGTCAGAGCCGGCATGGGTCGCTGCCAAGGGGGCTTCTGCCAACCGCTCGTCATGGAGCTTTTGGCAAAGGAATTCGGACTTGCCCCGAATGAAATCACCAAAAAAGGCAAAGGCAGCGAACTGCTGGTAGGAAAGTGTAAGTAAGGGGAAAAGGGAAATGATTGCGGGAGAAACTTTTTGAAAAAAGTTTCTCCCGCACCCTTTTCAAAAACTTTAACCAAAAAATAGAACGCTCGCCGATCGTTCCGGCGAGCGTTTTTGCTATTGTTTGCAGTTTTTCAAGGGGGTGCGGGGGTGCGCTTTTTTCAAAAAGGCACCCCCGCAAAACTTCCCCATTATTTCGCCTTCATCTTACTGCCGAAGGCGAAGATGGCGGCGGTGAAGATGGCGACGGTATAGGCAAGGACGATGAGGAGCGGTTTTACAAAATCGTCAAAGGGCGAGGCAACGCCGCCCAAAAGATTTTGCACGAGCAGGGTTGCGGGGCGGAAGGGCAGGACGTTCATCAGCGTGAGCATTCCTTTTCCGAGTCCGTCGATGGGATACCACATGCCGCTGAGCATCGACTGTCCGGCGATGAGGATCGAGGCAACTCCTCCGATCGATTTTTCGGTGCAGAGCGAGCCGAATAAGATCCCGCTGCCGATAAAGAAGACCGCCGGGATCAGCGAGACTGCCACGGCTGCGATCATGCGGGCCGAGAAGAGCGAGGGATCGATGATGCCGCCGACGACAAAGAAGAGGATCGACTGGGCGAGCGAGATCGGCAAAAGAGAGAAGGCATAGCCAAAAATGAACTCATGCGGCTTTGCGCTGGAAACGTAAAGCCGGGTCAAAAAGGCGCTCGAGCGGTCGACGGCGATCATAAGGCCAGAGAAGAGCGTGAGGAAGGATTGCGAGAAGACCACGATACCGGGCGCGAGATACTTCATCTGGAACTGCGAGGTCAGTTTGCTGAACAAAAAGTAAAACAGGATCTCCATGCCGAGCGGCATGAGGATCAGGAAGACGAGCGAGAGCGGATCGCGAAGAAGTTCTTTTATATTCCGGCCGGTCAGGGCGCGGATCCTTGCAAGCGATTGTTTCATGCGGGCTGTCCTCCTTTCCCGGAAACCAGTTCAATAAAGGCTTCTTCCACCGAATTTTTGTCGGTCAGCGCAAACAGTTCTTCCTTTTTGCCGACAAACAGGAGACGGCCGTCTTTGAGAACGCCGATGCGATCCGAGAGGGCCTCGGCCTCTTCCATGTAGTGCGTGGTCAGAATGATGGTCATTTTCCCTTTGAGCGAGGAAATGGTGTTCCAGAGCTCGCGACGGGCCAGCACGTCAAGGCCGAGCGTCGGCTCGTCGAGGAAAAGGATTTTCGGGTTGGAGACGAGCGCGAGGGCGATCGAGAGCTTTCTCTGCCAGCCGCCCGAGAGCTTTTGCGCCTGTTTGTTGAGGACTTTTTCAAATCCAAAGGTTTTGGAGAGCGAGGCGACCGTTTCGGCCTGCTCTTTTTTTGTTTGTCCGCAGAGCTCGGCGTAAAAGGCGATGTTCTCTTCCACGGTCAGCTTGCGCGCAACGGCGGTCTCCTGCATCGAGATATCGACAAGGCCGCGGAGACGATCGGATTCGGTCAGAATCGAGTGCCCGCAAAGGATCGCGTCGCCGCCGGTCGGCTTTGTAAGACCGGTCAGCATTTTGAGCGTTGTGGTTTTTCCGGCGCCGTTGACTCCGAGAAGCGAGAAGAGCTCGCCCTCCTCGATGGCAAGATCAAGCCCTTCGAGCGCCACGACGTCCTTGTAAACCTTGCGCAGTTTTTCGGTTTTAATGATCGACATGGAATGCACCTCCCATCAAAGAATAAAACGCGTCGGACTTGACCAGCGCAATGCCGCGCGCCCGGTCGCCCATTACCATGAGGGTGTCCCCCTCTTTGATATCAAACATTTTCCGCGCCTCGGCGGGAATGGTGATTTGCCCTTTTGGACCGACTTTGACGCTGACGATAAAGCGGTCTTCCGTTTGTTCTTTCATTCTTTATCCTCCTTACATTTCTTACTTTTCTTACAAAATTATAAAACGGTTTTCAGAGGATGTCAAGAAGCGGGAAAAAAGTTCATAAATTGTTTACAGGAGAAGCGGGATCAAAGAATTGCGCCGACTCCTTGCAAGGGAAAAAATGGAGGGCGCGGAACGCAAATTATGGTTGACAGCAGACTATAGTTATGTTATAATACTACTATATATTTCAAAATTCGCATCTTTTCGATCGAAAGCCCTTCTTTCGGCCGAGTTTGAGGTGTTTATGAAAATTCAGAATTTGGCCGGCTTCAGAAGCATCGATCAGTATGTTTCCTGGAAGCTCGGCAGGTTGGAACAAACAGATAGATCCTTCTCTGCGCTCTATGAACTCATGTTTTCCGAGCGGGAGAATATTTTATTTGAGAGCAGCGAGGGCTATCGCATCAAGAAAACGACCTACGGGGAATGCAAGGATGAGATCGAGCGTCTTGCCCCGGGGCTGAAACAGATGCTTTCGGATGCGCCGACCGGCAGTGCGGTAGGCCTCTTTCTTGAAAACGGCCTTGCCTGGATCGAGTGCTATTGGGCGATCCTCAGAGCAGGCTTTTGCCCACTGCTTTTGAACGCGCGCCTCGGAAAAGAGATCCTGGAGGACGCGCTTGCCCGCATGAAGGCGGTTGCCGTGATCTCGGGTGGAGAAGAATTTTCGATCCGCACCATCCGGACGGACGAGATGAAACCCTCCGACGCCGCGCTTCCCCAAAACGCCCCTTTCGGCGAGGAGTTTTATTTTATGTCTTCCGGCACGTCCGAGACGGTCAAGATCTGCGCTTACTCGGCAAAAGAGTTGGCCTGCCAGATCCTTGATACCAGAGAGATCCTTGCCGAGTCCAAACTGATCAAACGGCACTATGAAGGAGAGCTTAAGCTGCTCGCCTTTCTGCCTTTCTATCACATCTTTGGGTTTGTGGCACTTTACGCCTGGTTCACCTTTTTCTCGCGCACGCTGGTGGAGCTCAAAGATCTTTCGCCCGATACCATTCTTTCCACCATCCGCCGCCACAAGGTCACCCACCTGTTTGCCGTGCCGCTGTTCTGGAACCGGGTCTATGCCGAGGCGATGAAGACCATCGGAGCCAAGGAAGAGACTGCAAAGAAGTTTCAAAAGGGCATGGAGCTCTCGCGCAAACTGCAAAAATTCCCGGCGATCGAGCGGCTGTTCTCGCGCCTGGCCTATAAAGAGGTGCGTGAAAAACTCTTTGGCGAAAGCATAAGCTATATGATCACCGGCGGCAGTGAGATCCACGGTGAGGTTCTGGAATTCTTCAACGCGATCGGCTACCATCTTTCCAACGGTTACGGCATGACCGAGGTGGGGATCACCTCGGTGGAGCTTTCGGATGACAAAAGGATCCTTGACGGCGGCTCGGTCGGAAAACCGCTCCCCTCGGCGCAGTATTCGGTCGACGAAGGCGGTCAGCTTCTCATCAAGTCCACGGCCGCGGCAAAGTATGTTCTGGAAGGAGACCGCCGCATCGAAAAGAACGGCTGGTTTTTATCAAAGGATCTTGCAAAGCAGGAGCGGGGGAGATATTTCATCCTCGGCAGGTCCGACGATCTGGTCGTCTCAGAGGCCGGGGAAAATCTCAACCCCACGATCATCGAGGCCGCGTTCTCAAAGATCGAGCACTTGCAGAGTATTTGCCTTGTCGGCATCAAAAAAGAGAGTCGGGTCGAGCCTCTTCTCATTGCCTCGGTCGACCGCAGGATCAATCAAGAGACTGCCGACGGCCTGCGCGCCGCTCTGCAAAAAAAGCTGGACGAATTGCAGCTGACCGGGCAGATCAGGAAGATCTGTCTGACCTCGAAAGACCTGCTTTTTGGTGACGAGATCAAGCTCAACCGCAGGCGCATCGCAAAACGCTACCAAGAAGGCGCATATCCCGAACTGACCTTTGGGAGCGCGACCTCTGAACTTGGCGACGAGCTATCCCGGCGCGTGGCGCTCCTCTTTTCGGAGGCGCTCGGCCGTCCGGTTGATACCATGGGAGAGGATTACCACTTTTTCTCGGACGGGGAAGGCACAAGCCTCGATTACTTTTCTTTGGCCGTGCGGATCGAAAAAGAGTTTTCGGTACCCTTCCCGGTCTCGGGCGGGTTGAATCTTTGCACCATAGGACAGATCGCCGACTACATCCGGGAGCAAAAGAAAAGCTGACCCGAAACGCTTCTTGAAAAGGAAGAATACATGATAACATTTTGGAACACCTTCGTAAAGATCACGGGCTGGCTTACCGAAGTGATTTGCTTTCGGCCGCGCGTCTTTTACGAGGATAAACAAATACAAAGCAAAAGGATCAAAGGGCCCGCGATCATCATCAGCAACCACACCTCGGTCCTCGATTATGTCGCGATCCTGTTTGTCTTTTTCTTCAGAACCGTCCGGGCGCAGATGGCCGAAGTCCTCTTTGAAAAAAAGGGACTGCGCATCCTGCTCAAATGGCTGGGCGGCATCCGCGTGGATCGCAAGGCCCATGACTACGGATTTGTGGAAAAATCCAAAAAGATTCTGGAAAAGGGCGGCGTGGTTCTGGTCTTCCCGGAGAGTCGGCTTCCGCTTCCGGGTGAGGCGCGGCCGCTCCCCTTTGTGCCGAGCGTGGCCTACCTCGCCCTCTCGAGCGGCGTTCCGGTAATCCCGGTTTATACCAACGGCTCTTATTTCAAAAAGAAACGCCTTTCGGTTTTGATCGGGAAACCGATCGATACCTTGGCCTATCTTGACACGTCGCTGTCCGAAAAGGAACAGCTCGCCCGCATTTCGGAAAAATACCGGGAAAGGATCATGGAACTGGGCGATCTTTTGGAAGAGTATGAAGCAAAAAAAGCAAAGAAATAAAAAAGCGCGCATCATCGATCTTCGCTACGCTCTGTACGATTTTGGTCGGCTTCTGGCCGCACCGGGCTGGCTTCTCATTCTGCGGCCCAAGTGGAGATTTGAGAATGCGGCCGCAAAAAAGAAGATCTGCGGCGGTGCCGTCCTGTCTTTTAACCACACAGGTCTTCTCGATCCCGCGCGCGACCAGTTTTCAATTTGGTACCGGCGCATGCACTTTGTTGCCGCCGACGAGCTTTTTGAAAAAAAGTTTACCCGCTGGCTCTTCACCTACGCCTTTCACTGCATCGAGGTGAACCGCAAAAACTTCAATCTCGGCACCTTCCGCGAGATCACCGATCACCTGACCGCTGGGAACATCGTTTCGATCTATCCCGAAGGGCATGTGAACGCCAGTGAAGCCGAGGTGGACGTTTTCAAATCCGGCTTGGTGATGATGGCGATCCGGAGCGGCGTTCCGATCGTTCCGATCTATTCAAAAACGCCCGAAAAATGGTATCGCCGCACGGTTTATTGCATCGGCGAGCCGATCGACGTCCGAGAGAGGCTTGGCGCCATGCCGTCCATGGACAGCATTCAGAAATTCAGTGAATTTTTAAGAGAAAAAGAAGCAGAACTCAAAAAAATTGCAGAAGGAGATAGATCATGAAAAAGACCTTTGCAGATTACCAGTCCCCCGAGCTCTTCTCGAGCATCCGCGCCTTTGGCACAACAAGCGAGATGTGGGAGAACTGCCTTATGAAGTATGCCGACAGCCCGGCCATCGTTTACGATGGACAAACCCACACCTTCTCGGAATTGGAAGCCGACGCGGCGATCCTTCGCACCGCGCTTCTGGGTGCCGGACTCAAGGCCGGCGACCGGGTCTCGGTCTTTGCCCCCAACTCCTATGAGTTTGTCAAGGCTTTTCTTGCCGTTTCGACCAGCGGCATGACCGCCGCCGTGATTCCTGCACAGCTCGACGAGATGAGTCTGTTCGGCGTGACCATGAAGTTTTCGGCCAAGGCGATCCTGTATGCTCCCGTGCTGGAGGGCAAACTGAACATCGCAAAGGCAAAAGGCATTCCCTGCATTTCTACCGATGCGGCGGCGGAGAAGGGAAGCCCGATCAACAAAAACGTAAAACCCGAGGACGGCTGCGCCATCATGTTCACCGGCGGCACGACTGGCAAGAGCAAGGGAGCTCTGCTTTCCAACCGCGCGGTCATGCAAGGCACCGCAAACGGCTGTTACGGTCTGGAGGTGGTGTACGGCCAGCGCTATCTGCTCGCCATCCCGCTCTCGCACGTCTTTGGACTTATCCGCAACCTTCTGACCTCGCTTTACACCGGAAGCGCGCTCTTTATCTGCAAGGATAACAAGGATCTCTTCCGCGATATCGCCATGTTCCGCCCCACCATGCTGGTGGTGGTTCCGGCGCTTGCCGAGATGGCGCTCGCCCTCTCGCGCAGATTCGGCAAGAACATGCTCGGCGAGGATATGAAATACATCATCTGCGGCGCGGCCGCAGTTGCCCCCTACCTTGTAACCGAGTATGAGAAAATGGGCATTCACCTTTGCCCGGGCTACGGACTTACCGAAACTGCGAACCTGGTTTCCGGCAACCCGGATTTCCTCGCAAAGCCGGATTCGGTCGGCCTCCTTTACCCAAACCAGGAGGTAAAGATCGTGGACGGCGAGCTCTGGCTCAAGGGTGCAAACCTGATGGACGGCTATGTGGGCGATCCCGAGGAGAACGCGGCCGCCTTTGAAGACGGTTGGTTCAAGACCGGCGACCTTGTCCGCTTTGACGACGAGGGCTTCCTCTACATCACCGGCCGCAAAAAGGAACTCATCATTCTCGACAACGGAGAGAACATTTCTCCCGCCGAAGTCGAAGCCTTCTTCAACAAGATCGAACTTGTGCAGGACAGCCAGATCTTCGAGGCGGTCGACGAGAACGGCAAGCACTATCTCTCGCTTGAGGTCGTCCCGCGTATGACCGAGATCGCAAAGCTCGGCGCCGAGAAGCCGATGGAAGTTCTCATGGCCGAGCTGGTGAAGGTCAATCAATCGCTCCCGGCTTACGAGCGCGCGCAGAAGATCGTGATCCGCGAGACCGATTTTGTCCGCACGCCCAGCATGAAGATCATCCGCTACAAACTGGAAAAGAACTGATATGGAAAGACAACAGATCATCGATACGCTCAAAAGCATTCTGCTCTCAGCCGACCCGGCCAAAAGAGACTCGTTGGACGCGATTGAAGAAAATTCCAATCTCACCAGCGACGTCGGTCTTTCCTCGATCGGGATGCTCTATATGATCCTTGCCATTGAGGAGACTTTTTCCATGCGTTTTGACAACGTCGGCATGAACGATTTTGTTACGCTTGGCGACGTGGTCGATTACATCGAGAAAAAACTGAAATGAAGTGGATCCTTGCCGATTGCTCTCCGGGAGATATGATCCGCATCCATGTGGGCGCCATTTGTCACTACGGCGTTTACTGCTCGGACGATGAGGTCATCGAGTTCGGAGACGCACCGCTCGACGGGCTGAACCGCGACGCCTCCAAAATCTTTGTAAAAAGTGTGAGCATTGACGAGTTTTCCGCCGGCAAGCTGGTGGAGGTCGCCTCGCTCGACCGCGCCGAGCGGCGGAGTCGCTTTTCTCCGAAAAAAACGATGAAGATCGCCCGCGAAAGGATCGGAGAAGGCGGTTACGACATTCTCAAGAACAACTGCGAGCATTTTGCCAACGAGTGCGTGTTCGGCAGACATTTTTGCGAACTGGAGGAGGCCGCGCGCAAAAGCTGGCGCGCGCGTCCGGTGCTTGACGTCTATATCGCGTCCTTTTCGGAGGAATTGCCCCCGCTTGACAGTCCTTTGCCAAAAGCGCTTCTGCGCGCCATCAAAAAGATGCCGCCGGAAAAGAGCCAAAAAGAACTGTTTGCCTGGACGCTTTTGGGGCATGCCGTCTCAAAAAGTCTTGCCTACGAACCAAAGAACTGGAAGCTCAAAAGAACCAAATCCGGCTTTGTGTCCGGGATTTTCCGGTTTTCGATCTGCACCACCGATACCGCCGCGCTTGTCGCCGTTTCGCAGGAGCCGGTCGGGCTGTTTGCAAAAGAGATCCCCGCGGGAGAGAAGGAGCTTTTCTGTCGCGAAGTGGAAGAGCGGGCGCGAGAAGTCTATCGGCAATCCTCTCTCAAAGAGAACGCCCTGTCCCTCTGTGGCATTTATGAGGGGACGCCTCCGCTGTATCTTGCCCTTTGCGGAGACTCCGCGCGCGTGGCGCTCATCTGGCGCTACGAAGCAAAGATGGGCAGATCCCTGCAAAAGCTTGTTCCGGCACAAAAAGCAATTTCCCTGTAAAGAGGTTTTATGGAAATCTTCTGGATTATTCTGCTCTCTCTGATCGGGCTCTACCTTTTGTTCATCGTGGGGCCTGTCATCGCCTCCTTTCTCGGTGTGTTCCGCCAGAAAACCCCGAAATATCCCTGGGAAGAAAAGCACCCCGAAGAGGATAGCGCCGCACCCTATCTTGAAGAGATGCGCGCCGACGTCGAACGTCTGGAGCGCCGCCCGGTGCAACATGTTGCGCGCCGCAAAGGAAAGTTGCAGCTCTGTGCCGACTACTATCCCGGGGAGAGCGAAAAAACGCTTGTTCTTTGCCACGGATTTTGCGTGCGGCCGCTGACCAATTTTGCCGGAGCCGCAAACGAATTCCTCGAAAAAGGATACAACATTTTTCTCCCCTATTCCAGAGCGCACACACCAAGCCGCGGGGGACGTCCCTCGCTCGGCGTTGTGGAAGAAGAGGATCTTTTAGAATGGATCGACTGGCTTTTTGAAAACACCAATACCGAGGAAGCCGTTCTTTGGGGTATTTCCATGGGATGCGCCACCATTGCCTACGCCTCGGACAAACTGGACGGCGGTCGCGTGAAGGGCATGATTCTTGATTGCGGCTTTGAAAGCCCATACGGGCAGTACATTCGTGATTCCAGACAAAGGCACCTGCCGATCTTCCTCATGCGGCCGGTCGCACGACTGGTCGGCCTTTGCGCCTTTCACAAAGACCTCAAGGTTTCGGTTGAAGAATCCTTGAAAAAAACAAAAATCCCCGCGCTCTTTCTCCACGGCGAGGAGGATCGCACAGTCCCGATCTCGGTCGGACGCAAAAATTTTGAAGCCTGTGCCTCCAAAAAGGAATTCCTTGCGGTTCCGGGGGCGGCACACGCGCTTTGCTATCAAAAGCTCTCCGAGGAGGGCGACACAACGGTTGACCGTTTTTTGAAACGCTGTTTCAATGACGATACAGAAGCATAAGAAAGGAAAACGACATGACAGATTTTGAGATTTTGGTAGATACTTCCGCGGATCTGGAAAAGGATCTTCAGGAGAAGTATTCGATCAAGATGTTGATCGCACATCTGGTGATCGACGGCAAGGAGAGCGATTCCTTTGTCAGTTGGGAAACCACTTCGAGAGAGGAGTTTTACTCCGCACTCAAAGCAAACCCCGACCGTTTCAAAACCTCTCCCCCCAGCGCAGGCGAAGTGCGCGACGCTTTCCGGAAGATCGTATCCGAAGGGAAGGGTGTTCTGTTCCTTGCGCTCTCAAGCAAGATCAGCGGCGCTTACGAGTTTGCGTGCGAGGCAAAGGCCATGGTGCTGGAAGAGATGCCGGACGCCAAGATCGAAGTGATCGACTCGCTTCGCTTCGGCCCCGCAGTCGGTCTTATGGCGGTCAACGCCTCCAAGTTCCGTGCCGCGGGCCACAGCCTGGAAGAAACGGCGGCCGAGCTTGAAAAAACCAAAAATCTTTACCACCAGGCAGGCTGGCTGGACGATCTGAGCTTTGTTGCAAAGAAGGGACGCATCAATCACGCGGCCGCCTTCTTTGGCACGCTCATCGGCATCAAACCGATCGGCGAGTTCGATTACAACGGGCTTACCACCGTCATCGGAAAAGCCAAGGGTGAGAAGGCCGCTTACGCCGCTCTGCTCGGCTATATCGAAAAAACCATTGTCAACCCCGAAGGACAGGTCATCTTCATCGCCCAGAGCAACCGCAGGGCGCAGGCCGAAAAATATAAGGCCATGATCGAAGAGAAGTTCCACCCGCTGGAGGTTTGCGTCAAGGACGTTTACCCCACCTGCGGCATCAACGTAGGCCCCGGCCTTATGGCCGCTTACTACGTCGGCACGCCGATCTCGGAGGGACTTGAGGCCGAAAAACAAATTCTGACCAAATGTCTGGAGGGTTAAAGAAAAATGAGAAGGTTAACCAAAAGAAGTCAAATGCTCGTCTATGCCGTCTCGGGTATGGGCGTCAATATGCTCAACCTGATGATGGGCTCCTATCTTTGCAGCGCCCTGCTTGTCGGCGGATTCGGTGTTGACGCGATCCCCTTCCAGACTTTTCTTGGCAAGGATCTTGTCGTTGCCGCCGTTTGGGCAACCTTTGTTTTGGTTGCAAAGATCATTGACGGAATCATTGACATTCCCATGGCTTCCTTTACCGATAATTTGCGCACCAAATGGGGGCGCCGCCGCCCGTCGATCCTCATCGGCCTTGTGCTGACCGTTGCGGCTTACCTTCTGTTTGCGCTTGTCATTCCCAACACCTCGGGCGCCACTCTCGGCAACACCATTTTCTTTGGTGTGGTTCTTTGCGTGTTCTATAGCTTCTATACGCTGACCATGGTGACCTACTACGCCACCTTTACCGAAATTGTGGACAACGAGCCCGACAGAACCTTCATGTCGAATGTCAAGTCGGTTTGCGATATCTTCTATTTCATCATCGGCTACGTGCTGGTTCGCATTTTGCTCAACGGTATCAACATCAAGTATGTTGCGCTGATCGTTCTGCCTCTGGCGCTGACCATGCTCATTCCGCTCTTTATGATCAAAGAGAACCAGGATGAACTCGGGAACGTCGAAAAGGTCAAATCGGTCAACCTCGTTCAGTCGCTCGGCCACACCTTCCGCAACAAGACCTATGTGCTTTGGATGTGCGTCTACGCGCTCATGACCTTTGGCGTACAGCTTTTCCTCGGCGGCATCAACGAGTATTTCTCCTTTGTGGGACTCAATATGATGGTGGTCATGGCGACCTCCTTTGCACCGGTTCCGTTTACCTTGATCCTTTACAATGTGATCCTGCGCAAAAAGGGATTCGGATTTGCTTTCCGCTATGTTCTTCTTCTGTTCGGCGTCGGAATGTTTGCCATGTTCTTTGTGGGCAAATTCCTTGGTGCGGGACTTCCCAAAACCATCCTTTCGGTGGTCTGCGGACTCATTTGCTCCATGGCGGTCGGCTCGCTCTTTGCCGTCGCTTACTCGGTCCCCGCTCAACTTGCGGCTGAGGAAGAGGCAAGAACCGGCATTTCCAACTCGGCTATGTACTTTGCCGTGCAGGGACTCTTTTCCGGCGTGGCTTCCGGGCTTGGAACCGGCGTGGTGCTGGTCGCCCTGAAGGATGCAAGCAAAAAAGAGGGCTCGCAGGCAATGGCTTATATGACCCTCATCTGTGCCATCGCCATGTTTGTGGCATTTGCGGGAACCTATATTCTCCCCAAGAGCCTTGTAATGATGGGCAAAAAGGACAACAAATAAAAATTCCTTTTGAGAAAAGAAGCAAACAGGAGTGTTCGTTCCATGATCAATCGGATCGACGGACAGAAGCTGGAGGGAATGCTGGCAAACGGCTACGCCAACCTCTGTCTGCATGAGAAAAAAATTAACGATCTCAACGTCTTTCCCGTGGCCGACGGCGATACCGGCGTCAACATGCGCCTGACCGTCGAAAAGGGGCTTAGAAGCGCATCTCCCGAGCCCGGCGTCGGAGAGTATCTTTCCGAGTTTTCCTCGGGCGCGCTGCTTGGTGCGCGCGGCAACTCGGGCGTGATCCTCTCGCAGATCATCCGCGGCTGGTACCTCGCCTTAAAAGAGAAAGAAGAGATCGGCAACAAGGAACTCATCGACGCCTTTGAGAGCGGCTACCGTCAGGCATACGCCGCGGTTTCGCACCCGGTTGAGGGCACGATCCTCACCGTGGCGAGAGAGGGCCTCGAAAATATCCGTCCCGAGCTTGACGAGTGCGAGGGCGCAAAGGAGCTCTTTTCGCTCTATGTCAGAGAAATGAAAAAGAGCCTTGCCAACACGCCTCTGCTCCTCGACGTTTTGAGAAAAGCCGGCGTCGTTGACAGCGGCGCGATGGGGTATATCGTTTTTGTGGAGGGCATGGCCATGTTCCTTTCGGGCGACATTCTCGAAGGCAAGCCCGGCGAGAGCCTCGCAAAAAACGATTTTGAAACCTCCGCGGTCGCAGAGACTCCCGACTTTGACCTCTTTGACGAAACCAGCAGCTTTGAAAAAGGCTATTGCACCGAGTTTTTGCTCCGGTTGCTCAAAACCGAAGGCTATGACAAGGAGTTTGATCTGCAAAGCTTCCTTGCAACGCTCGAAACCATGGGCGAATCGATCGTCTCGGTCCTCGAGGGCACGCGGCTCAAGGTGCACGTCCATACCAAAGAGCCCGAAAAGGTGATCGCGTTTGCCCGCAGATACGGCGAATTTTTGACCTTCAAGCTCGAAAACATGCAGCTCCAGTACAACGAGCGGCAAAAAGAGGCGGGAGAGAGAGATCTTGCCCCGCTCGGCATCGTTGCGGTCGTCAACGGCGAAGAGATGAAAACGCTTTTCACCGACCTCGGCTGCACCAAGGTGATCGAGGCCTCCTCCGAGATGAATACCTCGGCCGAGGAATTCCTTGACGCCATCCGTAAAACAAATGCAAACCGCATCGTGATCCTTCCCAACAACAAAAATTCGGTTCGCGCGGCGCTCCAGGCGGCCTCTCTTTCGGGCAAAGCCGACCGCGTGACCGTGATCCCGACCGCCAACATGATCGAGGGATACTGCGCCATCGAAATGGATGTGGCGAGCAGTGAGGATACCGACTATCGTATTCGTCTGATGCAGGACGGCGCCGAGAACGTTTCGGCTCTGCTTCTCACGGTTGCGACCAAGGATTTTGAAGGAGAGACGATTTCGGCGAAAAAAGGACAATATCTTTCGCTGGTCGACGGCGAGATCGTTGCGGCCTCGGACGACTTAAAAGAAGCTCTGCGCATTGGTCTTGCACATCTGGATCCCGACGGAAAAGAGATTTGCATGGCGTTCGGCGGCAAGGATGGCTTTGCCGGTGCGGGCGATGTGGAAACGATCCTCGGCGATGCCTTCCCGGAGCTGGAAATTTGCCCGGTGTACGGCGGTCAGACGCTCTACCACTGGATGATCGGCCTTGTCTGACGGAGGAAGTCCCCTTGAAGATTGCACTCATTGTTTTTTTGATTATTTTTGTGCTGTTCCTGTTCCCCGGATTTTTGGTTGGCGGGATCGTTTATACCATTGTTCTTGTCCGCAACAAACCGGGCAAATGGGGAAGAGAGATCAGCGAGCCGGACGATGAAGAGCTTGCCCGCATGTACCGCGAGGGCGAGGCATGGATCAAAGGCGAAGAGGCCTATAGATCCGAAGTTTCGATCGTCAGCGACGGTTTTCGTCTGGCCGGCGAATTCTACGATTATGGCTACGACCGCACGGCCATCATTGTCCCCGGCCGTATGGAGGCGCTGCGCTACTCCTACTATTACGCCATTCCCTACAAAGGGGCCGCCTGTAACTTCCTTGTGATCGACAACCGCTGTCACGGCCTGTCGGAGGGAACCTTCAACTGCATCGGCTACAAAGAATACCGCGATGTGATCGCTTGGGCAAAGTTTTTACACGATGAAAAAGGGCAGAAAAAGATCTTTCTGCACGGCATTTGCATCGGTTCTTCCACCACGCTCTTTGCGGCGGCCTCAAACGAGTGTCCCGACTATGTGGTGGGTCTTGCAGTGGATGGGATCTACGACTGCTTCTATTCGAGCTTCCTTCGCCACATGGAGGAGCAAAAGCGGCCGAAGTATCCGTTTATCTGGTTTGTTTTGCTTTACATCCGCGTTTTTTCACACGCTGACGCGGTGGGCGACGGCCCGAAAAAAAGGATTCTCAACCTGCAAAAACCGATCCTTATGCTACACGGCAGGGAGGATCAATATTCGGATCCCGACAAAGCGCAAAAGCTCTACGACGTTTGCCCCTCCAAACACAAACAGCTTGTCTGGTTTGAAAAGGGAGGACATTCGCGCATCCGGATCAACGCTCCCGAGCAATACGACGCCGCGATCAAGGCGTTTATTGATTCGGTGGATGCGCCTGCAAAAAAGATGTAATGTCGTCCTGCACGGCTTACTATAGCTTCAAAAAAATTTTACGAAAAGAGGAACATGATCATGGCTTTTTGCACCAAATGCGGAAGCAAGTTGGATGACAACGCGGCCTTTTGCCCCAACTGCGGTACGGCAGTGGGAGCCGAGCCCGTAACACAGTCCACCGAAGAGTGGAGTGCGCCCGCAGTCCCGCCCAAAACGACCTACCAAGCTCCGCAACCCACTTATCAGGCACCCCAGCATACCTATCAGGCGCCGGATGCCCCTGCCCCTGCCACCGGTTCGGTAGCCGCTCCCCTGGTACTGGGGATCTTGGCGATGGTGTTTCTTATCACGAGCTCTTTCGGCTTTTTCTTTGTGGTACTCCCCGAATACAGAAGTTACTATTACATCATCGCAAGATTATACACCTACTCGGCCATCTTCCTTTCCACCAGCATTATAACCCTTGTTTTGGGTGCGGTTGCAAAGGGAAAAGCGAGTTCCTATGCAGCGCAGGGAATTCGCGACGGAAAGATCACGACCGGAAAAATTTTCGGCGTTTTCGGACTGGTTTGCGGCATTGTTCTGACCGTGATCTGGAGCATTTTCTTCATTTTGCTCACGATCGGGGCAATAGCCGGATCGTTGATCTGAGAAATCTCTTTTGACGATCCATTATTCCACTGATATAAAACCGACTTTTGGTTTTGTATAAACATTTTGTTTTTTTGAAAGGAGAACTACCATGGCAAACAATGAAACCAATCAAGAAGTTGTAAAGGCCCAAAACCTTCCCAAAAGAACGCCCATTCTGGTGTTCGGAATCCTGTCGGTAAGCTTCCTTTGCACTTTCTGGCTCAGCTTTCTCGGCATCATCTTCGGCTTTATCGCAAGAGGCAAATCCAATGTGTACGTAGATGCCGGCGTCCCGGTTACCGGTAAAGTGAGAGTAGGCCGCGTTCTCGGCACCGTCGGCGGTATCATCAGCATCGTTGCAACCGTTCTTGTCCCGGTTGTGATCGCGTTGATCGTGTACGCCATCAGCCAGACGCCCGACATCGCCGCAGAGATCGAAGAAGCCATCAGGACGGCTGTTGTGGCATAAAATACCCGCAAAAATGTAAAAAGCGGCGCCTATGGCGCCGCTTTTTACATAGTTGTTTTCTTTTTGATCCAAACTATACCGGTAAGGCGGTGGTATGGTTTGTGGATTTTGTGGGCGTTTCTTTTATTCCCAACGTTGGTGCTTCCGGTTGTGATCTCGGGGCTGGTCTTTCGCTCCATGGCAAAAAAATCGATTCTTGTGCAGTATCCGTATTCGCACTATGCGGAGCGCTACCCGAGAGAAGAATGCCGGTTTTCCTGCCACCGGTGCTCGCTCTGCGGCTATTTTTACGGAAACGAGAACCGCGAGAGCCCTGCACTCATATTGGTTGCTCCGGGGGCGGGATGCCCCGCCGACGGGCACCTCTCCGAGATCACTTATTTTGTCGATCACGGTTGGCAGGTCTTTTCCTATGATGCGACCTCACTTGGAAAGAGCGAGGGAAAAAGCGTCCGCGGGCTTCCGCAGGCCGGGCGGGATCTTGCGGCGGCCCTTGCCTGCGTTGCCGAAGAGAAGGATTTGCCGATCGTGATCTACGCGCACAGCGCCGGGGCTTACGCCGCCTGCAGGAATCTCTCAAAAGCGCCGGTTCTGGCCGCGGCCTGCATTGCGGGATTTGATCTGCCGACCGAGATCATGTTCTACCACGCAAAACTGCACGTGGGCGCGCTCTCGATCCTCGGGTATCCGGCGCTTGCTCTGCGCGACTTTTTTGCCTTTGGAAGGGAAGGGAACCGCTCGGCCGTCAAATCGATCAATGCGGTCGAGACGCCGGTACTGCTCTATCAAGATAAAGCGGATCTTGTCGTGCCGTTTGAAGCGAGTCTTGCCGGCAGAAAAGATAGGATCACCAACCAAAACGTCCGGGTCGCCGAGCTTTCCTCGGGTCACTCGGGCGCATGGCTGACCGAGCGCGCGGGAGCCTACGTCCGCTCGGTGGAAAAGGAGTATATCACCTTGCAAAAGCAATACGGCGGCAGACTTCCCGAGCCTGTCAAAGAGAGTTTTCTTACAAGCATCGACTACGAGAGAGCCAGCGAGCCAAACGCCGCGTTTCTCGATGGGGTACTGGAGTTTTTCAGGCAGGAAACAGCAAAGAAAGCACTACAATAAAAAGCGGCGCACGCGCCGCTTTTTTGATTGGATCGGTCGATTATTTTTTCTGACTTTCGAGATAGGCCACAACGTCGCCGACCGTGTTGAAGGCGGCAAGCTCCTCGTCGGGCACCTGTATCCCCATCTCTTCCTCAATGGTCATAAGCAGTTGCAGAACGTCGAGCGAGTCGGCGCCGAGGTCGTCCTTGATCTTCGATGCCGGGGTGATGATCGTCTCGTCCACGCGAAGCTGTTTTGCAAGAACTTTTCTGACTTCTTCAAACATGATGTGATTCCTCCGTTATTCGGCTTTTTGGTTTTCGGCAAGAGCCGCTTCAATGCGCTCCGAGAGGCCGCCTGTTTTGGTTTTGTAGGCCTGCTCGATGCACTTTTCAATGGCTCTGGCGTTCGAGCTTCCATGCCCCTTGACCACCGTTTTTTCGGTGCCGAGCAGGATGCTGCCGCCGTAGTTCTGATAGTTCATAAACTCTTTTTCCTTCATGAACATCTTATACATGAAGAGCGCGCCGATCTTATTGAAAATGCTCGACGAAATATCCCGCTTGAGTAGCTTGAGCATTTCCAGGCAGGCGCCTTCGGTGGATTTGACCAGTACGTTGCCGGAAAATCCGTCGCAGACCACCACGTCGTATTTGCCGGTGAGCAGATCCCTGCTTTCCATGTTGCCGACAAAATTTATGCCCTTGGTGGATTCCAAAAGGGGATAGGCGGTCTTTCTCAGATCGTCGCCTTTTGTTTCTTCGGTGCCGATGTTCAGCAGTGCCACACGCGGGTGTTCGATGCCGTAGACGCTCTCAAGATAGGCACTGGCCATAATGGCGTACTGCTGGAGATAATCGGCCGTGATATCGACGTTCGCGCCGCTGTCGCAAATGCCGACAATGCCGCCGTTCATGGTGGGAAGAATCGGGCAAAAGGCCGGGCGGATGATCCCGCGGATGCGGCCGATGCGCAAGGTCGCCGCGGCGACAAGTGCCCCGGTCGAGCCCGCGCTGACCATGCCAGAGATGCTGTCATCCTCGCGCAAAAGTTTTATCGCCTTCATCATCGAGCTTTCCTTTTTCAGCCGGATGACGTCGGTCGGCTTTTCGTCACAGCCAACGACCTCGGGTGCGTGCAGAATTTCAAGGCGCGAAGGATCGTATTTTTTGCCTTCGAGCTTTTCTTTTAAGATGTTCTCGTCGCCGGTGAGGATCAAAGAAAGATCCGAAAATTTTTCGAGCGCGGCAAGAGAGCCTTCGACGTTTGCATCCGGGCTCTTGTCGCCGCCAAAGCAGTCAACGATGATTTTTACCATGTTCTCCCTCCGTCAGTCCAGAGGCTTGACGTAGGAGCGGCGGCGCTTGTGCTTGGTTTCGTCAAACCGCTTCCACTGGTTCTGGATCGCGTAGTTGTTTTCAAGGTTGAGGTTGGTTTCGGCGTACTCAATACCGTCCTTCGAGAGCATGCGGATGAGTTCGGCCGAAATGGCGGTGCTGATGCCGCGGTTGAGGTATTCGGGCGCAACGCCGACCAGTCCCAAGTCAATGACCTTCGGGTGTTTGATGGCGCGAAGCAGGCGGACAAGTGCCGCCGGAGTCAGTCTGCCCTTCGATTTTTGCACGGCGCGCGCGATCGACGGGAAGCAGATGCCAAGACAAACGATTTTGTCGTTTTCGTCAAGAATGACGGCGACAAAGCGCAGATCGACGATGAGCTTGAAGTTGTCGATCATCATTTTTTTCATGGCGTCGGTAAAGGGGACCGAGCCGTAGATCTGGTCGTAGGATTCGTCGAGTAGGGCAAAAAAACCGTCGGCGTACTTGTCAAGAAAATCGTTTACGTTCTTTGCCGGGCCAAAATGCAGGTTGTAACGCTTCATGATGTACTCGGTCATTTTATCGAGCGAGCCGTCGTAGTCCTTCGGCGCACGCAGTTTGCTCTCGGTCCAGTCGACCTCTTTTTTGTAGCCGAGGTTTTCGATGAGCGTCTGGTAGTAGGCGGCGTTGTACTGCTCCTCAAAGGTGGAGAGCTGGTCAAAGCCCTCGATGAGAAGCCCCTCGCGCTCCAGATCCGAAAATCCGAGCGGGCCGCAGACGGTGTCCATCCCTTTTTCTTTTGCCCAAGTCTCGACCGCGTCAAAGAGCGCCTTTGCAACTTCGCCGTCGTCAATGCTGTCAAAACGCGTAAAGCGGGCGCGCTTTTCATTCCGTTTTTCGTTGCTGGCGCGCTGAATGATGCCCGAGATGCGCCCGACGATCGTTCCGTCGCGGTAGGCGTTAAAGTAGACCGCGTCGCAGGTGTCGTTGTAAACATAGTCGGCGCGAAAGATCTTTTTTTCGTCGCCGTAGAGCGGCGGGACAAAGCAATCGTTGCCCCGGTACAAATTCAGCGGGAAATCAAGGAATTCTTTTTGTTCCTTTTTGGTTTTGACCTCTTTTACAACAACCATGATTTCTCCTTATCTGTGCTTTGCGTGGAAGCAAACGCCCACGCCGTTGGGGCCGCAATGGCTGCCTGCCGTCGGATTGACCTCGACGTATTCAATGTTCAGGTCGCCGCCGAGCTTTTCTTTTAACATTTTTCCGACCTCTTCGGCAATGTCAAGCGAATCCGAATGTCCCACGATGATGCGATGATCTTTTACGTCCTCGCCGAGCTCTTCGACGAGTGCGACCAGACGCTCCATGGCCTTGACGCGTCCTTTCTCCTTGCCGACGCTGACCATTTTGCCCTCTGCATTCATGGTGATGATCGGGCGGATGCCGACGAGCGTTCCCATGACTGCCGCAAGACCGCTGACTCTGCCGCTGTGGCGGAAAAATTTGAGATCGTCGGCAAAGAAATAGGTGGCAAATTTGTCGATCTCGGTCTTTGACCACTCAACAATCTCGTCTGCGCTCTTGCCGGCTTTATACTGGTCGCCGATCTCGCGGACGATGTTGTAGCTTCCGATGGTAATGCCCTTGGTATCGATCGAATAGAATTTTCTCTCGGGGTATTTTTCAAGCAGCGCGGCGACCGCTTTATCCATGGCGTCAAAGGTGACCGTCATGGCCGCCGAGAAATGGACGTAGAGGATGTCGTCGCCGGCCTTAAAATGCGGCTCAAAGTATTCGGCGTATTTTTGCTCGCTGATGGCGCTGGTCGTGGGGAGCACGCCGCCGCGGAGCATATTGTAAAAGGTTTTGGAATCGAATGTTTCAAAATCAACGTAGGGGTAAATGGTTTTGCCGTCCACGCTGTAGGGCATACTGATGAGCTCGTAGCCGTACTCGCGGGCAACCTCCGGGGTGATGTCGGTATCGGTGTCGGTAAACAGTTTGAGCATGACGTTTTCCTCCGTTTTTATTCTAATACCAAAATATAGTCTTCCACGGCCTGTCCGCCGTCGATCTTGATCACTTCTGTGCGCGGATAACTTTTTGTAAGAACTTCGCAAAGACCGTCGGCCGCCTCCTTTTCGGAGGTCTTTCCGCAGATCAAAAGCAGAACGTCGTAATTTTTTGCTCCTAACGCCTCCGCAAGGGAAAGAGCGGCCTCCACGGCTGTCTTTTTGTCGGTGTAGATCCTCTCGCGCCCGTCGTAGCCGATGTAGTCGCCGGCCCGGACGAGAACGTCATCCTTTTCGGTATCCCGGTTTGCCTTTGCAACAAGGCCGGTCACCACGCTCTCCATCATTTCGATCGCCCCGGCTTCGACTTCGTCGGCGTTCTCATTTTCGGTGTCGAGGCAGGAGACTGCGGCGTATCCTTCGCCGACCGTTCGCGAGGGAATGATGCGGATCGCTTTTTTATCGTAAAGCGACGCGGCTTCTTTTGCCGTGAGCAGGATGTTTGGATTGTTGGGGAAGACGAAAATCGCGTCGGCGTTGATCTCGTCAAAGGCCCTGAGAAAATCTCCGACCGGCGGATTCATGCTCTGCCCACCGTCAATCACGCAGTCAACGCCAAGCTCCAAAAAGGTTTTTTTCATCCCCTCGCCGGATGCGACCGAGACGATCCCGTATCTCTTGTGCGGCTTTCTTGTTTCAAAGGAATTTTTGACGGTCGCCTCGTTGTGCTGAAGCATCATGTTTTCGATCTTCAAGGTCAAAAATTCGCCGTACTTCTGGCATTCATTGAGAATTTCGCCCGGGTGCATCGTGTGAACGTGCACCTTTAAGATGCTCCCTTCGCGGAAGGCGACGACCGATTCTCCGACTGCCATGAGGTAGTCGACGATCACGCGCTCGTCAAAACTTTCCACCGGCACTTTCGCGTTTTGCAGGCGGAGTAAAAATTCGGTGCAGTAGCCGAATTCGAGGGTGCTGTTCTCGTCAAAGGTCGAGACGTCGATCTTTTTTGCCGATACCGATCCTGCCGTGTAGGCAAGCTCGGATCCGTCCAGCAGCGCTTTTGCGCCCTCGGCAATGTAAAGGAGTCCCGCGCCGCCGCTGTCGACCACGCCGGCCTCTTTTAAGACGGCGAGCTCCTCCGGCGTGCGCTCGAGAGACGCGTTCATCTCGCCGATCAAATCATCAAAATAGCTCTGGAAGGTCGATCCCTCCGAGAGATTGGAATTTGCAAATTTGACCGCGTCGCGGTTGACCGAAAGGATGGTGCCGTCCACCGGGTTTGCAACGGCTCCGTAGGAGGACTCAATCCCTTTTTCAAGGGCCTGCCCGAAGACGCCGACGTCGGCGCTCTCGATTCCCGCAAGACCGTTTGCAATGCCCGAGAAGATCTTGGAGAGGATCACGCCCGAGTTGCCTCTGGCGCCGAGCAGCATGCCGTCCGCCACGGTTTTTGCGGTCTTTCCGAGCGATTTGTCGGCAGACTCCGCGCAACCTGCGTCGATGGTCATAAACATATTGTCGCCGGTGTCACCGTCCGGGACAGGAAAAACGTTCAGGTCGTTGACGATCTGTCTCTTTGCGTTCAGATTGGCCGCGCCGGAGCGCACCATTTTCAAAAACAGCTCGCCGTCAAGCACTCGGGTTTCCATTCAAAAAAGTTCCTCGCAATCTTTCTTCGTTCGGTTCTTTTATACTAATATATTATTTTAAACCTTTTTCGACAAAATGTCAACTGTTCCGGGGCAAAACAAAAGGGTGCCGAAACAGCACCCTTGCGTGCTTTCGGTTTCGCCTCCGTATGCCGATTTTTGCTTTGCAAAAACGGCGATGTGTTCTCATCCACATCGCTTTCGCAAAATCAAAAGGAACCCTTGTGGGGCTCCCCTTTGATTTTGGCGGAGAGGATGGGATTCGAACCCATGTGACATTGCTGTCAAACGGTTTTCAAGACCGCCTCGTTATGACCGCTTCGATACCTCTCCGTATATTCGGTTTTTTGTATTTTATCACTTGCCACTCGAATTGTCAAGCTTTTTATACTTTCCGGCGGGATGACCCGCCGGAATTGTTTTTATGATTCTTTTGTCGATTGCTTTTTCCCCCACTCGTAGAGGTAGAGGTATTTTGCAAGATTCCCGCCGTCTGTGGTGAGAAGAAAATGCTCTCCCTTGCTGGAAAAGACGAGCGAGGCGCCGCCCGCGAGCACTTCGAGGCCTTCCATTTCGGAAAAGGGGAAAGATCGCTCTCCAAACGAGAGGCCTTCGGCCGAGCTTGCAAGCGTCCCGGTGCCGAGCGGCGTTTTTTGAAAGGCTTCGTCGGTGGCAAAGAGCGAGACGCCGTCGTCGGCAAGGAATTTGCCCTCTGAAAAGCGGGAAGAATAGGCCTTTTGTTCGAGTGCCTCCCATTCGGCGGTCGTTTTTACGATCGGTTTTTCGCTTTCAAAAAATCCGTACTCGTTCCAGCGCATCTCATAGCCGCAATTCTTGCAGGCAAGGGTAAAGCCGTCCTTGCAAACCAGGCTTTCGTCATGGCAGGCAGGGCAGAGCGAGTAGTAGTTGAGAATCTCTCCCACGCCGTGCGGAAATTTGAGCTTTTGCATCCGCTTTTTTTGTTCTTCGTAGGCGTCGGTGTAAAGATCCTTTTCGATTTTTTCAAGGAGTTCTGCGTCCGAAAGCGCGGCAAGTTCTTCTTTTGAGTATTCGTTCACGATCCCACTGTCAAAGAGTTTGCCTGGGTTCATGCCTTTTTGCCAGCGCGGTTGCTTGAAAAAGCCACCGTCGGTGCGGAAGGTGACCAGTCGACACTTAGCCGCCTTTGCAAGCTGTGCTGCGGCAATGCCGATCGGCTGTGTCCTGCCGTTGTGCGAGAGGCGCCCCTCGCAGAAAACGAGGACGTTGTTGCCGCGCTTGATCCTGCGGAGCAGATCGAGCATCTCTCCGCCCTTGACCGAGCCTTTGAAGACCGCGACCGGATGAAAGAGCTTTTCGATGAGCCAGCCGGTCAGCCCCATTGCAAGGATGTGGCGACTGCAAACCAGATAAAAATGATTTTTGATATGCGCCGACACCGCAAGAAAATCGAGGTCGGTCGTGTGGTTGGAGTAAATGAGGATCGGTTCGTCAAACTTTTTCGGCTGTTTTGCTTTTACGCCGAGTTTCATTTTTGCCACCAGGCAAAAGAGCGGGCGAAAGAAGAGGAAGGTCTTCCGGTAAAATTTGTCGCTTCTTGCTTTTTTCTTCACTGCTCTTCACTCCACTCGTCATCGGCTTTGGAAAACTTCTTTTTGAAGATCTTTTTGCGGAATAAGAAGAGGTTGTAGGCGACAAACAAAAGAATATACACGCCGAGCATGATGAAGGTGTTGGTCAGGCTCGAGGCCGCAAAGCTCATGAAAAGGAGCAGAGGCGAGAGCATGACGAGCGAGGGGATGTTTTGCAGGACGATGTTGGAGGCCGCGGGGGTGACAAAGCTGGGGTCGATCTCGCGGAGCAGGATCATACCGGTAGAAACCGTGCCTGTAACCGTGCCGAAGTTGGTGACAAAGCCCTCGATCTCGTATCCCGGGTAGGCCTGCTTGGTCGCTTTTTTGACATAGAAGAAGGTAAAAATGGTGCCGAGTGTGCAGGTGACAAGGAGCAAAATCCAGTTTTTGCGAATGTCCTCAAAGTCAATGGCCGCCACGCCCGCAACGATCATGAGGTCAAAACAGAATCCGCTGATGCGGTCCATGAGGTGATTGCTGACGTAATTGTGGTTGACGATCTTGCGTTTGTTGAGCGCTTGCACGGTCAGGCGAATGAGAAAACCAAAGAGGAGCGCCCACAGGAAGTTGAGTCCCCAGGCAAGCTCGGCTACAGCTTTGACGCCGGTCAGGGCGAGGAGTTTCATAAAGCCGTAGGAAAGTCCGTAGGCGAGCGCAACAAAGCAAAACTGGATCGAGAGCTTGTCGACCGACTCGGAATTCGGGATCTCGTTCTTTTCGGAAAGCACTTCGACCTCTTCGGTGTTCTGACGTCTGGGTTTGACCTTTCCTTTGCGGATGTAGTGGTTGAGCGAGATGACGCCGACGACCGAGCCGACGAGAAATCCGATCGAGGCCACGGCAAGACCGTAGGAGGAACCGCCCTCAAAGGCGTGCTCTGCTTCAAAAATGTTGCCCCAGTTGAGCGCACTGCCGGTGCTCTGACCAAAGCCCATCGGCAAAATCAGGCCTGCGGCATAAAAGGATTTCATGATAAAGAAGAGCGCGATCGAAACGGCAAGGCCGAGAATGGCCTGGAGCAAATAGGAGCTTGCCATAATGGCGCCGCTTTCCACAATTTTGACGGTCGGGACTTTTTTCTTTTCCTTCGGCGTTTTGATCGCCATGGCGGCAAAGCCAAGCCCCAGGCAGTGGTAGGTGACCATTTGCATGGTGTCGTCGTTCAGAACGTTTGCCACGGCCGGGATCTGTTTGAGCCCGAATAATATCACCCCGCCGATGAGCGCCGAGGGAATATAAAATTTACGGATAAACGGAATCTGCCTGCGGATCATGTTGCCGGCGAGGATGGCACCGAACAGAATCATGAATTGCAGGATCAGTCTCCAAACGGCATCTTGAGAAAAATACATCGTGCATCTCCTTACGGATTTTGTTTGCTTCTATTCTATCACACAGCGCGGCTCTTTGCAAGAAAAACAAGGCGGTTTCTATGCTTTTTTTAAGAGATCATACCCGCTGTTTTTGAGAATAAAGTCGCAGACAAGTCTTTGGTATCTCTCTTTGTCCGAGAGATAGGAGAATTCGTGCGCGGCGCCCGGGAAGGTGTAAAACTCGGCCATGCCTTCCTTTGCCGTTTTTGCAATGGCCTCTCCCATGGCGGTGGGAACAAAATCATCGTCCTCTCCATGCAGAATGAGGAGCGGAACTTTGGTGTTTGCAACGGCTTTTTCGGCCGAGGATTCGTTCAGTCCAAAGCCGCCGAGCACTCTTGCACTGCTTCTGAGCAGAAGACGTGCGGGGAGCGTCGGAAAGTGCATCTCTCCGCCTGCTTTGACCAGAATATCCTCGGGGGAGGTGTAGGGACAGTCGGCAATGATCCCTTTGACCGATGCAGGCAGATCGAGGTCGGAGGCCATCAGCACGGTCGCAGCCCCCATCGAAATGCCCGAGAGGAAGATCGGCGTCTTACCGCCGAGCCTTTCATCGGCATAAAGCGCCCAGGCAAGGCAATCGTACCGTTCTTTGATCCCAAAGGTAATGGCCCGGCCCTCACTTTCGCCGCAAGCGCGTTGATCGACCAAAAGCAGACTCAGCCCGTGCGAGCGGTAAAACTCCATACCGCCGCTCAGATCGCGCAAAGAGCTGGAACGAAAACCGTGAAAGGCGATCACAAGCGGTGCGCCGGCCTCTCCCATGTAAAAGCGCCCGTGCAGACGCAGGCCGTCCTGAGATTGGATGAAAACCTCTTCGCACGCATGCGCCTGAAAGGTTTCCATGTTGTGGAAGATCTCGTCGCGGTAGTCGTCTACCTGACGAAGATCCGGCAGGTTTTCCGGGATCTTTTCGCGCGCGTTTTGTGGGCGAAAGGCTTTTTCATAGGTCCAGATCATTGCCGCGGCGCTTCCGAGCGCAAGCGTGCCACCGATCCCCAAAAGCAGTTTCCAGGTTTTCATAGTCGGCCTCCTTGATCATTTTTTCAGTTACAGTATAACACAAAAGCGGAAAGTTTGCAACCCGGGTTTTTTTGAAAGAGCCCTTGAAAAATGTCGATTCGGGTGCTATACTGGGGTTACAAAAGAATCCGTGGGTCATCTCGGCAAAGGAAACTCCTTTTGCCGGTTGTCGGGGAGGGTGCAGGATCCTCTTCGGGGAGGAGGAAATGGCGGTGAAAATCCGCCGCAACAGCCATTACCGTAACTGCGGCGCCCTTGCGACCGCTCAAGTCGGAATGCTCGTCGGCCTGCGTCCGAAAATCGTCTCCCGGGCAGTGGGGAGTCTGTCGGATCGGGATACCGCAGGGTATCTTTTTTCGGCGCGCTTCCTTGGGGAGGGTGCTTTTCTTTTTCTTTTGAAATCAAAAGAAACGAGGATTTTTTACCATGAGAAAGACAGCAAAAATTCTGTCGCTTAGCCTGGCTCTCCTGTTTGTCCTGTTTGCGTTTGCCGCCTGCGTCAAAGGCGTTGCCCGCGAAGGACTCTGGAAAGAGGCTACCTACAACACCGACAAAACCTTCGGCAAAGGTGCCACCACCATTACGCTGGTTGTCATCGCCGAGGATCAGAGTGTGACCTTTACGATCAAGACCGATAAAGAAATGCTCGGCGACGCGCTCCTGGAGCACGGACTGATCGAAGGCGAAAACAGCACCTACGGCCTTATGGTCAATAAGGTCAACGGCATGGAAGCAAGCTGGGAGAAAGACCAGGCATACTGGGCGCTCTACATTGGAAGCGACTATGCAATGACCGGTGTGGATTCCACTCCCGTAACTGCCGGAACGCAGTATGGCTTCACCTACACGAAATAAGCTCAAACTCAGCCTTTTCGAATTGTTGCTCTTTTCCATGCTCGGCGCCCTCATGTTCGTTTCCAAACTCGCTTTGGAATTCCTGCCGAACATTCATCTGTTGGGCGTGCTGACCATGGTCTATACCCTTACCTTTCGCTGGAAGGCGCTCTTTCCGATTTATTGCTATGTTCTGATCCAGGGAGTTTATGCGGGATTTAACGTTTGGTGGATCCCCTACTGCTACCTATGGACGATCCTTTGGGGCGTAACCATGCTCCTGCCGAAAAAATTGCCCGAAAAGCGGGCGGCCATCGTGATCTATCCCCTGGTCTGCTGTTTGCACGGCGCACTCTTCGGCACACTCTACGCTCCGGCGCAGGCGCTTTTCTTCCATCTCGATTGGAACGGAATGATCGCTTGGATCATAGCAGGCCTCCCCTGGGACGGCGTTCACGCAGTCGGAAATCTGGCGGTCGGGTTTTTGATCCTGCCGCTTTACCAGATCTTGAGTCGGCTCTATTCTAAAATGCGTTCGAGAGCTTGACAAAGCCGCCTTCTTTGGGTATAATGAAACAACCAGCTTCGCCGGACGGTCGCGCGGAACCATGCCGCAAGGTAGTTTTGTGAGGAAAGTCCGGGCTTCGCAGGACAGGATAGCTGATAACGTCAGCCACGGGTAACCGTCGGGAAAGTGCAACAGAAATAAACCGCCGCGCACGCGGTAAGGATGGAAAGGCGAGGTAAGAGCTCACCCGTTCCCATGGTAACATGGGTCCGCTGTAAACCCTATCCGAAGCAACACCCCAAGGACGCTTGTCCGGCATATGTCCGGGGTGGCACGGGCTCGATTTTCGGCCCGGAGCGTTTCCGGCGACGGGACGCAAAGATTGATGACCGTCTTCAATGACAGAACCCGGCTTACAGGCGAAGCTGTAACGAAAGAGAGCGGGAAAACCCTTTTTTGAAAAAAAGAGGTTTTCCCGCATTCCTGTTGAGGTACCCGAAATTTTTCGGTCGCGCTTTGCGCTCCCAAAATTTCGACCTCTGCCACTCCTCCCGCTCCCTGTTTCCCGCACTGCGGGCGGTCGCGCTCGTCCCCTTTCCGAAAAAACGAACGATATAGAAGAGCGCCGCACCGGTCATTCCGGCGAGGCGCTTTTCTTTTTGTTCAAGTTTTTGAAGAGGGTGCGGGAGGAACTTTTTTCAAAAAGTTCCTCCCGCATCATTTTCATTTTTTCTTTATGATCTTTTTCACCAAGCGCTTTGCGCGGGAGAGAAGCTTATGAAAAATCATTTTGCAGGCGTGGCAAACGAAGCGGGCGGGGAAGAGAATGCGCCAGGCCCAGACGTAAAGCCGATAGAGAAAAGAGTCGGTCGTATGGTGCTTATCGTTGCGATAGAACTCGGTGACGCGGCCGAGGATGGTTTTGTATTTGACCTTTTCAAGAAAAAAGGTATTATCGCCTCGGGCGATGCAGTGGGTGGGCTTGACCCAAAGGATGCGGTGAAGCACATATTTGCCGTCCGAGCGGTGGTAAAGGGCGAGGTCGTTGATTTTTGGCGTCTCATTTTCCGCATAGGCGCGGATGATGACGCGGTCGCGGCGGTTGCGGAGCATCGGCCACATGCTGTAGCCTGCCGTGGTGCTGACAAAAAAGCCCTCTTTTTTGAGTTGCTCTTCGATGCTGAGTCGGTTTTCCATCAAAGGATTTTTCCCTCCTGCAGGGCATGAACGAGCGTTTGAACGTCTTTGCGTGCGAGCTCCTCCGAAACGTCGTACTCCTCAAGGAGTGCGGCGACAAGGCTATCCTCGGTTTGGTCGGCCTCGGTCAGCTTTTTCCAGAGAAACGCGCCGGTCTCATTGAGACGCACCATGCCGTGAAAGTTTTTGCTGGTTTCCCCGACCGGGACGGCAACGAACGAGCTGCCGACTTTTTGAATGGTAAAATCCTTATTGATCTTCATTTTGAAAACTCCTCTTTGTTTCGTTTCATTGTTGTGTAAGCCAATTTTGCCGCCTCTTCCGAGATGGTGCAGGAGAGGACGTAATAGGGAAGGGCGGATACCAGCCGGTTGAGCAGTTGCAATTGCAGATCGATCGTGGTGCGTGTGCCGCGCAGGTAAAGCTGGTGGGCGATCTTGGAAAGCACTTCTTCCTCGGTGGCGCGGCGGATCTTGTTTTCGGTTCCGCGCTCGAGAAAGCAGATGGCGCCGAGCGGGGCGCTCGAATTGATCCCCCAGCCCTCTTTGCCGCACCAGGGCGTGCCGAAGGCGGTCACGCTGCCGTCCGCATTCATGCGAAGGAGCGGCTTGTCGCCGTTGAGCACGGTGGCACCGGGGATCGCTTTGATCCAGAGCGCGGTGTGCGTGGATTTGCCGACTCCGCTTTTTGCGGCAAAGGCGTAGGCAACGCCGTCCACCATGACCACCGACGAGTGCATGATGAAGATGTGATAGCCGGGCAGGATCTCGCAGATGTGCCGGTAGAGGCAGATGCTCTCGCAATAGTCGGGAGGAAAATTACCGTTTTGCATTTCTTGGGCGATCTCTTCCTCGGTGGCAGATACCGAAAAGGCGTAGTCGCGTCGGGAGGAACGGAAATTTTTGCACAGGCGTTCGACGTAAGAATAGCGATTTTCCAGACGGATTGGAATGCCGCAAAGCTCGATGATGAACAATCGAATTTCCTCCTCTTTTTACGCTTTTCTCTATTCTATCACACAAATTCGCGTTTTGCAAGACCGCCGCCCGAAAAACGGGCGGCGGTCGTAAAATTATGTGTTTATTTTTGATCCATAGTCTTTTTGACATAAGGGATCCGTGCGACTGCTACTGCCGCAAGCGAGGTGATGATGATTTCGGGGATCATGTAGAGCCCGTTATAGACGGTTGAATAGAGCCAAGCCAGCGCTTTACCGTGGACGGATGAAAGAATTTTTTCGCCCAGCGGCAGGCCATCCTGCCCGAAGAACCACTCTGCCCAGGCTCCGTAGAAGATATAGCCGGATACGATATGAACCAGGTAGCGGAGCGTGAGCGCCAAAATGACGCCGAGCACAAGGGCAAGCGTACGGTTTTTGATGCAGGTTCGGAAAATGCCGCCGATTCCGAGGATCGTGTAGGCGACGATGTAATCCAGAATCAGAATCCAGATCGCGGCGGTATATCCCATGAAATCATCCGATGCGGGCGTAAAGAGCGCGTAAATGGTTGCGCCGCGCACCAGCGAAAACAAAATCTGGATCGTTGAATAAACGAAAGAGGAAAGGAAGCCCCAGCGCAGGCCGAAGAGATAGGAAACCAGCACGATGGGAAGCATACTCGCGATCGTAAAACCGCCTCCGAAAGGCAGGTGCAAAACCGGAATGAACTCGCAGATCATGGCGATGGCAGTCGCCATTGCAACGAGAACGGCGGAAGTGGCAAGTTTTTTGGTGTTAGAGGTTTTCATGGGTATTCTCCTTTTTTGATGTCATAAACTGCGTAATGCACCCTCATCCGTCACGACTTCGTCGTGCCACCTTCCCCTCAAGGGGGAAGGCTAACGAAGATAGCCGGTCAATGTGGGTAAAATTCAAAAGTCTAAACAGGAAGATTTTCAAAACTTTAAAAGCAGTTTAAATTTTTTGTGGCTTTTGATTTTCTTTTGCTTAAAAACAACGAATTTTTGCTCGCTCTCGTTTAGCAATCTATCTTTTAGCAGTGCACTTTTTTAGCCTTCCCCCTTGAGGGGAAGGTGGCGGCCGCAGGCCGTCGGATGAGGGTAAAAACACAAAAACAGACCGCACGGTGCAGGTGCGGTCTGTTTGCGTATGCAAGCACGATCTCCCTACGCCGGCATGATCCGGATCAGGTAAAAGGGTTCGGATGCGGGCATCATCCGTCTCAGCCTTGCGGCACCCCTGATCTTTTGTTTTCACGGGTATTGTAGCACGCGGGGATTCGTTTGTCAAGAGCTTTTTAGTAATAATAGTCGGGTTCGACCTCTTTCAGGGAGGGCAGATTCTTGAGCACTTCTTCGTTGACCGAAATATACGGGAAGAGCGCTTTGCAGGCCGCCTCGAGCAGGCTGTTTACAAGCCCCTCGGAAAATCCCGAGAACCAGGTGGCAAAATTTTCATCCTCGTAAGCGCCCGGGGTCGGATCCTTTTTTAAGAAGAGGTAGACGTTGCCGTTTTCGTCGTCGAGCGAGGCAACCTCTCCCGCCTCCATGCCCGAGAGCAGTTCCACGATCTCATCCAGCACCGAGGAAAAAGAAGAACCGGTCGGCAGATAGACCTCTGCGGCGTATCCGCTCTTTTGCTCGTCTTCTTTCAAAAGCGCGATTTCTTCGGCATAGATGCGGTCAAACTCCTCTTTGGTTCTGACGTTTGCAAATTCGGCGGAGCGTTCCGAAAAGGCCTCGAGTTTTTCGCCGGTCAAAGGCGCGGCCGCGTAGGTTTTTCCGGTGGAATCAAGCGCAAGGGCGCGCAGACCGTTTTCTTTGTCATAGGCGTAGCGGTCGGTGGCCGCCCCGGTCTCGTCGGGCAGGCGATAAGTCACGCTTCCATCGTCCTCCACGACTTTGACGCCGTTTACCTTGTCGTAAGCTATGCGGTTGTTTGCGCTGTCATAATAGATCTCGTCGCCGTTTTGATCAGTTTCGTAGCAGTATTCAAAGGGATCGATGCGGACAAGATCAAAGTGAAGGTAATGCTCCGCAAGGTATTCCTCCTTGAGCGTTTTGCCAACGAGAGACGCGTCTTTTCCGTACAGGTTTTCCTTGAGCGCGTCAATCTCTTCTTCCATGCGGTAAACTTCGAGCAGTTGATCCCGGTTGACGCCATAGGCCGAGAGGATCGAGTTGAATTTGGCTTTGGAGCCGCCTGCGTCGGCCTCAACCAGTTCGTCAAGCGTGCTTTCCAGCTCTTCGAGAAGACTTTCGGAGAGGCTCAGCCCGCGCTCGGTAAAGAGCGCGTGTGCGGCAAGATAGAATTTGCAACTCTCCAGAATTTGTTTTGCCTGGTATTCTCCGAGCGTTTCAACCGTTTCTCCGTCAAACTTGTCGGTGTAGTCCCAAAAGGAGTCCTTGGTTGCGTCATAGCCGCCGATCGTAACGCCCGAGGCGGCCAGACTGCCCTTGGCGCGGGCGGCAAACAGGGTATAGTAGTTTGACAAAAAGGTCAGCTTGCTTCCGTCCTTTTCATAGGTCAAAAGGGCTTTCTCTCTGCCGCAGGAAGAGAAAGAAAGGCAGAGTGAAAGCAAAAGGCACAAGGACAAAAGAAGCGCAAACAATCGTTTCATGATTTTGGTTCCTCGGAATTGGATTTTTGTTTTTGCAGATCCGAAAGGTCGGTCAAAAAGGCGGTCAAAAGAGCCAGCGCCGTCTCACCAGGTCTTTTGGTCAATTTGAGACAGGGCTTAAGCGAGGGGAGAAGCTTCAGGGGATACTTTTTTGCAAGCGCGGAAAAACTGTCGAAATCGACCTTTTCCAGCGTCAAAAAGATCGAAGCGCCCTCCTCTTTGATCGAGGTAAATCCGCACTGCAGGGCAAGCGAGTGGATCAGGCCCACCTGCAACAGGTTTTTGGTTGGAGCCGGCAGTTCTCCGAAACGGTCGAGCAGTTCGTCGGCGAGGTCGGAGAGATCCTCGGCGGTTTCGATGAGCGCGATCTTTTTGTAGAGCGCCATGCGCTGCGCCGGGAAGGGGATATAGGATTCGGGCAGATAGGCATCCGAGAGAAGCGAGACGGTGCAGTCGAGCGCGGGAGGCGTTGCCTCGCCCTTTTCTTCGAGCACCGCGCGGTTGAGCAGTTTGATATAGAGGTCGTAGCCAACGGCGTCCAGATGTCCGTGCTGTTCGGCCCCGAGCAGGTTGCCGGCGCCGCGGATCTCCATATCGCGCAGAGCAATTTTGAATCCCGCGCCGAACTCGGCGTACTCGCGGATGGCGGTCAGTCGTTTTGCGGCGATGTCGGTCAGCGCCATATTCTTGGGGAAGGTGAAATAGGCATAGGCGCGGCGCGGTGAGCGGCCGATGCGCCCGCGGATCTGGTGGAGCTGGGAAAGCCCCAGACGGTGTGCGTTCGAGACGATGAGCGTGTTGGCATTGGGAATGTCCACGCCGGTCTCGATGATGGTGGTGCAGACGAGCACATCGATCTTTCCGGCCAGCATTTCGGCCCAGATCGATTCAAGATCCTCTTTGTCCATCTGTCCGTGCGCCACGACCACGCGGGCGTCCGGGAGGGCTTTGGAAAGCTCGGCTCCGAGATGGTAGATGGTGTCGATCGAGTTGTGCAGATAAAAGACCTGGCCGCCGCGGCGAAGCTCTCTGCGGATCGCCTCTTCGATGATGATGGGATCCTCTTCCAGCACGTAGGTCTGCACCGGCTGACGGTCGCCCGGCGCCTCGTCGAGGATCGAAATATCCCGGATGCCGCCGAGCGCCATGTTGAGCGTCCGCGGGATCGGGGTTGCCGAGAGCGAGAGTACGTCGGTGCCGGTGGCAAGCTGTTTGAGCTTTTCCTTTTGCGCCACGCCGAAACGCTGTTCCTCGTCGACGATGAGAAGGCCCAAATCTTTGAATTTGATATCCGAAGAGAGCAGGCGATGCGTGCCGACCACGATATCGACCTCGCCTCTTGCAAGCGCGCGGAGGGTTGCCGCCTGCTGCTTTGGCGTGCGGAAGCGCGAGAGCATATCCAGGTTGACGGCAAAGGCGCGCATGCGGCTCTGGAGCGTTTGATAATGCTGGAGCGCGAGCAGAGTCGTGGGAACGAGAATGGCAACCTGTTTGCCGCCGAGCACCGCCTTGTAGGCGGCACGGAGCGCGACCTCGGTTTTGCCGTAGCCCACGTCGCCGCAGAGCAGACGATCCATGGGAACCGGTTTCATCATATCGCGTTTGATCTCGTCGGAGGCCTGGATCTGGCTTTCGGTCTCCTCGTACTCAAAAGCGTCTTCAAAGGATTTCTGATAGGCATCGTCCGGCGGGAATGCGTGGCCGGGGAGCCGTCTGCGCGCGGCGTAAAGCTTGATGAGATCGCGGGCAAGCTCTTTTGCCGCTTCGCTTGCTTTTGATTTGGTGCGCGCCCAGGCAGTGCCGCCGAGCGCCGAGAGCTTGACCGTTCCGTCTTCGGCTCTGGCGCCGATATACTTGGAAACCTTTTCAAACTGCTCGACCGGCAGATAGAGCTTGCCGGAACCGGCGTAGCGGATGGCGATATAGTCTTTGATCGCGCCGCCGCTGTTCAGCGTTTCAATGCCGATATACTGCCCGATGCCGAAATCCTCGTGCACGACGTAGTCGCCCGGGGAGAGATCGGTATAGGAAAGAATGCTTTTTCCGCTTTTGCGGCGGGAAGAACTCTTGACGGATTTTCTTTGCGCGCTTTTCAGAGAAAGCTCGTCGGCGGCTCTGGAGAGCAAAACGATTTTTGCCACCGGAAGCTCAAAGCCGGGGAGATCGGCGCGCGGGAGAACCAGGACCTTGCCCGGCGTCGGCTCTTTCTCCTCAATGAGAAAATCGGCGTCGGCGAGCAGATCCTTTGTTGCCTTGCAGGCAAGCTCGTTTTCGGTCTCGACAAGGCAGGCGTATCCGCTCTTGATATAGCCGTGCAGGTCTTCGAGGAGCATGGCCTCGCTCTCGGAATAGGAAACCGTCTGCCGCGTGCGGAAGGTAAAGATGCCGGCGAGGCGGCGCTGTCCCGGACTTCTTGCGATCGCGTCGAGCGCAAGCGTGACCTGCGCGCCAAAGTAGGATTCGAGATCGGCGACCGTCTTGGCGTAGACCGCGTGCTTTTTTGCCAACGTCCCGGTGGCGCAAAGTTCTTTGACCAGCGTCTTTTCATGCGCTTCCCAGGCGGCTGCTTTTTCGCGCAGAGCCGCGGTGCCGTTGAGAATGACGAGCCGCTTTTCCGACAGATAGTCGAGGAGCGTTGTCTCTTCGGGGTAGACGAGCGAAAGATATTTATCGAGAAATTGCAGATCGGCCGAGCCTTCTTTTGCGGCCTTTACGAGCGCGGTCTCGCGCAACAGTTCGTCTTTTGCGGGCTGTTCGGTCGCCTTTTTCAGCTGTGAAGCGATCGCAGAGAGCACCCGGTCGAGCGCCGCGTCGTCGGCGAGCACTTCGCGCGCCGGGCAAAAGAAGACTTCGGAAATATTTTTTGTGACCCGTTGGGTATCCGGGTCAAAAATGCCCATGCGGTCAATTTCGTCGCCGAAGAGCTCCAGGCGGATCGCGTAAGAGCCGGAAAAAGAGGATTCTCCTTTTTCTTTATAGTTTCCCCTTGGCGGGAAAATATCGAGAATGCCGCCGCGTAGGGCAAACTGCCCCGGCGACTCGGCAAGCTCGGCACGGACAAAGCCTGCGTCGAGCAGGTTTTTGACAAGATGATCCAGATCGACCGGCTCAGCGTCAGAGATGCGGATGCGGGAAGCGGCAAGACGCTCTTTCGGAATGGTCAGAGACAGCGCGGCCTCCGGGGTGGTGATCACAAGCTCGGGCTGAGAGTCAAGGATGGCAGAGAGGACCGACAGGCGCTCCTGCTCGTACTCGTGCGAGGCGGTCATGTGGTAAAAGGTCAGATCGCGGGCAGGGTAAAAGGCCGCACGGAACCCCTGCGCCGACAAAAAGGACAAAAGCGCGCGGCAATCCTTTTCCTCCGGGCAAAGGAGAAGCGGGATCCCGCCGTCGATTGTTTTTGCATCTTCGAGAATCGCGCAAAGGAAAGCGAGAGACGCGCCCTCGGACAGCCCCGAGACGAGGATCGGCATGGGAGAGGCGCGAAAATCGAGCCTTACCGCGTCGAGGAGTTGAGCGTACTCGGGATCCTTGCGTAAAAGATTTGCGTAAAGGCTCATGCGGTTTCCCCCGTGTGGGAGTTGCAGAGCGCGACCGCTTCGTCAAATTTTCCCGAGAGGACGAGTTCCACACCCTCCGCGGCGCATCCGAAAGCCGAGAAGAGCGCCTCGTGATCCTCTTTCGGGAATTCGCCGAGCACCCAGTCGACCAGATCATAGTCTGGATGCGTCGGACTGCCCACACCGATGCGCAGGCGCGGGAATTCTTCGCTCCCGAGCTTTGCAATGATATCCTTGAGTCCATTGTGGCCTCCGGCCGAGCCTTTTTTGCGCAGACGCAGTCGGCCGGGAGCAAGCGCGATCTCATCCGAGATCACGAGGATATGGTCGGGCGAAATTTTATAAAAGTCGGAGGCCTCTTTGATGGCAGTCCCGGAAAGGTTCATCATGGTCTGCGGCTTCATGAGCAATACGCGCGCGCCGCCAATGGTCGCTTCCCCGACCAGCGCATGAAATTTCAGCTTGTCAAGCTTGATATTCCCATACTTTTGGCAGAGGTAATCCATGGCGAGAAAACCGGCGTTGTGCCGGGTGCGCGCATATTTTTCGCCGGGATTTCCGAGAGACGCGACGATCCAGGTGATCGGCTGACTTTTGTCGGACTCCTTTTTTGCGATTTGTTTGAAGAGATCAAAAATGTTTCCCATAAAGCTCCTTTGTAAACGCCAAGAAGCGCCCGAATCCCAAAGAGAGGGGGATCGACCGCAATACAGTTCTTCTATTTCTACTCCATTATACCGATTGTAGGAGCGGATGTCAAATGCTTTTTTTCTTCTTTTTTGAGCCGTTCACAAAAAGTTTACAAAGGGAGCGGCAAAATCGGGGTGAAAAACTATGGAAAAGAAGGAAAAAACATGGTATAATATATCGGCTTATGAGGATTTTGGCACCCGGAAAGCTCTTTTCGCTCTGCCAAAACCCGCAAAAAACGGTCAATCAAAATTATGGAGGATACAAAAAACATGGCAAAAAAGTATTGCTATCTGTTCACCGAAGGTGACGCAACCATGCGCGAGCTCCTTGGCGGTAAGGGCGCAAACCTCGCCGAGATGACCAAGATCGGTCTCCCGGTTCCCCAGGGTTTCACCATTTCCACCGAAGCCTGCACCAAGTACTACGAGGATGGTCGCACCATCAACGATGAGATCATGGCTGAGATCTGGAAGAATGTTGCCAAAATGGAAGAGATCAACGGCAAAAAGTTCGGCGACCTCGAGCATCCGCTGCTCGTCTCGGTCCGTTCCGGCGCCCGCGCTTCCATGCCCGGTATGATGGACACCATTCTGAACCTCGGTCTTAACGACGACGTTGTCGCCGCTATGATCAAAGGCAACCCCGATCCCAAATTCGAGCGTTTCGTTTACGACTCCTACAGAAGATTCATTCAGATGTTCTCCGACGTCGTTATGGAAGTCGGCAAAAAGTACTTTGAACAACTCATCGACAAGATGAAAGAAGAAAAAGGCGTGAAATTCGACGTTGAACTCGACGCCGACGACCTCAAAAAACTCGCCGCACAGTTCAAGGCGGAATACAAAGCAAAGATCGGCACGGACTTCCCGTCCGACCCGAAAGAACAGCTCATGGGCGCGATCAAAGCCGTATTCCGTTCGTGGGACAACCCCCGTGCAAACGTCTACCGCCGCGACAACGATATTCCTTATTCCTGGGGTACTGCCGTCAACGTACAGATGATGGCGTTTGGCAACATGGGCGACGACTGCGGCACCGGCGTTGCATTCACCCGTGACCCCGCGACCGGCGCAAACGGTCTGTTCGGCGAATTCCTCACCAACGCACAGGGTGAAGACGTCGTTGCAGGCGTTCGTACCCCGATGCACATCTCCGAAATGGAATATAAGTTCCCCGAAGCGTTTGCACAGTTCAAAGACGTCTGCAAGACGCTAGAAGCACACTATCGCGATATGCAGGATATGGAATTTACCG
>JAFSSP010000020.1 GCA_017450945.1 Clostridia bacterium | reverse complement strand
TGGAAACAGGGAGACTCTTTTCTCTCACCCCGCTTGCAACTTTCGCTTTTTTCATGTATAATAAAAGCGACCAATAGTACTACGCAGAGTAGGAGCAAAAAATGAAAAACGTCGTTTTAATCGGAATGCCGGGATGCGGGAAGAGCACCTGCGGCGTTCTCATTGCAAAAGCGCTTTGCATGGATTTTTTCGACACCGATCTCATGATCCAAAAAAACGAAAAAATGTCCTTGCAGGAGATCATCAACCAAAAAGGCAACGCATATTTCGGGAACGCCGAGGAGCGAGCCATCTGTTCCTTCGACTTTCAAGGCGCCGTTGTTGCGACCGGCGGGAGCGTCGTCTATTCCGAGAGGGCAATGGCGCATTTGAAACAGAACGCGTTGGTCGTTTATCTGAAAATTTCTTTTTCGACCATGAAAAGTCGCATCTCGAATATGGAGAGTCGCGGCATTCTTCTTCGCAATGGGGAAACACTGGAAGACATGTTTTGCGAACGGCAACCGCTCTATGAAAAGTATGCAGATCTGACGGTCGAATGCGATCACATGGATATTGAAAAAACGGTTGCAAAAATCCTGCTTGCCGGGCAGACGATGCGGGGGTAGGGCATTCATGGAAGTTTTATATTTTTTAGAATCGATCAGGACCCCGTTCTTTGACGCGTTTTTCTCGGCCGTGACCTTCTTTGGCGGCGAGGCGGCGTTTTTGATCTTTGGAATGATCCTCTACTGGTGCGTGGATAAAAACCGCGGATTTTATGTCATGACGGTAGGCTTCATCGGGACGATGATCAATCAAGTCCTCAAGCTGATCTTCATGATCCCGCGCCCGTGGGTGATCGACAAAGAGTTTACCATCGTCGAGTCGGCTCGTGCCGAGGCGATCGGCTACTCTTTCCCGAGCGGACACACGCAAAACGCGGTCGGCACTTACGGCGGGATCGCCCGCTTCACAAAAAAGACCTGGTTGCGTGTCCTGTCGATCATTCTTGCACTGCTGATCTCTTTTTCGCGGCTCTATCTCGGCGTGCATACGCCGCTTGACGTGGGCGTTTCGCTGGCAATCGGCATCGCGCTCGTATTCGCGCTTTATCCGCTTTTTGAACTTGCCAAGAAGAAGCCCTTCGTCATGAATTACATTTTCGGCGGATTCGTTTTGCTCTCGGTACTGTTTTGCCTTTACGTTGCCTTCTGGAACTTCCCGGAAGACATTGACCAAAACAATCTTATGGACGCGAAAAAGGTTGCCGCATCCTTCCTTGGCGCCTCGCTCGCCGCGCTCGTATGCAATCCGATCGAGAACCGGTACATCCAATTTGAGACCGCCGCAACCATTCCGGGGCAAATCGTCAAAATCTTAGTCGGCGCCGCCTTGGTATTCGGCATCAAGACCGGGCTTGGCGAACTTTTCAAGCTGTTCGGAGGCGGGGCAGAACCGCTTTGGCTCAGGTGCATCCGGTACTTTATCATAGTTGCCATCTCGGTTTTGGCTTATCCTTTGCTGTTCCGATATTTCAGCAAAATCGGAGCGAAAAAACAATCAAATACAACCGCGTGACTTTTTTAGCGGCACGGTTTTTGCATTGACAAATCGCGCATTTTGCGCTATAATCATGGTATCCACCTGTGCGCGTGCCGGGTGGAGGAGGGAAGTACAAAAGCCTGATTACAAGGAGAGAAAAGCCATGAAAAAACGAATTTGCATCATAGCTCTGGCGCTCGTCTTGCTGGTTTTATCGAGCTGCACGACCGCGCCCACAAGTCAAACGCAACCGCCCGAATCCGAATCCCAAGAAAATTCGCAATCCAATCAACCGGAGGAATCTACAACCACAAAAAAACGAATCATCATCGCGTCGGATATTCACCTTTGCCACCTCGACTGGAACGGCATGGAGAACAGCGCACGCGTGCAAAAGTTTATCGACGACGTGAGAGCCGAATACGAGAAGGAGCCTTTTGAGGCTTTACTGCTCCTCGGCGACTACTCGCTCGACCACTGGAAATGGCAAATCAAAGGCTCCTACCTGACCCAGGGGGTGAGCAATACCAAACGCTTTGTGGAGGAGTATCTCTCGCAACTGAGTGATCTGCCGATCGAGATCCGCATGATCGCCGGCAACCACGAGCAATACGGCGACGAGCTCTTCTTTGAACTGACCGGACACCACCGCGAGGAGATTTACGTCACCGGCGACTGGCTCTTTATCCTCATGGATACCTACAAGGGAGATCTTGACCCGACCGAGCACCACGACGGCGTTTACACCGGCGCCGACATGGAGTTCCTCAAGGTGCAAATGGAAGCCTATCCCGACAAAAAGGTGATCATCTGCTCGCACTATCTCGAGCCCTGGAAGGAGAGCGACGAGTTCAAAGCGATCCTTAGAGACGACCGCGTGATCTGCCTCTTCTGCGGACACAATCACAAAGCGGAGGTCTGGACGCTCGATGAAGACTGCGGCTACAAGATCGAGGCCTGCACCGGAAACTACGGCGAAGCCACGGCAAACTGCCTGTGGGGCTTCCGCGAGTTGATCCTGACCGATACGATGGTTTCGAGCTCTTACATCACGCCCGAAAACACGCTGACGATCGGCGAGGAAACCATCCATCATTATTACAATAAGAGCGATATGTTCTGGGTGGAGCTTACCAAATAAACAAGGATCCCTTATTACAAAAAGCGGCTTTCGAGCCGCTTTTTTGCTTGACAAAAACCGAAGAATGTGGTATCATTTTAATAGTGAAAACTCTTTGCAAAATCTCGTTTTTCGGAGGCCTTTTATGGAAAAACTGTTAGAGATTTTATCATCTCTTCACCCCGACGTTGATTTTTCAAATGCCGGTGATCTCATCGAAGAGGGCGTTCTCGATTCGCTCGATATCGTCACGCTCATCACCGAGGTCAACAACACCTTTGACGTGCAGATCCCTGCCGAGGAAGTGATCCCCGAGAACTTCTCTTCGGCCGAGACGATCTGGGCGCTCATTCAAAAGCTTGACGAAGAATAAATCCTAAAAACACCCCGCGAATACTTTTTGGAAGGAGGGATCTCTGTGCAATTTTCATCGGCGATTTTCGTTTTGTTCCTTGCGCTGACAATCCTTCTTTACTATCTCCTTCCCAAAAAGTGGCAGTGGGGAGTTTTGCTTGTCGCGAGCTATGTTTTTTACCTCTCGCAGGGGGTTCAATACATCGGCTTTTTGCTCTATACCACGGTTGTGACCTATTTTACCGGCCGCATCCTGTCCGCAAGGGCCAAGAAAGAGGACGACTTTGTTGAAGCCAACCGCGAAACGCTTACAAAAGAGGAGCGCAAAGCCTTTCGCGCGAGTGAGAAAAAAGCGCGATTCCGCATTCTTCTTTGCGGCCTTGTCCTCGGCTTCGGACTTCTCATCCTTCTCAAATACACCGCCTTTTTTGCAGGCGGCGTTCGGGATATCGTCACTGCGTTCGGCGGCGCGTCATTCAAAATCCCATCGCTTCTCATCCCGCTCGGCCTTTCCTTTTACACCTTTCAGTCGATGGGATATCTCATCGACCTCTACCGCAAAAAGATCACGGCCGAGACGAACTTTTTGAAGTTTGCACTCTTCGTATCTTTCTTCCCGCAGATCATCCAAGGGCCGATCAGCCGATTTGGAGACCTTGGGAAAGAACTGACGACTCCGCACACCTTTTCGGCAGGAGATTTTTCGGCCGGGCTTTTTCGCGTGGCTTACGGCTTTTTCAAAAAGCTGGTGGTCGCCGACACCGCGATGATCGGCGTGCGCTACCTCTATGAGCATACAGACACACAACAGGGAATCTATGTGATCCTGCTCATTCTGCTTTACACGGCAGAAATTTACGGCGACTTTACCGGTGGCATCGATATTACCATCGGCATCTCAAGGATGCTTGGTATCCGCCTTGCCGAAAACTTCAACCGCCCCTTTTCGGCGCAATCGGTCAAGGAGTACTGGCGGCGTTGGCACATCACCATGGGGACCTGGTTCACCGACTACGTCTTCTACCCGCTCTCGGTCTCGGGCGGAATGCAAAAGTTTTCCACCTGGTCGCGCAGTCACCTCGGCAACGCGGTAGGGAAGAGACTTCCGGTTTATTTTGCCACGATCGTCACCTGGTTTTTGACCGGCCTCTGGCACGGCGCCGGCTGGAATTTTATCGTCTGGGGACTTCTCAATTGCTTTGTGATCCTTATTTCTCAAGAGCTTCAGCCGCTCTGGAATCTCTTTTTGAAAAAATGCCAAAAACTCAGTGGATCGGGATTCTTCTATTGTTTCCGTGCGGCAAGAACCTTCCTGCTCATGGGACTTTTCCGCAGCCTTGACGTTTACAAAGATGTTCCCTTGACCTTCTCCTTGTGGGGAAGCATGTTCACTACATGGAATTGGGGCGAACTCTTTTCGGCCTCGGGACTTACTTCCTTTGGCATGAATCTCTGGCAGCTTTTGGTACTTGGCGCGGGGATCCTTTTGATCCTTCTTGCAACCAACCTCGGCAAAAAGACGCCGCTCTGGGACAGGCTCGCCTCTCGCTCGGTGCTTGCAGTTGCGCTTTCCGCCTGCATTCTGACTCTTGTGCTGGTCTTTGGAAGCTACGGTGTCGGCTATGATGCCGCCGACTTCATCTACGGCCAGTTTTAAGGGGGTGAGACGATGAAAAAGAAATGGAAAATTCTCATCCCCTGCATCGCCGTTCTCTTGGTGTTCTGTCTTGCCGTCGGTTTTCTTGGCAAACTCTTTGAGCCAAAGTATGTTGCCGAACAAAAAGAAGGCGGCATGATCCGCGACTATTACAAGGAGACAGGCTCGCACGACATCCTGTTTGTCGGCGACTGCGAGGTCTACGAAAACTTTGTTCCGGCCGTGCTCTACGAGGAGTATGGCATCACCTCCTACATCCGCGGGAGCGCACAACAGCTCGTCTGGCAGTCCTACTATCTGCTCGAGGAAATGCTGAAAAAAGAAACCCCAAAGGCGGTGGTTTTCAATGTGCTCGCGCTCAAGTACGGCGAGCCGCAGAACGAGGCCTACAACCGCATGACGCTCGACGGCATGAAGTTTTCGCTTTCCAAATGGAACGCGATCCGCGCCTCGATGACAAAAGAGGAAAGTTTTGCCTCCTATCTCTTGCCGCTCCTTCGTTTCCACGACCGCTGGAAGGAGCTGACGGAGGAGGACTTTGCCTATCTCTTTTCACAACCGACCGTTTCCTATCAAGGGTATCTTTTGCAAACCGAGGTAAAAGGCGGCGTGTCCGACCGAGAGGGCGTTCCCTTGACCGACTACACCCTGCCTGCCTCCTCGATGGCGTACCTGGAAAAGATGCGCGCGCTCTGCGAAGAGAAGGGCGTGGAGCTCATTCTCATCAAGGCGCCGACCAACAACTGGAAATACTGGTGGTACGACGAATGGGACGCGCAGGTAAAAGACTATGCCGAGGCGCACGGGCTGTCCTACTACAACTTTATCCCGCTCTGCGGTGAAATCGGGATCGACTGGAATACCGACACCTACGACAAAGGCGTGCATCTCAACGTCTATGGCGCCGAGAAGTTAACCTCCTATTTCGGCAAGATCCTGACCGAGACGAGGAGCTTTGTCGATCACAGGGAGGAACCCGAAGCGGCTGCTCTCTGGGACACCTATCTCGAGAATTATTACCTTGCAAAAGGAGACTCAAAATGAAAAAAACACTGCAAATTGCAACGATCTGTATGCTTTTGATCCTACTTGTCGGAAGCCTCGTTTCCTGCAATCAAAAAGAGGATCCCATCCAGGACGATCCGAACGAGGCAGGCTATTTTGAGTTTGGGAACCATCTGTTTGCCGTTGACGGTGAGGTGACCGAGGCGACGCTCGCCTCTCTTGGAACGCAGACGAAAGAGCCCGAGGAGGCTCCAAACTGCGCGTTTGACAGCCAGAATATTCTTTACAGCTTTTCGGGCTTTGAAGTTGAAACCTACGCAAAGAACGGCAAAAACTATTTTTACGCGATCTATCTCTTGGACGATTCGATTGTAGCCGACCGGGAAAACATTGTCGTGGGAGCTTCTAAGGAGGCGGTAATCGCCGCCTACGGAGAAGCGACCGACGCAAAGGAGGGGTCGCTCACCTATGAGCGGGAAGATTATTCTCTCGTCTTTTTCCTGCGCGACGGCAAAGTGACGCGGATTCATTATCTTTTCAAAGTGCAATAAAATCGGCGGAAGGCAAAATGCCTTCCGCTTTTTTCATCTTCTTTTGCTTTTTTGAATAGACTGAAAAAAAGTCTTTTCAAAGGAGAAACCAAGATGGAGACCGAACAGGTGCGCCTTTGCGAGATCGTGGTTGGAGAATACCGGGTGCTCCTCCGCATGGAGGGGAATCTTACTTTGCCGGTTGCATACCCGAAGATCGCGTCTTTTTACAGGCAATTGTTTCAAAACACGCTCTCGTGGGGGAAAGAGGTTCTCGGAAAAGAGCTTTGCAGGGAATATGCGGCTCTGCCCGATCCGCGTCAAAAATCCCGCTTTCCGACCACGCGCGCCCTTTTTCGCAATCAACTGCTTTATGACGACGGGGAGTATGCCGTGATCCTTTCCACAGCCGACTGGAGCGGGAAAAAGGAAGGCCTTTTTCAATACGCGGGCGCCTGGCTTTTGCAAAAAGAGATTCTCCTTTTGCCAAATGAGGTCAAAAAGCATGAAAAGCTCCGGGAATACGCAGCGATCTTCGGTGAAAAAAGCGAAAAAAACATTGTTAAAAAACTTGCAAATTGATGGGTACTATGTTATAATATAAAAGAATATATCCATAATCAGGCAAAACCGGGGAGCCGGTTTTGCCGATGGAGGTTTTATGTCAAAAGAAGCCATTCTGAAAATTCGGGAAACCGAAGAGAAAGCCGAAGCGATCCTCACCGACGCTCGTGCAAAGGCCAAAGCGCGCATAGAAGAAGCGCGCGCGGATGGACAAGCTAAAAGGGAGGCAGCCGAAGAAAAAGGCGCGGCCGATCTCAAGCGCAAGCAGGCAGAACTGCAAAAAGAGCGCGAGGCGGCGCTTGCGGCAAACGAAGCGGCCGCCGCAAAAGAGGCCGAAGAGCTTCGCCGGGATGCTTCTCTTCGCAAAAAGAATGCCGAACGGATCGTTCTGGGGGGGTTAGAAGACAAATGTCGCTGAGTACAATGAAAAAGCTCACTCTGCTCTCCTACAGCGCCGACGTGGATGCCATTGTACGAAAACTGATGAACCTGCGATGTGTGGATATCCGTCCCGTGGAGGCCGACAAGACCGCTCTTGTCCCCGACAGCCTGCACGTGGAGGAAGAGAAGCGCGCGGCCGAAGAAAGCCTTGCCAAGGTGCAGGCGGCCATCTCGGCGCTCTCGCCGTATTCCACGCGGAAAAAGACCTTCGGCCGCAGGGTACACCGGGTCGATCCCACCGCGTTTTCAAAGCAGGGGCAGGACAAAAAAGCTCTTTCGGTGGCGGAAAAAACGCAGGCGACCATCCTTCGCGTCAAGGAGTTAGAGGAAGAAGAAACAAGATATCGCAACTTTTTGGAGTCTCTTGAACCCTGGCTCGAGTACGATCTGCCGCTTGATCTTTCCGGCTCGGCCAAAACGGTCTTGCAGCTCGGATCCTTCCCGGCAGGTACCGATTCGGTGGCGCTCCTTCACGCGCTCTCGGAGGAGGGGGCTTACGGAGATCTCGTCTCGGAGGACGACAAAGGCCTGTTTGTAGCAGTCCATTATTTCAAGGGAGACAGCGATAGGCTGGCGCAGTTCTTTGCAAAACAGGGATACGTCAAGATCCAGTTCCCGGAAGGGACCGGCAGTCCGCAAACGGCCTTTGCCGCAACCGAAAAGGAGCTGGGGCGCATCAAAGAGGAATTGCTCCACTCCGAGGAGGCGCTGCGCGACCTTGCAGAGGATCTCGATCTTCTTGAGATCGAATCGGATCTTTTGGAGACAACCGTAAACGCCTGCCTGCAAAAGAAAAAGCTGCTCCAAACCAAAAACTGTGCGCTCCTTTCGGGCTGGGTCCCGGAAGTGCGGACCGATGCGGTGCTCGATGCGCTCTCCAAATTTGAGTGCGCCTGCGACATTTCGGATCCTGAAGAGGGAGAAGAGCCGCCGGTACTGCTTCATAACAACAAATTCGCGACCAACTTTGAGTGGGTCATCGGCATGTATTCCTACCCCAAGTACGGAGCATACGATCCGACCTTCATCATGAGCATCTTTTACTTCATCATCTTCGGCCTGATGTTTGCCGACGTTGGCTACGGACTGGTACTGACGGCAATCTGCCTTGTCGGAGTAAAGTTGCTCAACCCCAAACCCAATCTGCGCAGAATGCTCTATATGTTCGCGCTCTGCGGCGTTTCCTGTGCGATCATGGGCGTGCTCTTTGGCGGCTGGTTCGGAGATCTTCCGACCGCCATCATGGAGAACCTTCTTGGCATCGAGAACGCAAAAGAGAAGCCGATCGGCTACTTCTTCAGTCATGGAATCATCATAAACCCGATCGATTCCTCCATGGAGTTCCTTGTCCTCTCGCTCGCCGTGGGACAGGTTCACCTGATGGCCGGCATGGCGATCAACCTTGTGGAGACCTGGAAGAAGGGACACCCGATCGTCGCACTTTGCTCCACGCTCCCGTACTGGGTGCTCTTTGCAGGGCTTGATCTCATGGCGCCGAACCTCTTTGGCGGCATGGGGATGCTTAGGCTGAGCCCCTCGCCGATCTGGGCGCAGCTCGCCGGAATCGGAAAATATGTAGCGCTTGCCGGCGTGATCCTACTGTTTCTCCTCAAAGGAGTGGGGAAGAAGGGCTTTATGGGCTGGCTTGCCGGAGGACTTGGCGGTCTCTATTCGCTCATCAGCTATGCGTCAGACCTATTGTCCTATTCGAGAATCCTTGCCCTCGGCCTTGTTGCGGGTGTCATCGCGCAGGTGGTCAACCTGCTGACCGCCATGGGATCAAACGGTGTGGGAGGATTCATTCTCATGCTCATCGTGCTCATCGTCGGGCATGTCCTCAACATCGCAATCAACCTGCTCGGCACCTTTGTGCATGCGGCGCGACTGCAATACATTGAGTTTTTCGGCAAATTCTACGAGGACGGAGGCGATCCCTTTACGCCCGCCGCCCCTGCCGATAACTATACCGAGATCATTTCGGAAGAAAAACCATAAATCATCTATACAAAAGGAGAATCTATCATGGAATTCGTAACCTCAATCTTTACCGGTCAAAATCTCGCAATCCTCGGCGCCGCCGTCGCAACTCTGCTTGCTGGCATCGGCTCGGCCAAGGGCGTCAGCAAGGTTGCAAAAGCAACCGCGGGCCTTATCAGCGAAGATCCCAATAAGTACGGCAAATCCATGCTGCTTCAGGCGCTTCCTATGACGCAGGGTATTTACGGCCTTGTGACCGCGTTTATGATCTTGCTCAACGCGGGCGTCATGGATGGTACTGCAAGCAATCTTAGTGTTGCCGGTGGATTTTACTTCTTTGTCGCCGCTCTTCCGATCGCGTTCGGCGGTCTCTATTCGGCAATTCGTCAGGCAGACGTGGCCGCAGCCGGTATCTCGGTTCTTGCAAAAAAGCCGGATGCCGTCGGTAAAGCCGTGATTTCTGCCTCCTTTGTGGAGCTTTACGCCATTCTCGGCCTGCTTATCTCGCTTATGATGATCCTGTTCGGCAACGTGGCGTAAGTTCCCGTTCCAAACACAGAAAGGAAACAAACCAAAATGGCGATGACAGGACTTGATAAAATCACCGGTAAAATCCTTGCCGAAGCCGATAAGGAAGCAAAAAAGATCCTCTCTGAGGCCGATGATGCCTGCAAAGAGATCGAGGAAGAATCAAAGACAGCAGTAGAGGCGATCGAGAAAAACTTTGCCGACGAAGCAAAACGGCAGAGAGAAGAATTCTCGGCCCGCACCGAAGCCTCCGCCAAAACCAGAAGGCGCAACCTGCTCCTTGCCACCGAGGGGGAGCTTGTGGACGAGGTCTTCCGGAATGCAGAGGCAACCGTTCTCTCCTATGACAGAGAGAAGATGCTGGATCTTTTGACCGGACTGCTCGCAAACGCGATGATCGAGCAGGTCGAGGCCGAGGCCGAGAGCATCGCGCTCTACGGAGCCGAGGACGCCGTCCTGCCCGAAACCTACGAGCTCATCATGAACAAAAAGGATCGGGCAACCTACGGGGGAGCTATGATCTCGGGCGTCGGCAACAAACTCATCGGCAAAGTGCCGTCGGAAAAGCTGGCAAAGCTTCGCCTTTCGGATACGACAAAAAACATCAGCGGAGGATTTATCCTGCGCTACGGCGATATCGAATCCAACTGCTCGTTTGATCTCATTTTTGCCGAACTGCGGCAAAAGCTTGAGATCGAAGTCAGTCGCGCCCTTTTTGAAGGCGCCAAGGCGCAAGAGGGGAAAGCGGTATGACCGATTACTATTACGAAAGCGCGCGTGTCCGCACGCTGGAGTCCATGATCGTCGGCAAGGAAAGGCTGGCGACGCTCCTCGAGACCAAAACCGAGGAAGAGCGCATTGCGATCCTAAGGGAAGCAAAGGTTCCGGTCGTGACCGACGAGGGCGGCATGCTTTTGCGCGAAGAGACGCTTCTGGCGCTTCTGAAGAGCGCCTATATGGAACTGCGGGAGCTTGATCCCGACGGCAAGGCGATCAATCTTTGGCTCTATCCCTACGACTGCAACAACATCAAAGCGGCGATCAAGGCTTTTCTGCGAAAAATCGATCCCGCGTCCATGTTGTTTGATTTTGGAACCATTCCGGCTTCAGATCTTGTGGAAGCCCTGAATACCGGCAACTATGAGGCGCTGGGAGAGCTCGGAGAGGCCGCAAAAAAAGCCGTTTCGGCTTACGAACGCACGCGCGATCCCCAGCAGATCGATCTCATCCTTGATCGGGCCTGCTATGAAATTATGCTTCGCCTTGCCAAAGAATCGGGCGTGGCGTTTGCTCTTGAGCTCGTGCAGGTCAAGATCGACCTTGTAAACCTCATGATGGCGATCCGCATTTCCAGAATGAAGCGCGGCGAAGAGGGAAAACTCTTCCTCAAAAACGCGTTTCTCTCTGGCGGCGAGCTTTCAACCGACTGGATCCTTCATGAGATCGAAGCCGGGGAAGCGGAACTCACCGAGCGTCTTCTTTACACGTCTTATGAAGACTTTGCTAAAGAGATCAAGGCCGGCGACGGCTCTCTTTCGCAGATCGAGCGCGCGGCCGACGACGCTTTTATGAAGCGCCTCAAAGCGGCAAAAATGGAAAGTATGGGCCCCGAAGTCCTTTTGGGGTTCCTTCTCGGGCATGAGACCGAGGTCAAGAACCTGCGCATCCTGCTCTCGGGCAAGGAGGCAGGCCTTGACAACACAACCATTCGGGAAAGGATCCGGGAAAGTTATGTCTAAAATCGGAATCATAGGGGATCGCGACGCGGTTCTCGGCTTTATGGCGCTTGGCTTTTCGGTGCATGAGATCTCCTCGGCCGAAGAGGGCGCAAAGCTGCTCCACACGCTGGTCCGCTCGAATGAATACGGCGTGATTTTCATCACCGAGAATTACGCTGTCGCTCTCGAAGACGAGATCGGCAAATACAAGGATCTGCCTCTGCCGGCGATCGTTTCGATCCCGGGGAAGGAAGGCTCTACCGGATACGGCATGAACCATGTCAAAGAGGCGGTGGAGCGCGCTGTGGGCGCCGATATCTTGTTCAAAGATTGATACAAGAAAGGTGAAAAATAATGGTTGAAGGAAAAATTCTGAAAGTATCAGGCCCTCTGGTCGTAGCCGAGGGGATGCGCGAGGCGAATATGTTTGACGTGGTCCGCGTGGGCGAAAAGAAGCTCATTGGCGAGATCATCGAAATGCACGGCGACCGCGCGTCGATCCAGGTTTACGAAGAGACTGCCGGAATCGGGCGCGGAGACAAGGTCGTCTCCACCGGCGCCCCTCTTTCGGTCGAACTCGGCCCGGGTCTGCTTTCCAATATTTACGACGGGATCCAGCGCCCTCTGGAGGTCATGCGCGAGAAGTATGGCTCCAACCTAACGCGCGGGATCGACGAGCCGGCACTTGATCGAGAAAAACTCTGGCACTTTGAAGCCGCCCTCAAGTACGGCGACGAAGTCGAGAGCGGAGACGTTCTCGGCATTGTGCAGGAGAACGAGGTCATTAACCTTAAGATCATGGTGCCTCCCAAAATGAAGGGGACGATCGTGGATCTGAAGAGCGGCGACTTCCGCGTGACCGATCCGATCGGAAAGATCAAACTGTCCGACGGCAACGTGGAAAATCTGACGCTTCTCCAGAAGTGGCCTGTCCGTCTTGCCCGTCCTTACAAAGAAAAGCTCCCGCCGGTCGATCCGATGGTCACCGGTCAGAGAGTCATCGATGCGCTTTTCCCGATCGCAAAGGGCGGTACCGCCTGCGTGCCGGGGCCTTTCGGCTCGGGCAAAACGGTGGTTCAGCACCAGCTTGCCAAGTGGAGCGACGTGGATTTGGTCGTTTACATCGGCTGCGGCGAACGCGGAAACGAAATGACCGACGTTCTGCGCGAGTTCCCGGAACTCACCGACCCGCGCACCGGCAAGTCGCTCATGGAGCGCACGGTGCTCATTGCCAACACCTCGGATATGCCGGTTGCGGCGCGTGAAGCCTCGATTTATACCGGTATCACCATTGCAGAATATTTCCGCGATATGGGTTACTCGGTCGCGGTCATTGCCGACTCGACCTCGCGTTGGGCCGAAGCACTCAGAGAGATGTCGGGACGTCTGGAAGAGATGCCCGGCGAAGAAGGATACCCCGCCTATCTGACCTCGCGCCTGGCGCAGTTCTATGAGCGCGCCGGCAAGGTGGTCTGCCTTGGCTCGGACGGCAGGGAAGGCGCGCTTTCGGCCATCGGAGCCGTTTCGCCTCAGGGCGGCGATATCTCCGAGCCTGTCACGCAGGCCACGCTCCGCATCGTCAAGGTCTTCTGGGGACTTGACGCAACGCTGGCTTATCGTCGTCACTTCCCGGCCATCAACTGGCTCAATTCCTATTCGCTCTATCGCGACAGACTGTCCGGTTGGTTCAAGGAACATGTTTCCAAGAGCTGGATGGACTACACCGCGCGTTGTCTCAAAACGCTTCAGCTCGAAGCCGACCTTCAGGAGATCGTCAAGCTCGTCGGTATGGACGCGCTCTCTCCCGAGGACAGACTGACCCTCGACGTAGCGCAATCCATCCGCGAGGACTTCTTACAGCAAAACGCATTTGAAGGCTTTGACTCCTACACGCCGCTCGCCAAGCAGAATGCACTGCTTGAGCTGATCTTTACCTACGAAGATCTTGCCCGCGATGCCGTAAAGAAGGGTGCTGACGTCGAGAGCGTCTGCGAGCTTCCGGTACACGAGAGGATCGGACGCGCCAAGGCGGCTCCCACCGATTCCTACGAAGCCGAATACGCATCGATCAAAAACGAAATGGTCTCCCAGCTCGATGAGCTGGTCGCCGCCGCAAAAGAAGACTGACAAAGGAGGAAACGCAAATGATTCGAGAATACAAAACCATTGAAGAAGTTGCCGGACCTCTGATGCTGGTCAAACAGGTGGAGGGCGCAAAATACGACGAGCTCGGCGAGATTGAACTTCCCGACGGCGAAGTGCGCCGTTGCAGAGTACTCGAAGTCAACGGCAGAAACGTGCTGGTGCAGCTCTTTGAGTCGGCCGCGGGCCTGAACATCGCCAACAGCAAGGTCCGTTTCTCTGGACACGGCGTGGAACTGCCGGTTTCTCCCAATATGCTCGGCCGCGTTTTCAACGGCATGGGAGAAGCGATCGACGGCGGTGCGCGCATCATCCCCGAAAAGAGTCTTGACATCAATGGCACGCCGATCAATCCGGCGGCGCGCTACTATCCCTCCGAGTTCATTCAAACCGGCGTTTCGACCATCGATGGGCTTAACACCCTCGTGCGCGGGCAAAAACTGCCGATCTTCTCGGGTTCTGGTCTTCCGCACGCCAATCTCGCGGCGCAGATTGCGCGTCAGGCAAAGGTGCGCAACACCGACGATAAGTTTGCCGTCGTCTTTGCCGCCATTGGCATCACCTTTGAAGAAGCCGACTTCTTCATCTCGGATTTCAAAAAGACCGGCGCCATCGACCGCACGGTGCTCTTTATCAACCTCGCATCCGACGCCGCCATTGAGCGTATCTCCACGCCGAGAATGGCGCTGACCGCCGCCGAGTATCTTGCCTTTGAGTGCAACATGCACGTCCTGGTCATTCTGACCGACATTACCAACTATGCCGAGGCGCTCCGCGAAGTCTCGGCCGCCAGAAAAGAAGTGCCCGGCAGACGCGGATATCCCGGCTACCTCTACACCGACCTTGCCACCATGTACGAGCGCGCAGGGCGGAAGATGGGCTCGGACGGCTCGATCACGATGATCCCGATCCTCAGCATGCCCGAGGACGACAAAACCCACCCGATCCCCGACCTGACCGGTTACATCACTGAGGGGCAGATCATCCTGTCGCGCGAACTTTACCGCAAGGGCTTTTTGCCGCCGGTCGACGTCATGCCATCGTTGTCGCGTCTCAAGGATAAAGGAATCGGCGCAGGCAAAACCCGCGAGGATCACGCCAACACGATGAACCAGCTTTTCTCGGCCTACTCAAGAGGCAAGGAAGCCAAGGAGCTTATGGTGGTTTTGGGCGAGGCGGCCCTCTCTCCGATCGACCGTCTTTACGCCAAATTTGCCGATGCATTCGAGGCAGAGTATATCAACCAGGGCTTCTATGAAAACCGCTCGATCGAAGAAACGCTCGATCTCGGTTGGAAACTGCTTTCGATCCTGCCGCGCAGTGAAATGAAGCGCATCAAGCCGGAGTTTATCGAAAAGTATTGGCCCAAAGAAGCGCATGCATAACAATTTGAGTTTCAACTTCCGAAGAAAGGAGGAAAAGAGCAATGCCTGAAATCCGGGTCAATCCGACCAGAATGGAAATGAAGAAGACCCAGGCACGCTACCAGACGGCGAGGAAGGGCCACAAACTGCTCAAGGACAAGCGCGACGAGCTGATGAAACAGTTCCTCGACGTGGTCAGAGAGGACAAAGCCCTGCGCGAACGCGTGGAAGCTTCGATCGAAAAAGTGCATCGCAGTTTCACGATCGCCAGCGCGGTCACCAGTCCCAAAATGCTCGAAGAGGCGCTCATTTGTCCCAAAAAGGAATGCTCGCTCGAAGTCGACTATAAGAACATGATGAGCGTGATTGTTCCGACCTTCCACCTCGACGTTCTTGCCGATTCAGGGAGCGACGGATATAACTACGGTCTTGCCTTTACCTCCGGAGAACTCGATACGGCGCTCCGCGAACTCGGAGAGCTTCTCGAGGATCTCGTCCGCATGGCCGAGCTGGAAAAGACGGCGCAACTGCTTGCCGAGGAGATCGAGCGCACACGCAGACGCGTCAACGCGCTCGAATATATCCTCATGCCGCAGTACCTTGCCACCATCAAGAGCATCAAAATGAAGCTCGATGAAAACGAGCGCGGAAATACCACGCGCCTCATGAAGGTCAAGGATATGATGCTCGCCGCCCAGCGTCAGCAAAAACAAGACGAGGACGAGGAAGAGTAGGGATTATAAAAGAATGCGGGAAAACCCTTTTTTGAAAAAAAGAGGTTTTCCCGCACCTATTTTAAAGGGAATTTTGGGGTAACCCTTTTTTGAAAAAAAGCGGTTTCCGCACCTTCCGAAAAAACTGTAAACATTTTATTTATGTTTTTTGCTCCGATTCAAAAAGAATTCCGGCGTGCACCGAAACTGCGATTTTTGCCAGCCTTCCCCAGTAGGGGAAGGGAGACCAACGCGCCGCGCGTTGGTGGATGAGGTGTACGCACCCTTTCAAAAAACTGTTTCAAAAGTAAAAAACGAGCCGTGCAAGATCTACACGGCTCGCTTGTTTTTATTTGGAAACTTTCATTGCCTCGTCGGCCTCTTTCAAAATCTCTCGCTCGGAGAAGGGGATTTTTTCTTTTCCGATGAGCTGATAGGTTTCCTGCCCTTTGCCGGCAAGCACCAGGATGTCGCCCTTTTTCAGCTCGCGGACGGCATAAAGGATGGCTTCGCGGCGATCCGGGATGATCTTATAAGGCGTGGGCGAACCCACAAAGGCGTTTGCAATATCCAAAAGAATTGCAGTCGGGTCTTCTTCGCCGGGATTGTCGGAGGTTAAGATTGCAAGATCAGAGAGCGATGCCGCGACCTCTCCCAGCTCTTGTCTGCGAATCTGCGTGCGCCCGCCGACCGAACCGAAGAGGCAAATAAGCCTTTCCGGGCGGTATTCCCGCAAGGTCAAAAGCAGTTGCCTGAGACTCTCGCCGTTGTGCGCGTAGTCGATGACGGCGTGCGCACCGCTGGAGAGCAAAATCCATTCGGCTCTGCCGGTAACGCTCGCATGGGCAAGGCTTTTTGCCGCGTCGGAGAGCGAAACGCCAAAGACTGCCTTTGCGCAGGCGGCGGCGAGCAGGGCGTTTTTGGCATTGTACATGCCCGGCAGGGAGAGCTTGCAGTCGGCAGTCTCGCCTTTTGCCAAGAGCGTCATGGATAGACCGGGAAGGCCATTATCCTTGGTGAAACAAATATTCTTTGCAAAAAAGTCGGTGCTTTCATCCTCGGTCGAGCAGGCAAAAAGGCTTTTTGCAAGGTTGGGGAAAACAATCTCGCGCGCGGCCGGATCGTCCGCATTGTAAAGGATCGTCTCTGCTTCAAATTCGGCAAACAGCTTGTGTTTGGCCGCCTGATAGGAGGCAAGATCCGGGTGTTCGCCAACGCCGATGTGGTCGGGATAAAAATTGGTAAAGAGCAGGGCGGAGAAGTTGATCCCGTCCACCCGGTGCTGAACGATCGCCTGCGAGGAAACCTCGATGATGGCGGCCTTCATCCCGCATTCGGCCATGTCAAAGAGCGCCTTTTGAAGCGTTAGGGGATCAGGGGTTGTGTTGGCGGTGGGGAAGTGCTTGTCTCCGTAAGAGATCCCGTTGGTACCGATATATCCTGCAGGAATTCCATTGTCGCAAAGAATTTTTGCAAGCAGTTCGGCTGTGGTGGTTTTTCCTTTGGTTCCGGTCACACCGACCACGGCAAGGCGGCGGCTTGGATTATGGTACCAAGTTGCGGCAAGCGAGGCGAGCGCCGCGCGGCTGTCGGGAACAAAAAAGCAGAGCGCGTCGGCGGGAAGCGCAAGGGGATGCTCGGCGATAAAGGCCCGGCAACCTTTCTCATAAGCTTTGGGTGCAAGCTCGTGTCCGTCGGCGGCAAGTCCTTTGATGCAGACAAAAAGTGTATTCGGCCCGGCGTCGATCGTTGATTGTATGATTGCATCCACTTCGATGCCGGGCGCAGAAAAGCCAAGCGGAGTGAGCAGTTCGGAGAGCTTCATTCCGAGGCCTCCTCGTCTTCTCCAAACCAGACCCGGCGCATTTCCTTTGGATCGGCCAACAGATAGGAGCGTTCCAACTCGGCCCTGTGCGTCCAGACAAAGCTGACGTAAGACTCGGCGCAAGGAACTAGGTAAAGAACGACGTCGGCGTTTCCAAGCTGCCAGGCAAAATCAAGAAGCGCCTGTAGCATGAGCGCCTCATCCCTGGTTGCGCGCACTTTATGAAATTTCAAAAAGAGGGAGAACCGGAACAAAACCGGAATTCTGCTGCAAAAGACGTGCGAGAGGACGCCGTATTTTCGATAGAATCTTCTCGAAGCCCGCAGGGCTTCTTTAGAAAATCCGAGCAGGACCGGGACCAGTTCGCCCGAGCGTGCTTCTTCTTTCAAAAACTGCATAGCGCCTCCTTGTTCTTTCTTGTTTTTCTTTTTTTCATTCTACCACAGTTTTTCCAAAATGAAAAGGGCTTTTTTGAAAAAAAACCTTGCAAAAAACAGCGTTTTTGGGTATAATGAAAAAAAGATTTTAGGCACCAGAGATCCGAACCCAATCGGTTTTTGCAGGTGCTTTTCCGCCCATGCATTGTCAAAGCCCTTGCCAATACGGACGTATTGCCTGCCGGCTTTTTCGCGCCTCGACGAAAAACCGCTCTGTAAAAACTGCTACGCACCTATCGCCAAGACAGTTTTGAGGGATTTCAGCCGCAGAGGTCGCAGTCCTACTGGAGGTAGGACAAGATCGCTAAGGCGCAAAAGCACCGAAACTGTCCGCCGAGAGGCGGTCGGGTTCGAATCTCTGGCGCCTACAGGAGGAAAAACGATGAAAAAAGAACTCATCTATCGCACATTTTCAAATCCTCCCGAACTGCACACCCTGCGCCTGACTTTGCGCCGCATGATGGTGACCGACACGGCCGATCTCTACGAATATGCCAGCCGCAAGGACACGACGCGCTATCTGACCTGGCACTCGCACCCGGATCGGGATTACACGCGGGAATATTTGCAGTACATCGCAGGCCGCTATCGCGCCGGAATGTTTTACGATTGGGCGATCGTGTACGAGGCCGAGGGCAAGATGATCGGCACCTGCGGGTTTACCTCTTTTAACTGTGCATCGGACAGCGCCGAAGTTGGCTACGTTCTCAACCCGGACTATTGGGGCAGGGGAATTGCCACCGAGGCGGTCTCGGAAGTTTTGCGGTTTGGTTTTGAGGTCTTGCATCTCCACCGCATTGAGGCAAAGTTTATGGAAGGAAACGACGCCTCGCGCCACGTCATGGAAAAGGTAGGCATGACCTACGAGGGAATGCACCGCGGCGAGCGACTTGTCAAAGGCAACTATGTCAGCGTCGGCGTCTGTGCGATCCTCTATGACGAGTGGAAAGAAAGACAAAACAAAGAATAAAAAAGGCGTTCTTGCGAACGCCTTTTTATGATTCGGGAAGATTATTTGTCTTCCTTATTTTCTTTGTTCTCTTTTTTGCCCTTGGAGACCACGAGGTTAACGATGATACCGAGGATCAGAGCGGTAGCGACTTCGGTGATGGTGACCTTACCGAAGTTGAGAGCAAGACCGCCGATGCCGCAGATGAGGATGGTCGCAACCGTGAAGAGGTTTGCGTTATCGCCGAGGTCAACCTTTTGCACCATCTTTAGACCCGAGACGGCGATGAAACCATAGAGGGTGATGCATACGCCGCCCATCACGCAGTTCGGGATGGAAGCGAGCAGAACCACGAAGGGATTGAAGAAGGAGATCACAAGGCAGATGATTGCCGTGGTGAGGATGGTAATGACCGAAGCGTTACCGGTGATGGCCACACAACCGACCGATTCGCCGTAGGTGGTGTTGGGGCATCCGCCGAAGAAAGCGCCTGCCATCGAGCCAACGCCGTCGCCGAGAAGCGTTCTGTGGAGGCCGGGCTCTTTGAGAAGATCCGATTCAATGACCGAGGAGAGGTTCTTGTGGTCGGCAATGTGCTCTGCAAAGACCACGAAGGCAACCGGAATATAGGCGGCTGCGAGCGTTGCGATGTAGCTTCCGGTGAGATCCTTGAAGCCCTTGAACGCGGTGATGAAGGTGAAGTCCGGAACTGCGAAGATCTGCATGCCTCTGAAGACGCTGAAGTCGATGATCTTGAGCGCGTCGTTGCCGGCGACAATGCCGATGACGGTGAAGATCGAAGCCACGGCGTAGCCGGCGCAGATACCGATAATAAATGGGATGAGTTTGCCCATCTTTTTGCCGTAGACCGAGCAGAGGACCACGGTAAAGAGGGTCACAAGACCGCAGACGATGCAAAGGTAGGTGTTTGCGGTAGCAACCTTACCGACCTGAAGATCGGCGACGGCGTTGCCTGCAAGCGAGAGACCGATGATCGAGACGGTGGGGCCGATGACGACGGCGGGCATGAGTTTATCGATCCACTTGACGCCTGCGAATTTGACCACAAGCGAGATCACGACATAGACAAGACCTGCCATTGCCGCACCGATGATGAGTCCCGCATATCCGGCGGCAGCCGAAGCGGCGCCTGCGAATGCTGCAAACATCGAACCGATGAAGGCGAAAGACGAGCCAAGGAACACCGGGCTCTTGAATTTTGTGAACAGAAGGTAGACAATGGTACCCACGCCGGCGCCGAAGAGGGCGGCGGACTGGGACATGCCGTTACCGATGATCGCGGGGACGGCGATCGTGGCGGCCAAAATCGCCAGCACCTGCTGCAGAGCAAACACGATGACCTGGCCGAACTTCGGCTTGTCTTTGACGTTGTAGATCAATTTCATTTTGATCTCCTCCAAAAAAGTTTATTTATCGATACGGTCAATCTGCACCGTAAGGACCTATGGGGAACGGGGAGTCAGTGACATAAAAATAACGCCGACGAAAAATCAAAACGATATTCCGACAGCGCGCAAAATGGGCTTTTGTATTCACTTTCGATCACCCACGCATCTGCCGTTTGTGTCACTGGATAAAGTATAGCACAAGATGTTGCGTTTGTAAAGCCCTTTTTTTCAATTTTTGTCAAAAAAAGAAATTTTTGTGCATTTCTTTCAAAAAGGCAACACGAAACGAAAAAATTGTGGTACAATGGCAGTATCGTTTGTAAAGAGGTATCCTATGACGCATTCACCCTATCGCTATTCACAGGGACTTCGGGACGGTATTCCCGTAGGTCTTGCATATCTTTCGGTCTCCTTCGGCTTTGGGATCACCGCGATTGCCTCCGGCTTTTCGGCGATTCAGGCCGTTCTCATTTCCATGACCAACCTGACCTCGGCGGGGCAGGTGGCGGGAGCCGCCATTTTTGCCGCCGGAGGGCTGTTCCTTGAGTTGATTCTGACGCAGATCGTCATCAATGCCCGCTATGCGCTCATGGGCATTACGCTGACGCAAAAGCTCTCGCCCGAATGCACGACCCGGCACAGGCTGCTCATGTCTTTCGGCATCACCGATGAGATTTTTGCCATTGCCGTCTCCAAAGAGCACCCGGTCGGCCCCGCCTATTTTTACGGGCTTATGACCGCACCCTATCTCGGCTGGTCGCTCGGCACCGCGCTCGGCGCCTTTGCAGGTCAGCTCTTGCCCGAATCGATCCGCACAGCGCTCGGCATTCTCATTTACGCCATGTTCCTTTCAATCATGCTCCCGTCCGCAAAAAAGAGTTTTGGCGTTCTGTTGACGATCCTTTTTGCAATCGGGTTTAGCTGCTGTTTCCACTTTATTCCGCCGCTCTCGGCAGTCCCGGAGGGCTATGTGATCATCCTGTCGTCGATCCTCTCGGCGATCCTTGTTTCCTTTATCCGTCCGGTGAAGGAGGAAGAAGAACATGAAGCTTAACTTTTTCCTTTGTATCCTCGGTATGGCGCTCCCGACCTATCTCATCCGCATGATCCCCTTTACGGCCTTTCGCAAAAAGATCAAGTCGCGCTTTGCAAAAAGTTTCTTTTATTATATTCCGTACGCCGTGCTTGCCGCCATGACCTTTCCGGCCGTTTTTTACAGCACCGGGAACATCTGGACGGCTCTTGTGGGATTTGCCGTGGCGCTCGTCCTGTCGCTCGTCAATGCACCCATGACAGTTGTGGCGCTCTCGGCCAGCGCCGCCGCTTTCCTCTTTTCGCTTTTGCCGATCTGACGCTTGTTCTAAAACCAAAACTCCTCCCATACACTGTAGCAACCAATCTTAGTTGCAGCTGTATGGGAGGAATCATTTATGCTGGAGCAAAACATTTACAAGGATATTGCCGAGCGGTGCGGCGGCAACATTTACGTTGGCGTGGTGGGGCCGGTCAGAACCGGAAAATCCACCTTGATTCAAAGATTTATGGAAGCGCTGGTGCTTCCCAACATGGCTCCCGGCGGGGCGCGCGACCGCGCGCGTGACGAGCTGCCGCAGGCCGCGGCCGGCAGAACGGTCATGACCACCGAGCCAAAATTCATTCCGGAAGAGGCGGTCTCGGTTTTGCTTGACGGCAACGCCGAAGCGCAGGTGCGGCTCATTGACTGCGTGGGATACATGATCGAGGGCGCCTTGGGCGGGGAAGAAGGCGGGCAGACCCGCATGGTAAAAACTCCTTGGTCGCCCGAGCCCATGCCGTTCTCTCTTGCCGCCGAGACCGGGACCGAAAAGGTCATCCGCGAGCATTCGACCGTCGGCATGGTCGTGACGACCGACGGCAGCATCGGCGATATTGACAGAGCCGCCTATGTGGAAGCCGAGGAGCGGGTCGTGCGCGAACTCGGCGAGATCGGCAAGCCTTTTGCGCTCATTCTCAACTCGGCACACCCGGAGCGCGAGGACTCGCGTGCGCTTGCCTACGAACTCGAAGAAAAATACAAGGTTCCGGTGGCGCTGGTCAACTGCATGGAGCTTGACGCCGAGGATATCCGCCAGATCCTCGGGATGCTCCTCACGGAATTCCCGGTGACAGAGCTGACGATCTCGCTTCCTGCCTGGACTTCTTCGCTTGCGCCCGGGCACAAAATCCGTACCTCTCTGGAGGAGGGGATCAAAAAGGCGGCCGCAGGGATCACGAAGGTCGCGGACGTCGAACCCGCCTTCCACGGGCTTTCCGAAAACGAATATATCGCGTCGGTCGCGGTCGATCACATGGATCTCGGTAGCGGAAAAGCAAGCCTGAGCCTTGCCACAAAGCCAGAACTTTACTACCAGGCACTCAGCGAACTGACCGGGCTTTCGATCGCGGATGACGGCGAACTCTTTTGCGGCATGCTGGAATTGACCGCGATCAAAGAGAAATACGAAAAGGTGGCCGCGGCGCTCTCAAGCGTGGAGGAGACCGGCTACGGCATCGTTATGCCCGAGGTCGAGGATCTCAAACTCGAAGAGCCGAAGATCGTCAAGCAGTCGGGCGGCTACGGGGTCAGACTGCGCGCCGCGGCGCCTTCGATCCACATGATCCGCGCCAACATCGAGGCCGAGATCAACCCCATGGTCGGTACCGAGGCGCAGTCGGAGGATATGGTGCGCTATCTGCTCAAGGAATTTGAAGCCGATCCCGCAAGCATCTGGAACTCCAACCTCTTCGGTAAGTCGCTCTACGATCTCATCAACGAGGGGCTTCACAAAAAACTCGAGCGGATGCCCGAGGAATCACGCGAAAAGCTCTCGACAACACTTGAACGCATCATCAACGAGGGCAGTCAGGGGCTCATCTGTATCCTCTTGTGACCCTTGACAAACGCGCCGCGCTATGCTACAATACTCTCATCAAAACGAGGGGAGGGAGCAGAGCGTGGCGCATCCGTTTTTGCATTTTTGCACCATCACAAGGCACCGGCATCTCGTCATGCGGCACTGCTTCAAAGCCGGGATCGGCTGGCAGGGACTTTTCCACGACCTTTCCAAATACAGCCCGACCGAGTTTTTGCCGGGCGCAAAGTACTATCAAGGGACGAGAAGCCCCAACGAAAAGGAGCGCGAGGAAAACGGCTATTCGCAGGCCTGGCTTCACCACAAGGGCCGCAACCGCCACCATTTTGAGTATTGGAACGATCTCAACCCCAAGACCAAACTCTACGAACCGGTCAAAATGCCGCTGCGGTACGTCAAAGAAATGTTCTGCGACCGCCTTGCCGCAAGCAAGATCTACAAGGGAAAAGACTATAACAACCGCGAGTCGCTCGAATACTTCCGTCGCGGCAACGCCAGAGCCAAAATGCATCCCGAGACGGCCGACCTCCTCGAAAAATGGCTGACCATCCTCTCGGAACAGGGAGAGACGGCGGCGTTTCAAGAGATCAAAAAAACGAAAGAATACTAATATGAAAAACAGCCGACAGAAAACTCTGCCGACTGTTTTTTTGTTTTCAGTTCTTTTAGGGAGTGGGGTGTGGGGCGAGGGACATTTTCTTTTAAGAAAAGTCCCTTGCCCCACATATCCTTCCTTTTTCACAGCAATATCTCCGACTTTGCCCGCAGGGTTTTGCGGACGCTGTCGATCTTGATGCAGAGGTCGACGTCGGAGGGGTTCTGGATCTTCTCATCGGTGACGATCACCGATTTTACCGCGTCCTCGTAGTCGAAGATCTGGCAGTTGGTGGCGTACCAGAAATCCTCGGGGCGGTTGCCGTACTTCTCGCAGAAGTCGACGAGCAGGTTCCAGCAGTCGTGAATCTCAAAGTCGTGCGAGTGAACGCCGAAGCAGAAGAATTTGAGGCGACCGTCGTCGGGGTAGGCTTCGTAGGCGGCGGCGACTTCGGGCAGGCAGGAGTAGTCTGCGGTGTAGCTCCATTCCTGTCGGTCGTCGGGCGTGTCGAAATTCTTGGAATCCTTGACACAACCGGTGATGCGCATGGCCTGAAAGCCTTCTTTGCGCATGGCGGCGTTGACCTCGTCGTTGTCCTGTTTGCCGCACGGCCAGACGTAAGAGCGGATCTTTCCTTTGCCGAAGATTGCTTCGAGCTCTGCCTGCGCTTTATGCACGCAGTCGAGATAGAGCTCGGTCGTGGGCGCCATATAGGTCCAGTTATAGGTGTAAACCCGAATGAGTCCCGGCGCGTCGGGAGCAGGGTATCCGTAGGCTCTGTCTGCGGTCGGCTTGTCGAAAGGTACGTCTTTGATCTCGCGGCGCGTCTTTTCGGTCAGCGCGTAGGGGTGCTGATAGGCGTGGTTGGAGATCTCGTAGCCCTCGTAAAAGGACTTGTAATCGACGTCGGGCTTGAGCGGCGTGCAAAGGTTGAAGGTTCCTTTGAGTCCTGCCGGTTCGGTGATGCCGCGGAACTTGGTGTCCAGCTTGATGTTGCCGTCGTCGATCGTGAAGGTGATCGCTTTGCGAACCCAACCGGGGTAAAAGTTCAGATCAATTTTTTTCATTGTGCGCGAAGCTCCAATCCCATTTTGAATTTGAGGTCGTTGAGAATCTTCTTGACCGCTTTGTCGGCTTCCTCAACCGTCAGCGTGCGGTCGGCGGCGCGAAGCGTAACGCGCAGAGACACCGATTTTTTGCCGATGCCGACCTGCGGGCCGCGGTAGAGATCGAAGAGCACGACCTTTTCGACCAGCTCGCCGCCGGCCTTGTAGATCACGCCCTCGATCGCGCCGACCTCCATCTCCTCGTTGCAGACGAGCGAGAGGTCGCGGGTGGTGGCCGGGTACTTGGGAAGCGGCTTGTAGGCCTTCTTTGCGTCCGAGAGGGCAAAGAGATCGTCAAAGGAGAGCACGGCGAGATAGACCGGGAAGTCCATGCCGTAGTTCTTTGCGACAAGGGGATGCGCTTCGCCCAGAATGCCGATCTGACGCTCGTCTTTTGCAAGGATCTTTGCACAGCGGCCGGGATGGAAGGTCGGGTCGTCGCACTCGGCGGTGAATTCGGCCTTTACGCCTGCGAGTTTGAGGATCGCTTCGCAAACGCCCTTGATCGCATAGAAATCGGTCTTTCCGTAAGTGCCGAGCGTGAGCATCACCTTTTCGTCGGGAAGCTCTTCGAGAGAGGCTTTCGGCAGATAGGTTTTTGCAATCTCAAAGAGAGCCACAGACTCATTTTTAAAATTGTTGTTGCGCTCCAGGATGTCGAGCATCGAGGGGATCGTCGTGGTGCGCATGACGCTGGTGTCCTCGCCAAGTGGGTTGGAGATGACCACCGAGCGGCGAAGCGGGCTATTATCGGGCAGGCGGATCTTGTCGTAGTTCTTCGGGCTGACGAAGGAGAAGGTCTGGATCTGCGAGAATCCGAGTCCTGCGAGCGTGCGCTCCATGGCAACTTCCATGCGCTGTTTTTCGGTTCTGCCGCCGAGCGTTGTTTCGGCGTTCATGCGGGTGGCTTCGATCTTCTCATAGCCGTAAATGCGGCAGACCTCTTCGGCAATATCGTTCATGCAGCCGAGGTCGGCGCGATAGGACGGAACGTAGATTTTGCCGTCTCTCACTTCGCACCCAAGTCCTTCGAGCGAGTGGATCATATGCTCGACCGGGATGTTCATGCCGAGAAATTCGTTGTAGCGTTCGGGAGTGAAGGGAAGAACCGTCTGCTCCTTTTTGGTCGGGTAAACGTCGATGATACCGTCCACCACGTCGCCCGCGCCGAGAAGTTCGACCAGCTCGCAGGCGCGCTCGAGTCCTGCCATGCAGTTCTCGGCGTCCAGCCCCTTTTCAAAACGGCCGGAGGACTCGGTGCGCATACCATTCTTCTTTGCGGTGATGCGGACAGAGGCGCCGTTGAAGCAGGCAGACTCAAAGACGACGGTTTTGGTCGCGTCGGTGATCTCGGAGTTTGCTCCGCCCATTACGCCTGCCAGTGCGCAGGCTTTCTTTTCGTCGGCAATGACGAGCATGGAGGAGTCGAGCTTGTGTTCACTCTCGTCGAGCGCCTTGAAAAATTCGCCCTCTTTGGCACGGCGGACGTCGATTCCCGCGCCGTCGAGCATTTTGTAGTCAAAGGCGTGCATCGGCTGACCGTACTCGAGCATGACGTAGTTGGTGATGTCCACAATGTTGTTGATCGGGCGCACACCGGAAGCCGAGAGCCGCATCCGCATCCAGAGCGGGGAGGGCGCGATCTTCACGTTCTTGACCACGCGCGCGGTGTAGCGGTAGCAGAGGTCGGGAGCCGAAATTTTTACTTTGAGGTAGTTTCCGATCTTGTCGCCGTCGCCGCATCCCTTGACCACCGGGGTGGGGATGTTCAGCGGGCGGTCAAAAGAGACGGCCGTCTCTCTTGCAAGGCCGATGACCGAGAGGCAGTCCGGGCGGTTCGAGGTGATCTCAAACTCGACCGCGGTGTCGCGCAGAAGAAGCACGTCGCGGATATCTTTGCCGAGTTTGTCGGCACAGTCCTCGTCGAGGATGAGAATGCCGTTTTCCTCTTTGCCGGGCATTTCGTGCTGGGTCAGTTTGAGCTCGCCCATCGAGCAGAGCATGCCGTGCGATTCCACGCCGCGCAGTTTGCCGTCTTTGATGATCACGTCGCCCGGCAGTTTTGCCACAGGCAGAGCGGCGGGAACGAGCGCGCCGACAAAGAGATTCTGCGCGCCGGTGACGATTTGAATGTCGTGTCCCTTGTCGCCTGCGTCCATTTTGCAGATCCAGAGGTGATCCGAATCGGGGTGACGCTCCATCGAAACAACTTTGGCCACGACCACGTTTTCGATATCCGCGCCGATCTGTTCAAAGCACTCGACCTTCGAGCCGGTAATGGTCAGCCGGTCGCAATAGGTTTTATTGTCGATTCCGTCGGTATTGACGAAATCCTTGAGCCAATTCCTGGAAAGATTCATGTTGTTTCTCCTTTCCTGTGATTAAAACTGTTCGAGAAAACGCTCGTCGTTTTCATAGAACAGGCGAATGTCGTCGATGCCGTATTTGGTCATAGCAATGCGTTCCAGACCAAGTCCAAAGGCAAAGCCGGAGTAAACTTCCGGGTCGATGTCGCAGTTGGAGAGCACAAAGGGATGCACCATGCCGGCACCGAGGATCTCGATCCAGCCCTCGTTTTTGCAAAGCCGACAGCCACAGCCGCCGCAAACAAAGCAGGAGACGTCGACTTCCACCGAAGGCTCGGTGAAGGGGAAGTGGTGCGGACGGAAGCGGATACGCGTCGAGGGGCCGAACACGCGCTTTGCAAAGGTTTCGAGCGTTCCCTTGAGGTCGCCCATCGTGATGCCTTTATCCACAACAAGCCCTTCGAGCTGGTGGAACAAGGGCGAGTGGGTCGCGTCAAGCGCGTCCGAGCGGTAAACGCGGCCGGGCGAGATCACGCGGATCGGCGGACGCTGCTTTTCCATGGTGCGTACCTGCACCGGCGAGGTCTGCGAGCGGAGCAGAACCTTGTCCGAAATGTAGAAAGTATCCTGCGTGTCTCTTGCCGGATGGTTTTCGGGGATATTCAGAGCTTGGAAATTGTAATAATCGAGTTCGACTTCGGGGCCTTCGGCAATCGAAAAGCCCATGCCGATGAAGATATCCTCCAGCTCGCGCTGCACCTGCGTGAGGGGATGCAGATGTCCCTCGGGCAGGGCCGCACCGGGGAGCGTGACGTCGAGTTTTTCAGATGCGAGCTTGCGCTCAAGCATCTTTTCGCGGAGCGCGGCGGCCTTTTCCGAGAGGGCCGCTTCAATGCTCTCTCTTGCCTCGTTGACAAGCTGGCCCATTTTCGGGCGCTCTTCGGGCGAGAGGGCGCCCATGCCGCGGAGCAGGGCGGTCAGTTCACCCTTTTTGCCGAGGTAGCGCACGCGAAGCTCTTCGAGGTCGGCGTTTGCATCCTCAATTTGTTCGAGCGCTTCTTTTTTGATTTTTGCGAGAAGTTCCTTCATATCCGATTCCTTTCTCTTATGGAAATAGTATAAAAAACAAAAGCTCGTCCCGAAGTTTCAGGACGAGCATAAATACCCGTGGTACCACCCGAATTCCGACCCGCAGGTCGGCACTCTTCAAACGATAACGGCGTTTTACCGGGTCGGACTACTTTATCCCCCGACCTGCTCCGAAGGGAAATGCGCCCCGCGGGACTATGCCGCTCTCAGCTATGTCGGCACTCTCTGAAAATCCGTTTGCGGTTTGCTCACTTCATCATGGCATTTCTATCAACTGGTAGTATAGCACAGAAAAAACCATTTTTCAAGGGGTTTTATAAAAAAAGAACAGCAACGAATGATATCTTACATAGGCTTTTTTACTGGCGAAGGCTTCTATTTTAGCCTCCCTCCGAGAGGGAGGTGTCATTTTCCTCGGAAAATGACGGAAGGAGCCTGCGCAACTTTGGAGCTTGTAGAAACTTTCCTTGTTGCGCGGGCTCCTCCACCCGCTTTGCGGGAGCCCCCTCCCGGAGGGAGCCTTTTTATAAGAGAACTTTTTCTTATAATATGGGAAATTCTAACTCATTGAAAGAGTTGCATCCTTTCATTGGGCCTCTCTTTGAGAAAAGCCTTTTTCGACCGACTCTTCTTCGTACTGGCGCATATAGAGTCGGTAGTAAGCGCCGCGCAGGGCGAGGAGTTCCTTGTGCGTGCCGCGCTCCACGATCTTTCCGTCCTGCACGACGAGGATGATGTCCGCGTCGCGGATCGTGGAAAGCCGGTGGGCAATCGTAAAGGCTGTGCGCCCTTTGATGACCTCTTTCATCGCGTTCTGAATGATCTGCTCGGTCATGGTGTCGACCGAGGAAGTCGCCTCGTCAAGCACGAGGATCTTCGGATCGGCAAGGATGGCGCGGGCAAAGGAAATGAGCTGTTTTTCGCCGGTGGAGAGCAGGTCGCCGCCCTCACCGACTTCACTTCCCAGGCCGTTTTCCATCTTTTTGACCAGGTCTTCGGCCGAGACGCATCGAAGCGCCTCCCACATCTGTTCTTCGGTGGCGTCTGGCCTGCCGTATTTGAGATTTTCTTCAATTGTACCCGAGAAGAGGTGCGGTGTTTGCAGAACATAGCCGATGTTACTGTGCAGCCAGAGCTGAGAACGCTCTTTTGCGGGTCTGCCGTCAATCAGATATTCGCCGGTGGTCGGCTCGTAAAACCGGCAGACGAGGTTGACAAGCGTCGATTTTCCGGCGCCGGTCTCGCCGACGATGGCGACGTTGGTGCCTTTTGGAATTTTCAGGTTGAAATGTTCAAGCACGGTTTCGGTGCCGTCGGGGTATTGGAAGGACACGTCGCGAAATTCAATATCTCCGTGCAGCTCCTCCCAATTCTCGCGCTTGGGCGAGAAGTTGTCGCCGTACTTTTCGATGACTTCCTCGCTGTCCACCACGTCGGATTTGGTTTCGAGCAGTTTCGAGACGCGCTCAATATTGACGCGGGTGGCAATGAGCTCGGAGATCGCGTCCACGATCCAGAGCACCGGTTCCATGATACCGACCGCATAGGTGATGAACACCGAGAGCGTGCCGAGCTCCAGAACGCCGTCGAGGGTGATGACGCCGCCCTGCCAGAGCACGAGCGCAAGAGCCAGATAAGAGGCAAAGGAGATCACCGTCCAAAATAGGCCGCGGAATCTCGATGCGCCGACCGAAACTTTATACATTCTTTGCGACTCTTCGCCAAAATGCCGTTTGACCTTTTCCTCGGCGACAAGCGTTTTGATGGTCTTGGCTCCAACGATCCCCTCGTTGAAGTTGCCGGTGATCCTCGAGTTTGCCTCGCGGACTTCGCGGTTGAGGTTCGTCAGTTTCTTTTGGAAAAAGGCAATGGCGATCGCAAGCAGAGGCACCACGGCAAGTACAATGATCGCAAGACGCGCGTTAAGCGAGAACATGACGACCGCGGCGCCGATGATATAGGAAAGGTGCCAGATGCAGTCCATAAAGCTCCAGGAGACGAGCGCGCCGATGTTGCCGGTGTCGCTCATGACTCTGGAATGGATGTAGCCCACGCTGTTCTGGTTGAAATAGGAGAAGGAGAGCGTTTGCAGATGGTTGAAGCAGGCCGAACGCAGATCACGGTCGATCCACATTTCAATACAGCTTGCGCGGAAGGTGGCAATCACGTTTGCAACGATCTGAACGCCGAGTGTCAGGCAGTAAAGAACGACAAACCAGCCAAGCCCCACCAGCGTTTCTTTTGCGATAAAGTTGTTGATCGCGTATCTCTGAAACAGGGGAAGGATGATGTCAATGGCACTGCCGAGCGCGCCCATGAGAAGCATCAAAATGAAGGCCGAGGCGTATTTTTTGAGGAACGGAAAGAGCTTCGGGATCCCGAAAAAGGGAAGAGATGCGGTTTTTTCTTTTTTTGCTTTCATGCGTCTTCGCCCTCCTTCATGGATTGAATGGCGTAGATCCGGGCATAGAGGCCGTTCTGCTTGAGGAGCTCCTCGTGCTTGCCGGATTCTGCGATCCTTCCGTGGTCAAGGACGACGATCTGATCGGCGTGCATGAGCGTTGTGATGCGGTGCGAGATGATGATCGAGGTCGTTCCTTTCATTTTCTTCAAAAGAGCATTCCGGATCTTTGCATCGGTCTCGGTATCAACCGCCGAGAGCGAATCGTCAAAGACCATGATCGGCGCATTCTGCACAACTGTGCGGGCAATGGCAAGCCGCTGTTTTTGACCGCCCGAGAGCGTCACACCGCGCTCGCCGACAAAGGTTTCAAGGCCCTTGTCAAAACTTTCGATCGTCTCTCTTAAGCAGGCAATGTCAATGGCTTCTTCGATGCGTCGGTCGACCTCCTTTTCTGCAAGGTAGTCGGGAAGTCCCATGGCGATGTTTTCCTTGATGGTTCCCGAGAAGAGGAAGGGCTCCTGAAGCACCACGGCAATATTTTTGCGCAGGTGCGAGGCTTTCATCTCGGCAATGTCCATGCCGCCCACCGTGATTCTTCCGGAGGGGAGGGGATAGAGGCGATCGAGCAGGTGCACAAGCGTCGATTTTCCGCTGCCGGTCGTTCCGAGAATGCCGCAGGTCGTGCCGGACTTTATGGTAAGATCAATTTCGTGCAAAAGCTCGTGCTCTTCGTCGTAGCCAAAAGAGACTTTCTCAAATTTGACATCCCCGGTCATGGCGGGAGTCAGAGCGTTTTCGGGGTCTTTCTCCTCTTTTGACTCAATGATGTAGGCGATGCGCTTGATCGACACGCCGGCCTTGCTCATTTCGCTGATGACGCGGCCGAGCATACGCACGGGCCAGATGATCATGGCGTTGTAGGAGATAAAAGCAATCAGGTCGCCCTGCGTCATGCTGCCCGCAACGCACATCTTGGTGCCAAAGACGAGCACAAGCATGACGAGAAGGCCGGTGACAAGGTCGCCGCTTGCCCAATAGGCGGTCAAAAACTTGAGTAGGCGGATCCAGAGCCCGGTGTACTTTTTGTTCTGGGTCGCAAATTTTTCTTTTTCATAGTTCTCGCGGCCAAAGGCGCGCACCACGCGCACGCCGGTCAGGTTTTCCTGCGCGATGTTGGAGAGGATCCCCTCGTTCTCGTCACAGGTCAAAAAGTGCTTTGCGATCCTGTTGTGAAAATAGGTCGAGTAGCCGATGATGATCGGAATGATCACGATCGGGATGATCGAGAGCTTTGCGTTGGTGGAGATCATAAAGGCCAACGAAAGCCCCAGGCGGATGGTGGCGCGCACAACGGTGGTGAGCTGGTCGGCCACAAAGCGCTTGACCGTGTTTGTATCCGACGTGCAGCGCTGAATGATATCTCCGGTGCGATTTTTCATGTGCCAGGAGAAGGGAAGCGACTGGATATGCGCAAAGATCATGTTGTGCATATTCTTGACCAGCGTCTCGGCCCCTTTTGCGTTGGAGACGCGGAAGAGGTATTTGCAAAGCGCGGCCAAAAGGCCCAGCGTCGCAATCGCAAGCGCCACTACAAAAAGATTGTCGCGCAGGGCTTCGGCGCCGCCGAGGCGGTTGATGATGTTTGCCGCAAAGGAGGAGATTTTTCCGTCGCCCTGTCCGATCACCGAGTCCACCGTGTATCCGGTGATGCGTGGGATGATGAGTTCAAAGAGCGAACCGATCACGGCAAAGGTCACGCCGAGGATAAAATATGCCTTGCTTCCGCGCAAAAAGCGCCACAGGACTGCGGCGGAATTCTGATTCTGTTTTTTGGTTTGCCGTTTTGTCAACTCTTTGTACCGTCTGCTTTCAAAGGATATATTGCTACAAACTATAGTATAGCATAGAAAACTTTGCTTTTCAAGGAAAATCTTTGCAAAAAAAACCCTGCGGTGTAGGCATCGCCGCAGGGGAGGATTTACAGCACTTTGCTGAGAAAATCTTTGGTTCTTGCGTTCTTGGGGTGGTTGAAGAGCTCGTCCGGCGTGCCTTCCTCAAGAATGACGCCGTCGGCCATGAAGAGCACGCGGTCGGCAACCTCTTTGGCAAAGCCCATTTCGTGCGTGACGATGACGACCGTCATACCGGCGTCGGCCACCTGTTTGACCAGGTCGAGCACCTCTCCGACCATTTCGGGATCGAGCGCCGAGGTCGGCTCGTCGAAGAGCATGACCTGCGGATCCATGGCGAGCGCGCGCACGATGGCGATCCTCTGCTTTTGACCGCCAGAGAGGGTAGAGGGATAGACTTTTGCCTTATCCTCAAGACCAATGCGGTGGAGCAGTTCCATGGCAGTCTTTTCGGCTTCCGGCTTGGTTTTCAGCTTCAGTTCGACCGGCGCGAGCGTCATGTTCTCAAGCACGGTCAGATTGTTGAACAGATTGAAGTGCTGAAAGACCATGCCCATATCGCGTCTTGAGAGGTCGACCTGCTGGAAGTTCTGTTTGTAAAGCTGTTTGATCGCTTTTGCATAGGCCGAGCCTTCGTGATTCTTGAGCAGATCGTTCTTTTTGATATTTGCGATCACGGCTTTGTCGACCTCTTCCGAGGAAGTGCCGGATGCGATCGCTTCGGTGTAGAGCTTTTGATAGGTTTTTGAGAGTCGGATCACGTCAAAATGCAGATAGGGGTCGATTGGGGTCAGGAGCTTTCCGTCCACCCAAACTTCTCCGTAGGTCGGCGTCTCCAAGAGATTCATGCAACGAAGCATGGTGGATTTGCCACTGCCCGACGCGCCGATGATGGCGACTTTTTCGCCCTTTTTGATATTGCAGGAAACGCCCTTGAGCACTTCCAGCTTGCCGAAATTTTTGTAAAGGCCCTTGATTTCAATATAATTATCGTTCATTTTTCTTGAGCCTTCTTTCAATGAGATGCTGGATGAGGGTCAACAGCATGACCACTGCAAGGTAGATGAGCGCCGCGGCAAACAAAAAGACCAGATAGCAGGCCGGAACGGCAAGACCGAGTTTTTCCGCAATGCCGAGTAGGTCCCACTTCTGCACGCCGCCGACGCGGAGTACGATGTAGCTGACTACCGAGGTCTCCTTGACGAGAATGATGATCTCGTTGAAGATGGTGGGAACAACGATCTTGATGGCCTGCGGAATGATGATCTTGCGCATGGTCGTCGTCCAGGAAAGGCCAACGCTACGCCCGGCTTCCATTTGCCCGGGATCGACCGAGTTGATGCCTGAACGAATGATCTCGGCCATGTAGGCGCCGCTGTTGATACCAAAGGCGATGATCGGAACGAGCAGGTTGGTGCTCATGCTTTTGAAAACGACCAGCACCGAGCTGTAGAGAATGAGCAACTGTACCAGCGTCGGCGTTCCGCGAATGACCGTGATATATACAACGGCGATCTTGTCGAAAAATTTGATGATCGGATTGTTCTTCGGAGCAATTCTGACAACCGCCAGAAGCACGCCGATGATAAATCCGAGTACCACGGCGCCAAAGGCTATGATAAGCGAATATCCGAGGCTTTCAAAAAACAAGCCTCGGAGATTCCACAGCCTCCCAAGTTTTTCGATGAGAGACATATTTGATTAAGATTCCTTTTTAGAATTATTTGCCGGAGCTGTGATTGACGGTGAACTGGTCGATGGTGCCGTCGGCAATCATCTTCTTGAGCAGTTCGTTGACCTCTTTGACCAGCTCGGTCGCGTTCTTGTTGAAGTAGAGAACGTAGGATTCAGGCTCCTCATCGAGTTCCCAGCAAGACAAATCGGCTTTGCCAGAGCAAATCGACTGTGCAGGCAGCTTGTCAATGACAACTGCTGCAAGCGTTGTGCCGATGTCTGTGCTGGCAACAATCGCATTGGTGTAGTTGACCTGCTGAACTTCGGTATCTGCAACGGCGTCTTCCACGAGGAAGGAGCCGGTGGTAGCTTCCTGGTCACCGATTGCTTTGCCCTCTGCTGCAGCATAAGCAACCACATCTGCGATCGAAACGATTGCACCGTCTGCAAAGGTTCCGGCGGGAGCAATCACATACTGAACCGAGGTTGCATAGATTTCGGAAGCGAGAGCAACGGCGTCTCTCTCGTCATTCTTGGACATACCGGCGGCACCGACTGCAAACTCATCTTTTTGAACTTCATTGAGGATTGCTTTGAACTCGATATCGTTGATGACAACCTTGTAACCGAGCTTTTCGCCGATGTAATTCATAACGTCGATGTCAACGCCGACGACCTTGCCGTTTTCGTCCACATACTCGTAGGGAGCAAAGCCGGCGTTCGTGTAAACCTTGAGGGTCTTGGTTTCTTCCTTCTTCCCGCAGGAAACGAGGGCGACAGCCGAAACGAGCAGAACGACTGCCAGAATCACAGATAATACTTTTTTCATGTTTGGTTCCTCCAAATGTTTTTTTGTGATGGCATTATTGTAACGCATAAATATTCATTTGTCAAGCACTTTTTTGAATTTTTATCAAGTTTGTCTGCATGGTCACTTTTTGATGAAGTCGAAAGCGGAAAGTTGTATAAAATGCACAATAGTAAAGCGGAATAAAGGGAAAAATAGATTCTATGAAAAGGAAAAAACGAAAAAGGAGTGCATATATTCAAAAAAGTCAAATGAATAGATTTTTGAATATATGCACTTTTGAACTTGGATTTTATGATCCGATCCGGCGAACCGGGAAGGGAAGCGGCGATCCTGCCTCAAAGGCGCCGATCACCTCGTCCACTTCGTTTGGCGTTTCCACCGAGAAGAGGAAATAGCGCGACGAGATGCGGGCGCGGTCGAGGTCGGCGATCTTGTCCGACATCGAGGTCGGCAGGCTGTTGTAGATCACGTTGCGGTGTTCGTATTCGCGTGTGACCGGGAAGGTAACCCCGCGGCGGTCGCAAAGCGTCGTGTAGCCCGCTTGGCAAGTCTTGCAGTCGGAAATCTCCTTTGAGACGCACTTTTCCAGCACCATGAGCGGAATGCGCCCGTAGACGAGAAGTGCGGAATCTCCTCCCACGTCCCTTGCCTGCGGCAAGGTCAGCTCGGGAGAGAGAATGACTTCTTTTACCCCAAGCTCCTCCAAAAAGCGGACGCTCTCGCGGTTGGTGCAGTTGAGGCGGAAGTCACCCACTGGGGCAAGTCCAACTTCTTTTACCAACGAAAGATGCCCGAGGTTGCCGACCAGCGCGTATTCGGCTCCATTTGCTTTTGCCGCTTTTAAGGCTTCCTTTGCGGCGGCAAGATCGCTGTCAAAGAGCACCGGGGGCAGGATTACGCCGTTCGCGGTTTCGTTATATTCAAATAAAGGAAGAAAACGGCGGGAGAAGAATTGTATGGCCGCCGGGGTGATCTGCTCTGCCGAGCGGAAGGAAGCAAAATTTTCGGCCTTACGGATTTCCTTTGGTTGTTTTGGCTCATAGGGCAGTTCGGGATAGATCGGCCTTGCGGCTTCCTCCAGAGCGGCAACGCCTCTGCGGCGCAGATCGTTGAGCCCCGAGAGCGGGAGCATGAGTCCCGAATCCATATCGCCGGAGAAAGAAGCAACTTCGTAGGGCGTACCACCAAGGCGGCAGAGGTTCTTTTTGAGCGCGTCCTCGTCCATCGGGACGCTTCTGGCCGGTTCGGGTGCATCGGTCGAAACGACCACCGTTTGTTTGCCGTTGCCAATCGTCAGCGTAGTCGGTTGATCCTTCTTGAAAACGAGGTGGAGGTCAAGCGGTACTTTTTTCACAAGTCCCGAAAAAGGCTCGACTTCGCTCGTTTTTTGCTTGTCGGCCTCGGTTCTCACTCCCATCATCGAGCGGTCGATCTTCGAGACGAAATAGCCGTCGGTAAAGCCGCTGCGCGAAAAGGTTGCGGCAAGGCGCTCTTTTTCCTCTTTGGTGGCCGAGCGGCCTTCGTCGAGAAGTTTTCTCCAAAGGCGCGTCGTGTCGCGGACGTATTCGGGCGACTTCATGCGCCCTTCGATTTTGAGCGAGGCCACGCCGAGGTCGAGAATCTCTGGGATGTGATCGCAAAGGCTGAGGTCTTTTAAGGAGAGCGGGTAGCCCTCGCCGCGCGGCGTGGAGTAGGGAAGTCGGCAGGGTTGCGCGCACTCGCCGCGGTTGCCGCTCCGGCCGCCGACGAGCGAGGAAAAGAGGCACTGCCCGGAATGGCAGACGCAGAGCGCACCGTGAACGAAAAGCTCGATCTCAATGCCGCCCATCTCCACCATGGCGCGGATATTTTCGAGACTGCTCTCGCGCGCCGCCACCATGCGGGTGTATCCAAGCGAGGCGAGCAGTTTTGCCGCCTCGGAGTTGTGCCCCGAGAGCTGGGTGCTGGCGTGAAGCTCCAGAGAGGGCAGAATGCGGTGGATCGCCGCCGCTCCTCCCATGTCCGCAACGATCAGACCGTCCACGCCGGCGCGCGCCGCTTCTCTTGCCGAATCGAGAAAGGCCGGCAGTTCCCTGTCGGTGACGAGCGTGTTGAGCGTCAGGTAGGTCTTGACACCATAGGCATGGGCACGCAAAACGGCGGAGCGCAAAGCATCTCCGCCGAAATTTTCTGCGTGCATTCTGGCGTTGAACTGCGAGGCGCCGAAGTAGACGGCGTCGGCTCCTCCCTCAATCGCGGCGTCAAGCGCCAGCGGGGTCCCTGCCGGGCAGAGCAGTTCGGGTAACGAATGCTGTTTCATAAAATTTTGTTAAACTTTGTCGTTGAAAGTCAGAAGATCGAACATGTTGCCCACGCGGCTCTTTTCGCCGTTGGCGCGGGGCTTGGCTTCGGGCAGGGGCGTGTCGGTCGAGGCGTCGGACGTCTCGTCAAAGGCCGAGATCTGCTCGCTTGCCGCGGCGTTTGCCTTGGAGAAGGGCTTGGGAACGTAGGTCGAGGGAGCCTCGGGAGCCGGGGGAATGGTGCCGTCGGCATTTGCGCCCATGGCTCTGTCGAGAAGCGAGCGCATCACGGTGATGTCTCCCTTGAGAGATTCGGTTTCTGCCTGCAATTTCTCAATGGTTTTGCGCAGTCTTTCGTTTTCGGCGGCATAGCGGAAGGCTTCGCTTTCCATTTTTTTGTAGGATTCCTGCATGGAGATCCGCTCGGAGCAGTAGGAGAGCGCGCAGAGAATAGCCGCCTCGTTTTTGGTGCAATGCGGGCTCTTGAGATTGATGTCACGCATTCTGCGATCCAGAATGCCGACGACGTTTTCAACTTCTTCCGGCGTGGCGTCGCTGACAATGCTCAGTTCCATATCGGCGACGGTGATCATGTACTTCTGCTTCATAGTGGTAGAAATCCTTTCTCCGCAAATTTTTTCGCAGACGACTGTCTATACGTTTCTATTATACAATAGGATTTTCAAATTGAAAAGGGGGTTTTTCAAAAAATCATCAATTTTTTTTGAAAAAGCCAAAAAAGATTTTTCAAAACAGGCGAAAGTCGGGAATTCTGTTGACAAAATTCTCTCCTTATGTTAGAATGGCAGGGAATAAAACGGAGGACAAATCACATGACACTCTACGAAGAACTGCAATGGAGAGGTCTTATTCAGGAGATCTCGGATCCCAAACTCATCGATAAACTCAACGCCGGGGGCATGACCTTTTACATTGGTACCGATCCCACGGCAGACAGCCTGCATCTTGGGCACTATTCTTCTTTTCTGATTACCCGCCGGCTCGCCGCCGCAGGACATACACCGCTGCTGCTTGTCGGTATGGCTACGGGGCTGATCGGTGACCCGAGAGGCACCACCGAGCGCAAGCTCGCGGACAAGGCCGAGATTTTCCACAACTTTGAAAGTCTCAAGACTCAGCTGCAAAAGATCTTCCCCTATGAAGTGGTCAACAACTACGACTGGACGAAGGATCTGACCGTCATCGAGTTTTTGCGCGACTACGGCAAATACATCAACGTGGGATACATGCTCTCAAAGGATCTCATCCGCCGCCAGATGGAGACGGGTATCTCCTACGCCGAGTTCTCTTATATGCTCATTCAGGGGCTTGATTTCAAGTATCTGCACGAGCACAGAGGAGTCGATCTGCAGGTGGCAGGTTCGGATCAGTGGGGTAACATCACCACCGGCATCGAGCTCATCCGCAAGACGACAGGCGACGAAGTTTACGCCATGACCATGCCGCTGGTCACCGACTCGCACGGAAACAAGTTCGGCAAGAGCGAGGGCAACGCGGTCTGGCTCGATCCCGAAAAGACCAGCTCCTACGAATTGTATCAATTCCTGCTCAACACCGAGGACAGCATGGTGATCACTTACCTCAAGCGCCTGACATTCCTTACAAAAGAGGAGATCGAGGCGATCGAGGCCGAACACAACGCGGCTCCCGAAAAGAGACTGGCTCAAAAGAAGCTTGCCGAGGAGATTTTACGCGATCTGCACGGCGAGGGTGCCTACGAATCGGCTCAGCACATCAGCGAACTGCTCTTCTCGGGCAAGATCAAGGAGATCCCGCTCCACGACCTGCTCGCGGGTCTTCGCGACGTTCCGCACTTTGCCACCTCGGGCGGCGCGCTCATCGATGTTTTGGTCGAAGCCGGTATCTGCTCCTCCAAGCGAGAGGCAAGAGAATTCCTCGCTTCGGGCGCGCTTTCCTTCAACGGAGAACCGGTTCAGGACGGTATGCTCGAACTGAACAAAGAGAACGCCCTCGGCGGCCGCTATTTCGTTATCCGCAGAGGCAAGAAAAAGTACTATCTCGGAGAGCTGAATTAAAAGAAAAAAGGCTCTGTTTTCGGCGCCGGTCGTTTTGACCGGCGCCATCTCTTTTTTTTCTTTGACAAATTTTAGACAATATGCCCAAAAATCGCCTCATCAATTTAGCATGCTAACATGCTAAACTTTTCTAAAAAGTCCTTGAAAATACGAATGTTTTTCTTATATTTGTGTTATGTTTGTGAATTATGGTGTAAAAAATGTGAAAACAGCGGAAAAATTTGTTGACAATAGCGAAAAGCGGTGATACAATAAAATTGCGGCCGAAAGACCGACACTATCATCATTTTTTGGAGGGAGTTTATGAAAAAACTTCTATCATTTGCACTTGCCTGCCTTATGATCCTCTCTTGCGTGGCTCTGGCTGCCTGCGGCAAAAAAGAAGCCAAACTCAGCGCAACCCAGGAAATTATCAAACAGGCTCAGTCCATGACTCTTGAAGAGCTGGCAAAGAAAGCCATCGAAGAGTCGAACGGCAAAACCTTCTACGGCGTTGGTAACTCCAGCCGCGGTAAGAGCGCACTTCCTCTTTTCATTGAGTATCTCCAGTCTATTGACTCGAGCTACACCATGGAGTTTGAGTGGCAACAGCCGAAGAACAACAAGATCTTTGACCAGCTGACCGCCGACTCCAAGAAGGCCACCGGTACCTTTGCCATGACCCTGATCCAGGACGGCAACCAGATCGAAAGCAAAATGGTTCAGACCGGCGTGCTCGATACCTTCATTCCGAAAGATTGGGCTGACGCAAACGGCGTCAAAGCAGACGAGTACGAAGGCTATCTGGCTCTCCAGACTCTGAACAAGGTCTTCATGTTCAACTCCACCGGTTCCAAGACCTACACCAACGTTTGGGATTTCGTCGCTGAAGGCGAGCATGGTCTTTACATGGACATCGATTCCGAGCTCGTTGGCAAGAACTTCCTCTATATGCTGACCAAAGACGAGTATGCAAAAGGCCTCAAAGAGGCGTATGACGCACTGCCCGCCGCAAAGAAGAGCTACATTGACACCGCTGTTGCAGCTGTCGAATCCGATGCAAAGGACTTCGGCCTCGGCGAAAACGGCAAATACGCGCTTGCATGGATCAAACTGTGGGTGGAGAGCTACAACGCTCAGACCGACGACGGCCCGATCTGCAACACGCTGGTTGACAAATCCGCAACCGATCAGTTCGGACTTTTGGTTTACTCCAAACTCCGTTCTGTCACCGAATCCGAATCGGTTTCCAAGAACAATGTGAAAGTCGCCGCTTATGAAGACGGCTACACCGGCTTTGGCGGCTATGGCTACTGCCATTACCTCTTCGTCACCGATAACTCTCCTCTGCCTTGGACTGCTTGCGCATTCATCGCCTACATGACCTGCACGGTTGATGGTTTCAGCGCATGGGGCAAAGACATTGGCGGATACTCCTCCAACCCGACTGTTGCAGCCGGCACCGAAGAGAAATATCATCACTCCACCAGCGGTAACAAAGAAGACGGAACTTACCCCGTCCTCAACGACCGTGGCTTCTCTTGGTGGAAAGACAGACTCATCATCGAGGATCCCGAATACTGCGCATCGGTCGCTTTCACTGTCGGAAGCTGGATCGAACTGCTCACCAAGTATAAGGGCTAATTGAAGATCGAGTTTTAGAATCAAACACATTTTCAAAGGGGCTGTATCAAACTACAGCCCCTTCCTTGAAAAAGCACTGAAAATTCAGGCGGGAAAGTGAGCTTTCCCGCTTTACGGAGGAATTATGACCACAAATCTGAATATGCCCCGTCAAAAGGCGTCTTCCTTCCGCATCGGTCGTAATAAACTGTTTACCTTCCTGTCGCAACCGTATAACATCATCTTGATTGTATTGGGCGTGCTTTGCACGATCACCACGGTTGCACCGATCATTGCAATTCTGGAAGATACCTTCAAAATTCACCCGGGTACGATTGACCAATATCTGACCGGCAAGACCGAAGGATTCAGCCTTGCCAACTATACCGACCTCTTTACCAGCCCTCTGGCAAAGACAAACCTCTGGACGCCGCTCGGCAATACGCTCATCATCTCCTTCTTTGCCTGCGTTGCGGCGATTTTATTTGGAGGACTTTTTGCATTCCTCGTTACCAGAACCAATATGAAATGCAAAAAGTATCTCAGCTCGATCTTCATTTTCCCCTACATCATGCCGCAGTGGACGCTGGCTCTGGTGTGGAGAAACCTCTTTAACTCGAATGCAGTCACCGGTACAAGCGACGGCCTTCTTGCCTCGCTGTTCGGCATTCATATGCCGCTTTGGTGGTGCCAGGGCATTTTCCCCTGTATCATGGTGCTCGGCATGCACTATTCTGCATTCGCCTATATCCTCATCGGCGGTATCTTCCGCAACATGGACGCAAACCTCGAGGAAGCCGCGACCATTCTCAATACGCCCAAGTGGCGCATTGTGACGCGCATCACGCTCCCGATGGTCAAACCCGCCATCCTTTCCACCGTGCTTCTCGTTTTCGGCAGCTCGATGGGAAGCTACCCGGTTCCGCACTACCTGAAGCTCTCCACGCTTTCCACCAAGTATCTTGAAATGAACGACAAGTACGCGGGAGAAGCGAGTATTCTTGCCGTGATCATGATGGTCATCGGTGTGCTCATCATGGTGCTCAATCAGCGCAGTCTCAAGAGCCGCAAGAACTACACCACCGTGACCGGTAAGTCGGGGCAAATCTCTAAGATCAACCTCGGCAAAGTCGGCAAGTGGGTCATTGCGATCATTCTGATCATCGCAACTTTTATGACCAGTATCTATCCGCTCATTTCCTTTGCGTTTGAGACCTTCCTTCCCAACCCGGGCGACTACAGTTTCCTGCGCACCTGGGATCCCTCAAATCTGACTGCCAAGTGGTGGCTGACGAGCGAGAACGTGACCGAAAACGGACTGTACGGTCAGATGGGAATGCTTTATAACAAGACGATCTGGTCGGCTTACGGCGGCACGATCTTCCTCTCGATCATGTGCGCGCTCTTTGCAGGCACGCTCGGAACGCTGATCGGCTACGCCGTTTCCAAAAAGCGCCGCAACCGCTTTGCAAACTACGTCAACAACATCGCCTTCCTTCCGTATCTCATGCCCTCGGTCGCAGTCGGTATCGCCTTCTTTATCCTGCTTGCGACCAACGAGAAGATCAGCCTTTACAACACCTACACGCTGCTCATCATCGTGGGTACGGTCAAGTACATTCCGTTTGCCAGCCGCGCCTCGCTCAACTCGATGCTTCAGCTCTCGGGCGAGATCGAGGAGTCGGCGATCATTCAGAACGTCCCGTGGTTCAAGCGGATGTTCAGGATCATCATCCCGATTCAGAAATCCTCGATCCTCAGCGGATTCTTGCTTCCGTTCATCACCTGTATGAGAGAACTCTCTCTCTTCATGTTGCTTTGCGTGCAGGGATTCATCATGTCCACCACCATGGACTATTTCGACGAAATGGGACTTGCCGCCTTCTCGAGCGGTATGAACCTCATTCTCATCGTTACCATCCTGATCTTCAACGGCATCATCAATAAGGTGACCGGAGCCAGCCTCGACAAGGGCATCGGCGGTTGACCGAAGCTCTAATCTTACAGAAAGGAACTGTAAACTATGCCTGAAATTATTTTGACCGACGTTACCAAACGCTGGGGAAACTTTTACGCGGTGGATCATCTTTCCATGACCATTGAAGACAATGCGTTTGTCACGTTGCTTGGCCCTTCCGGGTGCGGCAAAACCACCACCCTCCGTATGATCGCGGGACTTGAGACCCCGACGACCGGCCGCATCACCATCGGCGACCGCGTGGTATTTGACAGCGATCTTGGCATCAATGTCCCCGCCAACAAGAGAAGAGTCGGATTCCTCTTCCAGAACTACGCTCTCTGGCCGAACATGACGGTTTACCAGAACATCTCTTTCGGCCTTTCCAACATCAAGGACGAACTGCCGGTCGTGGATTTTAAAGCCAGAGTCGCGGCAAGAAAGATCGAGATTCTCCGCGAGGCCGCAAAGGTAGTTGCCATCATCAACGACTGCGTGGATAAGAGCGGCAAGCCGGATCACGACAGAGCCATCCTCAAACTCATCGATACTTACGAAATTTCCATTTATACCGCAAAGGATCTGCTCGGCCTCGGCCTGCAAAAGGTTGAGAACCCGCAGGAAGTTGCAAACGAACAGATCGCAAAACTCGAACTCCTTCTCAAAGACGAAAAAGAGGCCGCTAAGAAGAAGGGGACTCCCCTGAACGAATCCTTTGAATACACAAAGGGCGGGGAAGTGGTCAAGAAAGTCCGCAAACTCGCAAAAGAAGAGATCGATCTCTCGGTTCGCAGAGTCTCCCGCATCGTCAAGATCGGCATGTTCATGGATCGCTATCCGGCAGAGCTCTCGGGCGGTCAGCAACAGCGTGTTGCCATCGCAAGAACCCTTGCTCCCGAACCCACCGTGCTCTTTATGGACGAACCGCTTTCCAACCTTGATGCAAAACTGCGCCTCGAGATGCGTTCCGAGCTCCAGCGTTTGCACCTCGAGACCGGAAGCACTTTCGTTTACGTCACCCACGACCAGATGGAAGCCATGACGCTTGCCACCAAGATCTGCCTGATTGAAAACGGCGTGCTCCGTCAGTACGACGCACCGCTCACGGTTTACCGCAACCCGAACGACACCTTTGTTGCCGACTTTGTGGGCAGCCCCTCGATCAACTTTGCCGAGGCCGAAGGCGACCCAACCCCCGAGGGCGGGATCCAGCTCACTCTCCTTGGCGGCGTCAAGGGTATCTTCCATCCGTCGACGCCCCTCGATTATGCCGATTGGGTGAAGCAGGACTACGAGACCGACCGCTCGATCGCAGAGTGGCGCGCCGAACTGCTCAAAGACAAGCAGAACGTGGAAAAGGGCAACAAGGATACCCTGTTTAAGTGCCATATCGCCAAGGTCGACGAGACCGAATTTGAGGAAGCAAAACCAGCCACCGACAGAGACTTCGTGCTCGGCATCCGTCCCGAGGCTGTTAAGATCTCGCCCGAGGGCAAGATTGAAGCCGAGGTTTACAGCTCGATGCCGACCGGTATGGAAACCACCGTGCGTCTGCGCGTGGGCAACCTGCTGCTCACCGGCGTTTCCTTTGGTATGAACACCTTTGCGCTCGAAGAAAAAGTGCACTTTGATTTCGGCAAAGAAGTGGTCACGCTCTTCTCGGCTCGCTCGGGCAGACTGATTGCCACCGGTACGCTGGAAATTCTTTGATTCTTTTTGATCTTTTGCCCCGCCTGCGGCTTTTGCCGCGGGCGGGACTCTTTTTTTACCAAATCCCTTGTAAAAGGCGAAAAAATCTGTTATAATATACCAAATATTCCTTCTGGAGGAACAAAAAGAATGAGCGAAAGATTTTATATTACCACCGCCATTGCCTACGCGTCGCGCAAACCGCACTTCGGCAACACCTACGAGGTGATCGCCACCGACGCGATTGCAAGATACCAGAGGCTTCTCGGCAAAGAGGTCTTTTTCTGCACCGGCACCGATGAGCACGGACAAAAGATCGAGAACTATGCAAAAGAAGCCGGGATCACCCCCAAGGCTTACGTTGACGGCGTTGCCGGCGAAATCCGCGGGATCTGGGATCGGATGAACACAAGCTACGATTATTTCATCCGCACGACCGACGACTATCACGTCGCCGCCGTGCAGAAGATCTTTAAGAAGTTTTATGATCAGGGCGATATCTACCTCGGGCACTACGAGGGCTGGTACTGTACGCCCTGCGAATCCTTCTTTACCGCAACTCAGGCCGAAGGGGGCAAATGCCCCGACTGCGGCGCTCCGCTCAAACAGGCGAAGGAAGAGGCCTACTTCTTTAAGATGAGCAAATACGCCGATCGCCTTATGACCTATATCGACGAGCACCCGGATTTTATCCAGCCCGAGCTGCGCAAAAAGGAAATGGTCAACAACTTCCTCAAGGCGGGCTTGCAGGATCTTTGTGTTTCGCGCACCTCCTTTACCTGGGGAATCCCGGTCGATTTTGATCCCAAGCATGTCGTTTACGTCTGGCTCGACGCGCTGACCAACTATATTACCGCCATCGGCTACGACCCGGATAAATCTTACGAGAAGCAGTCCGAGACCTTCAAAAAATTCTGGCCTGCCGACGTGCACATCATCGGCAAGGATATTCTGCGCTTCCACACCATCTACTGGCCGATCTTTCTCATGGCACTCGATCTGCCGCTCCCGAAAAAGGTTTTCGGTCACCCGTGGTTCAATTTCGGCACCGATAAGATGTCCAAGTCAAAGGGCAACGTGATCTACGCCGACGAGCTCGCCGAGCACTTCACGGTCGACGGCGTGCGCCACTATGCGCTCTCCGAGATGCCTTTTTCCTCGGACGGCTCGATCACCTACGAGGGCGTGATCAAACGCTACAACAACGATCTGGTCAACAACCTCGGCAACCTGGTCAAGCGCACGCTTGATATGGACAAAAAGTATTTTGACTGTTTGATCCCGACGCCGGGTGCAGAAGAGGGAAGCGACGCTGAACTCAAAGCAACCTGCGCCGCCACCTTTGCCGCCGTCAAAAAGAACATGGACGAATACCATATCGCCGACGCGGTCGAGAGTCTTTTCTCTCTCTTTGACCGGGCGAACAAGTATATCGACGAGACGACTCCCTGGGCGCTTGCCAAGGACGAATCGAGAAAAGAAAGACTTGGCACCGTGCTCTACAATCTGCTCGAAACCATCCGTCAGGGCGCTGTGATGCTCCGTCCCTTCCTGCCGGGAACTGCCGAAGAGATTATCTCCGAGCTCTCGACTGAACAGACTACTTTTGAGAGCCTTGCAACCTTCGGGGCGCTCGAATCCGGCAACTATGTCAAGGATTCCAAGGTGCTCTTTGCCCGTGTGGACGTGGAAGCAAAGCTCGCCGAGTTTGAAGCAAAACGGCAGGCCGAGCTTGCAAAGCTCACGCCTGTCGTTGAAAAGCCCGAAGGCTGTGCAATGATCGGCATTGACGACTTTATGAAGGTCGAACTCCGCTCGGCAAAGATCCTCGCCGCCGAGAAGGTGGAAAAGGCAAAGAAGCTTTTGAAACTGCAAATCGACCTCGGCTATGAGAAACGGCAGGTCGTTTCGGGCATTGCCAAGTGGTATGCGCCGGAAGAGCTGGTCGGCCGCAAGATTATCGTTGTGGCAAACCTCAAGCCTGCAACTCTTTGCGGCATCGAATCGCAGGGCATGATCCTTGCATCCGGCGAAGAAACCGTTCGCGTGGTCTTCCTTGCAGACGACACGCCGCTGGGAGAACGGATCAGATAAAATGAAAAAAGAGGAGGCCTTTTCCTTGCAAAAGTCCTCCTTTTTTTGAAAACGGAGAAAAATATGAACGAAAAAATCACCATCACCGGCATTTTCGATTCGCACGCGCACTACTTTGACAAACGATTTGATCGTGAATATGAGGGCGGTGCCGAGGCCTTGCTTGGAACGATCTGCCCCGAGCCGGTTGCTTACATTCTCAACGTGGGAACCAATCTGGAAAACGCAAAAGAGGTTCTTTTACAATCAAAAAAGAACAAAGGAATGTATTCTGCAATCGGAATTCATCCCGAGGACTGTCATGTCTATGCCGATGAAGCGGCCGCGCTCTCGGAATTGGAAGCGCTCTTAAAAGATCCAAAAAGCAGGGAAGTGAGCAAGCTGGTTGCGCTCGGCGAGATCGGACTTGACTATCACACCGAGGAGTTCATCGAGGGGAAACTCGACAAGGCCAAAGAGATGCGCTTTTTTGAAGCCCAGTTGGAATTGGCAAAAAAATATGATCTACCGGTCATTATCCACGACCGCGACGCGCATGGCGATTGCTTTGAGACGATTCTAAAACATCCCGGCGTGCGCGGCGTTTTCCACAGTTACAGCGGAAGCGCCGAGATGGCTAAAGATCTCGTTCGCCGCGGCTTTTATATCTCCTTTTCCGGGACGTTGACCTTCCGCAATGCGACAAGCGTACGCGCGGCCGCACTTGCCGTTCCGCACGAAAGGCTGCTTGTGGAAACCGACGCGCCTTACCTTGCTCCGCACCCCTATCGTGGCAGTCTCAACCACTCGGGATTGCTTGTGGAAACGCTTAGCGTTCTGGCAGGCCTTTGGCAGTGTAGCCCGAATGAGGCTGCAAAAATTACCGCCGACAATGCAAAAAGGCTCTTTTTTGGCGAAAAATCTGTCTAAAATACACAAAACAAAAGCGTCTTTTTCTACAGGCAATTGCTTAAAAAGTGGAAAAAATCGCTTGCAAAAGAAAAATTTGTATTGTATAATAAATTGAATACCGCTGTGATGCGCACTCCGGCGGAAAAACACAGGAAAGGGATAGTAAGGTTCATACAATGGCAAAGGTTGAAACAAAGAATATTCGGAATGTTGCACTGCTGGGTCACGGCGGTTCGGGCAAGACCTCTCTTGCCGAGGCAATGCTCTATCTTGCGGGCGAGGCCGATCGTCTCGGCACAGTCCCCCAGGGAAATACGGTCTGCGATTTTGACGCGGAGGAGACTGCTCGTCAGATCTCGATCTCGGCGTCGGTGGCTCCGCTGACCTGGAAAAATATCAAAATCAATGTCCTCGACACGCCCGGCTATCTCGATTTTGTCGGCGAAGTGCAACAGGCTCTCCGCGTGGCCGACAGCGCTATTATCCTTGTTGACGGCAAGGCCGGCATCGAAGTCGGCACCGAGCTGGCTTGGGACGCAGTCGAAGAAGCAAAGCTCCCGAGATCCTTCTTCATCAACAAATTTGACGATAACGAAGCGCGTTTCGGCAAAGTCCTTGACGCACTGCATGAAAAATTCGGTACCAAGGTCTGCCCGCTGACCATCCCGATGGTCAAAGGCGGCGCCGTGGTCGGCGCGATCGACCTCATCGACCAGAAGGCGCACGTCTTCGATAAGGGCGGCAAGCACACCACCGAGGATATTCCGGCCGAGTGCTCGGGCGACGTGGAGAAATACCGCGATATGCTCATGGAAGCGGTTGCAGGTACCAACGAAGAGCTCATGATGAAATACTTTGACGGTGAAGAGATCACCCACGACGAGGCGGTCGAGGCCGTTCACGAGGGCATCGTTCACGGCGATATCGTGCCGGTCTTCTGTGGCGCCGCAACCAAGCTCTGGGGCGTCTGGACGCTGCTTGACAAAATCAGCGAATCCTTCCCGCGCTTTACCGCAAAGGGAAGCGAAGCACTCGAGGGCGGCGAGAAGGTTGAGATCAAGCCGGACGGCGATCCCGCCATCTTCGTCTTCAAGACGGTCGCCGATCCGTTCGTCGGCAAAATGTCCTTCTTCAAGGTCATGAGCGGCACGGTCAAACGCGATCTGACTCTTAAAAACAACACCACCGGCGACAACGAAAAGCTCGCGCACATCTATGTGGTCAAGGGCAAAAAGCAGACCGAGGTCGAAGAGCTTGCCTGCGGCGACATCGGCATGGTGGCAAAACTCAACAACACCAACACCAACGATACGCTGACTGCCGGCAAGGAACTTTCCTACCGCAAGATCGTGTATCCGACTCCTTATCTCTGCCGCGTGATGATCCCGGTCTCCAAGGGAGACGAGGGCAAGATCACCCAGAGCATCGCAAAGATGGTCGAGGAAGACTTCACGCTTCGCTTTGAGAACGACGCGGAGACCAAGCAGCTCCTCATCTACGGCCTTGGCGACCAGCACCTCTCGGTTCTTGCCGCAAGACTGAAATCCCGCTTCGGACTGAACGTCAAGTTCGATATTCCGAAGATCCCGTACAGAGAAAAGATCACCAAGTTTGTCGACGTGGAAGGCAAACACAAGAAGCAGAACGGCGGTTCCGGCCAGTACGGTCACGTCAAGATGAAGTTCGGTCCCGGCGAGGATCCCGGACTCACCTTTACCGTTTCTGTCGTCGGCGGTACGGTTCCGAAGAACTTCAACCCCGCCGTCGAAAAGGGTATTCAGGAATCCATGGCAAAGGGTGCATTCGGCTTCCCGATGACCTATCTTGCCGCCGACCTCTACGATGGTTCTTACCACCCGGTCGACTCGGATGAAATCTCCTTTAAGACCGCCGCATCTCTTGCCTATAAGAAGGCGCTCGAGCTTGCAGGCCCGGTTCTCCTTGAGCCGGTCGGCGATCTTGCTATCACGGTTCCCGAAAGCCTCGTGGGCGACGTTATGGGCGACCTCAACAAGCACCGCGCAAGCGTGATGGGCATGGAGCCTTCGGCTACCAAGAAGGGTTATACCGTCATTCAGGCGACCGCTCCCAAGGCAGAGCTTGCCGACTATCCGATTTTGCTCCGCGCCATGACGCAGGGCCGCGGCTCCTTTGAGTACAAGGTGACCGGCTACGATGTGGTTCCGGGCAACATCTCGGCAAAGGTCGTTGCAGAAAACAAAGAAGCATAATAGATCTGTTTTTTCTCTGATCGTCCAAATTGTATCTGTCGCGTCAAAAGCAAAGGAGAAAATATCATGTTAAAAACGAAACTGAAAAGTAAAAAAATAGGGCTTATTATTTGGGGTGCTATTCTGATTGTGATTTCGTTTATGGTTTTCTTTTATGCTTCTTATTCCAACGATGACACTGTAGCGCCTATCGCCAATATTATTGGACTTTGCATGTTGCCGGGCGGGATACTTATGATTGTTGGCGGCATTATCAATGCGGTAAAAGTCACGCAATACAACAGACGGGTCATAGAGGAAGAAAACAGATATTATTATTCGGGTGTTTGCCCGTTCTGCCAGTATGCGATCACTTGCGAGCTTTCCGCGTTTTCTCCGCACAGGCGTTTTCCCGAAGGATTTATCTATTGCCCTGTTTGTAAAAAGCCTGTAAGCAAACGCGTTTTTCAGCAATTGCTGAAAAGCAACAATGCTCCTGCCAACTAATCAAATGTAGCAAGGAGAGAATCCCTCTGCAAAAAAGGGCGCCTTCAGGCGCCCTTCATTTTTACAAAAAAGAAAGCCGGGTGAAAACCCGGCGTTCTTTTATTTAATCAGACCGCTGATCAGCAAACCAATGAAGGTCAGTGCCGATCCGGTAACCAGTACCGCAAGAACGATGCAGAAGATGCGGACTGCCGCAGGATAGCGGTGTTTGTTCTCTTTTTTAGCCATTTTGTGTGTTCTCCTTTCTCTTTATTTCATAGATAACGGAACGCCGGGGGCAGGGACTTTGATTTTGCGCAGCCCTTTGCCGCCGTCTGGTAAATTTTCCACATCTTTTGTGGCGCGGACCAGCTTGTGGCCTTTTTTGAGCGAAAGCAGGGTAGAGCCGCCCGAGGTTCTGGTTGCCGCCTCGGGAATAAGCGAGGACTTGATGAGGATCGCCCGCTTATCCGATGAGGTCAAGAGAATGTCAAACGGTTCCTTTGTTTCGTAGAAGACCGCGACGATCTCGGAAGACTTGGAATAGATATTGGTCAGCTTGCGGCGAGGGCCTGTGGTTTCGTATTGAGAGGCCGAAACCTTGATGCCTTTTCCGTTTGCAAACAGAAAAATGAAGTGGTCTTTTTGCGGATAGCTGTTCTGGATCGCCATGAACACCGGTTTTTCGTCGGCGTCCATTTTGAGCTTGACCGGCAGGTATTCGCCGAGCGCCGAGGCCTTGGTGGTTTCAAAATCGTCGGCCTTTGCGCGGTAGAGTTGCCTGTGGTCGGTGATGAAAATGAGGTTGTCCTTGTTTTCACCGTCCAGGATCGAAAGCACGTCGTCGCCTTCCTTGTACTTTTGCTCGTCGTTGCCGCGCAGCGACAGGAAAGTGATCTTTTTGAAATAGCCCTCTTTGGTCAGGACGAATCTTGCGTTGTAGTTTTCGATGTGCTCTTCCTCTTTGTAGGCGGTAATGCTATCGGCAGAGAGGATCTGCGAGCGGCGGGGCTGTCCGTATTTTTTCTTGATCTCGGTCAGCTCTTCGACGATGGCGGCCTTTTGCTTGAGCTCGTCGGCAAGGATCCCCCGCATCCGCTCGATATCCTTTTGCAGATCTTCCATTTCCTGGATCCGATCCTGAATATAGCGGTGGTTGAGGTTGCGGAGCTTGATCTCGGCAATGTAGTTTGCCTGGATCTCGTCAATGTCAAAGCCCTTCATGAGTCGCGGAATCACTTCGGAATCCTCCTCGGTTCCGCGGATGATGCGGATGGCCTTATCGATGTCAAGAAGAATCTTTCCAAGTCCCATGAGCAGGTGGAGCTTTTCTTCCTTCTTTTTGAGGTCAAAGCGCATCTCGCGCACGAAGCACTGAAGGCGGAAGCGGATCCATTCCTGTAAGATCTCATAGACGCCCATGGTGCGCGGGACCGAATCGATGAGCACGTTGAAGTTGCACTTGAAGGAGTCCTGCAGAGGCGTGAGCGAATAGAGCTTGGTCATGAACTTGTCGGGATCCACACCGCGGCGCAGGTCGATCGAAAGCTTGAGGCCGCCGAGGTCGGTCAGATCCCGGTAGTCCGAGACTTCCTTGAGTTTGCCGGCCTTGTAGAGCACGTCCAGCCGGGCGATGATGGTCTCGACGTAGGTGGAGTAGGGGATCTGTGTGATGTCGATGGCGTTGTGTTCTTTGTCGTAGTGGTAACGGGCGCGCAGTTTGATCGAGCCCACGCCTGTGGTGAAGATCTGACGCATCTGCTCCTCTTCGTAGATGATACTGCCGCCGCCCGAAAAATCGGGCGCTTTGATCAGCTCCATGAGTTTTTCGACCGGCAGATTCGGTTTGCGAAGGAGCGCGATGGTTCCGTCGCAGATCTCGCCCAAATTGAAGGAACAAATGTTTGATGCCATGCCGACGGCAATGCCCGAGTTGGGCATGACCAGCACGTTCGGAAAACGCGTGGGCAGAAGCACCGGCTCTTTTAGGGTATTGTCGTAGTTATCGACCATGTCGACCGCGTCCTTGTCGATCCCGCGGAAGAGCTCTTCGCAGATCGGGTCGAGCTTGCATTCGGTGTAACGCGAGGCGGCGCACTGCATGCTGCTCGAATACTGTTTGCCAAACGAGCCTTTGGAATCCACCAGGGGGTGGAGGAGCGTCGCGTTGCCTCTTGTCAGACGAACCATGGTGTCGTAAATCGAAGCGTCGCCGTGCGGGTTGAGCTTCATGGTTTGTCCCACGATGTTGGCGCTCTTGGTTCTGCCGCCGGTGAGAAGTCCCATTTTGTACATGGTATAAAGGAGCTTGCGGTGCGCCGGTTTGAGGCCGTCGATCTCGGGGATGGCACGCGAGATGATGACGCTCATGACGTAGGGCATGTAGTTTTTTTCGATGGTTTCGGTGATCGGCTGGTAAACGATGGGTGCGTAGACGATTTCTTTCTTTTCTGTCTTTGCTTTTTTGGCCATGGGAATGAAAATTCCTTTCGGTTCTATTCAATGGTGCGGACGGTATGCGCCGCCGCACGGATCATGCGATTGTAAAGCGCAAGCCCAAGCCCTTCTTTTGGGGGCAGGTGTGCATAAATGATCTCGGCTCCGACGGCGTCGGCATCTCTCAGCGCATGGAAGAGGATCTTTGCCTGTGCGGCAAGGTCGTCTCTTGCACCGACCGGGAAAAGCCGTTCATTTTTCAGGACAGGAAGCTCTTCGTCATAACAGAGGATGGCGCAGGGCTTCTTTTTTTGCTCGGATTGCAGAAAACGCAAAACGGCGTCCGGCGCTCCGTCGAGCAATATCACCGGGGAGGCCGGCGCGTAGTGGCGGTACTTCATACCGGGCGAGAGCACGCGCTCGCCCTCTTTCAGTTGTCCCAGCACCGAGTCTGCAATGTTGACCTCTTTACAGACAAGCGAGAGCGCATCCGGCGTGATCGCGCCGGGGCGCAGAAGCGTCAGCGTGTCTCCGTCGATCTTGACGATCGTGGATTCCAGCCCGATCTCGCAGTCGCCGCCGTCGAGGATCATATCAACTCTGCCGTCAAGATCGGCTTTTGCGTGGGCGGCGCAAGTGGGGGAGGGGCTGCCCGAACGGTTGGCCGAGGGGGCCGCGACCGGGAAGCCGCAAAGTTCTAAAAGCCTGTGCGCGACCGGGTGCGAGGGGCAACGGACTGCCACCGAGTCAAGACCTCCTGTCGTGGCGAGCGGAATGGGATCCTTTTTTGGCAGGATCATCGTCAAAGGGCCGGGTAAGAAGGCCTTTGCGAGCCTGTAGTAGAGGTCGCAGGTCACGGCGTAGGGTTCGGCGTCTTCGGGCTTTGCCACGTGAATGATGAGCGGGTTGTCCGAAGGGCGTCCCTTTGCCGCGTAGATCTTTTTTGCCGAGGACTCGTTTCTCGCGTCGCCGCCAAGTCCGTAAACCGTCTCGGTGGGGAAGACCACAAGGCCGCCTGCGCGCAAAATTTCTGCCGCACGGCATAGATCTGCTTCCGAGCCTTCAAGATTCCGAATGGTTACAAATTCGGTCATGTCAATTCCTTTTGGAAAAATCAAGAGTTTTGATTGGATTCTTTGAGTTTTTCGGCATTTTCGGCGGTTGCGAGCGCGTCGATCATGCCGCCGATGTCTCCGTTGAGAAAGGCGTCGAGCGAGTGGAGGGTAAGACCGATACGGTGATCGGTGACGCGGCTTTGCGGATAGTTGTAGGTGCGGATCTTCTCGCTCCGGTCGCCGGTGCCGACCTGACGGCGGCGGTCGGAAGTGATGCGATCATTCTGCTCTTTTTGCATGCGGTCGTAGAGGATCGTGCGGAGCATGGTCAGCGCCTTTTCCTTGTTCTGAAGCTGACTGCGCTCCTCCTGACACTCGACCACAATTCCGGTCGGTTTGTGCGTCAGCCGCACGGCCGACTCGGTTTTGTTGATGTGCTGACCGCCCGCGCCGCTCGATTTGCAGGATTCAAAGACGAGGTCGGCGGGGTTAATCTCAACCGAAACTTCTTCGGCCTCGGGAAGCACCGCCACCGTGACGGTAGAGGTCTGGATGCGCCCCTGCGACTCGGTCTCGGGCACGCGCTGGACTCTGTGAACGCCGCTCTCGTATTTGAAACGCGAATAGGCGCCCTCGCCCGACACCTGCAAAATGAGTTCCTTGTAGCCGCCGAGCTCGGTCTGGTTCTTGCTCAGAACCGACATGGTAAATCCCGCATTTGCGGCATACATGGAGTACATTCGGTAAAGGTCGCGGCAGAAGAGCGCGGCTTCTTCGCCGCCGGCTCCCGCGCGGATCTCGAGCATGACGTTCTTGTCGTCGTTCGGGTCTTTTGGAAGAAGCAACAGCTTGAGCTTTTCCAAAAGGGATGCGGCCTCCTCTTTTGCAGAGAGGGCTTCCTCGGCGGCAAGTGCGCGAAAATCGGGATCAGCCGAGTCGGAAAGAAGTGTCTCTGCCTCTTTTTCCCGTTCTTTTGCCGCAGAATAAGCGCGATAAGCCTCCACGACAGGTGTCAGGCGCCGATATTCCTTCATCAGCGCCGCATAGCGCTTGGGATCGGAGGCGAGATCCGGATTTCCGAGAGAGGCTTCGAGGCTTTCGTAGCTCTCTTCGATTTCGCGGAGTTTTTCCAACATCAGAAGTTATAGAAGGCGCGGAAAGCGCGATAGGCTTCGTAGAGATCGACCTTGGAGATCAGCTCGTAGGGCGCGTGCATCGAGAGGACGCCGACGCCGACGTCAAGCGTATCGATGTTGCGGTTGGCCATGTATTTGGCGATCGTTCCGCCGCCGCCGATATCGACCTTGCCGAGCTCTGCGGTCTGGAAGACCACGCCCGCGTCGTTCAGACATTTGCGAACCCAGCCGACCAGCTCTGCGCTTGCGTCCGAGGTGCCGCTTTTGCCGCGTGCTCCGGTGAATTTGCAGATGCCGACGCCGCAACCGACGATGGCGGCGTTGCGCTTTTCAAAGACTTCGGGATAATCCGGGTCAAAGATGGCGGTCACGTCGCTCGAGAGGCACTTGGAGTTGGCGCGAACCACGGCTTCGTTGCCGCCGAGGGCCTTTGCGATCTCGCAGACAAGATCCATAAAGAGTTCGCTCTGCATGCCGGTCACGCCGTCGCTTCCGGTCTCTTCTTTATCGATGAGAATGCACATGGTGGTGTGCTTCTTTTCGTCGGCGTCGATCATTGCGGTAATGGAGGGATACGCGCAGCAACGGTCGTCGTGACCGTAGGCGCTGATGAGCGAGCGGTCAAAGCCGACGTCTCTTGCCTTTTCGGCGGGAACGAGGCAAAGCTCGGCCGAAAGGAAGTCCTCTTCGGTAATGCCGTAGGTCTCATAAAGGAGTTTGAGCACGCCGAGCTTGACGGCGTCCTTTTCCTCGCCGTCGAGCGGCTTGGAACCGATCACTACGTTGAGTTTTTCACCGGGTGCGAGTTCGCTGGCCTTTTTGTCGCCGCGATCGAGGTGGGGGAGCAGGTCGGTGATGTAGAGGATCGGATCCTCGGGCTTTTCGCCGAGAGAGAGCTCTACCTTTTCACCGTTTGCTTTGACGACCACGCCGTGCAGCGAGAGCGGCATGGCGAGCCACTGGTATTTGCGGATGCCGCCGTAGTAGTGGGTTTTGAAATAGCAAAGTCCGGTGTCCTCATAGACAGGCACCTGCTTGAGATCGATGCGGGGCGAGTCGATGTGCGCGCCGGTGATGCGAATGCCCTCGTTGATCGGTTCGGTACCGATCTTGAAGAGGAAGAGGTTTTTGTCGCGGTTGACATAGTAGAATTTGTCTCCGGCTTTCATTTTGTCACCGAAGGCGTAGGGCTTATATCCGGCCGCCTTTGCGAGTTTTACGCCCTCGCGGACAGCCTCGCGCTCGGTCTTGGCGCGATCGAGAAAGGCTTTGTAGGGTTCCGCATAAGCGTAGGCCGCGTCGACGACCTCTTTGCCGGCCTTTTCATAAACCGACTTTTTTTCGTAAACGAAGGGATACTTTTGTTCCATGGTAAAAATCTCCTTTTTCAGCGATTGTAAAGTTTTTGATAGAGCGATAAGGCTTTGTCGAGCCGTTTGACATAAGAGGAAACAGAGGAGGGAAGACGGCGGAGTTCCCCGGTGGAGGTGACGTATTTTTTGTTTCCCAACCAGGTATCCACCTGCTCGGTCCCGGCCGTGTAGGCGGCGAACACCGTTTTCCAGACGCCGTAGCGTTCGTAAAGATAAGCGAGATAGGCCGTGCCGACGCGCAGATTGGTTGCGGGATCGTAGAGCATGCCGGTCTCATAAGAGGTTTCGAGCAGCTTTGTGGAAACAAAGGTAAAAATCTCGGGAGAGATCTGCATAAGTCCGATTTTTCCGTCCGCCGACCGAAGCCCCGAAGAAAAACCGCTCTCTTCACGACAAACGGCCCAGATCGCCGCCTCGGGGATCCCGAATTCCCCGGAGGCCGCCGTGACATACTCGGCATAGCGGGGATCCATCGGATAGTTCTTTTTTTCTTTTGCCGTCATGACCGCGTCAAAGATTGCGCCGAAGATCAGCGAGCCGATAAGAATGGCAAGAAAAATCCCGATCCGTTTTGCGTTGAAAAATTTCATAAGGGCAAAGCCCCCGTTTCGGTGAGGATCTTTTTGACTGCCGGCAATAGCTCCTCGAGCTTTCCGTTGTTTTCAATGACGTAGTCGGAGTTGGCCCTGAAAAAAGCGTCGCTTTTTTGCGAGGAGAGCCGCAGTTCGGCCTCCTCTCGGGTGATGCCGTCGCGGGAGACGATCCTGCGGATGCGATCCTCCTTGTTGGCAAGAACAGAGACGAGAATGTTGCAATCTTTGTCGGCTCCGGCTTCAAAGAGCTGCGGCGCGTCCAGCACCACCGCGCGGACGCCGTCGTTTTTGTAATATTCCAGCCGTCTGCGGATCGTTCGCATGACAAAGGCGTGCGTGATGCGGTTGAGCTCGTCCAGCTCGGCTCGGTCGGAAAAAACAATGGATGCGAGTTTTTTGCGGTCGAGCGACCCATCCGGCAACAGAATTCCGGGCCCAAAATGGCGGGCAATCTCAGAGAGACAGTCGGAGGGGGGAATGAGCATCTGGTGGTAGATCTTGTCCGCGTCCATGACCGGAATGCGGAAGGAGGCAAAAAGATCAGACACCTCTCCCTTGCCGGCACCGCTCGGCCCGGTCAGTCCAATGACTAACATAAGATCGCCTCCGGATTGCAAGCAGGCAGGGAAACGCGCAAAAAGCAGGTTTTTTGACTTGTTTTTTGTTTCATGCTCTCCCTCCCGGCTTCCGTACTTTGCAAAGGATATATCATATCATCTTATTATATACCGTTTTTTTTATTTTTGCAAGAGCAATTTGCCTCTTTTTTTTGATTGCCTTGAAAAAAGAATCTTGCATTTTTTGCCGATTGCGAGTATAATGGATACTGAAGAATTATGCAAAAAGAGGGGGGGTGCGCGTGTGAGAGAAGATCTTTTGCAGGCTTTATGGAACAGCGGGATCGCCCTCTCGCAAAACGAGCCGCTCGCCCGCCATTCTTCTTTTCGCATTGGAGGAAACGCAAAAATTGCGGTTTTTCCGAAGAACCGCGAAGAATTGATCTGCGCCCTCGAATCTTTGAAGGACGAAAATCCGCTCGTCATCGGAAAGGGAAGCAATCTCGTTTTCCCGGACGAGGGCCTTGCCAGGCCGCTCATCTTTACCGAAGGACTGCAAGCCCTGGCTGTCTCGGAAAATCAAATTGCGGCCGACGCTGGAACCCCTTTGATCTCTCTTTGCCGCGCCGCAGAGGAAGTCTCGCTATCCGGTTTGGAATTTGCTTTCGGCATTCCCGGGAGCGTCGGCGGCGGGATCTATATGAATGCCGGAGCCTTTGGCGGCGAGCTTGGGAGCTTCTGCCGCTCGGTGACTTACTACGACGGCATCGGGGTTAAAACGATCGCCGGAGCCGACTGCAGTTTTTCCTATCGGCACAGCCTGTTTTGCGACCGAAAAAATTTTGTGATCCTCTCGGCCGAGTTCTCTTTGGCAAAGGGGAAAAAGGAAGAAATTTCTGCTTTGATGAAAGAGATCTTAGCGAAGCGCAAAGAGAAACAACCGCTCGAGTATCCGAGCGCGGGGAGCGTTTTCAAACGTCCGCAAGGTTTTTATGCCGCAAAGCTCATCGAGGACTCCGGCCTCAAGGGCCTCAGAGTCGGCGGCGCCGAGGTATCGGAAAAGCACGCCGGGTTTATCGTCAACCGTGGGGGTGCGACAGCTTCCGACGTAAAAGAGCTAATTAAAATCATCCGGGAAACGGTTTTTGCAAAAACCGGTGTTTCCCTTGAATGCGAAATCGAATTTCTTTGAAAAAAGAGAAGGGAGGATCCCATGTCGTTTGCAAACAGCCTGCGCGAAGAGCTTGTCTCTTTGCCAATCAAAAAGCCCTGTTGCCGCGCCTTTGCAACCATGGGCCTTTTGCTGTCTGCCAACCTCTTTGGCAAGCGCGAGATTTTACTTCGCACCGGCAACCGATCGGTCGCGGACTATGCGATCGCCCTCCTTTCGAGTCAGTACGGAAAAAACATCACTGTTGCAGAGAGCGGAAAGTGCGGGCACCGCTATTTTGACCTGACCGTCGCTTCTCCCGCCTGCGCAAAAAAGCTCCAGAGCCTTCTTTCGGACGAGCCTTTGAAATCTTCCTGCGAATCCTGCAAGGGTGCCTTTCTGAGAAGCGTTTTTCTGACGAGCGGAACGGTCAATGATCCCAAAAAATCGCTCCACCTCGAGTTTACCTTGGGAGAGGAGCGCGCAAAGATCCTTGCCGCTTTTCTGACGGATCTCGGCTATCCTCCCAAGTGCCGCAAAAAGCCGGGCGGCGTCGGAATTTATTACAAGGACGGCGCTTCGATCGAAGACCTGATTTTGCAGGCAGGTTCGCATCACGTCGTCTATGAACTGATGAACACCCGGATCGAGCGGGATATCCGCAACAACGAGAACCGGGCGACCAACTGCGTGACAAGTAACATCGAAAAATACGTTTCGGCCTCGCAAAAGCAGGTCGAGGCCATTGCATTTCTTCTTTCGCAAGGCCTGTTTGACCGGCTGGACACGCCCCTGCAGATCACGGCGAAGCTCAGGTACGAGAACCCCGACGCAACGCTCTCGGAGCTCGCTTCCATGCACACCCCGGCCGTCTCGCGCTCGGGGGTCAATCACCGTCTGCAAAAAATCATAGAAGAAGCCGAAAAGAACGGAGGAGGCCGCGTATGAGTGGATTTGTCCATCTGCATCTGCACAGCGAATACAGTCTGCTCGACGGCGCCTGCCGGGTCAAGGAGATCCCGAAGCGGGTCAAGGAATGCGGGCAGGATGCCGTTGCCATCACCGATCACGGCGTGCTTTACGGAGCGGTTGCCTTTTATAACGCCTGCCGCGCCGAAGGGGTAAAACCGATCATCGGCTGCGAGGTCTACGTCGCGCCCGAATCGCGCTTTGACAAGACCTATCGCCCGGACGGATATGCCGATCATCTGGTACTCCTCTGCGAGAATATGACCGGCTACAAAAACCTCATTGCCATGGTATCAAAATCCTTCACCGAGGGATTTTACAACAAGCCGCGCGTCGATGAAGAACTACTTCGCAACCATTCCGAGGGCCTCATCGCGCTCTCGGCCTGCCTTGGCGGAAAGATCCCGAAACTGCTTGCAAAAGGCGAATATGACCGTGCCGTGGAAAGCGCGCGGCTTTATTCCAGCATTTTCGGGAAAGATCATTTTTATATCGAAATTCAGAACCACGGCCTGCCCGAACAGCGGGTGGTTCTCCCAAGGCTCGTTCATTTTGCCGAGGTCTGCGGGCTTCCGCTCGTGGCGACCAACGACTGCCATTATCTCAGACGCGAGGACGCGGCGACTCAGGCAATCCTCATGTGCATTCAGACCAATACGACCGTGGAGTCGGGCCGCCCTGCCGCCTTTGCGACCGACGAGTTTTATCTCAAGAGCACCGAGGAGATGGAGAACCTGTTTGCGGCCTATCCCGAGGCGATCGCGAACACCGCAAGAATCGCCGAGCGCTGCTCGGTGGATTTCGATTTTTCCACGACCTACCTGCCGCGGTTTCAATGTCCCGGAGGAAAGAGCGCGCCGGAGTATCTGCGCCGCTTGACCTACGAGGGCTTTGAATCAAGGATCGCAAAAGGCGAGATTGTCTTCTCGGATCATACAAGAGAGGAATATGAGTCGCGCATCGAGTACGAGCTTACGGTCATTGAAAAAATGGGATACGCCGACTATTTTCTCATCGTGCAGGACTATGTCAATTTTGCCAAGAGCAAGGATATCCCGGTCGGCCCCGGACGTGGATCGGGCGCGGGGAGCCTTGTGGCTTTTGCGCTTGGGATCACCGACGTGGATTCGATCAAATTCGATCTGCTCTTTGAGCGTTTTCTCAACCCCGAGCGAGTCAGCATGCCGGATATCGACGTGGACTTCTGCTACAACCGTAGGGACGAGGTGTTTGCCTACGTCGGCAGACGCTATGGAGAAGATCACGTCTCGCAGATCATCACCTTCGGCACCATGGCCGCACGCGCCGCGATCCGCGACGTGGGCCGCGCGCTCGGCATGTCCTATGCCGACGTGGATGTGGTGGCAAAGGCGATCCCGCAGGAGCTTGGCATCACGATCGCCGACGCGCTGAAGGGGCAAGACCTAAAAGCGCAGTATGACAACTCGCCCAAGGTGCAGGAGCTGGTCAACCGGGCGATGGCGCTTGAGGGAATGCCCCGCAACATGTCGATCCACGCGGCCGGAGTGGTCATCACAGACCGCCCGGTCTACGACTACGTACCGCTTGCCGTCAGCAACGGGACGGTCGTGACGCAATACGATATGGATACGATCGCCAAGCTCGGACTGCTCAAGTTCGATTTTCTCGCGCTCAGATATTTGACCATTCTCCACGACGCCGAGATGCAGATCCGCGAGAGTCAGCCCGATTTTTCGCTCGAGAAACTGTCTCTCGACGATCAAGAAACCTACAAACTCATCTCTTCGGGCAAAACGAGCGGTGTTTTCCAGCTTGAGTCGGGCGGCATGAAGCAAATGCTTCAGAACCTGCAACCCGAGGAGATCTGTGACGTGATCGCCGCGATCGCCCTCTACCGTCCGGGGCCGATGGATTCGATCCCAACCTTCATCGAGTGCCGTCATCACCCCGAAAAAGTCCAATACGCAACGCCCTTGCTCGAACCGATCCTTTCCTCAACCTACGGTTGCGTGATCTACCAGGAGCAGGTTATGCAGATCTTCCGCGAGGTTGCGGGATACACCTTCGGACACGCCGACGTGGTGCGCAGAGCCATGTCCAAAAAGAAGGCCGACGTCCTGCTTGCAGAGCGGGAAGCCTTTGTTGCGGGCGCTGTCGAGCGCGGCGTGGAAAAGGGAATTGCGGAAAAGCTCTTCTCGGATATGGAGAGCTTTGCCAACTACGCTTTCAACAAATCGCACGCGGCGGCCTACGCGCTCATCTCCTACCGCACGGCCTATCTCAAATGCCACTACCCGAAAGAGTATTTTGCCGCTCTGCTGACCAGCGTACTCGGCAACCAGGCAAAGATCGCCGAGTATATTTCGGAGGCGACCGCGCGCGGAATCTCGGTGCTACCTCCCGATATCAACGAGAGCCGCCCCTATTTCTCGGTCAGCGGAAAGGATATCCGCTTTGGCCTTCTCGCCGTCAAGAACGTGGGCAAACAATTCCTTGAAGAACTGCTTGCCGAGCGCAAGCACGGGAAATTTGCCTCGTTTGCCGATTTTATCAACCGCATGCCGGCCGGAGAACTCAACAAACGCATGGTCGAGTCGCTCCTCAAGGCCGGGGCCTTTGACCGGCTCGGCACTTATCGCAGCCGGATGATCGCCATCTACGAGCGCATGATCGACCGCGCCGCCGACCGCAGTCGCAACAACCTCTCGGGCCAGCTCGATATGTTCTCGGTCGCGTCTCCTGATCTTGCTCCCGAGGTCGAATACCCGGAAATTCCCGAGTTCGGCGTCCGCGAAAAGCTCCTCATGGAAAAGGAAGCGACAGGGCTTTATTTCTCTGGGAATCTGCTCGACGGCTATTCCAAACACCTCGATTTTCTGAAACCCGACCCGATCTCTTTTGTGCTCGACGAGGACAACGATATTCCGGATAAAGCGACCTTGCGTCTTGCCGGTATGATCACTTCGGTCACGCTCAAAACCACCAAGAACAGCCGCCGCATGGCCTTCTTTACGCTCGAGGATCGCATGTCCGAGATCGAGTGCGTCGCCTTTTCCAAACAGTTTTCCGAGTACGCGCACCTGATTGGCGCCGACCGAGGCGTGTACGTCGAGGGGACACTCTCTATTCGCGAGGACGAAGCGCCGAAACTCCTTGTAAACAGGATCGAGCCGCTTGTCGAAAACCGCGATTTTCACGAAGAAAAAGCAAAAAAGCTCGAACCAAGGCAGGAAAAAGCAGAAGAAAAGACGCCTGCAAACGAGCCGCCGAAAAACCCGCGCCGCCTCTTTTTGCGCGTCCCGGACGAGAGGGGAGAGCTCTATCTCAAAGCGCTCAATCTGGCCGAACTCTTTGAAGGTTCTTTCCCGGCCTATTTCTACTTTGCCGACGAAAAAAAGTACCGTCCCACCCCAATTGGGATCGCGCTTGACAACTACGTCCTGACCGAGTTTTACAACCTGCTCGGCAAAGAAAACGTCATTTTACAGTGAGGACAGCATGATCCGTTTTCTGTTGTTTGATCTTGATGATACCATTCTCGATTTCGGCCTGTCCGAGCGCGCGTCGCTGACGAGAACTTTGACCGACTTTGGCGTTTCCTTTACCGAAAAACAGATTGAAAGATACCACGAAATCAACGCCGAGGAGTGGAAGCGCCTGGAGCGCGGGAAATGTACCCGAGAAGAGGTCAAGCTCGGCCGTTTTGTGCGCTTTTGCAAGGAATTTGGGATCAAAACCGATCCGGCAATCCTGCGCACAACCTACGAAGAGAATCTTGCAAAAGGCCACTTTTTCGTCGAGGGCGCGCAAGAACTCCTGGAAAGGCTTGTCCCGGACTATCGCCTGTTTCTCGTCTCCAACGGAACCACCGCCGTCCAGCGAGGACGGCTGGCAAGTGCCGGGATCGAGCATTATTTTGAAGGAATTTTCCTCTCGGAAGAAATCGGTTTTGTCAAGCCGCAAAAGGAGTTTTTCGACTACTGCTTTGCTCGCATCCCCGGCTTTTCCAAGGACGAGGCCCTGCTTGTCGGCGACAGCCTGTCCTCGGATATCCTCGGCGGCAAAAACGCAGGGATCAAAACCTGCTGGTTTTCGCCAAAGGGCCAAGACCCCGGCAGGATCAAGCCGGATTATACCATCCAAAAATTATCCGAACTGCCAATGCTTTTGAAAGGCTGTTAAAACCTTTCGTTTGGTCGTTTTTTCGAAGGGGTGCGGGGAAACCTTTTTTTCGCAAAAAGGTTTCCCCGCATTTTTCCTTAATACCCGCTCCTTTTCCCACGCAAGCGCCAAAGGGCTTTGCGGCAGAGTTCGGCCGGGAAGACCGAGAGCGAGAGGGCGAGCGTGGGGAGCAGTTCTCGCAGAGTCAGGGGAGAAGTGCGCAGAACTGGGCCGCCGAGGTAGACAAAGCCGATCTGGATGACAAGGATCGCCGCCATGATGCAAAGGAAAACCGGGTTTTTGCCAAGCCCCGCGGTCATTTTGAGTCGATCGGTTCTGGCGTTGAAGCAGTTGAAGACCGAGGAGAAGATAAAGAGCACGAAAAAGGCGGTCAAATGGTAGATCTGATCAGACGAAGAACGAAAGATCGCAGAGATGGCAGAGGATTTTAGGAACCAAAGCAAAAGCCCCACCGTAAAAGAGCCGAGGAGCAGGATCTCGTTGACCATGTAGCGGTTGAGGATCGGCTCGTCGCGACGCTTGGGAGGCTCTTCCATGGTATCCGGGAGCGGCGCTTCTCCGGCAAAGGCAAGCCCGCCGAGCGTATCCATGATCAGGTTGATCCAAAGCATCTGCACCACCGTGATCGGTGTCTCAATTCCGAGAAAAGGGCAGATCATCGTGATGGCCACGGCGCAGAAATTCATGGTGAGCTGCAAGGTAATGAATTTGCGGATGCTCTTGAAGATCGTCCGACCGTAAAGAACGGCTTTTGCAAGCGAGGAAAGCCGGTTGTCGAGAATGACGATATCCCCCGCGTCCTTGGCCACCTGCGTGCCGCTTCCCATGGCAAAACCGACGTCGGAGAGCCTCAGCGCCGGCGCGTCGTTGATGCCGTCTCCGGTCATGCCGACCACCTCTCCCGCCTCTTCGGCAAGCCGCACGAGGCGGCTTTTGTCGCCCGGGAGCGCACGGGCGACCGCCGCAAGACGAGGCAAAAGCTCTTTGACCTCTCTGTCCGAGAGGCGGGAAAGTTCTTCACCGGTCACGACCCGTGGTCGCTCTTTTGTCAGAATGCCACTGCTTTTTGCAATGCTTTCGGCGGTTTTCGGATTGTCACCGGTGATCATCACCACCTGTATCCCGGCCGATTGCAGAATTCTCACCGAATCCTTTGCGTCGCTTCGGAGCGGGTCGCGCAATGCGGCAAGTCCCACAAGCGTCAGGTCGCCTGCGGGCGAGACGGCGTGGCGAGTTGCGTCAAGTCCGTCGGAGGAGATCGCAAGCGCGATCACACGACAGCCCTCTTCGGTCAATCGGGCGAGTGCCTGTTCATACTTTGCGCGGCTGCTTTTTTGGATGGATCCGTCCGGGAAAAGCTCGCTTTTGACCTGCGGAAGCAGAAACTCGGGCGCGCCGAGAAGCAGAGTCGTGCGCTCGGGACAGGCAAGCGTTGCCGCCGCGTATTTTCGGGTGCTGTCAAACGGAAGATAAGAGAGAACACGGCAGGCGGGAGTGGCTTTGTTTTCAAGGCTTTCGAGAAGTGCGCGTTCAGTTCCGTTTCCGCCGAGGATGGCGGGCTTTCCATCGGTGCCGATTCCTCGTTTTGCCTCTGTGATATGTGCAAACACGATCGAAAGAAGGCGGCCGCAGGCATCCTCGGGAAGCCTTTTTTTATAACTTCCGTCCGGAAGCCAAAATCCGTCTACCTTCATTTTGCCCTCGGTCAGCGTCCCGGTCTTGTCGGTAAACAAGAGGCTCATACTGCCGGCCGCCTCGATCCCGACCGCTTTTCTGACCAGCACCTTATCGCGGATCATCCTGCGGACGTTCGAGGAGAGCACGACCGCCACCATCATCGGCAGTCCCTCCGGGACGGCGACGACGAGCACGGTCAGCGCCAGCGTAAAGGCGTGGAGAAGCTGGGTAAAGAGATAGGGAAGATTGGTCAGCTTGAAAAGGATCACTTCGGGGTTTTTCCCGCTTTGCAACACGAAAACCTGAAACAGATAGGCGAGCGCAACCAGGACCGACGCCACGTACCCGACCCGGCTGATCTGACGCGCGAGCTTTGAGAGCCTGCGCCTAAGAGGGCTTTCTCTTTGCTCGGATTGGATCTCTTTGGAGATGCCGCCAAGAAAGGTGTGGTCACCTACGGCAGTGATCTCCATGACTCCTGCGCCCGAGAGCAGATTGCTCCCGCGAAAGAGAAAAGCGGGCGAAGAGGGGAGGGCGGCTGTCTCTTTTCCGGGACGCTTTTCGACCTCTTTTGCCTCTCCGGTCAGGGCCGATTGATCGACTGTGACAGATCCTTCTATGATCCTTCCGTCGGCCGGTACCGCGTCGCCTGCCGAAAGCGGGACAAGATCGCCCGCCACAAGCTCCGCACTTGGAAGCTCGGTCAGTTTCCCATTCCTGTAAACGCGGGACAGGCGGTTTGCACTTTCCATCGAAAGCCGTTCAAAGGCTTTTTGCGAGCCGTATTCGGACAGGGTCGAAACGAGCGTGGCAAGCAGTACCGCGCCTCCAATCCCGGCGGTCTCCATCCAGTCGGCCGAGCGGAAAAGAAGCAAAAGGTTGACTGCCATGGCGCCGATGAGGATCCGGATAACAGGGTCGTTGAGATTGGAAAAAAATTGCAAAATAAAAGGTTTTTTCTTTTGTTTTGTCAGCCGGTTTTCGCCATTTTTGCGCCTTGATTGCAGGACTTCTTCTTCGGTGAGTCCCCGCAAAGCCGGGGTTTGTTTGCTCCTTACCATTGTGACCTCCCGCCGGATTGATTTGCCCCACTATATGGTTTTTTTCGCTTTTTTATGAAAAGAGGAAAAAATGGAAGTCTTTTTCGATTGACAATTGAAAGATTTTATGATATACTGAACTCAACTATAGACAGGTATGTCTTTTTAGGAAAGGAAACGATCGTGAAAAACGGAACCATGCGCCAAAGCGCGCAAGGCATCAAATGGCGCCTTTGTCTGTTTGATTTTGTGGTATATGTAGGTTCTCTCCTTACCATATTCTTGATTCGCGGAATCTATCCGGGCACGGCCAAGTTCTGGATCCAGTTCGGAATTTGTCTTCTCTGTTTATTCGCGGCAAGGCTGGTCCTCAAGGTTTACCAGCAGATCTGGCGTTATGGCAGTATGCAGGCCTATGCAAGACTGTTTGTCGCCGATCTTTCGGGCGGCGCGCTCTATTACATCATTCAAAGGATGTTCCCGGATGAAATCATCATTGCTTTTGTTGATTTTCTCTCAGTGATCTGCCTGAACCTCGTGGGCTGTACTTTTATGCGTATGGCCTACCTCTACATCTACCGCTACGGTTCCAATCCTGGCAAGTTCCATGCGATTTTGCGCCGTGTTATGAAAATTTTCACCGGTACCGAGATCCAGCCGGCCACCAAAGAGGAACTGGACGCCGAAAAACGCAAGATCAAGGTCGCCATCGTGGGCGCCGGCCGCACCGGTTCCACGCTTGCCGAGGAACTCATCAGTAACCCCAACGCAACCTATCTGCCCTGCGTGTTCTTTGAAGCAAACCCCTCGAAGATCGGCCGCGAATTGATCGGGATCCCGGTTTTGAACGAAAGCCGGAAGGAAGAGGCGGTCGTCCGCTTTGGCATTCAGGAGATCATCATTGCCATTCCGACCAAAACCGCCGAAGAAAAGAAGGCGCTATACGATCAGTATAAGAGCACCGGGTGCAAGATCAAGGTTTACGACTATCCGACTGCCTACACGACCGGGGAAGGCAAGCGCACCCTGCGCGAGTTTGATATTGAAGAGTTGCTCTTCCGCAAGGAAGTTGACGTGATCGACGACGATACAAGAGAATACTATCGCAACAAGGTGATCCTCATCACCGGCGGCGGCGGATCGATCGGTTCCGAGCTTTGCCGTCAGGTCGCTTCGATGAAGCCGAAAAAGCTGATTGTGCTCGACGTTTGCGAGAATGGCGCATATGATATTCAGCAGGAGCTGAAGATCGCTTACGGCAACAAGCTGGACTTGCAGGTCGAGATCCTTTCGGTCTGTGACAGACCGGCGCTTGAGCGCGTGTTTGCGGCCTATCATCCGCAGGTGGTGCTTCACGCCGCCGCGCACAAGCACGTGCCGCTCATGGAGCACAACTGTTGCGAAGCGGTTGCAAACAATGTCTTTGGCACGCTCAACTGCGTGGAGCTTTCCGAGCAGTATCGCGTGGATCGCTTCATGATGGTTTCGACCGACAAGGCGGTCAACCCCACCAACGTCATGGGAGCCACCAAACGCCTTTGCGAGATGATCGTGCAGGCGCACAGCGCCACCTCGGCCTATTCGACCTTCAGCGCAACGCGCTTCGGAAATGTGCTTGGCAGTGCGGGCTCGGTCATTCCGCTCTTCAAGCGGCAGATCGCAAACGGCGGCCCCATCACGGTGACCGACAAGCGCATCATCCGCTATTTCATGACCATCCCGGAAGCCAGCCAGCTCGTGCTCCAGTCGGGAGCCATGGCGCAGAACGGCGAACTCTTCGTGCTCGATATGGGCAAGCCGGTCAAGATCCTGGAAATGGCCGAAAACATCATTCGCCTATCTGGATACGAACCCTACGTGGATATCGACATCATCGAAACCGGACTTCGTCCGGGAGAGAAACTCTATGAGGAGCTCCTCGTCAAGGACGAACGGCTCGATAAGACCAAGTACAGCCAGATCTTTGTGGAGCGCGACCGGGCGCTGACGCTCGGCGAGATCGAGAAAAAGCTCGAGGTGCTCAGAGCCGCGATCGGCAAGGGAGACGACGACCTCATGCGCGAGGTCATGCACCGCGTGGTGCCGACCTTCAAGCGCCCCGAGGAGATCAACGCCGAAGCGGCCAAAGCCGAAGAAATGAAAGAAGCCGATCAAAAGAAGGATCCGATTCCCGTTTGATTTCAAAAAAACTTCCGCCCGACGGGCGGAAGTTTTTACAATATTGCTTTTCCATCTTTTTTGAGCGAGGCATTTTACCATGTATGAAATTCTCGAAAAACAGATCTTAAATCCCACCGTCCTGCGCATGAAGATCGCAGCTCCCGCCGTGGCAAAAAAGGCGCAGCCGGGGCAGTTCGTCATTCTCAGAACCGATGAGAACGGCGAGCGGATCCCGCTCACCATTGCCGATTACGACAGAAGTGCCGGCAGCGTGACCATCATCTTTCAGGTGGTGGGAGCGACGACCGAGCGACTCTCGCACATGGAGGTGGGCGAGTGCCTTTCGGACTTTGTGGGGCCTCTTGGCCGGGCGACCGAAACCGAGGGCGTCCGCAAGGTTGCGGTCGTAGGCGGCGGCGTCGGGTGCGCCATCGCTTATCCTGCGGCCAAAAAATTTTTCCATGAAGGTGCGACCGTCCATGTGATCGCGGGATTCCGGAATCGTGATCTCGTGATCCTCGAAGAGGAGTTTTCGGCCGTGTCGCAAAAGTTCGTCAAGATGTCGGACGACGGTTCCTGGGGCGAAAAAGGTCTTGTGACCGACGCTTTGCGGGCTTTGATCGATTCGGGCGAACAGTATGACAGAGTCCTTGCCATAGGACCTCTTCCCATGATGAAATTCGTCTCGCTTCTAACGAAAGAATACAACATTCCCACCGTGGTCTCGATGAACCCGATCATGATTGACGGCACCGGCATGTGCGGCGGGTGTCGCCTGACGGTCGGCGGAAAAACGCTTTTTGCCTGCGTGGACGGTCCCGAGTTTGACGGGCATCTGGTTGATTTTGACGAAGCGATGGCGCGGGGAGCGATGTACCGTCCCTTTGAGCGCGCCGCGCACGAAGCGGTTTGCAATTTGTACCGGGAGGTGAAGTGATATGCCGAATCTCTCTCTCAAAAAGAACCCCATGCCCACGCGCGACCCGATCGAGCGCGGCAAGAGCTTCCTCGAAGTGACGCTCGGATACACGAAAGAAGCCGCGATCGACGAGGCCGACCGTTGCCTCGGTTGCAAAAAGCCGCTCTGCGTTGAGGGTTGCCCGGTCGGAATTTCCATTCCTTCCTTTATACAAAAGGTCAAAGTGGGCGAGTTTGAAGAAGCCTACCGGATCATAACCGTTGCCTCCTCGCTCCCGGCCGTCTGCGGCAGAGTCTGCCCGCAGGAGAGCCAGTGTGAGGGCAAATGCGTCCGCGGGATCAAAGGCGAGCCTGTCGCCATCGGCCGGCTCGAACGCTTTGTCGCCGATTTTCACAATGAAACTTCCAAAGAAAAACCACAAAAACCGGTATCCAACGGTCGCAAGGTCGCCGTGATCGGTTCGGGGCCTGCGGGCCTGACCTGCGCGGGAGACCTTGCCAAGCGGGGATATGCGGTTACCATTTTTGAAGCGCTTCACGCGGCCGGCGGCGTGCTGGTTTACGGCATTCCCGAGTTCCGTTTGCCCAAGGCCATTGTGCAAAAGGAGATCGACGGTCTGAAAAAACTTGGCGTTGAGATTCGCCTGAATACCGTCATCGGCAAAACGCTCTCGATCGAGGATCTCAAATCCGAGGGATATGAAGCCGTTTTCATCGGTTCGGGCGCGGGACTGCCCAACTTTATGGGCATTGAAGGCGAAAACCTTTGCGGCGTCTCGTCGGCAAACGAGTTTTTGACTCGTATCAACCTGATGAAAGCCTATCAAGAGGGAAGCGCCACTCCTGTTTTTCACGCGGGAAAAGTCGTGGTCGTCGGCGGCGGTAACGTCGCCATGGACGCCGCGCGTTCGGCACTCAGACTTGGCGCCGAAAAGGTGACCATCGTTTATCGTCGCTCACTCGCCGAGCTTCCGGCACGAAAGGAAGAAGTCGAGCACGCGATGGAGGAGGGGATCGAGTTCTCGCTCCTGTGCAACCCGATCAAAATAGAAGGATACTACAACCCCGACGACCGGCGCGATCCCAAGAACGGCTTTGTCAAGGGCATCACCTGCATTCGCATGGAGCTCGGCGAGCCTGACGCATCAGGTCGCCGCCGCCCGGTCGAGATCCCCGGCTCGGAGTTCTTTTTGCCCTGCGACGCGGTCATTATGGCAATCGGCACCTCGCCCAATCCGCTCATCAAATCGACCACCGAGGGCCTTGAAGTGACCCGCCGCGGCGGCATTGCCGCCGACGAGAATGGCAGGACCTCGCTCCCGTTTGTCTATGCGGGCGGCGACGCCGTGACCGGTGCCGCCACCGTGATCCTTGCCATGGGAGCAGGGAAGACTGCCGCCGCGTCGATGGACGCCGATCTGGCAAATCGCACAAAAAACTAAAGAAGGCTCCCTCCGGGAGGGGACGAGCGCGACCGCCCGCAGCGCGGGAAACAGGGAGCGAGAGGAGTGGCCGCGGTCGAAATTTTGGGAGCGCGAAGCGCGACTGAAAAATTTCGGGCACCGCAACAGGATAGCTGTCGCCGACAGGCGACTGAAGGAGCCCGCGAGGCAATGGCGTTTGTGCAAATTTCAAAGTCGCGCAGGCTCCTTTCGTCATTTTCCGGGGGAAAATGCCACCTTCCTCTCTGAGGAAGGCTTTCAATACAACCCGTTTCTTCTGCATATTGCCTTTTTTCTATGCATTTTTATGCAAAAATACCAGAACTGTTTTGTTTTCAACGAAAATTCTGTGAAATCGTACCATTGACAACCGGGCAGTTTCGGTGTAAAATGATAAAAAATCAAGGCAAAGGAGAAAAAGTCATGATGATGAAGGCTTCTCGCAATTCGATGAGACCGTCCACCTGCGCGGCTTTTTCTGCCTGCCAGTCTTTTTTTGCCGGCAATACCGCCGCCACCAACCGACTTTTTGACACTGCTCTGGCAGTGTCTTTTTTCGTCGTGTCGGTACTCGTAGCCATTCTTCTGAGATCGGTATTGGTACTGCCGATTCTGATTTCCCTTATTGTACTTTTGAAATTTCATAGAAAAGTAAAGCTGAACGGTTAAAACAAAAAAACTGCATGCGGTTTTACTTTTCCGGTAGAACCGCATTTTTTCATAGATCGGTTTTTTGCCCTGTCGGGCTGAAAATACAATACAATCTTTTGAAAAGAGGTAAAAAACAATGAAAAAGTTCGTAAGAATCATGTCCGTCGTCCTTTGTGTTGTTCTTTGCGCCGCTGTGTTCGCAGCCTGCGGAAATAAGAAGAGCTACACCGCAAACAACACCGAGTACTTCATCGGTGCAACCGGCCCGCTGACCGGTGGTGCTGCTTCCTACGGCATCTCGGTACAGAAGGGTGCTACCCTGGCTGTTGAAGAGATCAACAAAGCCGGTGGTCTGAACGGCGTGAACTTCAAGTTCGAGATGCGTGATGACAAAGCGGAAGCTGCTGAAGCTGGTACCGGTTACGATACCCTGTACGAAGCAGGCATGCAGATTTCTCTTGGCTCTGTCACCTCTGGCGCATGCAAGTCCTTTGGCGCCAAGGCAAAAGAGGACAACGTATTCTTCATGACTCCTTCCGCTTCCGAGCAGGCTGTCATTGAGATCGGCGACAACGCATTCCGCGTTTGCTTCGGCGACCCCGACCAGGGTACCCTTGCCGCTCAGCAGATCAAAGACGACGGCTTTACCAACGTCGGTGTGATCTATGACTCCAGCGATTCCTACTCCACCGGTGTCTACGAAGCCTTCAAGCAAAAGGCCAACGAGATCGGTCTGACCTTTACCGAGCAAAAATTCGACGCTGAGAACAAAGTGGACTTCTCCACTCAGGCTGGCGCTCTGAAGGATTGCGACATCGTCTTTATGCCCTTCTACTACACCGAAGCCGCTCTCTTCATCAAGGCTTCCGCTGCAAAGGGTTCCACCGCTGTCTTCTTCGGCTGCGACGGTTTTGACGGCATTGCCGGTCAGTTCACCGCTACCGATAAGCCCGCAAACACCATCAAATATATCACCCCCTTCGACGTGAACAGCACCGACGCAAAGGTTTCGGCTTTCGTTACCGCTTTCAAGGCAAAATACGGTGAAGAGCCCGACCAGTTTGCAGCTGACGGTTACGATGCAGTCATGGCCATCTATCAGGCTATGAAGACTGCCGGCGTTAGCGACGTGACCATTTCGGCTTCCGACCTCTGCAACAAGGCCAAAGCAACCATCACTTCTTCTTCCTTCTCCTACACCGGTGCAACCGGCTCCATGAAGTGGGATGCAAGCGGTGCTTGCACGAAGTCTGCCCAGATCGTTGAATTGGACTAATCGATCTCATTTCACGATATTTCACGCCAACCCCTCTGCGGCGAAAGCCGCAGGGGGGTCGGTTGGGCTCAAGAGCATTTTGAAAGGATATAGACAATGAGCACATTGATTGACGGGCTGAGTCTGGGGAGCATCTACGCTCTGATTGCACTCGGCTATACGATGGTTTACGGCATTGCAAAAATGCTGAATTTTGCCCATGGCGATATCATTATGGTGGGAACCTATGCCATCCTGACTACGATGGCACTCTGCGGCTTCCCGGCCGTTGCAATCGTGATGGCGGTTATCGTATGCACAATCTTGGGCATTGTAGTGGAAAAAGTGGCCTACAAACCTTTGCGGGGAGCCTCTCCGTTGGCCGTTCTGATCACGGCGATCGGCGTCAGCTACCTCTTGCAAAGTATCGCACAGCTGATTTACGGTGCAAAACCGCAGCCTGTCACGCTGATCAATTTCGGACACGTCACGTTTGGTTCTACAACGCTCAATATTTCTACGCTTGTAACCCTTGGCGTCGCGGCCGTGATCATGGCGGGACTCACCGTCTTCATTAAAAAAACCAAAACAGGTCGTGCCATGCTTGCCGTGTCGGAAGACAGAGGAGCTGCCGAGCTGATGGGAATTCCGGTCAACAAAGTGATCACCCTGACCTTTGGAATCGGGTCTGCTTTGGCTGCTGCCGCAAGCGTATTTTATCTTTTGCAGATTCCGGCAACCTCTCCCACAGTCGGCTCGCTTCCCGGTATCAAAGCCTTTACGGCGGCGGTCATCGGCGGCATCGGATCGATCCCCGGCGCTATGATCGGCGGGATCCTTCTCGGCGTGATCGAAAAGGTTTGCATGAGTATTCCGGCTCTGAACCCCTATACGACGGCAATTGAATTCAGTCTGTTGATCGTGATCCTTCTTGTGAAGCCGACAGGGCTTTTGGGCAAGAAGCGCAGAGAGAAGGTGTGATATGGCTTCTCGTAAAAACATCAAGTTCAAATACTACGTCAGTTATCTGATCGTAGCGGTTGCTTTGATTTTGTTCACGGTTCTTCAGTTGACGGGCGGACTCAAACGCTCCACGGCAAACCTCTTGGCCGAGATCGGCTACAGCGTGATTTTGGCCGTTTCTCTCAATCTTGTTGTCGGTTTCCTCGGGGAACTCAGTCTGGGGCATGCCGGATTTATGTGCATCGGCGCATACCTCGGCACGCTGTTTATGAAAGTGTTCTCGGGATTCATTCCCTCGCAGTTGGTTTGCCTCATCATCAGCATGATCCTCGGCGGCCTTTGCGCGGCCTTCTTCGGGTTTATCGTCGGTCTTCCGGCACTGCGGCTCAAGGGCGACTATCTTGCCATTGTGACGCTTGCTTTCGGTGAGATCGTACGAAACCTGTTTAAGAATCTGCCCTGGTTCGGCGGTGCGATGGGATATACCTCAAAAGGGTATGGAAGCACACTCTTTATCATCGCTTTTGTCGCCATTCTGGTGATGCTGTTTGCAGTGCAAAATCTGGTGCGTTCCAAGCACGGTCGCGCCATTACCGCCATTCGTGACAACGAGATCGCGGCCCGCGCTACCGGTATCAACGTGACCTATTACAAACTCATCGTGTTCGTCATTGCTGCTTTCTTTGCGGGCGTGGCGGGCGTGATCTATGCCAATTACACAACGCCGATCCTTTACTCCTTCTTCTCCTACAACTATTCGATCGAGATTCTCGTCATGGTCGTGTTGGGAAGCATGGGCAGTATCACGGGATCCATTCTGGCCGCATCCTTCTTGACCTGCGTCAACTTCTACCTGAAGACGCATCTGTCCGGCGATATGGCGGCACTCAAGTACTTGGTGTACGCGCTGATTCTGATGATCGTCGTCATCTTCGGTAACGCTCCGGCGCTTCGCAGCTTCCGCGAGAAGTACAATCCCAAGGTTCTGTTTGCAAAATTCTTTAAGAAAAAGCCCAATCCTGCGGCAGAACGCAACGATGCGGGCTCCTGGGATCGCATCCCCACCAAGATCAAAATGGACGAACTGCTCACGGTCGACGTCAAATCGAACGAGAGCGTTCAGGATCCGGATAAGGGGGAGAAGTAACCATGGCTGAATACGTGTTAGAGACTAAGAACCTGGGCATCTCCTTCGGAGGTCTGAAAGCCGCTCAGGACGTCAATCTCAAAATCAAAAAGAACCAGATCTATGGGCTGATCGGCCCGAACGGAGCAGGGAAGACCACCGTCTTCAACATGCTCACAGGCGTCTACAAGCCCACCACCGGCGAGATTTATCTTTGCGGCGAACGCATCGACGGTCACGGGCAGGAAGAGATCAACCACAAGGGCATTGCCCGCACCTTCCAGAACATTCGCCTCTTTAACAACATGAGCGTGATCCGGAACGTGCTCGTCGGTCTTTCCAATCAACCCGAATACAAGTGCGGACTCTTTACCAGTATGTTCCGCCTGCCTCGCCACTTCAAGGTGGAAAAGGCGATGCGAGATCGTGCAAAGGAACTGCTTGACATCTTCGGACTGCTCGAAGAGCGCAACAATCTCGCTTGCAATCTGCCTTACGGCAAGCAGAGAAAGCTCGAGATTGCCCGTGCGCTTGCCACCAATCCAAAGCTGTTGCTTCTCGACGAGCCTGCCGCGGGCATGAACCCGCAGGAGACTGCCGAGCTGATGGACACCATCCGCTTTGTCAGAGAGCATTTTGACATGACCATTCTCCTCATCGAGCACGATATGAGTCTTGTCGCCGGGATCTGCGAAGAGATCACCGTGCTCAACTTCGGACAAACGCTTGCGCACGGCAGCGTGGAGGAAGTGCTTCACAATTCCGAAGTCATCCGCGCTTACCTTGGCGACGACTGAGAAAGGAGAAGCATTATGGCACTTTTAACAGTGGAAGATCTGCAGGTCCGTTACGGGCTCATTCAAGCCATTCGCGGCGTCTCCTTTGAAGTCAACGAGGGAGAAGTGGTGGCCCTCATCGGCGCCAACGGCGCAGGAAAAACCACCATCATGCACTCGATCTGCAACCTGATCCCGAAGGCGGGCGGCAAAGTTACCTTTATGGATAAGGATATCACGAACACCCCGGCGCACAAGCTGACCTACATGGGCGTGGCTCAGGTGCCGGAAGGCCGCCGCATTTTCCAGGAGCTGACGGTTGCGGAAAACCTTCGCCTCGGCGCATACACGCGCAAGAGCAAGGCCGAGATCAACGCCTCGATGGAAGAGATGTACGAGCGTTTCCCGATCCTCAAAGAGCGCTCCAAGCAGATTGCAGGAACCCTTTCGGGCGGCGAACAGCAAATGCTTGCCACCACAAGAGCGCTCATGTCTCGTCCGAAGCTACTGCTGATGGATGAACCCAGCATGGGACTCTCTCCGCTTTTCGTCAACATCATTTTCGATATGATCAAAAAGGTCAACGAAGAGGGAACCACCGTTCTGCTCGTCGAGCAGAACGCAAAGAAGGCGCTCTCGATCGCAAATCGTGCTTACGTCTTGGAGATCGGTAAGATGGTCAAGACCGGAACCGGTAAGGAACTGCTCGAGGACGACAGCATCCGCAAAGCCTACCTTGGCGGTTAAAACCAAAAAGCCGAAAGCAAATTGCTTTCGGCTTTTTCTATTGGGCACCTCATCCGTCACGGCTTCGCCGTGCCACCTTCCCCTACTGGGGAAGGCCTTTGGGTGGTTGCCATTCATCGTGGGCAATTGGGGCGAATTTCAAAATTTTATAGAATGCTTAAAACTTTTTGTGTAGCTCAAGTTCTATTATGGTGAGTAATATTTTTTGCTTTCAATCGTATGACGATTCTAATTTCGGCATTCGCTTTTTGAGCCTTCCCCGGTGGGGGAAGGTGGCTGAGCGCAGCGAAGTCGGATGAGGCGTTTCAGCCTTTTTCTATGGTGAAAAGGAAATATCAAAGACTGTCCGCAAAGGTTGTTGCAAGCTGATCACAGCGCTCGTTGTAGGGATGTCCGTCGTGCCCTTTGACCCAAACGAAGGTGACCTCGTGCTTGTCGAGCAAGGCAAGAAGTTTTTCCCAAAGATCGGGGTTGAGCGCAGGCTTTCGGTCGGCCTTTTTCCAGCCGTTCGATTGCCAGGAACGCGCCCAGCCTTTTTCGATGGCGTCTACGACGTATTTGGAGTCGGACGTCAGAGTGACGCGACAGGGCTCCTTTAAGGCCGAGAGCGCTTCGATCACCGAGGTCAGCTCCATGCGGTTGTTGGTGGTCAAGGCTTCGCCGCCGGACAATTCTTTTTCCTTGTTTCCGTAAACCAGAATCGCGCCCCAGCCGCCTTTGCCCGGATTGCCCCGGCAGGCGCCGTCGGTGTAAATTTCCACGTGTTTCACAGAGGTCTCCTCCATCAAAATACTATTTGAATTATACACGATTCGTTGCAGAAATGCAAGAAAATGGATCAAATTTTTCAAAAGGCTTGCAGAATCGCAAAAAAACAGATATAATAAGGATAAATTCCAAAATGCACGGAAGGGATTTCTATGGCAAAAGAAAAAAAGGAAAAGAAAGAGCAGAGAGCAAAAAAGCGCCGCCGCAAACTCGGCGACCGTTCAGACGGCTATCGGGTTCGCAACATTGACGCGGTGCTCAAGTTTACACCCTATATCATGCCCATGCGCTGCGACGCCTGCAACACCTATTCGGATCGCTTTGACGTCACAAAGACCGATGTGTTCTGCCGCGAGAAGGTCAAGAGCGGCATGACCAACTTCAGCGTTTTGCATGTGATGCTCGCCGCCTATGTGCGGATGCTTGCAACTCGCCCGGCGATCAACCGCTTCATCAGCGGGCAAAAGCTCTACCACCGCAACAACATCGAGGTGGTCATGACCATCAAAAAGTCGATGGAGCGCTCTGCCGAGGAGACTTGCATCAAGGTGGAATTCGATCCCTGCGACACGGTCGACGAGATCTATGAGAAATTCAACGCCGTGGTTGAAGAAGTGCACGCATCCGCCGAAAAAACCAGCGATTTTGATAAGGTCAATAAGATCCTCACGCGCATTCCGGGCTTCCTTTGTCGCTGGACGATGAGACTGCTCCGGTTTCTCGACTACATTGGCATCCTTCCCAAATCGTTACTTAAGGTCAGCCCCTTCCACGGGAGCATGATCATCACCAGCATGGGTTCTCTCGGTATCCGGCCGATCTATCACCACATCTACAATTTTGGCAACCTGCCGGTCTTCCTTTCCTACGGCGGGCGCAAATCGGTGATCTGCTATGACGGCGAGGGCGGGGTCTATACCAAAAAATTTATCGAACTCAAGGCCGTGACCGACGAGCGCATCTGCGACGGATTTTACTACGCCTCGGCCTTCAAACTCTTCAAACGCTACGTGGAAAACCCCGAGGTGCTGAACGAAAAACCGACCGAAATCCTCGAGGACGTGGACTGAACGGCTTTCAAAAGGCGACAAGTTTGTCGCCTTTTTTCTATTGACTTTTTGATTTTTGCATGTTATGATTACAAGTGGAAACGAAGAAAGCTTTTTTTCTTGAAAGGAGCCGTTTATGTTCTGGAAAAAAGTCAACCGGGGACTGCTTCTCGGCGCCGCGCTGCTCATCTTTTTGATCGGATACATCGTGGTACAAGAAGTTCAGTTCGATCGGGAAAAACCGGTGATTGAAGATCAGTGCGAGTCTTATCTGACCGACCTTCTCGATCTTCAATGCAATCTGCAGGGAGAGGTTGGTCAAGTGCTTCCTGCGGCTACCGTAGCCGCGCAAAAGGACAAAATGAATCGGGTGCTCAAAGCCTACTGGTATGGGGAACTGCCGCAGGACGAATATTCCGGGTACGGTGTGAACGATGTGCGCCTGTTTTACAACAAGTATCTCGAGCAAAAGGTATCAATACTACTTTCTTCTGCAGAGGTTCAGCTGAAAGGAGATCGGGTCAGCATCAAAAAAGACGGCCCGAACCGCGCCACGGTGAAGCTGAGCGTTGACGTCAAGATCCGGTACGCGGGGAAGAGCGGGGACTTTTTCTACGGATACTTTATGGATTACGCGGCCGATAATGAATTCGATAATGGCTCGCAAAGCAACGCGCAGGCCGAGGAGCCGTCTTACACCGATGATACCGTTTTTTTCAATATGGTGTTTGAATTGTATCGGGTCAAGGGCGAGTGGAAAATCGTTTCGTTTACGCCCGGCAATTATTACTGGTGATCGGGGGGATCAAAATGGAAGAGATCTTAAAAATCGAACATTTGACCAAATCCCTCGGTGCAAAAGAGATTTTACATGATATCTCCTTTGAGACCTACAGCGGGGAAGTCTTTGGCTTTCTCGGCCCGAACGGTGCCGGAAAAACCACGCTCATCAAGGTGGTGGTAGGGCTGCTCACGCTCGATCACGGAAGAATTACGATTGCAGGCAACGATCTTGCAAAGCAGTTTGAAGGCGCGCTCTCGAACCTCGGCGCCATCGTGGAAAATCCGGAATTCTATCGCTATCTTTCGGGCTACGACAACCTCGTTCAGTATGCCAATATGCGCGGCGGCATCCCGAAAGAGCGGATCGACGAAGTGGTGCGCATGGTGGGGCTCGAAAACCGCATCAAGGAGAAGGTCGGCCGCTATTCGCTCGGTATGCGCCAGCGGCTTGGCGTGGCGCAGGCGATTCTGCACCATCCGAGGCTTCTTGTCCTCGATGAGCCGACCAACGGACTCGATCCTGCCGGCATCAAGGATCTGCGCGACGTGCTCAAAGACCTTGCTCACAAAGAGGGCGTTGCCGTGATGGTCTCCAGTCATTTGATGAGCGAGATGGAGATGATGTGCGATCGCGTCGGCGTGATTGCAAACGGAACGCTGATCAGCGTCCATCCAATCGCCGAGTTGGTTTCGGCCGCCGGGATCGGCAGAGAAGAGTTTGTTATTACCTTGGACGATGCCAAAAAGGGCGCCGAAGTGCTTTCCGAGGCTTTCGGGATCGAGATCCTTCCCACCGAAGATGGCGCGATCGATCTGGTCTTCCCAAAAGAGGAGGCGCTTGCATCCATTGCAAAAGCCAACGAGACTCTGGTGAGAGCCGGGCTTTCGCTTTACACCGTATCCAAAAAGGAGAACAAGCGTCTTGAGGACGTGTTCATTGAGCTTACCGGAGGGGAGGGACAGCAAATTGGCTAAATTCTGTCGTTTGATCGGCAACGAATGGAAAAAGCAGTTTTCCAAGGTTGCCACCTGGATCATGCTCATTTTTTTGACTGCCGTAACCCTCTTTTCTTCGTTGATCGGCAACGCCAATCAGGTGCTGGAATCTTTTTACACCCCGGAGAATTACTGGCAGGACGACCTTCAGCGCGCAAAGCAGAACTATGAGGAACTCAAAAGCCAGTACGGCCCGGATGAGGTGTGGGTCAAAACGGCAAAAGTGGAAGTGGATTACTACAGCTACCTGATCGACCATGCGATCTCGAGCGATGACTGGAGATATGAAACAAGATGGTCCTCCAACCTTCCCGATGGCGAACGATCCGGAAATATCATTCATGAAATGATCTATGCGACCGTGTTTGAAGAAGAGCGGGCTGCAAAGCTTTCTGCAATGGTAGAAAACAAGGATCTTGCCGCTTACTACGCCTGGACTTTTGAAGACGTGCTGAAGGACTCCGATCCCGAGCGTCGAGAGATTTATGAATGGGCTTACCGCTATCTGATCGACCATAGTATTGAGCCGACCTCTTCGGATTGGCGCTACGGCACTCTGAATGAAGTGGTTGGCGCAAAGTTCACCAAGCTCGATCAGGAGCGCCTGCAAAAGGAAGGTCTTGCCGGGTATTCGGAGGTTCAGTACAACAGGGCAAAAGACCAGATCACGCTTGGCGTTTATCGCCTGGATCACAACCAGGAGCGCAATCCGGCCGACTCTTTTGAACCGGTTTCCAGCGATATTCCGGAAGCCTTCAGAGCCATCTTCACGTTGTTTGAAGGCGGAGACGGAGAAAGCCCGTTCTGGAACTCGATGCTCTATTCGGTCACCTTCCTCGAATATGTTGCGGTGCTCTGCATTGTCATTGGCGGTAGCATTGTTTCCAGCGAGTTTTCCGCAGGAACCATAAAATTTTTGCTCATCAATCCGGCAAGACGCTGGAAGATTTTGATGTCCAAGTATGCCACCACGCTCCTTTTCGGAGTGCTGGCGACGACCGGCGTTTTCCTTTTGAGCTTTTTGATGTCGCTTGCCTTCAACGGAACAGTCGACGCTTTCCGTCCCGCGCTGTCGGTCAAGGGCGGCGAGGTGGTAACAACTTCTCCTTACTGGCTGTTGTTCGTTCGCTATCTTTCGGCGAGCGTCAAGGTGCTGGTTATGACGACCTTTGCCTTTGCACTGTCCGCCCTTTCGCGCAGCTCCGCGCTTTCGATCGGAATCAGCCTTGCAATCTCCTTCAATGCAAGCATTGTTGTGATGATCATGCAGCTTGCAGGCCTGGATTTTGCCCGCTACTTCATTTTTGCAAACTGGGATTTTGCCGCCATCGTCAACAAGTCGACCGGCTTTGTCCATCATTCGCTTCCGCTTGCCATCGTTATCGTAGCGCTTCACCTGGTGGTTCTCATCTGGACCGCCTGGGATGCCTTTGTGCGCAGGGAAGTGTAAAAACCAATCTTTCCAAACAAAAAAGCCGTTGCTTGCAACGGCTTTTTTGTTGTCAGAACTCTTTTTTCATTTTTCCGAGCGCCGCTTTTTCCAGACGCGAGACCTGCGCCTGCGAGATCCCGATCTCCTCTGCGATCTCCATTTGCGTCTTGTCTTCGTAAAAGCGCAGTTGAATGATCTTTCTTTCACGCTCACCGAGCTTTGCAAGCGCTTCTTTCAGGACGATGTTTTCCAGCCAAAGCTCGTCGCCGTCCGAGGAATCCGAAAGCTGGTCCATGAGATAGAGCGCGTCGCCGCCCTCGTTGTAGACCGGCTCGTAAAGCGAGATCGGCTCGGCGATCGCTTCCATGGCGCGCAGAACGTCGCGCTTTCTTTCGCCGAGATGCTCCGAGATCTCCTCGGCGTTCGGCTCGCTCTCTTTTTTGACAAGCAGTTCCTCGCGCGCCTGGAGAGCCCGGTAGGCCAAATCTCTTGTAGAGCGGCTGACGCGGATCGAGCCGTTGTCGCGCAAATGCCTGCGGATCTCTCCCACGATCATCGGCACGGCATAGGTGGAAAACTTGACGTCAAGCTCGGTGTTGAAGTGGTCGACCGCTTTGACAAGGCCGATGCAGCCCACCTGAAAGAGATCGTCGAGATTCTCGCGGCGGTTGGAAAAACGCTGGATGATTGAGAGCACGAGGCGAAGATTTCCCTCAATGAGTTCTTCTCTTGCCGCCGCGTCTCCGGCGTGTGCCCGCAAAAGAAGGGCCTTTTTTTCTTCGTCCGAAAGGGTCTTCAGCTGGGCGGTATTGACCCCGCAAATCTCCACTTTGTTATAGTGCATCGGCGCCTCCCAAAAAAGAATTTTTTGTTTTTCAAAGGAAGTATTGACCGCGATCACAAATCCTCATGCAACCCAAATTCTGGGAGAAAAATCCTTGTTTTTTCCTTGCAAAAGCGGGGAATACTGTCAAAAAAGCAAAAAACGGCAGGATGCTTTGGCCTGCTGTTTTGGGAGCGCGTATGGTCTTTTCTTCACTTCTTTTTTTGTTCGGCTTTTTGCCTTTGACGCTTGCGGCCTATTATCTTTTGCCGAGGCGGGCGCGCAATCCGGTGCTGTTTTTTGCAAGCCTTTTGTTTTATGCCTACGGAGAGCCGGTCTATCTCTTTCTCATGCTCCTCTCGATCACAACCGCGTTTTGCTTTGGGCTCCGGATCGAAAAATACCTCCTTGTAAATCCAAAAAAAGCGAAGCGAACTGCGATCGCATCGATCCTTGTGACGCTCTCCTTTTTGTTCTTTTTCAAGTATTACAATTTCTTTGCCGGGATGATCTCGGCGTTGCCAGGCATCACGCTTTCTCCGATCGCGGGGCTGATGCTTCCCATCGGGATCTCCTTCTACACCTTTCAGATTCTCTCTTATACGGTTGATCTTTGGCGTGGTGAATGCGCGGTGCAGAGAAACTATCTTTTGTTCGGCACCTATGTGACGCTCTTTCCACAGCTCATTGCAGGCCCGATCGTGCGCTACCGTGAGATCGATCGGCAACTGACCGAAAGAAAGGAAACCGTAGAAGGCTTTGCCGCCGGCGCCATCCGCTTTTGTGCGGGACTTGCAAAAAAGATGCTTCTCGGCGACCTGCTTGCTTCCGGGTACGAGTACTATCAAACGCTTCTTGCCCTGCATCCCACCGTGGATGCCGCATGGCTTGCGGCCATTCTGTTTTCTTTGCACCTCTATTTTGATTTTTCGGGATACACCGATATGGCGCTGGGGCTTGGTAAGATGTTCGGCTTTGACTTTCCCGAGAACTTTCACTACCCGTACTGCGCGACGAGCATCACCGACTTCTGGCGGCGCTGGCACATCTCGCTTTCCTCCTGGTTCAAAGAGTACGTTTATATTCCGCTTGGCGGCAACAAAAAAGGAAAGCTCACGACGTTGCGAAACCTTTTGATCGTCTGGCTTTTGACCGGATTCTGGCATGGCGCGGGTTGGAATTTTATCCTATGGGGACTCTATTACGGCGTTTTGTTGATTCTCGAAAAGCTCTTTTTATCAAGGCTTTTAGAAAAATTACCGAGGTTATTCAGGCATCTTTATACGATTCTGTTGACGCTCTTCGGCTTTTTGCTCTTCTCTTCGAGCGGATTTATCGAGGCGGGGAATTGGTTTTCCGCACTCTTCGGGATCGGGACGGTCGGACTCTCATCAACGCTCTCAAGCTATCAATTTTTGCACATGCTTCCGCTTTTGGCGATCGCCTGCCTGGGAGCAACGCCGCTGCCGAGGCGGGTTACCACGCGGCTGTTTGCCGCTCATCCAAAGCTCTCTTTTCTCGCGCCGGCCGTCTGCCTGATAGCGCTCTTTCTTTCTTCCGCGTATCTGGTGGATTCCAGCTACAGTCCCTTCGCCTATTTCAATTTTTGAGGAGGCCGCATGAAAAAAACTTGGTACCTTACCGCCGTCCTGTTCTGCGCGGCGCTCTTTTGCTTTGGACTTTGGTTCTGGATCTTACCCGACCGGGCGGTTTCGGCAGAAGAGAACCGCCCCTTGCAGGGTTTCCCGGAGCTTCGGTTTTCAAGTCTTCTGTCCGGCGATTTTTCGGGGGAGCTTTCGACCTATTATGCCGATCAGTTTCCTTTGCGCGACGCTTTTGTAGGTGCCAAAGCCGTCTTGGAGCTCTCTCTCGGAAAGGGGGAGAATAACGGCATTTTGCTCGGGGAAAGCGGTCAGCTTGCGCGAAGGCTCTTCCGCCTGCCCGGCTTTATCAGCCCGACCGACGCCTACGACAGGGATGACCTTTCAAAGAAAACCGGGATTCTGAAAGAATTTTGCCAAAAAGCCGAACTCCCTGTAACCGTTTTGCTCCCGCCGCGCGCGATCGATGTAGCCTCCTCCGCTTTTTCTTACCCCGATCAAACGAGCCGCGCGGTCATTTCACAACTTCGGGAGGAACTCTCAGAGGTCGGATACAGAGATCTCTGCGAAAAACTGCAAAGCGCCTATGAAAGCGGCGAGGCGGTCTGGTACAAGACCGATCACCACTGGACAAGCCTCGGTGCCTACTATGCTTATACAGAAGTGATGCGCTCCTTTGGCATGGAAGAGGAGATCCTGCCTGTCGATTCCTTTGAGAGGCGGGTCGTTTCCACATCCTTTTTCGGCACGCTTGCCTCGGCGTCCGGCATGAAATTTTTAAGCCCCGACAAGGTGGAGATTTTTCTTTCCGGCAGGGAAGAGGAATACGAAGTGACCGCCGACGGCAAAGAGCTCTCCGGGCTGTACGCCTTTGACGCGCTTGCAAAAAAGGATCATTACGCGATCTTCCTTGACGGCACGCACGATATTGTCACCATCCGCAAAAAGAATGGGGAATCGCGCCCGCTTCTGCTTGTGGCAAAGGACAGCTTTGCCAACAGCATGGCGCCTTTTCTGGCACTGCATTTTGATCTGATCCTTGTCAACCTTTCTTCGACAAGAAGGGAGTTTACCGATCTCTCGGCTCTGCTTGATGAGTACAGGCCGGAACGATTGCTCCTTGTCTATTCGGTGGAAAATCTTTTGACCTCTGACCGGATCCTCACTTTGCGATAACAGGAGACGCTCACTGCTAAACGCAGTCGAGCGCCTCCTTTTTTTGCGTTTTGGAAGCACCGGATCCCTGCGCGGAGGCGAAGGATGGCAAAAAAGATCAAAAAAACGAAAAAAAGTTGCATTTTTTTGAAACTTTTTTTCAAAAACCCCTTGTTTTCTGGAAAAAGTTAAGATATAATACAGATGTGGTGCAAAGTGGGGCATAAAATCACCAAAGTGGGGCAATACAGGGCACCAACACCAAAAGACAGGAGGAAAGGCAGAATGCTCGGCGGCGAATATCAACATGGCCTGGATGCAAAAAACCGTTTGTTCATTCCGGCAAAGTTCCGCGAGGAACTCGGCGAGACCTTTATCATCGCCCGCAGTCTGCGCGAGAATTGTCTCAAAGTTTATTCCTCCGAAGAATGGAATTCCTACGTACAGCTCATGCTCGAAAAGAACAACCGTTCTCTCCAGGAGCGCGTTCTGCGCTTCCTGCACGCGTCCATGACGCAGGTCTCGCCCGATTCGCACGGGCGGGTTCTCTTGCCGAAACAGCTTGTCGATCTTGCCGGCCTCAAAAAGGACGTGGTGATCGTGGGTTGCTTCAATTACGCGGAGATCTGGGACGCCGAGGCTTACGAGAATTACAAGAACAAAGAAGACGTGGATGAGATGATCCGCGAACTCGAAACGCTCGGACTCTGATTTGGGAGACGCGGCAGTGGATCAACTTGATTTTTCGCACAAACCGGTACTCCTGCAAGAGTGTATCGACAATCTGAATCTTCGTCCGGACGGCGTCTATGTGGATGGAACCGCCGGCGGAGCGGGGCACAGCTCGGTCATTGCTTCTCACCTGACCGAAGAGGGCGGGCTTCTTCTCGCGCTTGACCAGGATGAGAGCGCCGTGCGTGCTGCAACCGAACGGCTCTCTACCTTCGGCGGTCATGCAAAGGTTGTGCGAAGCAATTTTTGCGAACTGGAACAGGTTTGCAAAGAAGAAGGGATCGAGGCGATCGACGGACTGCTTCTCGATCTTGGCGTTTCCTCCTATCAGTTGGATACGCCCGAGCGGGGATTCTCTTACCAAAACGACGCGCCGCTCGATATGCGGATGGATCAAAGAAATCCGCTGAATGCAAAAATCATTGTCAACACTTATCCCGAGGAGGAGCTTCGGCGCATCCTTTGGGAATACGGAGAGGAACGATTTGCCTCTCGCATAGCATCGAATATCATCCATGCCCGGGAATCGGCTTCGATCGAAACGACAGGGGAACTCGTTGAAATCGTCAAAAAGTCGATCCCGGCATCCAACCGGGATGGCGGACATCACCCGGCCAAGCGCACCTTTCAGGCGCTTCGCATTGCGGTGAATGGGGAGCTGGACGTGATCGCGCCTGCGATCCGTTCAGCTGTCCGCTTGATGAAGCCCGGAGGCAGGATTGCAATCATTACCTTCCACTCGCTGGAGGATCGCATTGTCAAGCAGACCTTCGCCGAGCTTGCACAGGGCTGTATTTGCCCCAAGAGCTTTCCGGTCTGCGTTTGCGGCAACCGCCCAAAGATAAAACTCGTCCATAAAAAACCGATCCTCCCCTCGCAAGAGGAACTGGAGGAAAATCCCCGCTCGCGCAGCGCAAAATTGCGCGTGGCGGAAAAACTTTGACATAGACCCAAAGGAGTCCGATATGGAACAGCTGACCTTCTTTGATCTGCAAAATGACCCTTCAAAAGGGTCTTTTTGCGATGGGGAAGAGAAGCTCTCCGAGATGGAAGCCCTTCTTTTGGTTCAAAAGGAGGTCGGCGCGCAGGAAGTGCGTGAGGCCTATACCAGAATGCAGGCGCCCGACGCCTACAGTCTCTCGCAGGGCGAGTGTACCGATCGTCCCACGCTGACGCTGGACGAGCTGATCGCTCACGTATCAGCCGTTCGCAAAAAGCGGCTCGAGGGCGTGGATCTCTCCGAGGTCATCCTTCCCGGACTTCCCGAAAAGGAAGAGGCGCAGGAGCTTGCGCTTGAAAAAAAAGAAGAAAGACTGCCTGTCAAACGCAAAGAGCAAACCGAAGAAAAGACCGGACTTGTCGCTTTTGCAAAGCGGGAGGCCAAAAGGTTCTTTTCCGGATCCTACCGTTGGTTTGACGGTACAAAGCCAACGGAGAACAGCGGAAAGCGTTTTCCGGTCTCGGCCTTTGCCGCCATTGGCGTTCTGGCGCTTTGCCTGACGCTGATCGTCGGCGGCTCGATCCTTGTCAACCACGGAGAGACGGTCAACAATAAGCTCAAAAAAGAGCTGTCACAGATCAATCTGCAAATCGAGGAGCTGCAATCGGATCTTCACCTGACAAACGATGTGCTTCTCATTCGTGAACTTGCACAGAACGAGTGCGGCATGATCGGAGAAGAATACGTCCGGACCGAGACGCTCTCGATCGGAGACGGAGAGAGCGTGGAAACCTACCCGGACGGAAAGCCTACGGGAGTCGGCCTTTCCACACTGCTCAGCGCCATCGGGATCAAAAAATGACTTTTCGTCATAAGATGCTGCACTTACCCATAGACTGAATTATCGTATGCTTGCCGGGATGGATCCCGGAAGCCGAAAAGGGGGATGCGACATGGAAAAGAATCGGATGCAAAACCCGGAAGTGCCGCATCCGAAGCTGACCAAACGTTCGGTTTGGCTGTTTTCCATCGCCGTCGCCCTTTTTTCCTTTCTGCTCCTTCGCATTCTTTATCTGCAAACCTTCCGATATGAATACTACCAGCAAAAGGTGATCGACCAGATGACCACCGAGACCGAGGTCTCAGCCTCGCGCGGCGGCATCTATGACCGCAACGGAACGCTCCTTGCCACCAACGTAACGACCTACCGCGTGTTCCTGTCTCCCTCCTCGCTGGTGGCACAGCAGGCCGAGCTTAGGGCAAACGGAAGCAATCTCAAGCTGGACGATCTGATCGCCGATCGGCTTTCCTCCATTTTGGGCGTTTCTCGCGATTTTGTTCTTCGGCAGACCACCTACACAAAATACCTCGATCGGACGATCAAAAAAGAAGTTTCCGAGGAGGATGCGGACCGGGTCCGCAAATTCATTGCCGACTACAGCCTGCAGCAGGTGGTTTATCTGCAAACGACCAGCACCCGGTTTTACCCTTACTCGACGCTTGCCTGCCATGTGCTCGGATTTACCGGGAGCGACGGCATCGGACTTTACGGACTGGAGTACTCCTACAACGAGTATCTTTCGGGCAAAAGCGGCAAATACATTACCGCAAGAGATGCGCGGGGCAATGAGATGCCCTATGAATATAAGGAATATATCAGCGAAGAAAACGGCTACAATCTGCATACCACCCTCGATATTTTCGTGCAGTCGGCGCTCGAAGAGGAACTGAAAAGCGCCTACCTCGAAGCAAACGGTCAAAACCGTGCGGCGGGTATCGTGATGAACGTGAACACCGGGGCGATCCTTGGCATGGGCGTTTATCCGACCTTTGACGCCAACGACCCCTGGACGCTCGACGCGCAGTCCCAAGAAAAACTGCAAAACAGCGGCTACAGACAGGACACCGACGAGTACACGGCTCTCGAGCAGGCACTGCTTCAGAGCATGTGGTCGAACAAAGCTGTGACCGAATCCTATATTCCCGGATCCACCTTCAAGGTCTTGACCGCTTCCATGGCGCTCGAGGAGGCCGTGGTGACCGAGAGCGACAGCTTTTATTGCAGCGGTTCCTATACGGTATTGGGCCAACGGATCCACTGCCACAAAACTTCCGGACACGGATCTCTGACCTTTGAAGGCGGCATCCAGCAGTCCTGCAACCCGGTGCTCATGCAGGTGGGACTGAGGCTCGGAACTTCCAAATTTTACAGCTATCTCAAGGCCTTCGGGTACCGGGAGAAAACCGGGATCGATCTGCCCGGCGAAGGGAACGGCATTTTCATTTCCGAAAAGAGCTTTACCGATCTCGATCTTGCCATCTATTCCTTCGGTCAGAACTTCAACGTGACGCTCATTCAGCAGATCACCGCGATCTCGGCCGTGGCCAACGGCGGCTATCTCGTTACGCCGCACCTCGTTTCGTCGATCACCGACCGGGACGGGAATCTGGTCAAATCCTTTGATACCAACGTCAAACGCCAGGTGGTCAGCGCTTCGACCTGTCAGCGCGTGGCAAAAATCCTGGAGGAGGGCGTTTCCGGATGCGGCGGCGCCAAAAACGCCTATGTTGCCGGTTACCGCATTGCCGCAAAAACCGGCACCTCCGAAAAAAAGAATGCCGGGAGCGAGGGCAGATACGTCTGCTCGACGGTTGCCTTTGCACCCGCGGACGATCCGCAGTACGCGGTGATCATCATTGTGGATGAACCCACGGCAGGCGTGCTTTACGGAAGCACCGTGGCGGCACCCTATGTAGGCAACGTTATGGCCAACATCCTGCCTTACCTCGGCGTGGAAGCGGTCTATTCCGAAAAAGAACTGCAAAATCTTGCCGTCACCATTCCGAGTTGCGTCGGCTGGACGGTTTCCGCCGCAAGCAAAATGCTCGGCGGCTCTTCCTACGGAGTCAGCGTCAAGGTCGTCGGAGACCGTGACGGCGTGGTTCGCCGTCAGTATCCCGAGGCCGGCACCATGGTGGAAAAGAGCAGTGCCACCGTTATTCTTTACACCGACAAGAGTGCCGAGGTCGAGACTGTGAGCGTGCCGAACGTGACCGGTATGAGCGCGCAGGCGGCCAATCAAACGCTGATCAACGCGGGGCTCAACATCCGCATCAAAGGAACCAAGAATTACCTTTCCGGAACCGGCTGCGTCGTCGTTTCCCAGTCGGTGGAACCCGGAAGTGTTGTGGCAAAGGGAAGCGTGGTCGAAGTGACCTTCCGCTATCTCGAAGCCGTGGACTAAACCAAAAAGGGAGCATCCTCCCGGGACGTCAAAAAACTTTTTGAACGCTTCTGTCCCAAGGAGGAACCCATGAAACTGAAAGAACTTTGCCGACACGCCGATCTGGTTTGCCCGGACGGCGTCGGCGACACCGAAATTGCGCTTGTGACCGATCACACCGAAAAGGTGATCCCGGGCAGTCTGTTTGTTGCAATCAAAGGATTTCACACCGACGCGTCCGGGCTGATCCCAAAAGCGCTTGCAAAAGGCGCTGTTGCGATCCTTGCCGAAAAGGACGCGCGGGTCGATGATCCTTCCGCGATCCTTTTGCAAACCGACAACGCGCGGCGGGCGTTTCCCTTTCTTTGTCATGCCTTTTACGGCTTGCCGTCAGAAAAGATGAAGCTCATCGGCGTGACCGGAACCAACGGCAAAACCAGTACGAGCGGGATGCTCAGAAGGATCTTGGAGTCGGCCATGTACCGTTGCGGACTCATCGGAACGGTCGGGTGCGATTCGGCCGGGCGAAGCCTCGAAAATCACAACGCCAACCATCTTGCAAACATGACGACGCCCGACCCGCAAGACCTCTACCGGATGCTCCGTGAGATGGCCGACGACGGCGTGGAATACGTGATCATGGAGGTCACCTCTCACGCGCTGGCGCTCGAAAAGCTCGCACCGCTTCATTTTGCGGCAGGGATTTTTACCAACCTGACGCCCGAGCATCTCGACTTTCACAAGACCATGCAGTCCTATGCCGACTGCAAGGCAAAACTGTTTGAAAAATGCGACCTTTCGGTCTTTAACGCCGACTCCGGATACGCGGCTTTCATGGCAAAGCACGCGGCAGGGAGGAGCGTGTTCTGCGGGACCTGCCGGCCTGTCGATTATTGCGCGGACGGTGTGAGCTTTCGCGGAAACCGGGGCCTCGAATACGATCTTTCCTCCGGGCGAACGAGACTGCATATTCAATGCCCGATTCCCGGAAGCTTTACCCTCATGAACTCGATGGAAGCGGCTGTCTGCGCGCTGGAGTTGGGGATTTCGCCCGGTGTCGTCAAAGACGCGCTCGCGGGACTCTCCGGAGTCAAAGGGCGAATGGAGCGGGTCAGGCTTGGCACCGGCGCAAAATTTACCGTGCTCATCGACTATGCGCACACGCCGGACGCGTTGGAAAACCTTCTTCGCACCGTGCGGCAGATGAAAGGGGCTGGCGGTCGTCTGCTTCTTCTTTTCGGGTGCGGCGGGGACCGCGACAGGACCAAGCGCCCGGTCATGGGAAAGATCGCCTCGGATCTTGCCGACGTGATCTATCTGACTGCCGACAACAGCAGAAGCGAAAGTACAAAGGAGATCCTTTCCGAAATTCGCGCGGGGATCGACGAAAACACGCCCCTTTACGAGAGTCCCGACCGCAAAGAAGCCATTGAAAGAGCCGTGCTTGACGCCGGGGAAGGCGATTACCTTGTTCTGGCAGGGAAGGGGCACGAAGAGTACGAAATCATCGGGAATGAGCGCATTCCCTTTTCCGAGAGACAAATCGTCAAAGAAGCCTATACAAAACGTTGCAATCAAAATCAAGAGGACAGTACGGGGAAAAAGAGATGAAAACCATTTTCAGTGTAGAACCGATCAGCGCCGTCACGTTTGCCCGCTTATGTGGGGGAGAATTGCGGGACGGCATTCATGGCGCACAGGCGATCCGCGGCATCTGCACCGACTCGAGAGAGGCGGACGGGGATGTCGTGTTTGCCGCGATTCGCGGGGAGCACCAGGACGGCCATGATTTTATTGCCTCTGCCATTGAAAAGGGTTGCCGCTGTATTCTTTGCGAGCACAGCTGTGAGGCCATTGTCAAAAGCGGCGTGACCGCCGTTGTGGTCACCGATGTCTCTTTGGCTCTTTGCCGCATGGCAAATACCTACCGTACGTATCTTTCTTCCCGCATGGTCGCCGTGACCGGAAGCGTCGGCAAAACCACCACCAAGGATTTGATCTATTCGGTCCTTTCGGTCAAGGAACAGGTGTTCCGCACCCCCGGCAACCACAACAGTCTCATCGGAATGCCAATGTCCATGGTGGAGATCCCGAGCGACAGTCAGTGGGCGGTTCTGGAAATGGGAATGAGCAATTTCGGCGAGATTGAGCGTCTTTCGATCACCGCCGAGCCCGAGATCGCCGTCATCACCAATATCGGGACCGCGCATCTGGAATTTCTCGGTTCGCGCGAAAACATCCGCAGAGCGAAGCTCGAGATCCTTTCCGGGCTCAAATCCGGCGGCACGTTGATCCTTTCCGGCGACGAGCCTCTTCTTGCCAACGTGCGTGGAAAAAGTTACCAAACGCTCTATGCTTCGATCGAGCGAGAGGACGCCGACTTTTGCGCAAAGAATATTACCGTCGATCTCAAGGAGCTCGGCATGCACTTTGACGTGCTTCACGACGGAAAACTGACCAAAGGACTGTTTATCCATCTGCTCGGCCGTCACAACGTTTACGCGGGACTTTACGCCTTTGCGGTCGGTATGCTTGCCGGCCTTGACGAAGAGGAGATCCGCTACGGCCTTTCCAAATACCGCACCGAAGGCATGCGGCAGAATGTTTATGATTACAAAGGGATCACCATCATCGAGGACTGCTACAACGCGTCTCCCGAATCGATGATTGCGGCTCTTGACGTGCTTGAGATCTGCTCCGAAGGACGGGTCGGCCGCAGCATTGCGGTGCTCGGCGATATGCTTGAGCTCGGCGACGACAGTCCGGCGCTCCACCGCCTGGTGGGCGAGAGCCTGGTTGGCATGCAGATCGACAAGCTCTACACCGTAGGCCACGGCGGTTACCAGATCGGCGTCGGTGCACGGCAAAAGGGGATGGCGCCCGAAAACATCTCGGACAACCGCGACCGCGAAAACCTGAAGGCCACCGCCAAGGCGCTTCTCAAAGACCTCAAACCCGGCGACGTGGTACTTTTCAAGGCCAGCCGCGCGGTCGGAGCCGAACGCATCATTGAAGAACTCAAAAAACAGCTTTGATCCTTCTTTCTAACAACAAATTCTGAATTCAAACAAGGAGGCGCCCAATGAAACCGATCTATCTCTTTTTGCTTACGTTGGGCGCAACCTTTGCACTGACCGCGATCGCCGAACGGATCCTCATTCCGATCCTGAGAGCGCACAAGATCGGCCAGTATATATTTGATCTCGGCCCACGGAAACACAAGGATAAAGAGGGTACTCCCATGATGGGAGGGATCGGTTTTATTCTTGCGATCCTTGTCGTCCTTCTTGTCCGCATCATCGTGATGGCGGTGGAAAAGAGGGCTCCCGAGGATATTCCGCTTGTTCTGACGATCGCATACGGCGTTGCAAACGGCATCGTCGGCTTTGTGGACGACTACAATAAGCTCGTCAAAAAGCAGGGCGAAGGTCTTACTCGCACGCAAAAACTGGTTTTGCAGTTTGTTCTTGCCGCGGCCTATCTTGCGGTTATGGGATACACCGGATTCTATCCGACCGACTGGAAGCTCCCGTTCACGGATAGCGTTTGGCATCTCGGCTGGGCTGCTTATCCGCTCGGGGCGATCCTTTTGGTCGGCGTGGTCAACGCCGGAAATATCAACGATGGGATCGACGGCCTGTTCTCTTCGGTCGTTCTCATCGACGCCGTCTACTATGCAGTGCTTGCCTTCGTTTTGTCAAGCGAGCAGTTGCTTCTCCCCTCGGCCATGCTCATCGGTGCCGCGGCGGGCTTTCTGCTTTTCAATTTTCATCCTGCCAAGGTCTTTATGGGGGATACCGGTTCGCTCTTTTTCGGAGGCGTGCTCATCGCCCTTGCTTTTCAGGCAGGCGACCCGATCGGCGGCCTTCTTGTGATGCTGCCGGTGATCTTTGAGATGCTTACGAGCCTTTTGCAGATTTTATTTTTCAAGCTGACCAAAAAGAGACTCTTCAGCATCGCGCCATTTCACCACGCTCTGCAGGAGACGCACGGCTGGAACGAGTACCAGATCGTTGCTTTGTTTGATCTTCTCAGCATCCTGTTCTGTGTGCTTGCATGGATCTCTCGTTGAGGAACGGCCATGAATCGCATCAAAGAGTTTTTGAAAAAGAAGTTCGGCAAACAGGACAGGACGGCGCTTGATCCTGCCTTTACCGAGCCGGTCCACGAAGTTGAAGAAGTGGAACTTCCGCTTCCGAAAAAGGGAAGAGTGGATCTTCCCATGTTGTTGATCACCTCACTCCTTGTGATGTTCGGATGTGTGATGATCTTCAGCGCTTCCTCGGTCTATGCCGAACAGTACCACGGCGACAACAGCTATTTCATCACGCGGCACCTGGTCTTCTTGGTGCTTGCGATCGGTGTGACCTTTGTTGCGGCCAAATTCTGCACGCCGCATTTCTGGAAGGATTTCAGTTATCCCATCTTTGCTCTGGCGGTGCTTTTGCTCCTTCTTGTTCCTGTGATCGGGACCGACCTCGGGAGCGGAGCCAAGCGTTGGATCGATTTTAAGGTCACCACCATCCAACCCTCGGAGATCGCAAAACTCGCGCTCGTTCTGGTGCTGGCAAATTTCTTTTCCAAGTATGAAAAAAAGGTGCTCTCCGATGCCAAATTCGGGGGCAGTTTCAAATACGGCGTCCTGTTTCCGGGCATGTTTATCGCCGTCTTAGCCGGGCTGATTGCCATCGAGCATCACATCTCGGGACTTATGATCATCGGCATGCTCGGCATTTCCATGATGTATCTCGGAGGGACCAAGGTCAAGTGGATCGCCGCCATCGGAGGCGTGGTGCTTGTTGCCGGTTGCCTCCTTGTGCTGGTATCGGGATACGCGCGGGCAAGAGTGGAGACCTGGCTTTTCATCGAACAGGCCGACCCGCTCGGTTCCGCCTGGCAGACGCTCCAGGGACTCATGGCCATCGGCTCGGGCGGATTCTTCGGTACCGGCCTTGGCAACAGCCGCCAAAAATTCGGTTACGTCTCGCAGCCGCAAAACGATTTTATCTTTACCATCGTTTGCGAAGAGCTCGGTTTTGTGGGCGCCTTTCTCGTGGTCGCTCTTTTCGTCCTGTTTGTCTGGAGAGGTTTTTACATCGCAAAACATGCGCCGGATAAATTCACGGCGCTGGTCGTCTACGGACTCTCCTTTAAGGTGGCGCTCCAGGTGATCCTGAACCTTGCCGTGGTCACCAATTCCATGCCCAACACTGGAATTTCACTGCCGTTTTTCAGCTACGGCGGCACCTCGTTGTTGCTCCAGATCTTTGAAGTGGGGATCATCCTTTCGATCTCCCGCTATTGTTCGCATCAAAAAATTTAACCGGAGAGGTTTCAACATGAAACGCAAAAGAACCCGTTATTTCCATAAATCGATCAAGATCGTCTGCGCGTTCGGCGCAGGCTTTCTGCTCTTTCTTCTGACCGCCGGCAAAGAGATTGCAAAGAATCACTTTAACGGCATGGCGGCGCTGACCTTTTCGCTCCTTGCGCTCTCGGCGCTCAGCCTGCTTCTTTTCCTGTGTGTGCCGTTTTTCAGAGGCGATCGCCGCTGGTATGCAATCCCGAGCGTGATGACCTTCGTCTTTTTCTGCGGAGCCTCCATTCTTTGGAGAGTCCCGGTCGGAGGGATCTGATGCGGGTTTTACTCACCGGCGGAGGAACCGCGGGGCATATCAACCCGGCGCTTGCGATCGCAGAGATCATCCGGCGCAATGCTCCCGGCTCTGTTGTTGAATTTGTCGGAGTTGCGGGAGGGAAGGAGGAGGATCTTGTTCCCAGAGAGGGATACAAGCTTCATTTTGTCGAGTCAGCCGGGATCCGGCGCTCGCTTTCCCCCTCCAATCTGCGCGCGCTCTATCTGGCGCTGACCTCGCCCTACTCCAAAAAGACAAACGCGATCTTAGATGAGTTCCGTCCGGATCTTGTGGTCGGCACCGGCGGGTATGCCTCCTGGCCGATCTTGGTTGCCGCCGCAAAGCGGAAGATCCCGACGGCGGTGCATGAATCCAACGCGATCCCCGGCCTTGCCGTCAAAAGACTCGGACGGCATGTGGACGAGATCTGGGTGAATTTTTCTTCTACCGAGAACGCATTGAAAACCGGGATCAAAAGCCGTGTCTTTTGCGTCGGAAACCCAACGAGACAGGCCTTTGGAAGCATCGATAAAAAGGATGCGAGAGAGCAGCTTGCCATCGGTGACGACCGCCTGTTTCTCCTTTCGTTTGGTGGAAGCCTCGGGGCGGAGAAGGTCAATGAAGCGGTGCTTTTGCTGATGCGTGACTACACCGCAAAGCACCCGGAGGTTCTTCATATCCACGCCACCGGCAAGCGGGAGTTTGAGTCCTGCCAAAAAAAGTTTTACGAATACGGTCTTGCCGAACACGACAACTGCATTCTTGTGGATTATCTTTACGATATGCCGCTGCGCATGGCGGCGGCAGACCTTGTGATCTCTCGCGCGGGGGCCATGACGCTCTCGGAGCTGGCCCTGCAGAGAAAAGCGTCGATCCTCATTCCGTCGCCCAACGTCGTCGACAACCATCAGTTCAAAAACGCCGACCTTCTGGCAAGCGCGAGGGCCGCGGCTCTGGTGGAGGAATCCGGCCTTGCCTCCGATCTGCTTTTGAGGAAGGTGACCGAATTGCTCGAAAACAAAGCCATGCGGCAAGAGATGGAACAGGCCGTTTCGGCTTTTGCCGATGAAGAGGCAAACAAAAAAATCTGGGAGCGCGTGGTCGCATTGACCCATTGAAAAAGAATGAAGACAACAGAGCGTGAAACCAAATACCTGAACGACGCCACGCCGGTTCATCTGGCAAAGAGGGGAAGAGTCGCAAAGATTTTGCGGATCGGCATTCTTGTGCTGGCGATCGTTCTTGTGCTGCTCTCCTTTTTGGCATTGGCACTGCCGCGCTTCCGGGTTCGGGAGGTGGCGGTGGAGGGCGCTTCCTTCTACCGGCCTGACGAGATCATCAGCGCCTCCGGCATTCGCGCCGAAGACCCGGTGCTGGAGGTCGATATTGACAGAAGCATCCAAAATATCCTTGCAAAATGCAGGTATATCAAGTCGGTTTCGATCTCTGTTCACCTTTCCGGCCGCGTGGTGATCAGCCTGGAAGAGGAGACTTGCCTTTTGTACACCGAGCGGGATGGGCGCTACTACAGTTTTTCGGATTCGCTCAAAATCATTGAAGAGGCGGACGAGCCTTTTGCGGATTTTTTGTTTGTGGAACTGCCGCACGATGTCACCTTGCAAACCGGCCGCGCCATTCAGTTCCGGGATAGCGCCGTGTTTGCAAAATCCATTCTGATTCCGCTTGTCAACTGGCTGGAAAACGGGGCTTTTGCAGAGCACCTGACGGCAGTCTCGCTTGAGAAAGAGCGTAAAATCTCTTTTGAGCTGGACGGAAAATGCAAAGTGATCCTCGGTGAGTATCGCGAGCTGGACAAAAAGGAAAAATGGCTGAAAGAAATTCTTGCCGACGGCATCCCGCAGTCTCCCTGTACCATTGATCTGAGCGGGAAAAACCCCATCAAATCCTCTTAAATTCCGAGACAAGAAAGAGAAGTTTGCAAAAAATCCTGAAATAATTGAAAATTTCTGAAAATAATTCAAAAAACATCTTGCAAAAAATCCGAAAAGATAGTATGATAATAACTGAGATCATTTGATTTGTTGCAAAATGCGGCAAAAATGAAGGAATTATCAGAAATCGGGAGGATAACCATCATGACATTTGAACATGACGATACCTTGGAAAGCGGCGTCAATATTAAAGTAATCGGCGTTGGCGGCGGCGGAAACAACGCGGTCAACAGAATGATCGTTACGAGCATCTGCGGAGTCGATTTTGTGGCGGTGAACACTGACCGTCAGGCGCTGAGAAAATCCGAGGCTCCCAATCAACTCGTCATCGGCGAAAAGATCACCAAAGGCTTTGGCGCCGGCGCAAACCCGCAGATCGGTGCGCGTGCCGCCGAGGAATCGATCGACGATATTCGCTCCATGCTCGAAGGGACCGATATGGTCTTCATCACCGCAGGTATGGGCGGCGGCACCGGAACCGGTGCGGCTCCCGTTGTGGCGCGTGTGGCAAGAGAGCTGGATATCCTTACCATCGGCATCGTGACCAAACCCTTTGCTTTTGAAGGGCAGAAGAGAATGGATCAGGCCGAGATCGGTATTGCCGAGCTGGCTCAGTATGTTGACTCGCTCGTGGTCATTCCGAACGAAAGACTCAAGCAGGTCACCAATGCAAAAATCACGCTTGCCAACGCATTCGGCATTGCAGACGACGTTCTGCGCCGCGGCGTTCAGAGTATTTCCGACCTCATCAGCGTTCCCGGCTTTATCAACCTCGACTTTGCCGACGTAACCAGCGTCATGGCAAATGCAGGCTACGCACACATGGGCGTTGGCTCTGCTACCGGCAAGGACAAGGCAGAAGAGGCCGCCAAAGAGGCGATCTCCAGCCCGCTGCTTGAGACCTCGATCAAGGGCGCTAAGGGCATCCTGATCAGCATTTCGGTCTCTCCCGACGTTGGACTCGAAGACGTGGAACTCGCTTCCACTCTGGTGGCTCAGGAAGCCGATCCTTCTGCAAACATCATCTGGGGCGTTTCCTTTGACAACGATCTCGAGGATGAGATGCGCATCACCATCATTGCAACCGGCTTTGAGAAAAAGCCCGAGGATGCAAACCGCGTGGTCACCAACGTGATCCCCAACGGCAACTCTCCTTACCGCAACAAGGAAACCAAAAAGCCGGTGCAGCCCGCTCCCGAACCCAAAAAGGAGCCGGTTCACGAGAAAAAGGCTCCCAAGGTAGAGCCTGTCGGCGAAGCTTCGGACGACGACAACCTGCTCGACTGGGTCGACAGCTTCAAAAAGAAATAATCGAATTTATGATTTTTGTCAAAAAAAGGGGCGTTTTGTCGCCCCTTTTTTGTAACGGTTTGTAAAAAAGTATTGACAAAATCGAACGGATTTGATACAATACCCTTTAGATGGGTTTATTTGCCCATTTAGGAGGAAGATATGGGAAAGTACTTTGGCACCGATGGATTCCGCGGCGAAGCGGGAACAACTCTTACCGCAGAACACGCTTATAAGATCGGCCGTTTTCTCGGCTGGTATTTTTCGGAAGGCGGCAACCATAAGGTTTCTGCAATTGTAGGTAAGGATACCAGACGTTCGAGCTATATGTTCGAGTATGCCATTGTGGCCGGGCTGACGGCTTCGGGCGCCGACGCCTATATGCTCCACGTCACCACAACCCCCAGTGTTTCCTATGTTGCGGCGCACGACGATTTTGATTTCGGAATCATGATCTCGGCCAGCCACAATCCCTTTTATGACAACGGCATCAAGCTCATCAATTCGAAGGGCGAAAAATTTGACGACAACGCCATTGCCGCCATCGAACTGTATCTTGACGGCAAGCTGGACGAGCTTGGAGTGAAGGGCGCGGATCTTCCCATGGCTTCGGGCGAACGGATCGGTCAGATCATCGACTACGCCGCAGGCCGCAACCGCTATATCGGTTACCTCATTTCGCTCTCCAAGTCCTCCTTCAAGCATTTCCACGTCGGCCTTGACTGCGCAAACGGCTCTGCCTGGATGATCGCAAAGAACGTGTTTGACGCGCTCGGCGCAAAAACGCATACCATCAACGCGTCTCCCGACGGACTCAACATCAACAACAATGCCGGCTCGACGCATATCGACGTGCTTGCAAAGTATGTGAAAGAGAACCAGCTTGACATTGGCTTTGCCTTTGACGGCGACGCCGACCGTTGCATTGCCGTCGATGAAAACGGCAACGTGGTCAACGGCGACCATATCATTTACATTCTCGGTACTATGCTCAAAAAGCGCGGTGAATTGTCCCACAACAAGGTGGTGGCCACCATTATGTCGAACATCGGGCTTTTCCGTGCGCTCGACGCCGCAGGGATCGATTACGACGTGACTACTGTGGGCGATCGGTTCGTTTACGAAAACATGGTGCAGACCGGAAACTGCCTCGGCGGCGAGCAATCGGGGCATGTCATTCTTTCCAAATACGCCACGACCGGCGACGGAATTCTGACCGCCATCCAGATCATGGAGGCTGTCATTGAGAGCAAACAGCCGCTCTCCAAGCTGGCCGAGCCGGTCAAAATGTTCCCGCAGGTCTTAAAGAACGTCAAAGTCCGCGACAAGGCCGCCGTCATGAACGACAAAGCGGTGCTGGCAAAGACCAAAGAGATGGGCGAGCACCTCGGCAAGGACGGCAGAGTTCTTCTTCGCGAGAGCGGAACCGAGCCTGTCATCCGCGTCATGGCCGAGGCAAAGAGTCTTGACGAATGCGAATATTGCGTGAACGAGATCATCGAAGTGATCCACGAGCGCAAATTGGGGTAAAAAGGTTTTATGAAAGAGCAACTCACGATAAAAGCACTTTACAAGGAACTCGAGCACACGCGCGCCCGCACGCTTCTTGAAAAGGTCGAATACCCCTGGGAAGTCCTGCCCGAGATCTCGGATTTTATCCTTACGCTTGGCCCGACGCTCCCGAAGGATCTTTTTGAAGAGGTCGGCGAGAATATCTGGATCGCCAAAAGCGCGACGGTCTCTCCTCTTGCAACCATCACGGGGCCGACCATCATCGGAGAGAACAGCCAGGTTCGTCCGGGCGCTTTCATTCGCGGAAGCGCGCTCGTGGGGGATACTTGTGTTGTTGGCAACTCGACCGAACTGAAAAACTGCATTCTGTTTGACAACGTGCAGGTGCCGCACTATAACTATGTCGGCGACTCGATCCTCGGGTTCCACGCGCACATGGGCGCCGGAGCCGTGACCTCGAACATCAAGGCTGACAGAAAGAACATCGTGATCCGCGTCGGCGACGAGTCGATCGAGACCGGGCGCAGAAAAGTGGGCGCGATGCTCGGCGATTATGCCGATATCGGCTGCAACAGCGTGCTCAATCCCGGAAGCATCGTAGGTGCTCATACCAATGTTTATCCTTTGTCCTTTGTCCGCGGTTTTATCCCGGCAAATAGCATTGTTAAAACCGGTGGAAAGGTGGTAAAAAAAGAAGAAAGATAAAATAAAAGCCCCTGACAGAAGGGAATTCCGTCCCCGCAAATCCGGGTCAGTGATAGCGCCAGACCGCCTATGGCGGTTAACGAGGCGAGAGGTGATCGAAACTTTCGGCGGATGCCTCTCCGGCAAGATTTTTTCTTGTCGTTACAGTGGAACAAATATGCGGGCAACCGCAAAACAAATTCCTCTTTATGAGCCGCAGGCTCGCTTTCCAAAAATTTTTCAGAAAGGGAGCATAGTGGGTTTACTATGCTCAAAAGAGGATTTTTTCTATGTGTGGAATTATCGGTTACACCGGGGAGGGCAATGCCGTCCCGAAAATGACCAAAGGCCTTACGGTGCTCGAATATCGCGGATATGACTCGGTTGGTATTGCCGCCGAGACCGAAGACGCGATCGAAGTGGTCAAATGCAAAGGGCGTATCACTTCGCTCGAGGAAAAGCTCGAGAAACACCCGATCGAAGGCGCGCACTGCGCGATCGGACACACCCGCTGGGCAACGCACGGCGGCCCCTCGGACGTCAACGCTCACCCGCACAAGGCCGGCAATGTGGTGCTTGTCCACAACGGCATCATCGAAAACTATAAGGAACTCAAGGATGAGCTTTCCAAGACCGGAACGCCCTTCCTTTCCGAGACCGATACCGAGGTTGCGGCGGCAACACTCAACGCCTGCTACCGTCCCGGAAGCGATCCGGTCAAGGCCATCCGCGAGGCGACCGCAAAGATGAAAGGTTCCTATGCTTTCGGTATTCTCTTCGTCGATCTGCCCGGCGAGATCTACGCGATCCGTCAGGGTAGCCCCCTGATCCTTGCAAAAGGCGAGGACGGCTACTATCTCGCTTCGGATATGACCGCGCTTTTGCCCTTTACCAAAACCTATTATCCCCTCAAAGAGGGACAGATCGCGCATCTCACGCCCGACAGTGGCACGCTGGTCGCAGGCGACGGCCGCGTCTTTGAACCGCAGTGGAAAAAGACCGAAATGACCCCCGAATCGGCGCAAAAGGGCGGCTACGAGCACTTTATGCTCAAAGAGATCTACGAACAGCCCGAAGCCATCGTCAAGTCGGCTTCCACAAGAATTACCAAAGACGGACTGCCGGATTTCTCGGTGGACGGAATCCTTCCGGATTTCTGGAAGCCGGTCAAGAATATCCAGATCGTTGCTTGCGGTTCTGCCATGCACGCGGGAATTGTCGGCGCCAAGCTCTTTGAAGAGGTTGCAAAGATCCCGGCATCTGTTTACATTGCATCCGAGTACCGCTATCATCCGCCGCTCGCCGTGGAAGGCACCATCGTCATCCCGATCTCGCAGTCGGGCGAGACGGCCGACACGCTCGCAGCCATGAACTATGCCAAATCCAAAGGCCTTCCCACGGTCGCCATCGTCAATGCGGTCGAGACGACCATCGCGCGCGAGGCCGATCACAGGGTTTACACCTATGCAGGCCCGGAGATCGCCGTTGCAACGACGAAAGGCTACTGCACGCAGGTCTCGGTCCTCTTTATGATGGCCGCCGCTGCCGCACACGCTTGCGGCCGCATCTCGGACGACGAGGCGAAGGCGCTTGTGCAGTCTGTGGTCAAAGACGCTCCCGCCGCCGTTCTTTCCATGCTCGAAAAACGCGACTATCTGCGCGAGCTTGCCCGTGGCCTTGCCGGAAAAGAGCATATCTTCTATATCGGCCGCGGACTTGACTACGCGCTTTCGATGGAAGCCGCGCTCAAGCTTAAGGAGATCTCCTACATCCACTGCGAAGCTTACGCCGCAGGCGAACTCAAGCACGGAACCATCTCGCTGATCGAAGAGGGAACGCCTGTGATCGCCATTTCCACCGAGAAGGCGCTCTACGACAAGACCGAGAGCAACGTCAGAGAAGTTCGTAGCCGTGGCGCCAAACTCATCCTGATCTGCCGCGCCGACGCCGAGAATCCCGAACGCTCGGCTGACAGTGTGATCTACCTGCCGATCAACTCGCTTGCCGCAACCCTTTTTGCCGCTATGACTGCTGTGCAGACGATCGCCTACGAGACCGCCTACCTTTGCGGATGTGACATCGACCGTCCCCGCAACCTTGCAAAATCGGTGACGGTGGAATAATCCATTAAAAAAAGAGAGTCCATACAGACTCTCTTTTTTTTGTTTTGCGTTTCTACAAAGCGATATGCGAGGCAGGAATCATCATTTTGCGGCTTTTTGACGATCCCGGAGTTTTTGAATGAGGGTAAAGAGGCCAAAAACAAAATGGAACATGAGAAGGACGAGCAGCGCAAGTCCGAGAATATAGGCAAATCCGCCGCCTCCACCCGACAGGTTCCAAATGAATTTGAGCGCGGGATTATTTGAGTGGCGCAGAAGGAACATATAGTTTCTGTCGAACGCTTTATCGATGAAATAAACCGGCAGGGCAATCGCAAGGATCATGCCAAGCGATATCCATACGCCCGCATAGTTCATGCGCATGTCTCCCCCGGCATATCGCGCAATGATGTAGGCGATGATGGCTGCGTGCAGGACAAACTGATGGATCGCATAAAAGCTGATCGGCGGATAGGCGGTGACGGTAGGGAACAGGAGCGCCATGGAGGCGGCGGGAAGAAAGGCATAGCAAAGAACCGGTTTGAACAAACGGTTGTTCGGCCAGAATGCGTCGATGAGGATCGCAAATTCGGCAAAACTGCAAATATGGAGCGGAAGATGTACGGCGGCAGGGGCGCCGGTCAGCCCCACGACGCACTGCTTCCCGAATTCAAAGAGAATGAGAAAGAGCGCCATGCCTTTTCGCAGATTGTCTCGTCCTTTTTCGTTGCTCCTTTTGTAGGCGAACGAAAAGAAGAAAATCCCTGCAGCGAGAACTGCCAACCAAAGCAAATGCGGAAGCGAGAAACAGGTAAAGCCTTTTCCGGCTTCGGCGGAGCCGTCGATATATTCCCAAAAACCGTTCAGCGTCATTTTGTAGTCCTTTCTTCGATGGCGTCCAAAGCCCCTTTGAGGTAGGCTTTTGTCAGTCGATCCATCGAAATGTCGTATCGCTCGGACATGATCTTTAAAATGTCAAGCGGAATCACGAGCTCGGTGCCATAGGTTCGACTGCCGATAGAGCGGCCAAGCCCGAACGCTTCAATGAGCAGTTGCGTCGGCTCCAGATCCCGGCTCCAGATTTTGGCGATGCGCTTCCAATACCGCGTTGCGAGTTTGTTGTGTAAAAAACGCAGGGAGAACGAGATCGCAAAGCCGATCGCAAGCATCAAAAGCGCAGAGACCCACGGGGGCAAGAAGGCTCTTGTTTTGTAAAAATCAGACCAGCCGCCACGTTCGGTTCCGACAAGATAGACCATGACAAAATAGACAATCATGTAAACCCAATAGGGAATCAAGGCGAGTGGGGCGGACTTGCGAGAAAAGGAGACTCCCGTTTCCACGCATTGGAAGAGAACGATGGTCAGCGCGGGAGAAACGATATGCAACCAAAAGTTGGTTCCTGTCATCGCACGGATTCCTTGCGTCGGCCAGATCAGGGCGAGCGCCGCAACCATTGTGGTCGCAACGCAGATCGCGCCGGAATACTGCAATAAAACGATCCAGTTCGGCAGGGCAAAGCGCTTTTTTCGGATTCCTTCGACCGCATAGGGGATCATGAAAGACGCGGCAACGGCAGACAAAAGGTTCGACCACACCGTAAAGTATTGCAAGGGGTGCATCCCGGTTCCATTGTACTTCTTTGCCATAAGGAAGATCGAAACGAATGCGCAGCAGCACACGAGGATGCCGGCGGCCAGTGCAATGATGCTTCGCGTTTCCTCCAGTGCGATCAGGTATTTCTTCTTTTGTTTCATGCCATACCTCCGCTGTGCTTTCTGTCAGTTCTGTTTTAGTATAACATAAATTGTTGGAGAATGGAAGAAAGTTTAGAAAAAAAAGGATTTGGAAGAGTCCAAATCCTTTTTTATCATCTTTTAGGTGTGAGCGATCAATACATTCCGCCCATGCCGCCGCCCATGCCGGCTGCGGGAGCAGGAGGAGTGGGTTCCGGGATGTCGGCAACGACCGACTCGGTGGTCAGAATGACCGACGCGATCGAAGCGGCGTTCTGGAGCGCCGAGCGGGTGACCTTGGTCGGGTCAACGATACCGGCCGAGACCATATCACAATAGACTTCCTTGTAAGCGTCAAAGCCGTAGCCTTCTTTGCCGCTGCGCATGATCTTATCGACGACAACGCCGCCGTCAAAGCCTGCGTTGGCCGCGATCTGGCGGACAGGCTCTTCGAGAGCCTTGAGCACGATGGCAAACCCGGTCTTTTCGTCGCCTTCCAGCGTGTTTCCGAGTTTTGCGATCTTCTTGATGACGTTGAGGTAAGCGGTTCCGCCGCCTGCCACAATGCCTTCCTCAACGGCCGCACGGGTTGCGTTGAGCGCGTCCTCGATGCGGAGCTTCTTTTCCTTCATCTCGGCCTCTGTTGCGGCGCCGACCTTGATGACGGCAACGCCGCCTGCGAGTTTGGCAAGGCGCTCCTGGAGTTTTTCTCTGTCAAAGTCCGAAGTGGTCTCGGCAATCGCGGAGCGGATCTGCGAAACTCTTGCCTTGATGTCTTCGGAAGAGCCTGCGCCGTCGACGATGATGGTATGTTCCTTGTTGACCTTGATCTGGCGAGCGTGACCGAGCATCTCGATGGTCGCGTCTTTCAGCTCAAGACCGAGTTCGGAGGAGATCACCTGACCGCCGGTCAGAATGGCGATATCCTGGAGCATTTCTTTTCTGCGGTCGCCAAAGCCGGGAGCCTTGACCGCCACGCAGTTGAACACGCCGCGCAGTTTGTTGAGCACAAGAGTCGTGAGAGCCTCGCCCTCAACGTCCTCTGCAATGATGAGAAGCTTGCGGCCCGCCTGCACGATCTGCTCGAGCAGGGGAAGGATCTCCTGAATGTTGGAGATCTTCTTGTCGGTGACAAGGATCAGCGCGTCGTCAAAGACGGCTTCCATTTTGTCCATATCGGTTGCCATGTAGGGAGAGAGGTAACCGCGGTCGAACTGCATGCCTTCCACGACCTCGGAATAGGTCTCGGCCGACTTGGATTCCTCAATGGTGATGACGCCGTCGGAGGTGACCTTTTCCATCGCGTCTGCGATGAGCTGGCCGATCACTTCGTCACCGGCCGAAATGGTACCGACGCGGGCGATGTCAGCCGAGCCGTTGACCTTTTTGGAGCCTGCGACCAGTGCTTCCACAGCGGCGTCCACGGCCTTTTTCATGCCTTTGCGGAGTACCATCGGGTTGGCACCCGCGGTGACGTTCTTCATGCCTTCTCTGACGAAAGCCTGCGCGAGCAGAGTTGCCGTCGTTGTGCCGTCGCCTGCCGCGTCGTTGGTTTTGGTGGCGACCTCTTTGACGAGCTGAGCGCCCATGTTTTCGGCTTCGTTTTCGAGCTCGATCTCTTTTGCAATGGTCACGCCGTCGTTGGTCACGAGGGGAGAACCGTATTTTTTGTCAAGCACGACGTTGCGACCTTTGGGGCCCAGCGTGATCTTGACCGTGTCCGCCAGTTTGTCAACGCCGCGGACGAGGGCGTTACGGGCGTCGATCCCGTAAAGAATTTCTTTTGCCATGATCTATCTACCTTTCTTATTCTACGATTGCGAGAATGTCGCTTTGCTTGACGATGTTGTATTCTTCACCGTCCATTTTGACTTCGGTTCCGGAATATTTGCTGGTGATGACCTTATCCCCGACCTTCACTTCCATGGGGATGAGTTCGCCCTTGTCGTTCCGGGCGCCCGGGCCGACGGCGACGACTTTTGCCACCTGCGGTTTTTCCTGAGCAGACGGGGTAAGCAGAATCCCGCCTTTTGTTTTTTCTTCTGCCTCAAGGAGCTGGATCACAACTCTGTCGGCAAGCGGTTTGATGTTCATAATAAGACCTCCTATTTGGTAAAGTTAGCACTCTGGCTATTTGAGTGCTAACCGATACTCTTATTCTATACCATATCATGGAAATTTCAAGGGCTTTTTTGCAGAATTCACAGATTGTTCACAATATTTTTTCTCTTGCAAAGGCCCTCTGCAAATTTTCAAATATAGGCCGCCTGCATGCTTCGTTTTTTTGACGCATAGAATGGACTGTTTATTCTATGAGGGGAGGGGCAATTTCATGCTTTCCTGGATGCTTACCGGGGGCGGCGTTCTGTTTTTCTTGCTTCTTGTTGGCATTTTCTTTCTGTTTTATCTAAAGGGGCTTCCTTTGCGCCGCCCGGGCAGGCTTTTGAAGATCCTTACCGAAAAACAGGAGGATGGTACCTCTCCCGCAAAGGCGACCTTTCTTGCCCTTGCAGGAACGCTTGGCGTGGGGAATCTTGTGGGTGTGGCAAACGCGATCGCCGTAGGCGGGCCGGGAGCGATCTTTTGGATGTGGGTCTCTGCATTCTTTGCCATGATCTTAAAATATGCCGAGATTCTGCTCTCGGTCAGGCACAGAAGAGAATGGGAGTGCGGCTTTTTCGGCGGCGCGGCTTACTATATGAAAGACTGCTTTGAAAGACGAGGGCATGGATGTCTTGCAAGACTTTATCCTGCGATCTTTTCCTGTTTCCTTTTGCTCAATTCTTTTTCGATGGGTTCTATGATCCAGGTGGACGCGATTGCAACATCGGCAAAATCGGCCTTTCATCTGCCGCCGCTTGTCTGCGCGCTCCTCCTTGTCCTTCTTGTGATCCCGCTTGCGGCGAAAGGAACGAAAGAGATCTCGGCACTGACCTCTTATCTTGTTCCGATCATGTCGCTCGGATTGGTGGTATTATCTGTTTTTTTGTTGATCTTGAGGAAGGAGTATCTTGGAGATGCAATCCGCTCGATTTTCTTATCCGCTTTCTCAAAAGAGAGCTTTGCGGGAGGCCTGCTTGGATTCTTGACAAGTCGCGCCCTGCGCGTCGGCACCATGCGGGGACTCCTTTCCAACGAGGCCGGATGCGGGACGTCTCCCACCGCGCACGCGACCTCCTCTGCCATCTTTCCCGCAAAACAGGGCGTCTGGGGGATCTTTGAAGTGTTCGTGGATACGATTCTTCTTTGCAGTCTTTCGGCGCTTGTGATCATAACATCCGGCGTGGATCTTTCCAATTCCGACGGCATGGCGCTGACGCTTTTGGCCTACTCCTCGGTACTCGGGCAGGGAGCATCGATCTTTCTCGCTGTTGCGGTGTTTGTCTTTGGATACGCAACGCTGCTTTGCTGGGCGGGCTACGGGCTTGAGAGCGTTCGGTTTTTGACAACAAAAAAAGGATGGAAAGCGCTCTACCTTGCGCTGTTTGCGCTTTCCATCCTATGCGGTGCGGCTTTTTTGCCGCGGTATATCTGGGAAGTTTCGGATTTTGCGATCGCGGGGCTGACGCTCCTCAATCTGACTGTACTCTTTTTGCTTCGCCGGGAGGTCAAAGAAGAAACTCTGCGGGTCTTTTAAGAGAAAAGAAAGTGTCGGGCCTCGCCCAAGAGGCGCAGGACTGCGGCGGGGGAGGCGGCTTTGCCGTCATGCTCCAAATCCGCCGCCAATGAAAGCTCTGCTAAAAAACTGCCAAAGAAGATTTTGTGAAGCGTTGTCAACCGTTCTTTTGCTTCGTTGAGCTTTGCCGAGCGATCTTCGAGGTCGGCTTTTACGGCTTCTACTTTGGCGTATTCGGCTCGGAGCGCCTCTTCGATCGGTAACCCTTTTGCGGCCGAAATCGCAGGGGATAAAGAAGCAAACAAAAGCTCTGCCGTATGGTGCGAAGAAAGAAGCTCGTGCTCCTTGTCCGACAGGCCTGACAAAAGCTCCCATTCGGTTTTTTGCAAGGGCTCCAGCGCAGAGCAAAAAGCGGCGACCGGGGAGGCGACGAGTGAGCGCTCGGAGGCATCCGGGAAAAGCGCGCCGTCCTTTGGGAGATTTTCCAAAAGTTCGGTTAAGGCCTTTTTGCAGGATCCGATCAGAGCGTCGATCCGGTTATAAAGCCCGGAAATATCAAGCCCTGCAAGGCCGTCTTCGAGTGCGTCTCTTCGGTTGGCAAAGTCTTTTAGGTTTCCGTCCGGGTCAGCCGCAAGCGCCTGCTTTTGGAATTTTGCGCTCTCGTAAAGCCTGCCGTCCGAGAGATATTCGGGATTGACGTCCATCACAGCGCAGGCTGAGCCTTTGGGACAATGTGATCTTTTGCGATCGGCTTTGCTTTGCGCGGAACAAGGAAGCGGAGCGCGCGCGGCAGAACCTCCACGGTGAAGTTGGAGCCGGTCACAAGCTCGCCGTCGAGCGAATAGACAAAGCCTTCGGGCGCCGAGATCTTCACCTCTTTTGCTCTGCGATAGACCGTAAACTTTTGGAATGCTGGGTTGTCAAGATGCGTTCCGACCTTGTAATCGTTCATAAGCTTGAGGAAGGTAAAGATCGAGATCGGGCGCACAAGACAAACCTCCAAAAGGCCGTCGTTGTCGAGCGAGCGAGGCGCACAGCGATAGGAGCCGCCCACATACTGGCCGTTTGCAATGGTGCAAAGTAGGATCGAGCCGGCGGGGTTGAGCAGTTCTCCGTCCGCGAACACCTTGCAGGCGTTTTTCATGGCGGTGAACAGAGCCTTGATGACGCCGGTGGTGTAGGCGTTTTTGCCGCCGATGATCTTTTTGCGGCGGACGTTTGCCATGGTCTTTGCCACAGCCGAATCAAACCCGAAGTGCGTTGCATTGATCGCATAGCGGTCGCCGATCTTCATGACGTCGATCTCTTCCTCGTCGCCGAGAATGAGATCTTCGAGATCGAGAAAAGCATCTTTGCCGCCGTAGTATTTGACAAAATCGTTGCCCGAGCCGCAGGGGTAGGAGGTCACGCTCACCTGCGGAAAACCGACCGCACCGCTGACGACCTCGTTGAGCGTTCCGTCGCCGCCGCAGGCGTAAAAGCGAACTTCTTCTTTGTGCGTTTCGCAATAGTTTTTCACAAAGGCGGTAGCGTCCTTTTCGGCCTTGGTCTCATAGAATTCCGCATCCAGTTGCGGAAAGAGCGACGCGACCTTTTCTTTTAGGCGGTTTATGACGTTTTCTTTTCCGGCGGCCGGATTCACGACAAATAAATGTTTCATAAAACTGTCCTCATTTATAGATATTTGGTATAGGCGGAAAATGCAGACGGAATGGCGTAGTCACGATGCAAGATCTCATTATCCACAAGAAAGTATCGCCCGTCGCCATGCGCCTCGTCAAATTCGGGAGAGACGCGGACCGAGTAGGCGATCATGCGCCACTCGACGTGCGTAAAAATGTGCTTTGCGTCGTCCAGCCGTTTCCATTGCAAAGGCTCAAACCCGAGCGAGCGGACAAAGGCAAGCAGTTCGTTTTCGTTCAGATGTCCTTCGGCGTTCGGCAACTCAAAGAGTCCTGCCAAAAGGCCCTTGTCGGGGCGCTTTCCGAGCGCTGTCCTTTCTCCGTCCTCAATGATGAGCACCGTGCGCTCTTCGATCCTTCGCGGCTTCTTTTTGCTTCTTTTCGGGATCTCTCCGGTCTTTTCTTCTTGATATGCGCGGCAGAGCGGGGCGAGCGGACAAGCGTTGCAATTCGGCTCTCCGTTTGGCAGACAAACGGTAGCACCCAATTCAATCAGGCTTTGATTGAAGTCTCCGGCTTCCTTTGGAATGAGCGGAAGAAGCTCCTTACGGAAGGCTTTTTTGGTTTCGGGCAGGGCAATGTCCGCATCGGTTCCGGTCAGCCTTGCCACAACGCGCAAGACGTTGCCGTCCACAGCCGGTACCCTCTCTCCAAAGGCGATCGACGAGACCGCTCCCGCCGTGTAGTCGCCGATCCCGGGCAGACGGCGCAACGTTTCATATTCGTTTGGGAAAACGCCGCCGTATTCACTTTGGATGATCTTTGCCGCCTTTTGCAGGTTGCGTGCCCGACTGTAGTATCCAAGTCCTTCCCAGAGCTTGAAGAGTCCTTCTTCTGGGATCTTGGCGAGCGCATCGACGTTCGGGCAGGCCTCAAGGAATCTTTTGTAGTATGGCTTGACGGCTTCCACGCGGGTCTGCTGAAGCATGATCTCGGAAAGCCAGATGCAGTATGGATCCGAGGTCTTGCGCCAGGGGAGATCGCGTTTGCTTTTTTTATACCAGTCCAAAAGGAGGGGGACGATCTCGCTTGGGATCTTCTTCATACGCCGCTCCTTTCCGGAAAATCTCTATTTTACTATTTTATCACAAATCCTTCCAAAAAGCAAGGTGAAAATTTTTGATCGTTTGTTTTTTAGAAAGGGTGCGGGGAAACCGTTTTTTTCCAAAAAAGGTTTCCCCGCATTTTTCTATTCTCATTCTTTTTCCGCGTCCCTTACCACAGCGTCAACGGCGACAAGGCTGACAAGGCTTAGAAGGATCCCGGCGAATATGTATTCCAGAGCATCCATATACTGTAGATAGTCGGGAGGATCGCCGGTCTCTTTTTCGATGAAGCAGGAGACAAGCAGGGCCACGGCAAAGAGCGTGGTGACAAAAAGGTCAAAGAGAAAGACAGAGAGGGCGGTTTTGGTCGGCGTTTGAAAGGTGAGCTTTTTCATGGCAATTCTCGCTTTGGTTGGATGAAAATTCTTTTTGACAAAAATGAATACCGGTCGATGATCCTATTCTATCATAAAGCAAAGCGCCTTGCAATGCAAAGAATTTTCCGTTCTTGTAAACTTTTGCTTTTTTTGAATTAAAAAATATTTTTTTGAAAAAGTTGCTTTTTATGGAATTTTTATACATCTTTTCAAGCAGAAAAATGAAAGAAAATACAATCCAATGATCCGGACAGCAAAAACAAGTGAAAGAATTGTGCAATCTTGACAAAAACCGGGAAAAAGCCTTCAAAAACGCAGGGAACAGGATCGTGTATGATGGGTTTGTCGAATCCAATCAAACCAAGGGGGAAAAAAGAATATGGAAGAAAAAGAATTTGTTTTGATGGAGCGCAAGAGAAGTGCGGAGGAGCTGAACCTGACCTATCGCCTGACCGCAATGCTTGCGGGGGAGCGGGTTGGCGGATACCGTGTTTCGGTGCGGCTCGGTGAAGAGGAGAAGCGGGCGTATTTTTCCAATTTGTTTGAGGCGGTCGCCTTCTTTTCCAAGATCGTGGAGGGGCTTGTGACGCCCTGTAGCTTTCAAGATGTTGTGTCGGATCTCTTTGAGAGCTGGAAAATATAGAAAAAACCCTTTACATTTTTCATTTTTTGTGGTAAAATAAGGAAAATGAACCGGGAGGGTGACGCCTATGAAATGTCCTGTTTGCGGGTATCCTGAAAGCAAAGTGATCGATTCCCGTCCCATGGGGGAGGGGAGCAGCATCCGCCGCCGCCGGGAGTGCCTTGCCTGCCAGAAACGCTTTACCACCTTTGAGACCATCGAGACGCTCCAGATCATCGTGGTCAAAAAGAGCGGTGAAAAGGAATTGTTCGACAAACAAAAACTGCTTTCCGGCGTGATCAAGGCGACCGAAAAACGCCCGGTCGACGCCGTGGCGCTTGTCAATGAGATCGAGGCCGAACTGCAGAACAGCCTGCGCCAGGAGGTCTCGTCGATCGAGATCGGCGAGCGCGTGATGCAAAAGCTCCGCGAGCGCGACCAGGTCGCCTATGTGCGCTTTGCTTCGGTCTATCGGGAGTTCAAGGATATCGACACCTTCTTAAAAGAGCTCCGCGAGCTCAAAAAAGAGGAAAAATAAAAAAGAAGAGAAATGCAGGCGCGACTGCTTTTATAAGTCGCCTGCATTTTTTCTTTCAAAAAAGTGATTTTGCAGATTAGAAAAAACGAGGAAAAGTGGCAAAAACGAGAGAAAACGAGAGATAGTGATATTCTAAACTAAAATAATCAAAAATTTTTCAAAAAAGGGCTTGACAAGGCTTTTCCTCTATGCTATAATAGGCGAGCATGAGAATTGTGCCGCTCTGTCTGCGGTACGCAAAATTTTTGGAGGAAATGAAAATGTCCACTTTTATGCAAAAAAAAGAAGCGGTCGTACGCAAATGGTACGTCCTGGACGCCGCCAATAAGCCGATGGGCAAAACCGCCGTTGCGGCTGCCGATCTGCTTCGCGGCAAAAACGAACCCGAGTTCACTCCCCACGTTGATTGCGGTAACTTCGTTATCATCGTCAACGCCGACAAGGCAGTGCTGACCGGTAAGAAGATGGAGCAGAAGTACTACTATCGTCACTCCGGCTACATCGGCGGTCTCAAAGCCGTGCAGGCAAAGACCATGATGGCAACCAAACCCGAGAGAGCGATGGAGCTCGCCGTCAAAGGAATGCTTCCCAAGAACCAGCTCGGGGACGCCGCATTCCGCCGCCTGAAGGTCTATGCAGGCGAGGCTCATAAGCACGAGGCGCAAAAGCCCGAGGCTTACGAGATCTGATAGAAAGGGAGGAGACAAAACATGTATACCAGCGCAAAACCTTATTTCTACGGCACCGGCAGACGTAAAAAGTCGGTGGCTCGCGTTCGCATCGTTCCCGGAACCGGCAAAATTACCATCAACAAGCGCGACGTTGACGATTACTTCGGTCTTGAGACCCTCAAGCTCATCGTCAACCAGCCTTTTTCGGTGACCGGAACCGAAGGCAAATATGACATCATCGCTCTCGTCAATGGCGGCGGCATCTCCGGCCAGGCTGGAGCTATCCGCCATGGCCTCGCTCGTGCGCTTGTCGCATCCGACGCAGAACTCAAGCCCGCCCTCAAGGCTGCAGGACTCCTTACCCGCGATCCTCGTATGAAGGAACGCAAAAAGTACGGACTCAAAGCAGCTCGTCGTGCTCCTCAGTTCTCCAAGAGATAAGTTGCAAATCAAAAGTACCCTCATATTTTGGGGGTACTTTTTTCTTGTGATATTGACTTTTTCCTTTCGGTGTGATAAAATAGATTTATAAAGGGATTTTCCCAAAAATGATTCAGGAAGGTTTTTTGGACTATGGAAACAACGCTCGTTGTCATGGCGGCCGGACTCGGCAGTCGTTTTGGAGGCAATAAACAAATTTCTCACGTCGGCCCTCATGGAGAAATTCTCATGGAATACGCCATTTACGACGCGCTTGCCGAAGGCTTTACGCAGGTGGTCTTCATCCTCAAAAAAGAGATGGTTGACGAAGTTAAAACCACCATCGGAGACCGGATCGCAAAGCGTGTGAAGGTCGCCTATGCCGTGCAGGACTATGATTCTCTGCCTGCTTGGTACAAAGTTCCCGTCGACCGGGTCAAACCCTTTGGCACCGTTCATGCTGTGCTTGCCGCAAAGGATCTCATCGAAGGCCCGTTTGCAACCATCAACGCCGACGACTACTACGGCAGAGAAGCCTTTGCCATCATGTACAAAATGCTCAACTCTTTCAAAGATAAGAGCGACGCCGGCATGGTGCCTTACATCCTCGGCAACACGATGAGCGAAAACGGCTCTGTCACCCGCGGCGTCTGCAAGGTGCAGGGTGGAAAGCTTCAGTCGATCTGTGAGACGAGCGATATCCACTTTGGCGAGGGCCGCAAGGTCTTTGCGGGAGAGAATGAACTTTCCGACAAAGAACAGGTTTCCATGAACATCTGGGGCTTCCACCCGGATCTGCTCCAGGTCATGAACACCTATTTTGAAGATTTCCTTCGTGCACTGAATCCGGAAGACATCAAAAAAGAATGCCTGCTTCCGGTCATGGTCGGCGATTTTCTTGCGAACAAAACGATTACCGTGAAAGCCGAGCCCTCGCACGACAAATGGTTTGGACTTACCTACAAGGAAGACCGCGATATCGTCATTGAGGAACTGAAAGCGCTCCACAAAAACGGGACTTATCCCGAAATGCTCTTCTGAACGTCAGAAAACCGCGCATATCCCTTTTGAAAAACGAGAATCGATTTGAGAACGAACAGGGACTTGTTTTTTTCGGTCCCTGTTTGCTTTTTCAAAAACGCGGCAAGTTGAATCTTGTTTTTTGATCGGATTTGCGTTACAATGTACCCATGGCCCCGATCTTGCATGGAAAGGAGAAGAAGAATGCTTCAAATCAAAGGTATTTGCAAAGAATATCATACAGGCAGCTATTCGCAGATGGCTTTGGATCATATCGATCTGAATCTTCGAGATAGTGAATTTGTTGCCATTCTCGGCCCCAGCGGATCGGGCAAAACGACCTTGCTCAATCTGATCGGCGGACTGGACCGTTACGACTCCGGAGATCTTGTCATCAACGGGACTTCCACAAAGGAATACAATGACAGAGATTGGGACGCGTATCGAAATCATTCGGTTGGCTTTATTTTTCAAAGCTATAACCTGATCCCGCACCAGTCGATCCTTGCCAACGTAGAGCTTGCTTTGACCATTGCGGGAATCTCCAAAAAGGAACGCACGCGCCGCGCAAAAGAGGCGCTGGAACGCGTGGGGCTGGGCGATCATATCAATAAGCTCCCGAGCCAGCTTTCGGGCGGACAAATGCAGAGAGTGGCCATTGCGCGCGCCCTGATCAACGAGCCGACCGTTCTTCTTGCCGACGAACCGACCGGCGCGCTTGACAGCGAGACAAGCCTTCAGGTCATGGAACTGCTCAAGGAAGTGGCAAAAGACCGCCTTGTGGTCATGGTAACGCACAACCCGGAGCTCGCAAGGGCTTATGCAAACCGCATCGTGGAACTGCGCGACGGCAAAATTACAAACGATTCCCGTCCGTTTTTCCCGAAAAAGACTTCGGTCAACGACAAAAAAAGGCTCGGCAAGGCATCTATGTCCTTCTTTACCGCGCTCGGCCTTAGCTTTATGAACCTCAAAACCAAGCTCAGCCGGACGATCCTGGTCTCCTTTGCGGGGTCGATCGGCATCATCGGGATCGCGCTCATCCTTGCACTCTCATCGGGTACCAACGCCTATATCGAAAAAATACAGGTGGAAACGCTCAGCGAGTATCCGATCACTCTTCAAAAAAGAACGGTTGATTTGAGCTTTCTTCTCACGCAAAATCAGAATACGTCCGATTCCTCTTCCGAAAATCAGAAAGAGAATCCGGCAGAAACGGAAGAGCTGGTGACCGAAGCGCAGCGTCTCAAAGGAATTTTTTCCACCGCCGAATCAAACGACCTCGGCTCTTTCAAGGAATACCTTGAGGAACACAACGAGGAAATTGGAAAATTTGTCCGTTCGGTAGAATACAAATACAGCGTGACGCCGCTCATCTTTTTGGAGCAGCACGGCAGGGCGGTTCAGGTGAATCCGAGCAAGGTTTTCTCGGCGCTTGGATTCGATACGTCCCTGTTTTCCTACTCTTACAGCTCGTTCGATGCGTTCACACTGATGCCAAACGAGCCTACCCTGTACGAGGAACAGTACGACCTCAAAGCGGGCAGATGGCCAAAAGAGTATAACGAGCTGGTTCTGGTGCTGAACCCGGACGGAAGGGTTGGCGATTATACCCTTTACACGATGGGACTCAAAGATTACGGCGATCTTGAGAAGATTATCGAAGATTTTCTTGCCGGAGTCAAGGTGGAACTGAATGAACCGAAGGCCTCGTTTACTTATGAGGATTTTCTCGAAATCAAATTCCGGCTTGTCAATCGCGCCGATCTTTTTACCTATGACGAAGCGCACACCATTTGGACCGACCGCTCGGAAGACGAAGCCTTTGTCAAACGGGTTGCGGAAAACGGGGAAGAATTGAAAATTGTAGGCGTCGTCAGGCCCAAGGCGGACGCGACGGCAACCATGCTCAATGTAGGGATTAACTATCTGCCTTCCTTGGTTTCGCACGTCATTGCAGAGGCCGCCGAGAGCGAGCCGGTAAAAGCGCAGATCGCGGATCCTACGGTCAACGTGTTGACCGGAAACCCCTTTGAAGATGCCGAGGGAGAGGATGCCAGCGTCTTCTCACGCCTTGCGTCTCTCTTTTCAATCGACGAGGACGCCATCAAAAACGCATTCAGCTTTGACGAGAGCGTGCTCGAGTTTGAATTCCCGGAGGCAGAAGAATCCGAGCTTGATCTCTCGGAACTCATCGACCCGAACGAACTTTCTTTTTCCCTCCCCGAGCTCTCAACGGACGATTTGCTTTATTTGCTGAGCGCTGTCAAAATTAACCTTTCGGCCGAGGAGCTGGAACAGCTGTTCTTGGATGTCCTGACGGCTTATTACGAGTATATTTCCAATGATCCTGCCACCGATTATGCGCGCCTTCCCGAGGCGATGCGAACCTATTTCCGGTCGGATGAGGCAAAGGAACTGTTTGCCGAAAACGTCCGGAAGATCCTTGAAGAGAACAGCCCCAAGCTCATTACAAAAGAGCGCATGGAGCAGGTGACCGACCGCGTTATGTCGCAGTTTTCGGAGTATCTTATCATCACGGACGCACCGGATCTGGATGAGTTGATCGACCGATATCATGCAGGGGATGCGGGACTTTCGGATGTGGCAAAATATCTGATAAAATTTATCCCGCCGTATCTTGCAACCGAAGAGGCGCAGGAACTGCTGAAAGAGGAGATCGAATCGCTTCGCGCGGAGCTTACGCCCCGCATGATCAGCAAAGCCCAGATCTCGCAGCTCTTTGGCAAAATGCTGGACGGATATGAGTCCTACGCAAAAAAAGAAAACCTTCCGCGGCCGTCCCGACTTTCCAAATCCTTCTCCTCCTTCTTAGAGTCCGAGAAGGGAAGAGGGCTGATTTACAGCCGGATTCTCAAAATGCTCGATACGAGCGGTCTGGAGGATCGGGTCTCCGAGATTTTGCAAGAGTATTCGGGATCGCTGGAAGAGAGTCTTTCTTCGGTGATGGGCATCGTCATGGACGAGATCCGGAACCGGATCATCGGGATGATGACCGACGCTATGGGCTCTCTTGGCGAGAAGATCCCGGCAGCCTTCTCGATCGATGCGGAAGCCTTTGCGAGCGCCATTCAGGTCAATATGGAGGATGCCGAATTGCGCAGCATCATCTCGTCGCTCATGTCGGGCGAGATCTCCAGCTATGAGAGCGTTCTGGAAAAACTCGGGTATGCGGATCTTTCGCAGCCTGACGAAATCATCATTTATCCGAAAAGCTTTGACGCCAAAGCGGAACTGCTTGCGATCATTGATTCCTACAACGCGAGCGTGCGCGCAGAACGCCATGAGGAAAAGGTGATTCACTATACCGATCTGGTCGGAACCATGATGAACTCGATCACCGATATCATCAACGCGGTCAGCTATATTTTGATTGCATTTGTTTCGGTCTCTCTGGTCGTTTCCTCGATCATGATCGGCGTCATTACCTATATCAGCGTGCTGGAACGCAGAAAAGAGATCGGCATTTTGCGTGCGATCGGCGCTTCCAAACACAATGTGGCGTCGGTTTTCAATGCCGAAACCTTTATCATCGGCGCACTTTCCGGCGTGCTTGGAATCACCATTGCGGGGCTCTTGTTGATCCCGGTGAACATGTTGATCCATCATTTGTCCGGACAGCCGGATCTCAACGGATTCATTCCGGTTCCGGCGGCACTGCTTTTGATTCTGCTCAGCATCGTTCTGACGCTCATCGGAGGGCTTATTCCTTCGAGGAGCGCGGCAAAGAGCGATCCGGTCGCGGCGCTCAGAAGCGAATAAAAAAATACGGGAAAGACCAAACGGTCTTTCCCGTGTTTTTTAGTTGTTATGCTTTGAGATTTGTCTCAAGCGTTTCAAGCTCGGTGTAGAATTCTTTCGGAACTCTTGCGCCGACCTGTTTGTAGAACTCTTTGATGTTCTCCACATCCTCGAGCCAGCTCTTGCGGTCGATGGTCACAAGCTCCTTGATGGTATCGACCGTCACGCCGTCAAGACCTTCGATGTTGATGTCTTCCGGCTTCGGCAGATACCCGATCGGGGACTCTACCGCATCCACCTTGCCGGCGCAGCGGGCGAGGATCCAGAGGACCACGCGCATGTTGTCACCGAATCCCGGCCAGATGAAGTGGCCCTCGTCGTCGGTGCGGAACCAGTTGACGTGGAAGATCTTCGGAGGATTCGGGATCTTTTTGCCCATATCCAGCCAATGCTGCCAGTAGTCGCCCATGTCGTAGCCGACGAAGGGGCGCATGGCCATCGGATCTCTGCGCACCACGCCGAGCGCGCCTGCGGCCGCCGCGGTTGTTTCGGAAGCCATGATCGAACCAACGAATGCGCCGTGCTGCCAGGAACGCGATTCATACACGAGCGGAGCGGTTTTTGCACGTCTGCCGCCGAAGATGATCGCCGAGAGCGGCACTCCTTTGGGGGAGGCAAATTCGCTTGAGAGGCAGGGGCAGTTGGAAGCCATGGCCGTAAAGCGCGAATTGGGATGCGCGCAGGAGGTGTTGATTTTGTCGGCCTTGTCGTACTTTTTGTAATCCCAGACCTCGCCTTTCCAGTTGATGGCGTTCTTCGGGGGATTGTCATTGAGCCCTTCCCACCAGACCGTGTTGTCCGAGAGGTCGTGTCCCACGTTGGTAAAGATGCAGTTCTTTTTCGTGGTCATGAGGGCATTGTAGTTCGAGTGCTCGTTGGTGCCGGGAGCCACGCCGAAAAATCCGTTTTCGGGGTTCATAGCCCAGAGGCGGCCGTCCTCGCCCACGCGGATCCAAGCAATGTCGTCGCCGACCGTCCAGACCTTGTAGCCCTTCTTTTTGTAGACTTCGGGCGGGATCATCATGGCAAGATTGGTCTTTCCGCAGGCCGAGGGGAATGCGGCAGAAACGTATTTGATCTCGCCGTTCGGGAACTCGATGCCGAGAATGAGCATGTGCTCGGCCATCCAGCCCTCTTTGCGGCCGAGGTAGGAAGCAATGCGGAGCGCAAAGCATTTTTTGCCAAGAAGGACGTTGCCGCCGTAAGCCGAGTTGACCGACCAGATGGTGTTGTCCTCCGGGAAGTGGCAGATGTAACGATTTTCCGCGTCGCAGTTTGCCGTTGCGTGCAGGCCCTTGACAAAATCCGGATTGTCGCCGAGCGCTTCCAGCACTTCGGGACCGACGCGGGTCATAATGAGCATATTGAGCACGACATAGATCGAGTCGGTGAGTTCAATGCCGATCTTGGAAAAGCTTGATCCAACGACACCCATCGAGTAGGGAATGACGTACATGGTCTTGCCGCGATAGGAGCCTTTGTAGAGTTTCGAGAGCTTTTCATAACACTCGACGGGATCCATCCAGTTGTTGATGTTGCCGGCATCCTCTTTTTTGCGGGTGCAGATAAAGGTGCGGCCCTCGACGCGAGCCACGTCGTTGACGGCAGTCCTGTGGAGATAGCAGTTCGGGAATTTTTCGGGATTGAGTGCTTCGAGTTCCCCCGAGGCGCAGGCGATCTTGCGAAGCGCGTCTGCCTGCTTTTCACTCCCATCGATCCAAAGGATGTCTTTGGGTTCGACAAGGGCTTTCATTTCGTCAATCCAACTGAGTACAGCTTTATTTTGTGTCATGTTCATTTGCTCCTTTTTATAGGGTACATACATAGTATATTCTACACAAGTTTGCGGGATTTTTCAAGTGAAAACGAAAAAGATTCCGAAAATTTTGCGCTTTTTCTGAAAAAGAGAAAAACGACTTGAAATTTTTCTGCTTTTGACTTGCGCAAACGGAAAAACAGTGGTAGAATATGGGAAAGGAAAATCAAAAAAGGATGGTGCGTTTTCTTGAAGATCTTGATTTTATCCTGCAATACCGGCGAGGGACACAACTCGGCGGCAAGGGCGATTGCCGAAGAACTTGAGCGCAGGGGGATCGAGTCCGAAATCAAGGACTCTTTGGCCTTTGCTTCCGAGCGCTTTTCCAAAGAGATCTGCAAAGCCTATATCAAAATGACATTGAACATTCCAAAGGCCATGGGCGCGACCTACAAAATGGCCGAGCGCGAAACCGGGCTCGGACTGCGCCGCAAATCCTTTATTTATACCGTCAATAGCATTTGCGCGCCGTCGCTTCACAAATATCTCGAAAAAACAAAGCCCGATGCCGTGATCATGACACACCTGTTTGCGGGAGAGGTAATGACCGCCGTCAAGAGACAATACAAGTACAAGATCCCGACCTATCTGGTATCTACAGATTACGATTTTTGCCCGCACTTTGACGAGACCGAGGTGGATCGCTATTTCATCCCGCACGAACATCTGATCGATTCTTTCTTGAAACACGGGATCCAAAAGAAAAAGCTCTCGCCCGTAGGCATCCCAATCTCGCACAAGTTCTTGACAAAAACCCCGCAGGAAGAGGCAAAAGCAAAACTCGGGTTGCACAAAACCATTCAGTATGCGCTGATCATGACCGGCAGTATGGGATACGGAAGCACGCGCGATCTCGTCTCTCTCTTTCTCAAAACCGCGCCGGCAAACTTCGGCGTTGTGGTGCTTGGAGGAAACAACAGCCGCATGAAAAACGAGCTGAGAGAAAAGTACCCCGGCAACAAGCGGGTTGTGGTGGTCGATTTTACCGATGAAGTCCCGCTCTATATGGACGCTTGCGATCTGCTGCTCACCAAACCCGGCGGGCTTTCCTCCACCGAGGCGGCCGCCCACGGGATCCCGCTCGTACACACCACGCCGATCCCCGGATGCGAGACCGATAACCTCCATTTCTTCGGCTATCACGGAATGTCGCTCGGCGCCCGGGATACCGAGGAGGCGGTAAAAATGGCCTCCTATCTCCTTGGCGACACGGCCGCCCGCGAGCGGATGCTGGAAGCGCAAAACCAGTATATCAACAAGCACTCTGCCGACGATCTTTGCAGCATCCTTCTTGATGATCTTGCAAAATAATCAAATATCCTTGCAGTTTTCGGTCTCTACCGGCCATTTCTACCGTCGGTAGAGACCTTTTCTTTTTGCCGGAGAGGGAAGGGCGAGAGGAGTAGGTTGCATTTGCTTTTTTTGGTTGATAAAATACCCTTGTCGGAAAAGTCCGGCAAATTTCCGAAGGGAACGAATCCATATGAAAACCATTCCGAAAATTTTTTCGATCCGTCAGATGATGACGCTTGCAGTTGTGGCAAGACCGGACGCGATCGCATACGAATTTGACGAGGGCGGTCTGACGCAAAAAGTGACCGTCCGCGCCTTTTATGAGAGCCTTGAGAACCTCGGTGCAAGTCTGGAACAAAGAGGTTATGGGAACACGCATATCGCCTGCGTGGGAGAGAACTCCTATCCATGGATCCAGGCATTTGTGACCACCCTGATGAGTGCCGGTGTCTTTGTGCCAATCGATAAGGAGCTTCCGATCGAAAACATCCTGTTTTTGATCAACGACAGCGAAAGCAGAGTGGTTTTTTGCTCTTCTGCCTTTGAAGCAAAACTGCGCGAGCACAGGGAAAAACTGCCGGGAGTCGAATGCTTTGTCTCGTTTGGCAGGGAAGAGCATGACGGCGAGTTTCTCTCGATGAAAAAGCTCATTGAGGAGGGGAAGGCGCTGGATCATTCTGCCTACGATGCGCTCGCCTCGGACGAAAACGAGCTCAAATACCTCGTTTACACCTCGGGGACGACCGGTGTGGCAAAGGGCGTGATGCTGACCGAGCACAACATCGTCTCGGGTATTTACTACGGCCTCAAATGCTCGCAGATCCACGGCAGGGGACTCTCGGTGCTTCCGTACAATCACACCTACGAGGCGGTTTGCGATATTCTGGTCTCGCTCCACGCGGGCGTGACGCTCTGCATCAACGACGCAATCAAGAACGTGCAAAAGAATCTCAAGCGCTACAAGCCCAATCACATTTATCTTGTCCCGGCCTTTTCGGATCACTTCTACAAGGCCATTCAAAATTCGATCCGCAAGCAGGGAAAAGAAAAACAGTTTGCAAAGGCGGTCAAGATTTCCGGCGCGCTTCGCCGGGTCGGGATCGACCTGCGAAGAGCCCTTTTTGGGTCGATCCTCGAAGAATTCGGCGGAAAGCTTGAACGCATCGTTTGCGGAGGAGCCCCGATCCGGCCTGAAGTCGGTGCCTTCTTTGACAGCATCGGCATGCCCTTGACCGGCGGCTACGGCATCACCGAGTGTTCACCGCTCGTCTCGGTCAACGATCCGAAGAGCAACAACTTTTCCTCGGCGGGCCGCAAGCTCGAGTGTCTGGAATGGAAGATCGATGAACCCGATTCCAACGGGATCGGCGAGATTCTGGTAAAGGGCGACGTTGTGATGAAAGGCTATTACCGCCGCCCGGATCTGACCGCGCAGGTATTAAAGGACGGCTGGTTCTATACCGGCGACTATGGTATGATCAACGACAAGGGCGAGATCGTCATCACCGGCCGCAAGAAGAATATCATCATCCTCAGCAACGGCAAAAACATCTATCCCGAAGAGCTTGAAGAGAAGATCGCCAATATTCCCTATATCAACGAGGTGGTGGTGCGCGCCGCCAAAAACGATTTCGGCGAGGATCTCTTCCTTTCTTCCGAGGTCTACATCGAAGAGGAAGGGCATAACGAAAAAGGCGTGCTTGCCGATATTCGCAAAAAGCTCTCCGAGCTTCCTTCCTACAAGCAGATCAAGAGCGTGATTCTGCGTCGCGTTCCCTTTGCAAAAACCACGACCAACAAAATCAAACGATAAAATAAAAAAGCCGCAAACGCGGCTTTTTTTATTTTTTCTTTTTGCGGATCTTTGACCAGAGCAGGATGATCACCTGTCCGGGCGCTCCCAAAAGATAGATGAGCGGGATCTCGTAGCCAAGGACGTGCGCGGTCAGGTGCGTGCTAAGGAGCACCGACCACATGAGCAGGGAAATGATGAGATAATTGATCTTTTGGTTGAACCAGATCGAATTGAGCACGAGGAATACGATCGCCGAGACCGGAATGGCATAGATCCAGACCAGCCAGAAGCTACGGACTTCTCCGAGCGAGATCGTGCTCATGACAAACACCGTTGTGGCAATGAGCCAAACGAGAAGCACCGAAATGCAGGTGATGAGAATGTGCGCCCGTGTGGAAAGTCGCTTTGGAATGATTCCTGCGGGAGCGTTTTCGTCATGTTCGTCGGCAAGCAAATAGTCTACCGTGACGCCGAAGAGGGTTGCGATCCGTTTGAGAACAACGACGTCCGGGATCGATTCGGCGCGCTCCCATTTGGAGACGGCTTTGTCGCTGTAGTTGAGCTTTTCGGCAAGGTCGGCTTGAGTCATGGCGTTCTTTTTGCGCAGATCGGACAGATTTTTTGCAACGGTTTCGCGTAAAAGTTGTGCTTCGTCTGCCATGTGACCCTCCTTCCTGCCGCAAAACGGCGATGGTTTCTTACAGGTTATTGTAGCATACTTTTTATTTTTTTGCAAGCAAAAGAAGAAAAAAAGGAACAACTCGTCCGGGAATCGTTGCAAAAGTGCAAAACTTATGATAAAATAGGATCAACGACAAAAAAGGAGAACGACGATGAAGAAAGCCAAGATGCAAGAACCGATCCCCGGCGTTCTGGAACGCCGGGCGCTGACCGGGCCGGAAGCGCGGCAACTGCGCCTTTACGGGCTCTTTTGGACCGGGCTTTTGTTTTTCGCCTCTCTTGTCGCCACGCTGATCTATTCGGATTTTCGGGAGACCGGAGCAGGGCTTTTGCGCATCCTTTTGTCTCCTGCAAAGCTGCTCACCGACTATTTTGAACTCGGCGGCCTTGCCGCAACCTTTCTCAATGCGGCGCTCTGCGGCCTTGCCTGCAACCTGTTTGCGATCCTTACCAAAACCAAGCCCTCGGCGCTCCTGCTTGCGGCCTACTTTCTTGTGATCTCGCACTGCTTCTTCGGGCTCAACTTTCTCAATATGTGGCCGCCGTTCCTCGGCGTCTTCTTCTGCGGGCGCCTGCGGAAGCTTTCCCGGGGCGAGCTTTTGCCGCTTGCCATGTTCTCCACGTCGCTTGGCCCCTTTGTCAGCGAGTTTTTGTTCCGCTATTTTCAAAAAGAGTCTTTTGATCCGACTCATCCGACGGTCACGCTTCCCGGCGTGCTCCTGACGCTCGGCTTTGGGATCCTTGCCGGATTTCTGATCCCGGCGCTCCTTCCCGGGACCTCTAAAATGCATAGGGGATTCAGCCTTTACAAGGCCGGGCTTGCCGTTGGCATTTTCGGCGTGTTTGCCTTTGCCTTTTTCTATAAGACGCTCGGCATCGACAATACAGGGCCAATCTCCTATTACAACGCGCATTATGAATCCTTCGGACGCTCCTATCTGCTCTTTGTCAACCTCTTTTTCGCAGTTGCCTTTTTGCTGACGATTCTATGGGGATTTTTCGGGAACAAAAAGTCTTTCCGGGGCTACAAGCCGCTTTTTGACTGCGACGGCTGGCAGGACGATTTTCCGATCAAATTCGGCATGCCGAGGACGCTCATCAACATCGGCTTTTACGGGATCTGCGTTTTGATCTATTTCAATCTGGTGATCCTGCTGACCGAAGGCGTCGGCTTTACAGGGCCCACGACCGGTGTGATCATTGCGGCGATCACCTTCGGCGCATCCGGGCAGACTCCAAAGAACGTCTGGCCGATCGCGTTGGGATACATGCTTCTTCTCGGGATCTCTTCGGGCGCTTGCACGCTCATGGGGCTTCCGATCCTCTCGAGCCTGTCAACGCAAGGGTATCTCTCCGGTCTTGCTTTTGCGACCGGGCTTTGCCCGTTTACCGGGCGGTACGGCAGACGCTACGGCGTGATCGCGGGTTTCCTCAGCGCTCTGCTTTGCACCTCGACCATGGCGATGCACGGAGGTTTTGTCCTCTATAACGGCGGCTTTGCCGCAGGGCTTTCCGCCATGCTCCTTATCCCGATTCTGGATTATTACAAAGTGCCGGAAAAAACGCACGAGCCCGGCAAATAAACAGGGAGATAGTTTATGAAATTATCACGCGCCTATCCGGTCTGCCTTGTGACCAAAAAAGGGCAAAAATTTCTCGAGAGCGGCCGCCTTTGGGTTTATGCCGAGGAAGTGGTATCCATCACCCCCACACCGAAAAACGGCGAGATCGTCGACGTGGTGGGGGAGGGCGGAAAATACCTCGGAACCGGCCTTTTGAGCGAGGTTTCCAAGATCCGGGTGCGCGTCCTCTCAAAGAACGCAAACGACCGCTTTGACACAGCCTTCTGGCGCAGGCGCATCCGCTATGCCATCGACTACAGAAAAGCGGTCTATGGCGACGAGATCACTGCCTGCCGCCTCATCTTCGGCGAGGCCGACGGCTTCCCGGGCCTTACGGTAGACCGCTTTTCGGATCTGCTCGTTCTCGAAGTTCTTTCTTTCGGTATGGAAGAGAGACGGGAACTGCTTGTGCGCCTCCTTGTCGAAGAACTTGCAAAGGACGGTGTGGCGATCCGCGGGATCTTCCTTCGCAACGAGAGTCAGATCCGGGAGCTCGAGGGCCTTCCAACGGGGAAGGGTTGGATGCCAGGGTACGAGGCCGACTCGGTGATCGTTACCATCCCGGAGAACGGTATCACCTATACCGTGGACGTGGAAAACGGACAAAAGACCGGCTTCTTCCTTGACCAAAGACTCAACCGCCGCGCGGTCGGATCTCTTGCAAAGGGAAAGACGGTGCTCGATTGCTTTACGCACACCGGTTCCTTTGCGCTCAACGCGGCAAAAGGTGGCGCTCTTCACGTGACCGCCGTGGATATCTCGGAAGAGGCGATTGAAAAAGCCAAAGAGAACGCCGCGCGCAACGGTCTTGCAGAAAAAATGGATTTTGTCGTGGCCGACGTCTTTGATCTGCTCTCGTCGCTCGAGCGGGAAGGAAAGCATCCTTACGATTTTATCATTCTCGATCCGCCGGCTTTTACCAAGTCTCGCAAAACCGTGGCGAGCGCGCAGAGAGGGTATAAGGAGATCAATTTCCGCGCCATGAAGTTATTGCCGCGGGGAGGCTTTCTTGCCACCTGCTCCTGCTCGCACTTCATGGAGAGCGAGCGCTTTGTCGAAATGCTCATGGATGCCGCAAAGGATGCGGGTGTGACGCTCAGGCAGATCGAGGCGCGTCAACAGGCCCCCGATCATCCGATCGTCTTAGGCCTTCCAGAGACCGATTATCTCAAGTTTTATCTGTTCCAAGTGGTATAAAACAGCACAAAAAAACCTGCCATGCTTTGCATGACAGGTTTTTTGGTTATCGTTTGACAGGAATGCGTAGCTGTAGGGTTGAAATTATTTGATTTCAACGGTAGCGCCGGCAGCCTTGAGAGCCTCGGCAACTTTGTCAGCCTCGTCCTTGGAAACGCCTTCCTTGATAGCCTTAGGAGCGGCTTCAACAAGGTCTTTTGCGTCCTTCAGACCCAGACCGGTGAGTTCGCGGACAGCTTTGATGACGTCGAGTTTCTTGTCGCCAAAGCCGGCAAGGATAACGTCAAATTCGGTCTTTTCTTCTGCAGCGGGAGCAGCAGCGCCGGCGGCAACAGCAACGCCCACGGGAGCGGCTGCGGAAACGCCGAACTCTTCTTCAACGGCCTTCACGAGGTCGTTCAGTTCGAGAATGGTAAGAGACTTGATCTCTTCAAGAATGTTGGTAATCTTTTCGGATGCCATTTTTGAGTTCCTCCAAAATGTAAATATTGATTTTTTACGGTTTTACGGAAACCGTGTACCGTGGGGAAGTGAATTCCCCGAAAGAAGCAATTAAGCTTCGGCAGGAGCCTCGGGTGCTGCTTCTGCTTCGGCAGGAGCTTCCGCAGGAGCCTCTGCGGTCTCTGCGGGTGCTTCGGCAGGAGCTTCGGTAGCTTCTGCTGCAGGAGCGGCTTCCTCTCCCTTGTCGCAAACAGCCTTGATGGCGTAAGCGAACTTGTAGAGCGGGGACTGGATCGAACCAAGGAGCTTGGCAATGAGGACTTCCTTTGCAGGAATGTCGGCCAGAGCCACAACGCCTTTTGCGTCGATCACTTCACCGTCCACGTAACCGGCAAGAATGCTGAAGGATTCCACCTTTTCGGCGTATCCCTTGAGGACCTTGGCAGCGGCAATGGGATCCTTTTCGCTGATGGCGATGGCGGTCATGCCGTTCAGATACTGCTTCAGATCGCCGTAACCGACTTCGTCGCAGGCTCTGCCGGTGAGCGTGTTTTTCATGACCACGTACTTGACGCCTGCATTGCGGAGTGCTTTCCGCATTGCGGTGTCGCTTTCCACCGTGATACCCTGATAGTTGACGATGACGCCGGCCGCGGAGTTCTTGATCGCGTTTGCCAGATCCGCAACAACTTGCTGTTTTTGTGCAAGAATGGTATTGCTGGGCATTTCTTTTACCTCCCGTTGAATTTTGCAAAGAAAAAATCTTTCTTCCGGACGCACAGGCACCGAGAAAGAAAGATTGCATACCAAAAAGGATTCAATTTTTCTCCTCGGCAGGAAAGCATGTGCTTTTACCGGAACCTGCTGTCTTCGGATAACAGGGGTATTGTATCATAAAGGAAAAGATTTGTCAAGGGATTTTATAAAAAAATTTCAAAAAGGAAAACCGATCGGAGGGAAAAACGCTCCGATCGGTTTGAAAAACTTATTTTCTTGCGTTGTCAATGAGCTTTGCCGCACAAACGAGCAGGCAAGCGGCGCCACCGATCAGGGCCAGCGTTTTGACCGCGCAACCAAAGTCGATCTCTTTTTGATACGAGCGGATCGGCTCCTCGTCGCCCTTGCGCTTGTAGACGTCCACACGGCAGTCGCAGGTGGTCTTGATATAAGGATCGCCGACCTTCTCCTTGGTTTCCTGGATCTTGGTCTTGACCTTTTCTTTTGCGTCGGAGCACTTATCCTTGAGCTGACCTTCGAGGTCGGAGAACTTTGCTTTCAGGTTTTCAAGCTGCTGCGAGACGGCGGCATAACGCTCTTTGAGCGTCGTTTTTGCGTCGCCCTCGAGGTCGATATCCTCTTCTTCAAAAATTTCGGAAATTTCTTTGTTCAAAGCTTCATCTTCCATAAAGTTCACCAAATTCCTTTCTGAATAATATAGGGTATGCAAAAAATGCAATGCTTATTCGGCTTTTCCAAGTGTGACGGTGATCACAAAACTGCCGGCGTTGTCGCCCGAGATCGTGTAGGGAAGGGCGGAGGGAACCGAGAGCGTGGTGGCTCCGCTGGTCGCCGCTTTGACCGAATAGACCGCATAGCGATTTCCGTCTGCCGCGGTAAACTTCAGCGTCTCGCCGCTCGAATAATTGTTTTGCAGAAGCACGATATATTCTTCCATGCAAAGGCTGTGTTCCTGCATGTAGGTCGCGTGCGGGATCCCGACATAGCGGAACGCGTAGGTATATCCGGAAACGCCGGTCTGCATGCTTTTTGTCTCGGGATAGCGGACAACAAAGCCGTACTTATAGCAGTTTTGGTAAAGCCAGTTGTCGGCCGAAAGATCGCTCCCATTCTTTTGCTTGATGGTAAGCAGTCTTCCCGTGTGGTGATCCGAATATCCGGGCGCAAACTGTTTGTTCGCCTGCTCGGCTTCGGTACGGTAGGCCTCGACCAGCCAAATGTCGCTCTCTCCGAATACTTCCACGTATTTTTTCATCATGCTGTCATAGGCGGCCAGCGCCTCGGCATTGACTAAAATAGAAGAATTCTGAACGCATCCGGGCGTTGACACACTGCTTGCCGAGACCAGCGAAGTGCCTTCAAAAAAGCTGTACTTGTGCTGGGCGTTGACCAAAAGCAGATTTCCTTTGCCTGCATCCTCGCTTGCAAAGGTGGCCTCCTTGAAAGCGATCTCCTTGTCGCCGCTTGTTTCGGCGGGTGCTTTAGAGGACCCTTTGTGCGCGATGGCCATGACGGCGAAAACCATCAGGGCAAGCAAAATGGCAATGATCACCGCGCAAATGGAGAGGATCAGATATTTGGATTGTACTCTGCGCTTGGAGCGTTCAGCCCTGTTGCTGTGCTTCAGCGTGTTGAAACTGCGGGACGAGCCCTGGTATTTTCCCATAATGCTTAAATCCTCTCCTTTCCGCAAAGTGAAGTAAAAATGATGAAATTCTTATTCGCCGAGGGCATCCTTGATCGAGAAGTCCATACGGCCCTTCTTGTCAAGCCCCATGTATTTGACGCGAACCACGTCGCCGATCTTCAGTACGTCTTCAACCTTCTCAAGGCGCTTGGGAGCGATCTTGGAGATGTGAACCATGCCTTCTTTGCCGGGCGCGTATTCAACGAAGCAACCAAACTCTTTGATGCCGGTGACGGGGCCCTGGTAGATGGCGCCCACAACAGGCTCAAAGACGATGGCGTCAATGCAGGCCTTTGCGGCTTCTGCCTGGTCGGCGTTGACGGCGGCGATGCGAATGGTTCCGTCGTCTTCAATATCGATCTTTGCGCCGGTGTCGGCCACGATCTTCTGAATGACAGATCCACCTTTGCCGATGACCTCACGGATCTTGTCGGGATCGATCTTCATGGTGGTCATCTTAGGTGCGTATCTCGAAACCTCAGCACGAGGAGCCGGAATGGCTTTGAGAATCACTTCGTCAATGATGTAATCTCTGCCCGCATGGGTCATTTCAAAGGCTTTTTTGATGATCTCGGGGGTAAGACCGTCGATCTTGAGGTCCATCTGGATCGAGGTGATGCCCTTGTGGGTACCTGCGACCTTGAAGTCCATGTCGCCGTAGAAGTCCTCAAGACCCTGAATATCGATCATGGTATCCCAGGAGCCGTCCTCGGCGGTGATCAGACCGCAGGAGATACCGGCGACCGGCGCTTTGATCGGCACGCCCGCGTCCATGAGGGCAAGGGTGGAACCGCAGACAGAACCCTGGCTGGTCGAACCGTTCGAGGAAACGACGTCAGAGACAAGACGGATGGCGTAGGGGAATTCTTCCTCGGAGGGAAGAACCGGAATGAGCGACCGCTCGGCAAGCGCGCCGTGACCGATCTCTCTGCGTCCGGGGCTTCTGACAGGCTTTGCTTCACCGGTAGAAAAACCGGGCATGTTGTAGTGGTGCATATAGCGCTTGGAGGTCTCACTGTCGATGCCGTCAAGCATTTGCGCCTCGGACAGAGTGCCGAGTGTTGCGGCGGTCATGACCTGCGTCTGGCCTCTGGTGAAAAGTCCGGAACCGTGAACACGGGGAAGGACTCCCACTTCTGCGGCCAGGGGACGGATCTGATCCATGCTTCTGCCATCGACGCGCTTCTTGTCCACAAGCAACCAGCGACGGACGATCTTTTTCTGGATCTTGTAAACCAGCTCGTCCATCATGCCGGGAAGGTCGGGATACTCATCGGTGAATTTTTCAAGGATGGCATCCTTGATCGGAACCATCTTGGCGTCGCGCACGTTCTTGTCGTCGGTGTCAAGAGCCTCCATGACGTCCTTTTCGCAGAAAGCGAAGATCTTGTCGAACATATCGTGATCCAGCTCGCAGGAAGGATACTCGAACTTCGGTTTACCGATCTCTGCGATGATGCCGTTGATAAAACCGAGCAGTTTCTTGATCTCTTCGTGCGCCTGCATGATGGCTTGGAACATGGTGTCGTCGTCCACTTCGTTGGCGCCGGCTTCGATCATGACCACCTTTTCCATTGAGGCGGCGACCGTCAGCTGGAGATCGCTCTTCTTTTGCTGTTCGGCGTTGGGGTTGACGACGATCTGGCCGTCCACAAGGCCCATGAACACGCCTCCGATCGGGCCGTTCCACGGAATATCCGAAATGGACAGGGCAGTGGAAGCGCCGATCATGGCCGTGATCTCGGGCGAGCAGTCGGGGTCGACCGACATGACGATGAGCGTGAGCGCCACGTCGTTACGCAGATCCTTCGGGAAGAGCGGACGAATCGGGCGGTCGATCACGCGGGAGGTGAGCACTGCTTTTTCGCTCGGTTTGCCTTCGCGCTTGAGATAGCCTCCGGGGATCTTGCCGGCGGCGTACATTCTTTCGTCAAAGTCGACAGAGAGCGGCAAAAAGTCGATGCCGTCTCTCGGCTTTTCGGATGCGGTGGCGCAGCAGAGCACCACGGTGTCGCCATAGCGGCAGAGCACAGAGCCGTTGGCAAGTCCGGCAACCTTACCGGTTTCGATCACAAGCGGTCTGCCGGCAAGAGTGTACTCGAATTTTCTTTCGTTTTTGAATTCCATCTGAGAACTTTTGATGGTGGACATGGGATTTTTTCCTCCGTACAATGAATTTTTTATTCTTCGCAGCGGAGGGTTTAGCAATTGACTCCAACCCCGAAAAAAAGGCTTCGGGGGCAGAGGAAATGGCTAATCCGACCGCGGCGTAAAAACCAGGGAAAGCGGATCAAAGGGGCCGAAACAGACGAAGAGGGAGGGCCACACGGTCTGCGTGGCTCTCCGCTCTTTTTGATCTTATCTTCTGAGTCCCAGCTTGTTGACGATGGCGCGGTAACGCTCGATGTCAACCTTCTGCAGGTAGTTGAGCAGGTTTCTTCTGTGACCGATCATCTTCTGCAAACCGCGGCGGCTGTGAAAGTCTTTTTTGTTGGCTTTCAGGTGCTCGGTCAGGTTTGCAATGCGGGCCGACAGAATGGCGATCTGCACTTCGGGGGAGCCAGTGTCACCCTCGTGGGTCGCATACTGTTCGATGAGATTGAGCTTTTCTTCTTTCTGCATGATTTTCTTCACCTTTCTTTAAATTTGGCACACCCCAGCCTTCGGCGGGTGAAGAATTGCTCGGGTCGATCGACGCCGGCAATCTAAATTCCGAGAGCCGAGTTTGTGTCATACGGAACGTATTATAGCATATTTTTTCCGATTTGTAAATAGGTTTTGCGATTTTTCTGAAAAAATCGGGAAGCAAAGATCAAAATTCGGTTTCGGAAGAGGCAGGCTCGTCGGGGGTCAGCACGTTGACAAAGCGGTCGAGGTACTCTTCCGGCGTGATGAGAATGCTTCTCGGCTTGGAGCCGTCGGGAGGAGACACGATGCCCTCGGCCTCCATGCGGTCGATGAGCTTTGCGGCGCGGCTGTAACCGATCTGCAGCTTTCTCTGAAGCAGGGAGGTGGAGATCTTCTTTTCCTCTACGGCGATCCGGACGGCGTCGGTGTACTTGGCGTCGCTGTCTCCAAATTCGGATTCGGTCGAGGCGTCGGGAGCGGTCTGGCCCTTCTTGAGCCCGCAGCGCGCAGCCAGCTCTTTGAGCTTGCTGATGAAGTTTTCGTCGTAATTGGCAAGGCCGTTCGAGGCGCGGATGAAATCGCAGATGCGGCGGATCTCGTCGTCGCTGACGAAGGTACCCTGCACGCGGGCGGCGTGGGTGGAACCGATCGGGCTGAAGAGCATATCGCCCTTGCCGGTCAGCTTTTCGGCGCCTGCGGTATCCAGAATGGTTCTCGAGTCGACCTGCGAGGAGACCGTGAACGCGATACGAGACGGAATGTTCGATTTGATCAAACCTGTCACAACGTCAACCGACGGACGCTGGGTACCGACGATAAGGTGAATGCCTGCGGCACGCGCTTTCTGGGCGATGCGGCAGATGGCCTCTTCGACTTCGGTCGGCGCCGTCATCATAAGGTCGGCCAACTCGTCGATGATGATGACGATTTGCGGCAAAAACGGCTTGTCCGGATCGTCCTTGGTTGCGGCGTTGTAGCGCTTGAGATCGGGAACTTCGACCTCTGCAAAGACTTCAAACCGGCGCTCCATCTCTTCCACGGCGGCCTGCAGAGCGCCTGCGGCATCCTTCGGCGTGGTCACGATCGGTGCCAGCAGATGCGGAATGTTGCGGTAGATCGAGAACTCGACCTTTTTCGGGTCGATGAGCACAAGCTTGACTTCGTCCGGACGGGCCTTGTAAAGAAGGCTCAGAATGATCGAGTTGATGCAGACCGATTTACCCGAACCGGTGGTACCGGCGATGAGCAGGTGAGGCATGGCGGCAACGTCGAATACAACGGGATGGCCTGCAATATCCACGCCCAGGCAGGAGGTGAGCCGGCTCTTGGCTTCGGTGAATTTTTCGGATTCGATGAGTCCGCGCAGATAAACCGTTGAGCGGTGCTTGTTCGGTACTTCGACGCCGACCGCGTTTTTGCCGGGAATGTTGCTTTCCATACGCACGCCGCTGGTTGCAAGCGACAGAGCGATATCGTCGGCAAGTCCCGTGATGGCCTTGACCCGGACGCCCGGGGCCGGAGTGACTTCATACCTGGTGACGGTGGGGCCGCAGGAGTAGTTGATCTCCTTGACGCCCACGCGGAAGTTCTGGAAGGTCTCGGCAAGCTCCAGCATGGTGCGGTGGATTTCTTCCTCGCTGTCCTCGGTCATGGCCTCGCTGACGTGGAGATAAGAGATGGGCGGGAAGACGTAGGGCTTCTCTTCGGGAGGAAGGGATGCGGTCGTGTCACCCTCGTCGGTGGATTGCAGTTTGAGCGACATATCGACTCTGCGGAACACCGGCGGCTCAAAGACGCCGGATTCGCCGGAGGCGTTTTGCGCGGAATTGCCTTGGCGTTCACTCTCACCGGAGGGTGCGAGCGGCGTGGTATCCACGTTCCCGGTCACAAGGGGAACCTCGGGCGGCAGGGGAACGTGTTCGTCCTGCTTTTCTGTCTCCTTTCCTTCATTCGGGAAGCAAACGAAAAGATCAAACGGATCGGCCTGTCCCTTGGCGGCTTTCTTTGCGCTCTTTCCGCCGGCCAGGCGGGGGAAGAGCGGATCGATCGCGGCTTCCGAATTGGCGTTTTTCGGCTCGGCGATATCGAGAGGAATCTCTTGGGGAGCGTCTTTTGCGGCCTCGTCGGGCGACGCCGGGATCTCATCCAGATCCTCCGGGATATAGAGCTGATCATTGGGATGCGACTTCAGCTTCGGGACGGGCATGGGGGCCATGTCGTCCTTCTTTTTCTTTTTGGAATCTTCCGGGGTGACTGCTCCCTCGGGCGGCAGATCTTCTTCGTCGTCGGCATTCTTTGCGGCGAGCTTGTTCATTCTGTTGTTCAGCTTTGCCTCGTATCCGGCGGCTTCGGCTTCCTGTTCGGACATGCTCGGCACGCGCGAGGAGCGAAGCTCGCGGCGCAGTTTCATTTTTTCGAGGAAGGCGTGGAGCGAGAAATCCTGCAAAAACAGGATGATCGCCGTGATCAGAACGATCGGAAGAATATAAACGAACAAACCGGCCGGGGCCGCGGCAAGACCGTAGGCGAGAATTCCGCCGACAAAGCCGCCCGTGTAAGCTTGATAGCCGCTATTGAAAAGATCTTTCGGATTCGACAGGGGCGGGTAGTTTTGCAGGTGGCTGAACGCGCCGTCAAATTGGAACCGGTATTTGGGCACGCATGCAAAATAAACGGCTTGGATCAGAATATCAAATAGAATGAACAGAACCAGCAAAAGAACCAGCTTTATGACATGGTTGCCGCGTTGGGTCCAGCGCTTCCAGAACAGGGCCGTGTAGAGGAGCAAAAAGGGAAGGAGGAATGCGCCCGATCCGAATGGGCCAAGTAATACATACCGACTGAATCCGTACCCGACGGCTCCCAGCCAGTGCTCATTGGAATTGAAATCGTTGATGTTGCTTCCAGCTGGATTGCAGATCAGGTCGAGGAGCAGCGTAATAAACAGAAGAAAGGCCAAAACGCCGAAGACCAAGGGCAAAATCTGGTGGATCCTTTTTTGCGAGGCTTTCGGATGCAGATTGACCGCTTCCTTTTTGTTTCCATTTTTATTATCTTTGCGGAGGGGGGTAAAAGAGGAGTCTTCTCTGGAGGAATCTTTTTTTAATCCTTTTTTCTTGACCCGCAGGGTTCTTTTTTTCTTTTTTTCGTCCATGTGGGACCTCCGATCGCTTGTTTTGCGCAAATATATAATTATTATAACATTAAAGAATAAAAAATGCAAGCAAAATCTCCAATTTTTTTCAAAAAAAGAGAATTCCAAAAAGGGAACAATCGCATTTTTTAAAATGGTAAAATCGAAAGCTGCTTTTGAAAACTCTTTTTCAAAATTCCAAAAAAGGAAAAATATATTTTCAAAAACCTATTGACAAACCGAAAAAAGCGGCGTATAATGGAGTCAATCGACAAACCGATGCAAAAAATGGAAAGGAATCATCAAAATGGCAAACACGAAAAAGGGAAAAGCGGCGGTTTACAACGAACTGGACGGCGACGGCAGAAAACAGGCGCTCGCCACGGCGATGTCTCAGATCGAGCGCGATTTTGGCGCAGGATCTATTATGAAATTGGGAGAAAATCGTCACATGGAGGTTCAGGCCATCCACACCGGTTCCATCTCGCTGGATCTCGCACTCGGGATCGGCGGCGTGCCGAGAGGGCGCATCGTCGAGATCTTCGGGCCGGAATCCTCGGGTAAAACCACGGTCGCACTTCACATTCTTGCCGAGGTGCAAAAGACCGGCGGCACGGCGGCTTTCATCGACGCCGAACACGCGCTTGATCCGGTTTACGCCAAGAATCTCGGCGTCAACATCAACGATCTGCTCGTCTCCCAGCCCGACTGCGGCGAAGACGCACTCGAAATCTGCGAAGCGCTGGCCCGCTCGGGCGCGGTGGACGCCATTGTGGTCGACTCGGTCGCGGCGCTCGTTCCGCGCCAGGAGATCGAGGGTGATATGGGGCAGGCCATGGTGGGTCTGCAGGCCCGCATGATGTCCCAGGCCATGAGAAAGCTCTCGGGCGTCATTTCCAAGAGCAATTGCGTGGTCGTCTTCATCAACCAGATCCGTGAAAAGGTCGGCGTCATTTACGGCAATCCCGAAACCACTCCGGGTGGCCGCGCGCTCAAGTTCTTCGCGTCGGTCCGCATCGACGTGCGCAAGACCGAACAGCTCAAAGAGGGCAACGACGTTTACGGCAACCACGTCAAGTGCAAGATCGTCAAAAACAAGGTCGCGCCTCCGTTTAAGGTGGCCGAGTTCGATATTCTTTACGGCAAGGGCATTTCCGCCTCGGGCGAGATCCTCGATTATGCCATTGCGCTGGACATTATCCAAAAGAGCGGCTCCTGGTTCTCCTATGGCGGAGAGCGCATCGGCCAGGGCAAAGAAAACGTCCGCAAGCTGCTGGAGAACACGCCCGATCTCATGAAGGAGATCGAGGAGAAGATCCGCGAGAAGAGCAGCGAGGCCAAGACGAACACCGAAGAGGAGTTCGAGATGGACGACGAGGACGATTTCGAGCTGCAACTCTCGGAGTGATCCTATGGATACCGGCAATTCGGCTGCCCGCATCTGCGGGATCTGCGCCAAGAACGAGGGAGCCGACGTTGCATTGACCATTCTGGAAGTTGACGGCGAGCGCAGACAGCTTCTCGTCACCATGGAGCAATACATGGATCTGAAGATCCGCAAAGGCGAGATCCTGACCGACGAGCGGATCGAGGCGATCGAAGAAGCCTCGGCCCTTTGCGGCGCGCTCCGGTGCGGCGAAAATCTGCTGGCCTTTGCCCCCGCCCCCACGCATGCGCTGGCAAGAAAAATCGCCCAGCACGGCCACAAAAGGGAGGTCTCTCTCAAAGCGGCGACCGAGCTTTCACAAAGGGGACTGATCGACGAGGCGGCAATGATCCGCCGCGAGGTGCAAAAATGCGCCCGCAAGTATTGGGGAGGCAGAAGGATCCGCTCCTATCTCTGGACGAGAGGCTACGGAAAAGAAGCGCTCGAAACGCTCGACGATCTGCTCCTCGACATCGAATTTTCCGACCTTTGCACCGAACTCTTGAAAAAGAAGTGCGGAAGGCTTCCCGACGACCCCGAAGAGCGCAAAAAACTCAAAGCAAAACTGGTTCGTTACGGATACACTCCGGAGGAGATCCGCACGGCCTTTGAAAATTTATCACACTGAAAAAAGGAGCCATTTGAAATGAAAAAGACGGTTTTACGCAACTATGCAAGACTCATTGCCAAAATGGGCATCAATCTGCAAAAAGGGCAGAACGTCATCATCACCGCGTCGCTCGACCAGCCCGAGTTCGTGACCATGCTCGTCGAGGAATGCTACAAACTCGGCGCAAACTGGGTCAAGGTCGAATGGGAGCATTTGCCGCTGACCAAGGTCCATATTCAAAAAGGAAAAGTCCGCACGCTTTCGCACATCGAAGAGTGGGAAAAGGCGCGCCTGCAGCATTATGTGGACACGCTTCCTGCACGCATTTATCTGGAATCCGACGATCCGGACGGCCTGAAGGGCGTCAACCAGAAAAAAATGGCGACCGTCGCAAAGAACCGTTTCCCGATCATCAAACCCTACCGCGACGCCATGGAGAACAAGTACCAGTGGTGCATTGCCGCCGTGCCGGGCGCTGTTTGGGCGAAAAAACTGTTTCCCGAGCTTCGCAAAGGACAGGCTGTTGAAAAACTCTGGGAGGCCATTCTCAAGACTGCAAGAGCCGATGGGGAAGACCCGATTGCCGCTTGGGAGGCGCACAACAAGGATCTGCGCGAGCGCTACACCTATCTCAACAGCCTCGGCATTGATCGTCTGGAATACAAATCGGCAAACGGCACCGATCTCTGGGTCGGAATGATCCCCGAAGCCCTCTTTATGGGCGGCGCCGAAGCCGCGCTCGGTTCCGGCATCATCTACAACCCGAACATTCCTTCCGAGGAGGTCTTCACTTCTCCCAAACGCGGCGAGGCCGAGGGCATTGTTTACGCTTCCAAGCCGCTCTCCTATCGCGGCGAGATCATCGACAAGTTCTGGGTTCGTTTTGAAAAGGGCAAGGTCGTCGATTGCCACGCCGAAGTCGGCGAGGCGCTTCTGCGCGAGATGATCGGCATGGACGAGGGAGCTGCTTACCTCGGCGAGTGCGCGCTCGTGCCTTACTCCAGCCCGATCCGCGAGTCCGGCATCCTCTTCTACAATACGCTCTTTGACGAGAACGCCGCCTGCCACCTGGCGCTCGGCATGGGTTTTGCCAACGTGATCAAGGATTACGAAAAGTACACGCTCGACCAGTGCAGAGAGATGGGCGTCAACGATTCGATGATCCACGTCGATTTCATGATCGGCACCAAGGATCTTTCGATTACGGCGCTCACCCGCGACGGCAAACGCGTCCCGATCTTCCAGGACGGCGAATGGGCCTTCTGATTGTAAATCATACAAAAATCCCGAAACGGATGTTCCGTTTCGGGATTTTTGTATCAGAGTAAAACGGTGTCGCAAAGCCGGTAGCCGAGGCCTTTGCGGCAAAGGATGAGCGGCGGTTCGCCGCACGCTTTGACCTTTTTGTTGATGTGACTGATGTGTGCAAACAGCGTTGAGATCTTCCTTGAACCGTCGGGGTATAAGAGTTCCATGAGATCATCGGCGCTCGTCCAGTTCGGCGCCCGATAAAAGAGGATCCGGAGCAGCTCGTACTCCTTTTGTGAAAGCGGGAGCCGGTAGCCCTTGTAAAGTACGTCGCTTCGGTCATTCCCGACATAAAGGTGAAAGGTGGAAAGCGGACTTGTCCGAAAGCCGCAGATCTTGACCGCAAACTCGAGCGCCTCATCAAAAACCGCGTCCGGGGAAGTTTCCCGAATGAGTCTGTCGGCGGGAGCGTCCGGAGTTCCTTTCGGTGTAAGCAAGAGCGCCACCGGTAGTTCCGGGTAGGCTTCTTTCAGACTTTTGCAAAGAGCCTCGGCCTTTTGCAGTTCCAAAGCACCGTCCAGAATCGCGCCGCCGGTGTCCTTTTTGTGCGCATAAAAGAGCGCGGTTTCAAGCGGGACGCGAAAGAGATACACTCCGGCGGCTTCCAGCCGGGCTGTCAGATCCTTTCCAAAGGAAGGGCGATCGGTGGCAAGGAGCAGCATGGATCAGTCAAGCGTATCCATTAAGACAACGCGGGTGATCGTGGCGGGTTCCGCCGGCTGCACGGTGTCTCCGTATTTTTCGGAGTAAACGAGGTTGGTTTCGGCAATCAGGTCAACGTATTCCATGCCCGAGACAACGCGTCCGAATGCCGCGTACTGACCGTCGAGAGAGGCGGTTGTTTCGTGCATGATAAAGAAACCGGAGGACGCGGAATTGTAGGAAACGATGCCATCGCTGTAAGTGAGGGCGCTTCCGTCATAATTATCGCCTCTGCGCGCCATGGAGATGACGCCCCTTTCATGTTTGAGAGGATTGTCAATGCCGTTGAGCGCAAATTCGCCTTTGATGACCTCGGCTTCTTTGGAGGCGTTCTCACCGCCTTGAATCATAAAGCCTTCAATGATGCGGAAGAAATCGGTGCCGTCATAAAAGCCCTCGGAAACGAGCTTTTTGAAGTTTGCAACGGTCAGCGGAGCGCAGTCTGGACGGAGCTCGATCACAATGTCGCCTGTGCGGGCGACGCCGTCTTTGTCGGTAAAGCTGACGCTCATTTTTGCATAGCTGATCTTTGTATCGGTTGTTTCATTTCCGCCGTCTTTTTGCAGCATCGTGAAAACGAGCGCACCGATCAGAAGGGCGGCAACAACCGAGAGAATTACGATGAGAATGATGCGGTTGCGTTTTACGGCCGCTTGTTTTTGCGCTTGGCGCGAGTTTTTCTTTCCCATTTAAAAAAGCCTCCGTTTGTGATTTTCCTTTTTGATTTTATCAAAAAACGAAAGGCTTGTCAATTCTTTTTTCCATTTTTCCATTTTTTCATTTTTGCGGAAATAATCGGACGCAAGAACGGATAGAATACAACAAAGGGGGTGGTGTGATGGAAAAAGAATCCTGGCAAAACCGTGCGGCGATCCTTCTTTGTATCTTTTTGGGTGGGGCCGCCCTGTTTCTTGCCTTTCGCTATCTGCTTCCGCTCCTTCTGCCATTTGCCGCAGGGGCCTTGCTTGCCTTTTCTGCAAGGCGGCTTGCCGCCAGAGCCTCCAAAAAGATTCCCTGTGCGCTCCTTGCGCCGCTGATTCTGACCCTGCTTCTTTTTCTGCTTGCGCTCCTGATTCGGGCGCTTGGAAAACGGATACTCGAAGAAGGGCTGGCGTTTTTGTCAAACTTTTCTTCTTTTCAATCAGATCTGCAAGCGAGTTTTGCAAAGGTTCTTGACCTGTTTGGTGACCAAGAGAGTCCGCTTCGCGCTTCTTTTGAAAGCTGGCTGCCCGGGTTGCTCGGCAGGATCCTGGAAGGGCTGACCGCGCTGTTCGGAAAGATCCTCTCGGGCGCTCCCGGTTTTTTGCTTTCTGTCGTGGTGGTCATCATCGTGGCATACGCCTTTGCAATAGAAGGGAGGCGCCCTTGGGATGCGCTCCTTGAGCGCCTGCCGCAAAAATGGAAAGGCTATCTCGATGAAAAGCTCCCGATTTTCCAGCACAAAACAAGACAGCTCTCCTTTCGCTATCTGCGCGCCTATCTTTTGCTTTTTCTCATCACCTGGGGAGAACTGCTTGCGGGGTTTTTGATTTTGAAAGTCAAATATGCTTTTTTGCTTGCCTTTTTCGTTGCCTTTGTGGATCTTTTGCCGATCCTCGGCACCGGATCGGTGCTCATTCCATGGGGCATCTTTCAATTCTGGCAGGGGAATATTGCTTTGGGTGCGGGGCTTCTCATCCTGTATGCCGTCATCACGCTTGCACGGCAGTTTCTCGAGCCGCATTTGCTCGGGAAAAGCCTCGGACTGCACCCGATCCTCACGCTTTTTGCCGGGTATGCCGGCTGGCGACTGTTCGGCGTGTGGGGAATGCTACTGGGGCCGGTGGTGCTGATTCTTCTCAAAAGTCTGTTTTTTGGCTCCTTTTCCGAAATAAAAGAAAAGCGGCAGGCCTGACGCCTGCCGCGCTCTTTATTTTTGGATCCGTTTTTGAATGTCCTCATAGGTCAGTCCGTACTTTTTTGCAATGTCTCCGGCGTAGCTCTTGCCGTCCGGCTTTGCGCGGGTGATGACAAAGGAGCGTCGTCTGTCCTCTTCCATGCCGGCGACCAGCGTGTCGATCGGGAAGCCGCCTTCTGCCTTTGCGCGCTCGTTCAGCTCGGGAACTCGTGCGGCAAGCTCGTGCAGGTGGGTCGAGAAGAGCGTTCTGCAACCGACCTTGGAAAAGCCGAGTAGTACTTCCGAGGCAATGTAGGAAGCCTCAAAACTGCCGGTGGAGGAGAGAGATTCGTCGAGAAGCACGAGGCTGTAAGGGGTGACGGCGTCAAAAATTTCGCCAAGCCGCGCACATTCTTCGCCAAGCCGCCCTTTGTCGATCGTGTCGTCGGCACCGGTCGGGAAGTGGGTGTAGATGCCGTCAACAGGCGAGAGCGTTGCACTCTCGGCCGGGACCGGCATACCGAGCTGGAGCATGACAAAGGAAAGACCCAGCGCGCAGGTGATCACGCTCTTGCCGCCGCGGTTGGGGCCGGTCAGAACGAAGATCCTTGCATTTTCATCAAAGGAAAGATCGTTCGGAACCATTTCGCCCTCGGCTTTGAGCGCCACGACCGGGTTGTAAAGCCCCTTTGCAAAAAAGGCGTTTTCTTCCATAGGGCGCAGAGTCGGGGTCGACAAAGGAAGTCCTTTTTCTTGCAGGGCGGTCAAAAAGTCCCTGCCTTTTGCAAGGAATTCAAACTCGGGAGAGAGTCGGAGCAAAAACTCGGTGTTCTCCAGCACGTACTCCTGCACGATCTTTTTCCAGGAGTGGAGCGAGGAGCGATAGACCTGATTGATCGCGTTGTGAAAGGCGGTCGAAAGCGCCGTCTTCTCGTTTTCGGTTTGTCCTTTGGAGAAGGGCGCAAGATTTGCGATGCAGGTGTAAGGATCGTTTTTGAAGCTGAGCCGCAGGATCTTATCCAGCACGTCGCCCGATTTGAAAGGCTCCGGGTTGATCGAAAGCACGCCGGCCGAGGTCGGCTCCAGTCGGGAGTCAAGGTTGACGCCGATGGTCACACTGCGGATCTCGCGCACACGGCTCGTCAACTCTTGCAGATGCTTATTGAGATTTTGATAATAGTCGCTTTGCGAAAGCTCCTCGACCAGATCGTAGAGCTTTGTAAAAGCAGGGCTTTTGATGCGATCCTTCGCCTTGGAAAGTCCGTTCCAAAGGATTTCCACCGAGGAAACATACAACTCGATCTCGGTCAGGGAGGAGAGATAGTCTTCCTCCTCGGCGGCGTCGGCCTCAAGCCGACGAAGCTCCTTGATATCTTCCAATACCGGAACGAGCTTTGAAAAAAGCTCTGAGAGCTCCGGGCAGGCGACAAGGTCAGAGAAAGTAGCTCTGCGGTAGGCCATAACCTCGGGATCGGTGGTCAGAAAGCTCGAAAGTTCCTGCGCCTTCAGAGAAAAGACCTCCAAAAGCCCCAACTCTTCGAGCGTATATTCGTCCACGTCGGGGCAGGCGCTCCCGCTCTCATGCGCGGCCTTTGACTTTGCGGTAGGATAGATCAGACTGAATTCGTTCAGCTCCATATGCTCTTCCTCCTTTTTGAAAACTCTACAAACGAGTATAACACAAAAATCCGCTGCCGTCTACAAAAAAACGAAAAAAAGACAATTTTCTTGACAGAGCGCAGAAAAACGAATACAATAAAAGGAGAAATTTTGTCGGAAGGGAGGGCGCTTTATGGAGAATCCGGGTTCGCTTTTGCGAAAAATCCCGCAGGCAGAAAAGATCCTTTTTGCAGCCGGCGCTTGTGAGAGAGACTGCTCCGCCAAGGCCTCCGACTACGAATTCTTTTGCGCCTTTTGCAAGGCGGCAGAAAAGCTCTCGCACAACCGGCTTTTGCTTTATGCCCGCGCGTTGCTTGCAAAAAACGGTTGTGGGGAAGAACTTTCCGGGAGTACGGCCGCCCCGATCTGGCGCTTTTTTGCCGCGCTTGATGTGATTGCGGAGCCAACGGAAAACGACTTTTTTGAAGAAAAAACCGACGAGATTCCGTCGCTGACTTTGAACGGTTCGGATTTTATCCCTCTGGACAAACTTTTGGACGAAGCAAAAGCGAGCAAAACGCCAACGGCTTTTTCCGAGTCGCTTTTTTCTGCTTTTTTGGAATCGGGCAAGACCGGCGTCCTTGTCGATCTGCCGGACGACTGCTACGAGAAGCAACCGAGCCTGTATGCCCTGGAGCAGGCGCTCTCGGGGGCAGGTGATCCTCTCGTTTTGCGCTTGCAGGCGATCCGCGTATTTGCAGAGAAGAAGATCCCGGTCATTCTTTTTTTGCAGGGGAGCGGGGAAAAGACACTTGCATTTTTTGCCCGCCTGGAATCTCTTGTGGGACTCTCCGAGCTGTTTTTGCATCTCACGCCAGATGCGTTTGATGCGGCAATCGGGTTCCTTTTGACGCCGCGCAAGTCGCTTGTCCGTCCGTGCTTGACAAAAGAGGTGCTTCCCGCGCTTGCCTCCCGGCTTTACTACCGCTACCCGAAGGGGAACTCTTATCTTCTTTTGCAGGATTTATGCAGGAAATCCTGCAAAAATCATTGACAAACAGGCGGGATTCGTCTATAATATTCTTGTTTATTTCTGCTTTTTCGGAGGTGCTTATGAGCCAGGATTTATTGAGCGTCATATCTGAAAAAATGCCGGAGTTTTCCAAAGGGCAAAAACGAATCGCTTCCTATATATCCGAGCATTATGACCGTGCGGCCTATCTGACCGCGGCAAAGCTCGGCGAGATCGTCGAGGTCTCGGAATCCACCGTGGTGCGCTTTGCCACCGAGCTGGGGTTTGAGGGCTATCCGGAATTCCAGAACGCCCTGCAAAAGATCGTTCACAACAAGCTGACCTCTTTCCAGCGCATTGAAGTGACGAATACGCTCATGGGGAATAACAATATCCTTGAGAAGGTGCTTCTCTCGGACGCCGAGAAGATCCGCAGAACGCTCGAGGAGATCGACAAAGATTCCTTTGAAGCGGCGGTGGAAGCCATTGTGAACGCCAAGTGTATCTATATCATCGGCGTGCGTTCTTCCTCCTCGCTTGCAAGCTTTCTTAACTTCAACTTCCGCATGATCTTCGACCAGGTCAAGTTCATTGAGACGACCTCGGCCAGCGAGATCTTTGAACAGATTATGCAGGTGGGCGAGGGCGACGTCATGTTTGCCATCAGCTTCCCCCGCTACTCCAAGCGGATTATTCACGCCGTGGAATACGCCAAAGGGAAGGGTGCCAACATCGTGGCACTGACCGACAGTACCGCCTCGCCGATTGCCGGTTTCGCAGATGAACTTCTTATTGCAAGGAGCGACATGATCTCCTTTGTGGATTCCCTTGTGGCTCCGCTGAGCATTATCAATGCGATCGTTATGGCGGTCTCGCGCAAGAAGGAAAAAGAAGTCACCGAACGTCTGCGGATCCTCGAAGAAGTCTGGGACCGCTACGAAGTCTATGAGAAAAAATAACGCCGATCTCCTTGTCGTAGGCGGCGGCCCTGCCGGGATGATGGCGGCCATTGCGGCCGCGGAGGCGGGGAAGAGCGTGCTTCTTGTCGAGCAGAACGATCGGCTTGGCAAAAAGCTCCGCATCACCGGGAAAGGGCGCTGTAACATCACCAACGACTGCGATAGGGATACATTTTTTGAGAATATTCCGACCAATCCGAAGTTTTTGTATGCCGCCTATGCCGCGCTCTCGCCGCAGGACACCATGGCCTTTTTTGAAGGGCTCGGACTGGAACTCAAAACCGAGCGGGGCAGACGGGTCTTTCCGGCCTCGGATAAGGCGATCGACGTCGAAAAGGCGCTGGAGAGCCGCCTGCGCGAACTGCGGGTAGAGATCCTTCCTGCAAAAGCAAAACAACTGATTCTGGAGGACGGACGGGCCGTAGGTCTTTCGACCAATCGCGGCGATCTGCTTGCCTTTGCAGTCATTCTTGCCACCGGCGGAAAATCCTATCCGCTGACCGGCTCGGACGGATCGGGATATGCGCTTGCAGAGGCGGCGGGTCACGCAATCAAGGCTCCTCTGCCGTCGCTCGTTCCGCTGACCTCTTCCGCCCGCACCTGCGCCGAGATGCAGGGGCTTTCGCTTCGCAACGTCTCGTTGCGCCTTGTGGACAATGAAAGCGGGAAAACGGTTTTCACCGACTTCGGGGAGATGCTTTTTACGCATTTCGGAATTTCGGGGCCGCTTGTCCTTTCGGCTTCGGCGCATCTTACAAAGCGCGAGAAGAACGCCTACACGGTGTTCATTGATCTGAAACCCGCGCTCGACGAAGCCACGCTCGACAACCGGATCCTTTCGGATTTTTCCAAATACCAAAACAAAGATTTTTGCAATGCGCTCTCGGATCTTTTGCCCGAGAAGATGATCCTGCCTTTTGTCAAAGAGGTCGGCATTGACGGGCGCAAAAAGGTGCACTCGATTACAAAAGAGGAGCGGGCGCGCATGGTGCGTCTCCTTAAGAATTTTGCCATCCCGGTTACCGGGACGCGGCCGATCGACGAGGCCATCATCACACGCGGTGGGATCTCGGTTGGCGAGATCAATCCAAAGACCATGGAATCCAAGCTGGTCCCTGGGCTTTATTTTGCCGGAGAGATCATTGACGTGGACGCCTACACCGGCGGCTTCAATCTGCAAATCGCGTTTTCCACCGGGCGCCTTGCCGGACTGCATGCCGCAGAGTCGGTTCTAAATCAAACAGAAGGGAACTAAGACCATGTTTCAGATCGCCATTGACGGCCCAAGCGGAGCCGGAAAATCCACCATTGCAAAGGCCATTGCCGCAAAGCTCGGTATTACATACGTTGATACCGGAGCGCTCTACCGCACGGTAGGCTATGATGTGCGGGAAAAGGGCGCCGACCCCAAGGACGGCCCGGCTGTCACGGCGCTTCTTCCCGAGATCCGGGTGGATCTCGATTATGTGGACGGTACGCAGGTTGTCCTGCTCAATGGGGAAAATCTCGGCGATCGGATCCGCACGCCCGAGATCTCCATGTACGCCTCTGCGGTCTCGGCGATCCCGGAGGTGCGCGCCTTCCTGCTCGATACGCAGAGAGATATCGCCAAAAAGCGCAGTGTGATTATGGACGGCAGAGATATCGGTACCGTGATCCTGCCGGATGCCGACGTCAAGATCTTTCTGACCGCGAGCGACGAGTGCCGCGCGACCAGACGATATGAAGAACTGAAGGCAAAGGGGATCGAAACCAGCGTCGAAGAGGTGCTTGCCGATATGAGAGAGCGCGACCACAACGACAGCACGCGCGCCGTTGCTCCCGCCATCGCCGCACCCGACGCGATCCATTTTGATAACTCCTGGATGAAACCCGACGAATGTACCGCCGCGGTGCTCTCAAAGATCATTCTCCCCAAACTGGGACTGACTCTATGAAAACAGTCATTCTGGCCGAGAACGCCGGCTTTTGCTTTGGCGTCAAGCGGGCGACCGACAAGCTGGAGGAGCTTCTCGGGAGCGCGCGCCCGGGCGAGCGGATCTACACGCTCGGCAACCTCATCCACAACGAGACCTATATTGAATCTTTGCGCCGCCGCGGCGTGATCGCCGTTGACGCAGAGGAGCTTCCCGCGCTTGCGCAAAGCGCCACAGAAGCGTCGCCGGTCTCTCTTTTGGTACGCGCCCACGGCTGCAAGCGCGAGACCTATGAGGCGCTCCGCTCACTGTCCGAGCAGAATCCGCATTTTACCTGGTACGATTGCACCTGCCCGTATGTCAAAAAGGTTCACAAGATCGCATCCGAATGCGATCCCGAAAATCAGGTGTTTTTCCTCATGGGTGCCGAGAACCATCCCGAGGTGGTCGGCATCATGAGCTTTTTCGACGGAGAAAAGTACGTTTTTTCTTCTCCCGAATCGCTTGAATCGACCCTTTCCGGCACGCAAAAGGACAAGTTGCACAAAAAAACGCCGGTAATGGCCTCTCAAACCACCTTTAATTTGGTCAATTGGTACCAAAGTCAAAAAAATCTGAAAAACCACTATACAAATTTCGTTATTTTTGATACAATATGTAGCGTGACTGAGCTTCGGCAGAAAGAAGCAAAGGAGCTTGCGACCCTGTGCGACGGCATGATCGTCATCGGCGGCAAGGAGAGCTCCAACACTGCAAAGCTCTATGATATCTGCCGCGAGCACTGCCGGGATACGGTCTGGATTACAAACGCTTCCGAGCTTGATCCGAAGCATTTTTCCAAGACCGAAAAATTAGGTATTGTCGCCGGGGCTTCGACTCCGAGCGTCGAAATACAGGAGGTATATACAACCATGAGCGAAATGAAAGAAAATTTCGAAGAACTGCTGGAATCGCAATGCAAAACTTTAAATACAGGAGATGTCGTTACCGGAACCGTTACGCACGTAACCGATGCTGAACTTCAGCTCGACGTGGGCGCCGGGGTCACAGGCTACATCAAAGCCGAACAGATTTCTGATGACCCGGCCTTCAAACTCACCGAGAACTTCAAGAACGGCGATGAAGTCGAAGCCTTCGTCATTCGCGTCAGCGACATTGAAGGCGTTGCGGAACTTTCCAAAAAGAGAGTGGACGCAGACAAAAACTGGTTCACCATCGTCGCGGCCTGCGACGAAAAGACCGTGCTTGAAGGCAAAGTGACCGAGGCTGTCAAGGGCGGCGTGGTCATTCTTGCAAACGGCAACCGCGTGTTCGTCCCCGGTTCTCAGACCGGCGTTCCGAAGGATGGGGATCTCTCCACTCTGGTCGGAACCACGGTTCAGTTCCGTGTGATCGAAGTCAAGCCCGGCAAAAAGGCCATCGGCTCGATCCGTTCGGTGCTCCGCGACGCTCGCCGCGCACAGGAAGCCGCTTTTTGGGATGAGATCGAGGTCGGCAAGGTTTATAACGGCGTTGTCAAGAGCCTGACGAGCTATGGCGCTTTCGTGGATCTCGGCGGTGTGGACGGCATGGTTCACATGAGCGAGCTTTCTTGGAAGCACATCAAATCTCCCGCCGACGTGGTTTCGGTCGGACAGAACATCACCGTGTTTGTCAAGAGCTTTGATCCCGAAAAGAAGCGCATTTCTCTCGGATACAAGACCGAGGAATCCAATCCCTGGAACATCTTCAAGTCTCAGTATGCAGTCGGCGACATCGTTTCGGTCAAGATCGTCAACATGATGCCGTTCGGCGCATTTGCCGAGATTATTGACGGCGTGGATGGACTCATTCACATTTCTCAGATCGCGATGCAGCGCATTGCAAAGCCCGCCGACATTCTTGAGATCGGCCAGGTCGTAGACGCCCGCATCACCGAGATCGACGACGAAAAGAAGAAGGTCAGCCTTTCGATCCGCTCGCTGCTTGAGGAAGCTCAGGCCGCAGCCGAAGCAGCACCCGAAGAAGTTGCCGAGGAAGCTCCTGCTGAAGCAGCCGCTCCCGCAGAGGAAGTTGCTCCTGTCGAAGAAGCCGCTCCCGCTGAGGAAGCTCCTGTCAAGAAGCCTCGCACCAGAAAGAAAGCCGCTCCCGCAGAGGAAGCTCCGACGGAAGAAGCTTGATTGAATCAAACAAAAAGAAGAGGGAAGTTACCGTAAGTTCCATAGGGATTTTTCGGTAAGGCGGCCGATCAATGGAGCACAGGCGTGGCGTAAAGCCACGCCTGCGCTTTTTGCCGCCAGATGCGAGCAAAGCCTCGCAAGGCCTCACGCATTGCGAGTATAGTATAGTGAGTACTTTATTCAATAAAAAATCAAAAAACCTATTGACAAAGCAAAAACAGGATGGTATAATATAAAAAAATTAATAGGGCTCAAAATTCATGTGAATTTTTCGGAATCGCGGATTCATTTTTCGTCACATACCAAACGGTATGTGGCTTTTTTTGTGCCCTGAGAAAAGGAGAAAAAGGTATGAAACTCTATTTTGACGTGGCTGACAAGCCAAAATTCAAACAACTGCTGGCGTTTGCATTTCAGCAAATGTTGGCGATCATGGCGGCAACTATAGCCGTTCCCATGATAGTAGGACATGGGCTCTCTCCTGCCGCCGCTATGCTCGGTGCAGGTGTCGGTACCATTGTTTACATTTTGATAACAAGGCGAAAGAGTCCGGTTTTTGTCGGTTCCTCTTTCGCTTTTATCAAATCAATGCTTGCGGCTTTCGCCGGAGGCGTGTCTATGTCGCTCGGTTGGCTCGGTCTTATAATCGGCGCGGCTTTTGCCGGACTTGTGTACGTTATTCTCGGAATTATCGTTAAATTTGCAGGCATAAAATGGCTTAATCGCCTGATGCCGGCGGTCGTCATAGGACCTACGGTAGCAATTATCGGGCTTTCGCTTGCGGGCAGCGCGATATCCGATATCGTCAGAGGAGACGTCGTTCAAGAAATCACAGAGTATTCCGTATCTTTGGCAAACGGTACGCCGGAAATCGTTGAACAGATCGGCTCACAAATGATCGGCTCTCCGTGGATCGCCCTGCTATGCGGTTTAATTACATTATTTGTAACTATGATTTGCTCAACCTTCGGCAAGAAAATGATCAGATCGATCCCGTTCATTATCGGAATACTCTCCGGATATGCGGTTGCGGCTGTTTTATCCGGGATCGGATTTCTCAACGATATAGACGCTTTGAAAATCATTGATTTCAGCGTTTTCCCGAAGTATATGCTTGCAGACGGGTTCTCAATAAAAACATTTTTAAGTGTTCCCGAAATGACTTTTTTGAAAGCTTTCGGAGCTTTGAATGAACTTTCATGGAGTTATGTTTTGACTGTTTTTGTCGCTTACGTTCCGGTCGCTTTCGTTGCCTTTACCGAACATATCGCCGACCATAAAAATCTTTCTTCCATAATCGGTCACGAATTATTGGAAGATCCCGGTTTGCACAGAACGCTTTTCGGCGACGGCGTGGGATCAGCCGTAGGCGCGTTCTTCGGCGGCTGTCCCAATACAACTTACGGAGAATCTGTCGCTTGTGTTGCCTTGACCGGAAATGCCTCTATCGCAACGATTTTCACAACGGCGATATTTTGTATCTTATCTTCCTTCTTAACACCTGTTGTCGCGTTTGTGGATTCGATCCCTCCGTGCGTGATGGGCGGTGTTTGCATTGCGCTGTACGGATTTATTGCCGTCAGCGGTCTGAAAATGATTCAGTCGGTCGATTTGAACAAGAATAAAAATCTTTACGTAGTATCGACAATATTGATTGTCGGCATAGGGGGGTTGGAGTTGACGATAGGAGCGGTCACCCTTACGGAAATCGCAACCGCACTCATCCTTGGGATTATTGCCAATATCGTTTTGTCTTCAAAAAAGAAAACATAAAAACAAACAAGTAAGCAGATTGAATAGATAATAAAAAAGGATTGGAAATCTATTCCAATCCTTTTTTATTTAACCACACAGATTCTATTCATTTTTGTTCTTTGAAAATCTCTGTTGAACCCACTGCTTACCGTAAGTTCCATAGGAATTTTGAAAAAAGCTAAAAGTATAGCGCACTATACTTCACGATTGTGAAATAGAGTGCGCTTTCTTTTATCCACAAGGGAAAGACGATATTTCAGCTTGCAAGCTGAAAGCGATATGCAAAATGCTTTGCGCGATATTTGTAAACCATGTTTACAAGCGATATGAAATTGATCCTTCACTTGCCGTAAGGCAAATATCGCTGCCGCAAGGCAATATCGCCCGACCGTCGGTCGGTTTTCGCCAATCCGCAAGGATTGAATTCGTTGCCGCAATTCCCTATGGGAATTGCGGCTTACCCTCTTCTTTTTTTGCTGTTTGGATCCTCAAGAAAAATATTTGGTTGCGTTTGCCATGTTCATAAAATGGTCGGCAACGCGCTCGGCATCGGATGCAAGCGAGAGATACTGCGCGCCCGCGTTCGGCGTGCAGGCTCCGCGGTCGAGGCGCGTGACGTGGTTCTCGGCCATCCGGTCGGTCAGCTCGTCCACCTGCTCTTCAAAAATCTCCGCAATGGAGATCTCCTCTTTGTTTCCGTCTTTGTAGGCGTTTACGGTGTGTTCCGAGAGGCAGACGACGAGGTCGCGAACTTCTTTGATCTCTCTGACCGCGCTCTCGGAAAAATGCTCGCCGTGCTTTTTCAGTTCGTCTGCGTATTCGATGATGTTTTCGGCATAGTCGCCCACGCGTTCCAGGTCTGCCACCGTCCGGTAGGCCGAAGAAAGATAGCGGCGATCCTTTTCGCTGATGTTGTGGTCTGCGACCTTCTGAATGAAGACGACCAGCTCGCGGTTGAGAAAGTTGAGTTCACGCTCGGATCTGCGGAAGTCTTCCTCTTTGGAATAATCGAGCGTTGCGGCGATATCGCAGGAGATTACAAAATTGTCGAGCGCGATCTTTGCCATGTTGAGGATCTCATTTTTGACCTGTCCCACGGCCACGGCAGGGGTGCGGAGAAGGTTCTCGTCCACAAAGTAAAAGTGCGGCGCTTCCTCGTCGGCCCGGTCTTTGCCCGGTACCAGCTTTTTCACCAGGGCAACCAGCGCTTTTGTCAGCGGCAAGAAGAGAAGCGTTTTTCCGAGATTGAATGCTGTGTGGAACATGGCAAGCTGGGTTTGCGGAAGATCCGGGAAGAGACGCGCAAAGAGCGAGGCGTAGGTACCATTTTCGCCAAAAGCAAGGAATAGGATCCCTTCGATCCCGAGAAAGACGAGCGCGCCGAAGAGGTTGAAGATAAGCGGCATGAGCGCGGTTCTTTTTGCATTCTTTGTTCCAGAAAGTCCGGCAAGGAGCGCGACCACGCAGGCGCCGATATTCGATCCCATTATGAGATAGATGCCTTGCCCTGTGGTGATGAGTCCCGAGACCGCCATGGCGATGGCGATCGAGGTCATAACCGAGGAGCTTTGCACCAATGCGGTCAGAAAAAGTCCGAGCAAAAGGAGCAAAAATGGATTCGAGATCGAGGCGATAAAGCTCTTGACCGTTTCGTCGGCGGCAAAGATCTCCATGGCCGAACTCATCATCGAAATACCGATAAAGAGCATACCGAATCCGGCAAGGATCCCGCAGATCCTCTTGAGCGAATCCTTCTTTGCAAAGAGACTGACGACGGCACCAAGGCCCGCGAAGGCCGAGAAGATGAGCGTGGTCGAAAGGGTAGAGCTTGAAAACAGTCCGAGCGCCACGATCTGACCTGTCACGGTGGTACCGATATTGGCGCCGTAGATCACGGCCGCGGCCTGCGAGAGCGACATGATCCCCGCATTGACAAAACCGATCACCATGACGGTCGTGGCTCCCGAGCTCTGGATGAGCGCGGTGCCGGCCGCACCGATGCCGACGCCGAGGAGCTGGTTCTTCGAGCTGCCGGCAAACAGCGCTTTGAGCTTGTTGCTGCTGACCGACTCGAGATTTGTACTCATGGTTTTGCAGGCGACAAGAAAGACGCCGACGCCGGCCAAAAGCGAGAGAACCGCTTGTAAAACAATTGCAAAATTCATACCGCAATCCTTTCCCGTAAAGCAAGAATAAAGGGGAGGTTTCTTCCTTTATTTTACCAAAAAGGCGAATGAAATACAATCCTTTGGCCAAAACTTTTCAAAAGTGCTAAAAAATTTTTGGGAAATGTAGATGTTTACAATTTGTTCACAATAAAAAAGGCCAATCTACTTGACAAATGCTCCAAAACGTGATAAATTTTAGCATAGAGTTAGCACTCTGCAGTAAAGAGTGCTAAAACAAGGCGAAAGGAAGGGGCGAGGAAAGCATGCGTTCTGAAAAAGACGGCCTGAGCGAACGGAAAAAGCAGATCTTAAAAGCGATCGTGCAGGCGCACATCGAGGGCGGCGAGCCGGTTGGCTCCAAGTACATTCTGGAAAATCAGCACTTGAATTGTTCCTCTGCTACCATCCGGAACGAGATGGCCGAACTCGAAAACCTCGGGTATCTCGAACAGCCGCACGCTTCGGCGGGCAGAGTCCCGAGCGAGCAGGGCTACCGCTTCTATGTGGATTCGCTGGTCGAACATTATGTGATGACGGCAAATGAGGTCGCGCAGATCAATCGCCTGCTTCGCGCCAAAATGGGAGAACTCGACCAGATCCTTGTGGAGGCCTCCAACCTGGCCGCAAACCTGACCAACTATACCGCCATTGCCATCAAGCCGCGCGCGTCGCTGGTAACGGTCAGTAAATTTGAGACCATCTACCTCGAACCCGACCACTACATTCTTGTGGCGGTCTCCTCGACGGGCAGTGTCAAGAGCAAGCACCTGCAAACAAAAGAGCCGGTGACTCCCGAGGCACTCGAAAACCTTTCGGGTGTGCTCAACATGCTCATGATCAACCTGTCTGCCGACCAGATCACACTGCCGCACATGATGAAGCTCGAGGCGCTTCTCGGAAACGATGCGCACCTTGCGGCAGACGTCATCAAAGCGATCTACGATCTCTTAAAAGAGCTTGACGACGGAGAGGTCAAGGTCAGCGGGCTTGATCGGCTCCTGCAATATCCCGAGTACAGCGATATGGGCCAGCTCCAGGCACTGCTCGGAACGCTGGAAAACAAGGAAGAATTCCTTGATCTTGTCTCCAAGAACGAAGGCGAGGACGTGAGCGTCCTCATCGGTTCGGAGAGCGAGGTCAAGGTCATGAACAATTCGGCGCTGGTCTTCAAACCGATCATCAAGGACGGCAAAACGCTCGGAGCGATCGGCGTTTTAGGCCCTCGCCGCATGGATTACGCCAAGGTGCTCGGAACGCTGGAAGGGCTTTCGGGCAACATTGCCGACCTGATCGGCACCGGCAACCAAATCACAGGAGGAGTGTCCAATGGACAAGACGCAAAAGAAGGCGGATGAAGCCGAAGTAAAAGAAGAGACGGCCGCGGAAGAAACTTCTCCCAAGACCGAACGCAAAAAACAAAAGGGCGAGATCGCTTCACTCAAGGCCGAACTTGAGAAAAAAGAAGCCGCTCTTGCCGAAGCAAAAGACCAATATCTGCGCCTCTTTGCCGAATACGATAACTTCCGCAAGAGAAGCGCAAAAGAAAAAGAGGGCATTTACGCCGACGCCTATTCCGACTGCGTGGGCAACATCCTGCCAATCCTCGACAACCTCGAGCGGGCAGGGAAGTCGGAGAATTTTGAGGCGGTCAGAAAAGGTCTGGAACTGACTACCAAGGCCTTTGAAGACGCGCTTGCCAAAATGGGCATCGAAGAAGTGGAAACAGAGACTTTCGATCCCTCGATCCACAATGCCGTCATGCACGTGGAGGATGAAACCCGGGGCGACGGCGAGATCGTAGAGGTCTTCCAAAAAGGCTACAAAAAAGGCGACAAGATCATTCGCTTTGCAATGGTCAAGGTTGCCAACTAAGTTGCATAAATTAAAACATCACCATAGGAGGAAATAGTTATGGGAAAAATTATCGGTATCGATCTCGGCACGACCAACTCGTGCGTAGCAGTGTTTGAAGGGAATGAACCTGTTGTCATTCCGAATCCCGAGGGTGCAAGAACCACTCCGTCTGTCGTCGCTTTCTCCAAGACCGGCGAGCGCATGGTCGGCCAGGTCGCAAAGCGTCAGGCCATCACCAACCCCGACAGAACCATCATTTCGATCAAACGTGAGATGGGCTCTGCTTACAGAAAAGAAATTGACGGCAAGTCCTACACGCCGCAGGAATTTTCGGCCATGATCCTGCAAAAGCTCAAGGCCGACGCCGAGAGCTATCTTGGCACCAAGGTCTCTCAGGCGGTCATCACGGTTCCGGCCTACTTCTCTGACGCTCAGCGTCAGGCGACCAAGGATGCCGGCAAGATCGCGGGTCTGGAAGTGCTCAGAATCATCAACGAACCGACGGCTGCCGCACTCGCTTACGGCATGGATAAAGAAGCCAACCAGAAGATCATGGTCTTCGACCTC
>JAFSSP010000019.1 GCA_017450945.1 Clostridia bacterium | reverse complement strand
CTACAGAGGCATACAGCAAGGGCTGTATCAAGAAGTGGCGATCCGGATGGGGGTCGAACCCACGACCTCTAGCGTGACAGGCTAGCGCTCTAACCAACTGAGCTACCGGACCACTTGGTGGGAACAATAGGACTCGAACCTATGACCCCCTGCTTGTAAGGCAGGTGCTCTAACCAACTGAGCTATGCTCCCATATACGAGAGGCGGCGACTTGCTCATTATAGCACAGTGGGTTGGAACTTGTCAAGACTCTTTTGCAAAGTTTTTTGCGCACTTTTTGTTCCGCAACGCCGCTATTATAACATAGGTTTTTTCACTTGTCAAGTCTTTTTTTCGGATTTTTCGGCTTTCTTTTCGACTTTTTATCGATAGTAAACGTAGTATGCGATGATCGTGCGCTCGATCCCGCCGTGTTCAAGGTCGGGAGCCGTAATTACAACCCCCTCTTTGGAGAGCAGTTCCCAGGCCTGCATCTCGTCCACCCGACAGCGAAGGATCACCTCTCCCGAGGCGAACACAATGAATTCGTCGCCGCGCAGATTGAGTCCGCCCTCCCTGCCGATCACCTCGTCCACGCCATCCTTTTTTTCGGTGACGTAGCGCAAATGATGCTTTGCGAGCGACTCGGCCATTTCGCGGCGGAATTTTTTATTGGTCGAAGGGTCTTTCTTTTTTCCAAAGAGTCCCATGTCTTAAAAATCCTTTCCGGTGAGGAATCGTTTTGCCGTGCGGTATTCTTCTTCGAGCCTTTTTGCTTCGGGGGAGGTTTTGTCAAACTTTTTCTTTTTGATCGCCCGCAAAAGGATGTTTTTGGGCGTTTCCTCCGGGTCGATGAGCTCAAGCGCCGAGACGCTGTAGCCAGAAGCCTCGAGGTGCTTGAGTCTCAGAGCGTCGGTGGCGGCGTCGCAGAATTTTTGCCGGAGCATCGAGTGCTCGGCGATAAAGGAGAGGGCGGGGCAGGCGAGCGTGTGGTTGAGCTCATGGTGACAGCAGGGAGTCGAGAGGATCACGTCGGCGTCAAAAGCGAGGGCGCGTTCCAGCACAAGATCGGTCGCGGTGTCGCAGGCATGGAGCGAGATGACAAGATGCACCTGCTCGCCCGCGTCGTATTTGCCGACGTCGCCAGAGAGAAAGGTAAGTCCGTCAAAGTGCAATTCTTTTGCCACTTCATTGCAGTAGGAAATGACGTCTTCCTTGAGGTCGACGCCGGTCATTTTGACGTTTCTTCCAAGCACGTTAGCAAAATAGTGATAGGCGGCAAAGGAGAGGTAGCTTTTGCCGCAGCAAAGGTCGCAAATGCGCAAAACGCCTTCCTTCGGGAGGTGTTCCTCGCAGTCGCGGATGATCTCGAGAAAGCGGTTGATCTGCCGGAATTTCGATTGTTTTTTGTCCTTGACGCGCCCTGACGCGTCGCTGACGCCGAGCAGTTTCAAAAAGGGCTCGTCGCCGCTGAGAATATGCTGTTTTTCGCGGTCATTGCCAAAAAGCTCAAGCGTTGCGGCGCCCTGCAACTTTTTTGCAAGCGCGTCGCCGCCGATGAGCACCGAGTTTTGGGATTTTGAAACTTTATACTCGCAATCTCCCGCTGTGGTCATCAGATTGATCTGTGCGTAGCCGTCAAGAATTTCGGCAAGGCGCGCCCGATTTTCAAGATCGAGATTTTCGTGAATTGCCTTGTTGTCGGCAAGAAAGGATTCGAGCTGAAGCATCGGACGGCCGCCGACACGACGGAGCGTGATCACCGAGCGGAGGATCCTTTTATCCTGCGGCTTGGAGAGCACGGCCTTTTTGAGGCTTTGCCCATGCGAAGCGAAAACGAGCAGATCCAGCAGGCTTTCTTTTGGAGACGTCTTAGCCATCGGTTTCCTCTTTCTTCTTTTCTTCTTTGTCCTTTTTGGAAAAGCTCAGCTTGGATTCTTTGCCCTGCATGATGCGCTTGATGTTTGCGCGGTGCATGAAGACGACAAAGATCGCCGAAAGGATCGCCATGGCGACGTAGAGCGGGATATCCTTGGTAAAGGCGCGGAGGATGAGCGGATAGAGAATGGCCGAAAAGACCGATCCAAAGGAGACCATGCGGCTGGCAAAAACCATCAGAATGAAAAACGCGAGCAGGATGAGAAGCGTGACCGGGCTTTCCAAGAGAACCACCATGGCAAGGCAGGCAACTCCCTTGCCGCCCTTAAAGCGGTAGTAGAGTGGGAACATATGCCCGAACATTACAAAAAATCCGGCCAGCGCCGCTCCCTGAAAGCCAAAGAGGAATGCGCCGAGCAAAACCGAGATCCCGGCCTTTGCAAGGTCGAGAAGAAAGGTTGCGGCGGCAGGGCCTTTTCCAAAGGTGCGGAGCATGTTGGTGCTTCCCGCGTTGCCGCTCCCAAAGGTGCGGATATCCTTGTGATAAATCTTTGTGGAAATCAGGATCGCCGGATTGATGCTTCCCAGCAGATAGGGAAGAAACACACAGCCCAGAACGCAAGCGATCACGAAGGCGACCGAAGAAGAGACGCGCTCGTCGATCAGTTCGCCCAGCGTCGGCAAAACGGCCGGGATCCCATAAAAGAAAAAGTTCATAAGCACACTTCCTTAAAAGAGTTCGATGAGTTCTTTTTTGCTCTTGGTAAAATCGTAAAACTTGCCGTCCACGTCCACGCAGGCCATGTCCTCAATGCGGCAACCGTACTTGCCGGGGATGTAGATGCCGGGCTCGAAGGTGACCACGTGTCCGCGCTCAAGCCTGACTTCGGGGTTTGCGCCGGGCGCGAGATTGGGCGTCTCATGGATGTAAAGTCCCACGCCGTGGCCGAGCGAGTGGCCAAAACAGCCCTCGTATCCCGCGTCGTCAATGATCTTTCTTGCCACGCCGTCCAGATCGCGGCAAATCGCTCCCTCATGCGCGGCGGCAAGCGCCGATTCCTGAGCGGTTTTGACCGTGTTGTAAAGCTTCTTCATCTCGGCGTCGGCTTTTCCCAAGACGACCGTGCGGGTCATATCCGAGCAGTAGCCGTCGTATTTGGCGCCGAAATCCATGGTGAGAAATCCTTTTTCGAGTTTTTGCGGGCGCGGCACGCCGTGCGGCTTGGAGGAGTTGGAGCCCGAAACGGCGATGGTGGCAAAAGCAAGCCCCTCGGCGCCGTTTTTGCGCATGAAGTATTCCAGCTCGAGCGCCACTTCGACCTCGGTCATCTCGGGGGAAAGAACGGTCAGAATGTGCGAAAAAGCGGCGTCGGTGATTGCCTGCGCTTTTGCAATGGTTTCCAGTTCTTTTGCGTCTTTTTTTCTGCGCAGTGCCGAGAGGATAGCCGACGCGCCGCCCTTAAGGGTGATGCCGATCAGCTTTTGCGAGAAACGCTCGTAGGTTTCGATGGTCAGCGTGGCCTCTTCGACAAAAACGGTTTTACAGTGGTCTTCGCCGAGAAGCGAGAGAACCTCTGCCAGCATGCCGCCTCTGCCGGGGCAAAGCACCTGCCACGCGTCGTCGACCTGCGCTTTTGCGGCTTCCTCATAGCGGAAGTCGGTCAAAAGATATGCCTGCTCGGGCGTGACAAGAAGGAGCCCGTCGTCAAACGGAAAGCCCGAGAGATAGCGTTGATTGAGTCCGTCCGAAAGGATGGCGGCGTCGGCGCCGGCCTTTGCAAGCTCTTTGCGGAATGCGTTCAGATGTGTCATATAGAATTCTCCTCTCTTTCTTTGGAGCGATACTTCATTTTAGCATATTCCGGTGCGAAAGTACAGCCTTTTGGAAAAATTTTTTGGAGTTGCTTCTTCCGACAAAAAGGGAAACGCCGCTTGTGATAGAATGGGGCAGAAGAAACGGGGGACTGCCATGAAGACCGAAGTCTATCTCGATATTTATATTCTGGTCAACGCCAGCATGGATCTTTTGTGTTTGCTCCTTTGCGCGCGGCTCTGTCATGCAAAAACCAATCGCCTGCGCCTGGTTGCCGCGGCAGCCTTTGGAGGAGGATATGCCGCCCTCTGCCTTCTTTTGGGTCTTTCGGGTTTCTGGTCGATCGCAACCGATCTCATTGCCGCCGCGCTTCTGACGACCATTGCCTTTTGGGGGCGGAACACCTCCTTTTTACGGCTTTTGCGATTGATTTTCGTACTCTTTTTCCTCTCGGCGGTCTTAGCCGGACTTTTGACTCTCTTCTACCAGGGGATGAACCGCCTGGATCTGCCGCTCGAATCGCTCTCGGGAGACGGGCTCTCGGTCTGGATCTTCGCTCTTGTCGGCGGGCTGTCCGGGCTCCTGACCATTCGCGGCGGGCGATTTCTCGGGTACGTGGGGAAGCACCGCGAGGTCGATCTGATTCTTTTCTTCGGAGAAAAAGAGGGGAGACTCCACGCGCTCGTCGATTCGGGAAATCTTGTCAAGGATCCCCTGAGCGGCAGAGGCGTGATCGTTGCCGAAAAAGAAAAGATCCTGCCGCTTCTCCCGGAAGAGATGCGCCGCCGCCTTTCCAAAAACGATCCCGCCGCCTGGATGGGCGACGGGAAGGACAAAATTTGGTTGATCCCAACGCAGAGCGCGACAGGAGAGCGGCTTTTGCCGGCGCTTTTGCCCAAAAAACTCCTTTTGGAGGAGAATGGCAAAATTTGCGACGCCGACTACCTGGTCGCGCTCTCGGATCTCGGAGCGAAAAAAAGAAATTTTGACGCGCTTGTTCCGCAAGAATAGTGGTTCTGCTTTGCATGGTAACCTGAGAGGAGGCTTTTATGAAACTGTTTTTTAAGATTTTTCTTTGGCTGAGGCGGCATCTGCGGGATCAAAATCAATCGATCTTTTACATCAACGGCCCCGAAACTTTGCCTCTGCCGCTTTCGCCCGAAGAGGAGGCCGACTGCATTGCAAGGCTTGGCGAGGAGGATGCACGCATGCTACTCATCGAGCACAATCTGCGCCTGGTCGCCTTTATTGCCAAACGCTTTGAGAGCGCCGGAGTTGGGATCGAGGATCTCATTTCGATCGGTACAATGGGACTCGTCAAAGCGGTGAGCACCTTCCGCGCCGACAAGAATATCAAGCTCGCCACCTATGCCTCGCGCTGTATCGAAAACGAGATCCTCATGTACCTGCGCAAAACCGGCAACCAGAAGAACGAGCTTTCGATCGACGAACCGCTCAATACCGATTGGGACGGCAATGAACTGCTTCTCTCGGATATCCTCGGGAGCGAGGAGGATAGCGTGGCCGCCGATCTCGAACGGCGCGAGGAGCGTAGGATGGTGCGCGCCGCCGTGGCCGGCCTTTCTCCAAGGGAGCGCGAACTCATCGAGCTCAGATACGGCTTCCGGAGCGGCGAGGAAATGACGCAAAAAGAGGTCGCCGACCTGCTCGGCATTTCGCAGTCCTATATCTCCCGCCTCGAAAAACGCATCCTACAGAACCTCCGCCAAGCCATCGCGGGGAAGATATAGTAGAAAAGAATGCGGGAAAACCTTTTTGGATAAAAAGGTTTTCCCGCACCCTTTCCAAAAACCTTTGAACGAAAAGGTTTTTGGTTGACCTTCCGATGACGGCAAAAGCCGGAAGAGGATTTCACCCTGCACAAGCAGGATTTTACCGCAAAGCGATTTCACCCGCCACAGGCGGATTTCATTTTTTTCTTTCCGGCGAGAGAAAAGAAATTGGTTACAGTTTTTGAAGAGGGTGCGGGAGAAACTTTTTTCCAAAAAGTTCCTCCCGCATTCTTTCTTCCAAAACTTATAAACTTTTTTCAATCGCGGCGAGCAGTTCGGAGAATTCCTCGCAAGTGGGAATTTCGGGGTGTTCGGCTTTGATCTTTGCGTTGCTGCGGAACAAAAAGCCTGCTTTGCTGGCGCCGATCATACCGAGGTCATTATAGCTGTCGCCCGAAGCGATGGTATCAAAGCCGACCGACTGGAGGGCTTTTACGGTGGCGAGCTTGGAGGGGGTCACGCGCATTTTGTAGCCGGTGATCTCGCCGTTCTCTGCGACCTCAAGGGTATTGCAGAAAATGGTGGGGTAGCCGAGCTTTTTCATCAGCGGCATGGCGAACTGCTCAAAGGTGTCGCTCAGGATAATGGTCTGCACCTCGCTACGAAGCTTATCGAGAAACTCCTTGGCGCCGGGAAGCGGATCAATGGTGTCGATCACGGCTTGAATCTCTTTCAGTCCAAGACCGTGCTCTTTCAGAATGTTGATGCGATACTTCATAAGTTTATCGTAGTCGGGTTCGTCCTGCGTCGTGCGGCGAAGTTCGGGGATGCCCGAAGCGTCGGCAAAAGCGATCCAGATTTCGGGGGTGAGTACACCCTCCATATCAAGGCAAACGATGTTCATAACGGTAGGTTTCTTTCTTTGGGTTAAGCTTCTTGATTTCTTGATTCAATGAGGAAAGCGGCTTCCGAGTCGGCAAAGCTGGTAAACAGCGCAAGCGGGAAGAGCTCCATGGCGCGGCTGACGTTCTGCTTGTCGTCGGGGGAACCGGAGAATCCCATGTGATAACGGATGGCAAAGGCTTCTTCGCGGTCGAGGTGGATAAAGCTCGAGAGCATGTAGACCGATTTTTCGCCGTGGCCGTAGGGGAGGGTGTCCTCAATGGTGTAATAGGGGACTTTTTCCCAGACGCCGGTGGTTTCATTCTTTGCGTTGCGGTAGGAGACTTTGTAGAAGTTCACTTTGCAGATGTCGTGGAACAGTCCGACGACGGCAATCGTCTCATCCGAGTATTCGAGCCCATAGCGATCCTTTGCCCTTGCGCAAAGATCGGCGAGGCAGTCATAGACGTTGAGAGAGTGTTCCAAGAGTCCTCCTTCGTAGGCGCCGTGGTAGCGGGTACTCGCCGGAGCCGTGAAAAAGTCGCTCTTTTCCAGAAAGTCCAGCAGTTTGTCGGCGCCCTCTCTGTGGATCTTTTCGTGAAAGATCTGGAAAAAGCGCGCCTTGTTTTCCATCATGGTCATGTGGGTTCCTCACTTTTCAAAGATAGTTTATTCTATCACGAAGTTTTCTTCTTGTAAAGGGAATTTTTGTATTTTTCGGGAAAAAACTTTTTTCGACGATCTTCTATCACCTTCGAGGGGAAAGCGCATAAAATGCTAACAGAAGGGACTCAAGGAGCGCCTTTCCAATCTTGCAAGGAGGAACAACCATGAATAATTGTCTGTGCAATCTTTTGAGCGATAACTGGATCTGGCTTCTCATCATCGCCATTATCCTGTTTGGTTGCGGCGGCGGCTGCAACGGTTGATCGCGCCCCATTTTCCGGTGTCACCAGCCCCGGCAGGCGTTTTCGCCTGCCGGGGCTGGTGTGATGAGAAGGGGAAAAGGGAATATGCGGGAAACCTCTTTTTTGAAAAAAAGAGGTTTCCCGCACCCTTCCAGAAAAAACAATCAAAACGCTTGCAAAAAAAATTCGAATCTATCTTGACAAATTGCTCCAATTGTGTTAAAATTCAGAATGGAACTTCAAGGAGGGCGAAAAAATGGACGACAGACGATTTTTTCTGGAACTCGGAAAACAGATCTACCGCATTGACGCCATGTATGCCGAATACGCCAAGCGCAGAAAATGCAAAAACGCAAGACTTCTCTGGGTGCTTTACGCACTGGACGACGGAACCAACCACTCTCAGCGCGAGATCGCAGAGAATTGGAATATGCCGAAAAGCAGTGTGAACGCCATCGTGTCGGAATTACAAGAGGCTGGTTACGTTACGCTTACTCCCATCAAAGGGCAAAAGCGCGAGATGTTTGTGCGCCTGACGCCCGAGGGCGAGGAGTACGCCCACAAAAAGCTTGCCGATCTCTATAAGATCGAACAGAAAGCCTATGAAAACTTTTCTCCCGAAACGCTCGGAGCGATCCTTTCGCTCGAGGATATCAATTCGGCACTGCTTGATGCCGGAATCTGACTGTTCTGAAGAAGCACATCCACCCACCCATAAAAACAAAGGAACCCCTATGAAAAAAGCAATTCAAAAACTGACTATTCTCGGAGCGGCAATTGTTTTGGCGCTCTTGTTCTGCGTTCTTCTGACGCTTTCCATCTCTGCCGACGGGCCGTCCGTGAGAATCAACGGCGTCTCGCTGAGACCCGAAGATCGCATTGCGATCCTTTACCGCGTGGCCGTTACGGGAGCGTACGGAGAATACGACGTGACCATGCAGTTTAGCGCCGACGCACCGGATGACGAAGATTGGAATTTTGTCTCTGCCGAACCCTATCGCACCGAGGACGAGCACCTCTATTTCTTCTCCTATGGTGAGCAAACGCCGCAGGAAATGGTCGATTCTGTCTACTGCCGCGCTGTGCTCGATCTTGGCGAAGAAGTAGTCTACAGCGATTTCGTTCGCTACAGCGTCCTCGATTACGCGCATGATACGAGAAACAGCACCTATGTGATGACCGAAGGCGGATCGACGCTCGGCGAGGTCGTGCAATCGATCCTTGCATACGGAGCAGGACTACAGAGCTATTCGGGCTACAAGACCGAGCACCTTGCCACCGACGAATATTATTTGGTTTGCGCCGAGGGCGGTACGTTTGCCGACGGTATGAAAACCGCGATCGTATTCGCCGGCGAATCGGTTACGCTGAGCCCCAAAGCAAGTTCGCGCTGGCAGCAGTTTGATCATTGGGAAGACGAAAACGGAATCCTCCTTTCCAGCGAGGAGAGCGTTACGCTCTATCCCACCGCCGACGGTATTATTTATGCGGTGTTCGTTGAGATCGAACACGAGGAGAACGTCAGCCTTGACCTCCTTTATGAAGAGATCGACGACGAAACCTGTGCGCTCTCGGGCATGGGAATTTGCACCGACACCGACCTCGTGATCCCCAACCGCGCGCCCGACGGAAAACTTGTGACCAAGATCAATGCCGACGCGCTCGCGGGCAACACCGATCTGGTTTCGATCCGGATTCCGAAATCGATGACGACGGTCGAACCCTATGCGTTTGAGGGCTGTACCTCACTGGAAGCTTTCATTGTAGAAGAGGGAAGCACCTCCTTTATGACCGACCGCGAGATGCTCCTCACCTACGACGGCACGACCATTTTGCGCTACCCGCCGGCTCGCGAGGGCAACGCAATTTTGCTTCCCGATACCGTGACCGAGCTTGCCGACGGCTCTTTTGCCGATGCGGTGAGTCTTGCCACCGTGACGATGAACGACGTGATCGAGCGGATCGGCGACTATGCCTTTGCCCGTTCGGCGCTCTCCTCGGTCAAGATCAAAGCGACCGTGACCGAGATCGGCGACTACGCTTTCGACCATTGCAGCAAACTGACAAGCGTTTCAGTGGAAAGCGCAAACCCCTACTACAAAGCGACTACCTACGGCATTTACAACAAGGATAGCAGCCGACTGATCCGCGCCCGCAACCAGTCGGGTGTGATCACGCTTGCCACCACCATCGAGTCGATCGCTCCCGGCGCACTTTCGGGATGCGACAAGATCACGACCGTTACCATTCCGACCAAAACGAAGACGATCGGCGAATACGCGTTTGCCGATTGCACTGCGCTCAAAACGCTGACCATCGGAAAGAACGTCGAGACGATCTCGGCTTACGCCTTCTACGGCTGTAACAACTCTTCCTTTACTTCTGTGACCATTCCGGCAAACGTGAATACGGTCGGTGACTCGGCCTTTGAAAACTGCACCTATCTTGCCACCGTCACGCTGAACGGCGAGCCCGAGAACGTGGGAGAACACATCCTGCGCGGCACGGCGGTCAGTTACAACCCCTTCGGGCACGAGCACGATTACACGATCTATACGAAGGTCAGTGACGCCAACTGCGCGCACGCCACGCTTTACGGCTATGCCTGCGAATGCGGCGAGATCGGAGAGGAGCGCGTCGTAGTCGGCACGTCGACCGCGCATGATTACTTCAACGGTTGCTGTAGCGTCTGCGGACAGGTGGAGGTCTCTACTTCTTACGATCCTTACCTGATTCTCCCGACGAACGTGGGGTCCTATCACGGAACCTTTGATCCGTCCGACAGCAGTTACAGTAGCATCGACGACTGCAACATCATTTATTTTGAAAACTTCACGAGTGCGGATTTCACCAATTATCTGAAAAAACTGCGCAACGCGGGTTTGACCGAAGTGGAAAACTACACGCTTGGCAATAACCGGTACGCGCTCTTCCGTCGCTCGGGCAGTTACACGCTCTACGCCTCTTATCTGAACACCGAGCAGGCGCTCAGAGTCTACGTGGGCAAAGTAAGCGACGTCAATCCCTCCAAAGCGCAGGTTGCCGACGCAAACCTCGTCACTCCTTCGATCTGGCAGATTTGTATCAACAATAAGGCGGCTTCTTCCAACGGCGGTATGTCTTACGTGATCCAGCTGACCGACGGCAAGTTCCTCGTGGTGGACGGCGGTTACGAGACAACCGAGGACGCCAAGAGCATTTACGACATTCTCAAGGCGAACAAGCCGGCAAGCCACTCCAAGCCGATCGTCGCTGGCTGGTTCTTTACGCACATGCACATCGACCACGTGGGCGCCTTCCGCAAGTTTGCCAACACCTATTCCTATCGGAACGGCGTGACCATCGAAGCCTTCTACTATAACTTCCTTTATACCAACGTGGACGATCTTTATGCGAACAACAGCAACACTTGGGAAAGCAAGATGAGCAGTAGTTTCCCGAGCGCCACGCGTTATCGCAAGCTCCACAGCGGCATGAACTTCTACTTCTCGGGCGCGGAGGTCAAGATCCTTTGCACGCCCGAGGACGTCTATCCCTTCTCCTTCAATAGCGGCAACGATACCTCGGTCGTCTTCCAGGTCATTATCGGCGGGCAAAAGATTTTGTTCCTCGGCGACGCGGACTTTGGCGAAAGTGATCGAATGGTGAACCTCGGTTCCTCGGTCATGAAGTCGGATATTTTGCAGTACGCGCACCACGGCTACGAGAACCAGTGCCGCACGAACCTCTATCAGCTCATCCTGCCGACCACGGTGCTCTGGCCGATGCCGATCGTGAACTATCAGAATACGAGCTATGGCCAATGCTTCTATCCGCGCTATTCGACGCATTCCGAGAACTCCTGGATCCGAAACGCCACCTGCGTCAAGAAGATCATCGTCATGGAGGAGGCCTACCAGACAGGCTATACGAGGCTTATGCTTCCGTACACGCCGACCGGCGCACGCAACGCCGACTACACGACGATCTATAACAACATCAAAAAGACGCTCAAATAGAGCGGCAAACCGGCATTGATAAACGAACAGGCAACCCACGTGGGTTGCCTGTTTTGATCGGGACAATCGTTATTGCTTTTTCAATATTTTTCGTTTTAAGAACTGCGAAATCGCGATTGCTCTTTTTTTGATGAATTTTTGGGGAGAGAAAACAAAGGATTGATTTTTTTGCAGTTTGAAAAACAGAGAATGGGATCGCTCATCTGCTACTCCCATTGCTTCTATCTTCAGAATCCCCTTTTTCTTTAATCGATAAAGCGATTTGATAACGCGCTTTTGTTCTAAGAGCTCGGTAAGAATTGTATTGATATAGTAAAAATATAAATGCAGTCTATATGCGTAGCTTTTGAAGACTTTTTCTGCAGATTCGCTTTTTAACCAGACACAAATGGTTTCAAAAGATTGAAATCGTTTTCTAAAATCAAAAGATGCCATAGCGGAACCCGCTCGATTCGTTCGATAAAAATAAAAAATTTTGTTTTCTAAAACGAGAGATTCCTGAATATGCGCCCGGTATACAAAATTGAACATCTCATCTTCGCCATAGGACATTTTTTCGAAGAAAAAAATATTATTGTCCAATAAAGTTTTCCTTAAAAACAGTTTTGAAAAGATGCAACCGGGAAGCATTTTTGCACAGTAGTTTTGGGATTCTGTATCGCAAAACACGCCAACAGGAAATTCGACAGATTCTTTTGTACTGTTTTCGGGTGAAGAAACAATTTCTAAAAGCTCAGAGATTGCGCTTTTACCAATATAGTCGTCTGAATCTACGAACCACAACCAGTCCCCACGGGCAATGGTAATACCATGATTTCTTGCCACGCTGACGCCTTGATTGGCTTGCCTTACAATCAAAAGATTAGAATGTCGTTCGGCATATTCTTTCAAAATGATGGGAGAATAATCTGTCGATCCGTCATCAATGCAGATTATCTCATAGTTTTCCTCAGGCGCATTTTCGTCAAAGCAGGAGTTAAGATACTCTCTTAAGTACTTTTCTGTATTGTAAACCGGTATAATGATGGATAGTTTCAAAAGGCTCCCCCCTGTTTGGTAAGTTTATAGATTCCGAATTTTATGAACAATTGGTTTTAATAGCTTTTTGATCCATTTGATTTGAGCAATTTTGTAAGCAAATTCTTTTGCGGCTTTCCAAAAATCCGAAAAGGGAAGCGCTACCGTATAAAGAAAGCTTTTGAAGTTTGTATTTTTTGAATGGTTTTCTAAGTATTCCAAAGAGCAAATTTCTCGCTTGTAGATCGCTCGTTTTGTGTTAAAGGTCGCCCAATGGCAAATGAAAGCATTCATCCACTTTTCTCTTTTGTAATCCAGAACAGCCATCTTTTGCAGTTTTATTTGCGGTTTTGGCTTACGCTTGGCTTTTCGATCTGCCGGATAACAGCAATATGCGGTGTAATTGTTTTCAAAAGAATTTGACGTCATTTTGCAATGAAGAACCGCGCTCCCGATGGCAAACAGTTTGTCGTCCATTGCTTCTTGATTTCCACCGATGTTGTATTCTTCAAAATGGTCATAAACGTCTTTGCAAACATCATAAATCTTTTGACAAATTTCTCCTTGTCGCAAGTAGATAATGGCACTGTGAAAGCGTTGATGAAATGCAATCTGCTCGCGGTATTTTCCGGTTTCTTCTAATTTGAACCAACCTACTTCTTTGGTGTCAAGCGGCAAGGAGCGGCCAAACATAGAGAAATCATTTGCATTTTCAAATGAATTGAAAAAGCAATTCAGATCGGCATAGGCGAGGCAATCGGATTCTACGAAAATTGTTTCTTGATAGGGGATATTCCTGAGAAGCTCTATTTTGTCCAAGTAGGAATAATGGGGATTTTTCAAGATAATGGTTTTATCAAATAATCTGGTGTATTCATTTTCTTGATCGGCAATAATAGCAAATGGAAGCGGTTCTTTTGCAAAAAAACGATAGGATTTCAGCAAATTTGCCGCTATTTTATAATACTGTTCTTTGCCTGTTGCGATGGTAACGAATCCTCTGCTCGATTGGTTTTGTTCCATTTTCTCTCCCCCACTGATCTTTTCTTTTGAATGTCAATTATTAGTATACTATAGTATTCTTATTTTGTCAACGAATCGGTGTAAAATAGTATTGAAATAATAGATTTTGGAGGAAGAAACGTGGAGGGATTAAATGAAATGATCCGTCAGTTGCGCCTGCAAAACGGGATGAGCCAAGTGGAACTGGCGCGACGGATGAACGTTTCCAAACAATGCGTTTCCAACTGGGAAAATGATAACGTGCTACCTTCCATTGCTATGCTGACTCGCCTCGCAGATCTATTTCAAGTGAGTACCGATCAACTGCTTGGCAGGGAATCGAGCAACACGATCGACGCCTCTGGGCTGACAGACGAGCAAGCGGCACATATCCGTGCCATCGTACGGGAATTAAAAAAAGAGAATCACAGCAAATAAATATCCACCCGCGTAGCGGGTGGTATTTCATTTTCGGGCAAAAACTTAATCGCTATTGGCAACGCAAAAGTACGTTATGGATACCTGCCAGCTATGCAAAGGATCACTTGCCACCCGTAAACGGGCTGTTATTTTAGCCTCCCTCTGAGAGGGAGGTGGCATTTTCGCAAGAAAATGGCGGAAGGAGCCTGCGCGACTTTGGAGTTTGCACAAACTTTAATTGTTGCGCGTGCTCCTCCACCCGCTTCGCGGGAGCCCCCTCCCGGAGGGAGCCTTTCTTATAGCCATCCTACGCTCGCTTTTTCTTCTGTTTTCTCCTTATCGGTATAACCTCTTCCCAACCACGCGACTATCGCGTGATTTTCATTATACAAAAAAACAGGCAACCCACGCGGGTTGCCTGTTTTGCATTTTCTTTCCGGCGAGCGGATTTTTTTGTTCATAGTTTTTGAAAAGAAGGGGGTGCAGGGGGAGGAGAAACTTTTTGCAAAAAGTTTCTCCTCCCCCTGCATACTCTTATTGATCTCATCAATCCATCAACAGCGCCGCGGCGCCCAGGATGCCGGCGAGGTTGCCGAGCGTTGCCCGAAGAATCGGGACGTAGGGTCCTTGATCGCCGCCGAAGATGTCCTTGTCGACGAGTTCTTGGAGCGGATCGGTCAGCCGTTTGCCTTCGCCGCAGACGCCGCCGCCGATCAGAACGATCTCGGGACGGAAAGCCGACGCGATGTTGCTGATGCCGCAAGCAAGCATGCGGATATAGTTTTCCACAACCTCTTTTGCGTAAGGGTCTTTTTCCATGTATGCAAACGCGGTTTTGCCGCCGGCCTCTTCCAGAGAGCCGACCTCCCACATTTTGCTGTCCTTATGAGCCTCCATTGCGCGTCTGGTGTCGCGGATGAGCGCGGTCGCCGAGGCGTAGGCCTCAAGACATCCTTTGCGGCCGCAGGTGCAGGACTCGCCACCCTCGCGGATGACCATGTGGCCGAGCTCCGCACCGGCGCCTTTGTTGCCCTCAAAGAGCTTGCCGCCGATGACGATACCGCTTCCAACGCCGGTTCCCAGCGTCAGCATGACCATATCGTCGTAATCTTTGCCGCCGCCGAACTTGTTTTCGCCGAGCGCGGCCACGTTGGCGTCGTTGGCGATCTTGACCGGCAGTCCGGTCAGCGCTTCCACTCTTTCGCTGATCTTAAAATGATCCCAGTGGAGATTATTGGAATAGGTGACCTCTCCGCGCGCGCTGTCGATCATGCCGGGGACGCCGATGCCGATGCCCGAGGCGTCGTCTTTGGTAAGTCCCAGCCCGGACAAGAGTGAGAGGGCAAGCGAAGCGATGTTTTTCGCCACGGCATCCGCGCCTTTTTCGGCTTCGGTTGGAACCTTGTCATTGGCAAGCAGGTTGCCGAGATCGTCCACGATGCCGCCCTTGATGTAGGTGCCGCCGAGGTCAATGCCGACGTAATACTTTCTGACCGAGGATGAAAGCATGGTAAACTGTCCTTTCAGTGTAGCGGTCGTGCCTGCGGGAAGGAAGAAACTGTCGCCCTTCTTTGCGACTTTGCCGCCGATCGAGCCGTCTCCGTCGACGACCGTCAGACAGCGGAAGGAATTGGGATCGGCCGTGAGCGTCACTTCACCCTCGATTTCTCTGGTTAAAACGTGGAAATACTTGCTGCAACCGATCACTCTGCCGTCGGGCGTTTCCGCAGCGACGAAATTGGGTTTGAACGCACTTAAGTTTGTGACCTTCAAGGCCTTTTCCACATGGAGTTCGCGGGGTTTGCCGTCCTTGCCGAGCCTGCCGTAATCGTAAACCCGATAGGTCAGGTTGCTGTTTTGCTGGATCTCGCAAATGAGACAGCCGCGGCCGATGGCGTGGAGCGTGCCCGAGGGGATGAAATAGGTTTCTCCCGCTTTGACCGGGTAGAAATTGAGGAGCTCGGTCAGCCGGTTCTTTGCGATCGCGTCTTCAAACTCTTCTTTTGTGACGTCTTTTTGGAATCCGAGATAGATTCCCGCACCCTCGTCGGCTTCGAGAATGTGCCACATCTCAGTTTTGCCGAAGCTGTTTTCATTTGCCAGCGCATAGGAATCCGAGGGATGCACCTGCACCGAAAGGTTGTCGCGCGCGTCGATGAACTTGATGAGCATAGGAAAGAAGGGGAAAGCCTCGGCATTTTTGCCGAGATCCTCTTTTGTCAGCACCTCGGATAAGGGACGCCCATCCTCGGTCAGCGTGAGCCCATCCTTGTGATAGGAAAGCTCCCAGCTCTCGGCGCAAGGGCTGAGGTCGGTCTTCTTTCCGTAATTTGTTTTGAGCTTTTCACCGCCCCAAATGTAATCCTTAAAGGCGGGGCAGAGTCGAAGAACTTCTTTCATCGATTTCTCCTTAAAGAAACTATTCAAATTTTAGGATACCACAACCGTCCCGAAAAATCAAGCCTTTTTTCTCTTTTTCTCAAAAGAAAGAGGCGCCGCCGGGCGGTGCCTCAAATTCTTATTTTGTCAGATCAAGGTTCCACAAGAGTCCAACCGAAGAGATCGGGGAGCTCAAGCTCGGCGTCGCCGTAAGTAAAGACGTTTTCTGTGATCGTGACCCCGACTTCTTTGTCGTATCTGGTCGTGGTTGAGCGCAGGATCAAGCCGTCGCGTCTGATCGCCAGGATCGACACAGAGTTCTCTTCATTGGAAATGTTAAGAGACAATTCCTCGTCGCCGTCTCCGTTTTTGTCGATCGAGCAACTGAATTCAAAATCCGATTCGGGAATCGCATCCAGATAGTCAAAGCTGGTTTTGAGATTGCAGAAATTGGTCTCGTAGCTCGTTTTGCCGGTCATGTAGTAGCGGCTGTCGCCCGACTCCACCGAGGTGATGTAATCGCCGTCCCGGATAAAGGCGCAAATCGTTGTTCCTGCGGCGGAATCCACCGTGCAGCTCTCGGCGCCAACGACCGAGCTCTTGCGGGTATTATTGCCCTGAGTCGTTGTGATCGTGAAGTTTTCGCTTGCAAAAGATCCTGCAAAGAAGTCATGGAGCATCTGCAGACTCTCCTCTTTATTCAAAGAATAGGTAGGAGAATCTTCATTGTCATCCTCATTGTCATCATCGTCGTTTTCGGCCTGATAGGAAGCGTCATACCAATCGGTGATGTCGGGGATCTCCACGGAGGCGTTTCCGTAGGTGAGAGTCAGGTTTGTGACCTTTTCCCCCGTTTTTGCATCGTTGACGGTATAAATCATGCTCTGAACAAGACCGTTCTCCGCCTCGGCCGTGATGGTAAGAACGCCGCCGTCGGTCGCAAATTCAAAAGAAAGGGTCGATTTGCTCCCAGAGCCCTTCTTTTCGGTTTTTACCGTGCAGGAGAAGTCGCCGGCTTCATCGGTAAGATAGTGGTCTAACACTCTGATGTTCGACAAAAAGTAGCAATAGTAGTCGCTATAGTAGGTTTCGCCGGTCATGTAGTAGCATTGTTCGCTTTCTACCGGGTTTCCGTCTTCGTCTTCCGATTGACCCACGGCTTTGACGGCGCCAATGGCCTTGCCGCCCTTTTTGAAGGCCCAAAGTGTGGTTTTGGTAGAAGAATCATAGACGCAGCTTGCATCGGCGACAACCGATTCCACCTGGGAATATTCGCCTTGTACGGTTGTCACGACAAAGTTGCCGCTCTCCAGCGTTCCCTGCAGGAATTCGTTGATCAAGGCAAAGCTGCCCATTTTGTTGTCGGACGTCTCTTCGGTGGTCTCGGTCGTTTCTTCGTAAGGCTGATCTTCACCGGTAGGATCGGTCGTCTCTTCGGGGGGTTGCTCTTTCTCGGTCTGGTCGGCCGCTTCCTCTTTTTGGGTGTCCTGTTTGAGGGGATCGTTCCAATTGCAGGCGCCAAGCGTCACCAGCATGGCAAAACAGAGAACGAGAGATAACAGAATGGCAATGATTTTTTTCATGGTTTTATACTCCTTTTTTATGCTCCGGCGTCTTCGTCGGTTTCTGCTTTGTCGACTGTACTCGAGACGTCCTCCCAGTCGGTGATGTCTGGGAGCGTTACAACGGCGTTGCCGTAAACAAAGGTCGTGGTGAGCGCAAGCGTTTGATCGGCGGCAAGATCGGTCGTCGAGTAGACCATGCTTTCCACCAGCCCGTTCTTTGCGGTGGCGGTGATGTTGATGGATCCGGAGCCTTCCATTTTTGCTTCAAAGGAAAGGGTGGCCGTGGTTTCATCGGAAGTCTGATCTCCTCTTGTCACACGCATTTCTTTGGTTTTGACGGTGCATTGGAAGGTAAAGCCCTCTTCCGGAACATATTCCATGACGTTCAGGCTGGAAAGCGAAGAGAGGTAGTAGCTGTTGTAGTAGTCCTCGCCTATGATATATTGGTTGGAACCATCTGCAGAAACGGCGCAGATGAACTCGTCGCCGCGCTTGAATGCCCAAAAGGTCGATCCGTCGCTTTCGTTCACGGTGCAGCTTGCATCTCCCACGACCGATTCGATGCGGCGGTCTTCCTCATGGGTGGAGGTGGCTACAAAATTTCCGCTTTTGATCGTTTCCTCAAAGAAGGAGTTCAAAAGCTCCAGGCAGTCTGCCTTGTTGTCTGCCGTCACTTCGGAAGTTTCTTCTGATTCGATGACAGGATCGTTACTGCTACAGGCGCCCAGGGTCAAAATCAGGGCAAAGCAGGCAAAAAATGCGAGAATTGCGGTAAGCGTTTTTTTCATGAATTTGTTTCTCCTTTTTTGCAGGGAATGCATTTTTATCTATTATACCACAATCTCGGCCGATTTCAATAGGTTCGCGCATTTTTTAGGGGCAGGATGCCAAAAAGATAGGCGCCGTCCGATCGGACGGCGCCGTAGAATCTGTTTTTTCAGTTGTTGGAAGCCGAGCTTTGCTGCACGTTTGCAAGGATCTGCAAAACCTTGAGAATGAGCTGCAGCAGCTCCATGATGATGTCGTTGATGTACTGGATGTTGTAGAGCTTGAAGAGCTCTTTCATCATGCCGATCTCTTCGTCGGTCGCCATATCTTCCTCTTTTAAGATCTGGCAGGCGCGGGCCTGCGCCTTCTTTTCGGTTTTCAGGGTTTTGACCGACAGCACAAAGGAAATGGCGTAAATGCCGAGGCCGAGGATGACCGAGATGAGCGTGATAACGCCCGAGAAGCTGAAAAAGATGAAGTCAAGGATCACGCCGATGAGTACCAGCGGGATAAAGGCGAACGGGCCGAGATACACCAGCGGTGTGAGAGATACGCGAGCGCGCATATCCGGATCGTTCTCCTTGTCCAGAATGGCAAGAGCGGATTTTTCCGCACCCATGGCAAGAGAGGTGATGGTTGGCTTTTTGGTGGTCATTCTTCTCAGACGGACTTTTTTGAAATAATGCGAGTAGCTGTTGCCAAAGAGCATGGATCCCATGACCGAGACCTTGATCTTTTGCAGACCGTGTTTATCAAGGATTCTGCGAGCCGCATCCTTGCCGGAAAGCTTGCGGGAGTTCTCTTTGCGGTTGAACACGACATACTTGATCGAGAGCCAGGTCGAGATGCAGATCGAAACGACCGCTACGACTGCAATGAGGCAGACCACGATAAACATGGCCCACTGAAGCCAGGGGGAAACATTTTTGAATTGTTCGAGATCTTGAAGCAGAGGCATAATAAATCTCCTTTATTGTTTTAATCTACAAGGCCATTCTACCACAATTCTTTGATTTTTTCAATCCTTTTTTCTTTTTTGGAGCTTTTTTTCAAAACCCATTCATTGTTTTTTCTAAAAGGGTGCGGGAGAGCTCTTTCTTTTCAAAAAAGAGCTCTCCCGCGTATCTTTTTCACTTATTGATAATCGTAATGTTCGTCGGCAGAATGCCGGTTTGTTCATAGACGATGGCGTTGATCTGAGCGAGCTGGGCAGGCTGGAGCGTTTCGGCGCTGACGATGATGCTTGCGCTGTCGCCGTTTAATACGGCCACGCAGTTTTCAAAACCTTTTGCGGTGATGAGCGATTCGATGTTGGCTTCTTTTTCGATCTCTGACGCGATGGTGCTGATGCCGGAGAGTGCCTCGTTTTTCGCCGTTTCATCGACGTTTTCGTTGCCGACCACCGTTTTGAGCACTTCCAGCGCTTCGTCGCGGGCCTTCTGACGGCTTACCTGCGTTGCCGAAAAATAGGTGTTCTGTGTTTTTTCCTCGGTCTTGTCGCCGTCTTTGTTTTCGGTTTGTTCCTGACTTACCACGCTGCTCGGCTTATCGTAGTTGTAGCCGGTCTTTGAGCCGTTGGTGAACAAGACCCAATTGAGAAGCACCGCGGCGCCGATGAGCAGAACCACGCCGGCGATGATGAAATTCTTTTTGCCGATCTTGACGACGATGGCCTTAAATTTGTTTTGCTTTTTCTGCGGAGCTTCCAGTTCCTTTGTGCAATCGGTTGTCATGTTTGAAAAATCCTCCTGTGATTTGTTTGAGTTCGCTACAGCCTATGAGCGAGTCCGTTCGTTTATTCCTATTTTGAGGGAGAGACGTGAATTCTTGTCATGGGGAGTTTGTAGGTGGCGGCAAGCAGAGCGGTCAATTCGGATACAACCGCGGGGGAATCGCCGCCGTCGCAGACCACGCCGATGCCGAGGATCCCCGGCGGGCGGCGCTCGAGAAGCAGTCCGGATGCCGAAGACCCACTCCCGAGTTTGACGTAGGTCTCGCTCCCCGAGGACGATTTCTCGCAGGCATAGACCGAGGTAAATCCGCCGTCGAGCGTCAGCGCCACAGTCGCGCGGCCGACGCCGTGAACGCTTTTGCAGAGAGACTCGATCTCCTCGCGCAGGTCGTTGCGATAGGCCTCCAATTCCTCTTTGTCGGAGCGGGGAGCCTCCTCTTTTTTGGCTGTACGAAAATTGCCAAAGAGGAGCAGTCCCATGCCGAGGGCGGCGATCCCGAGGATCAAAAGTCCCTTTTTGGAAAGTTGCAACCGGTTTTTCAGTTCGGCAAACATTCTTTTTCTCCTTTATTCAATGAAGCTGGAACAGGGCAACCCCAGCAGGTCTTCTGCAAAAGCCTCCAGGGCGGCGCTGTCCTGCCAGATGGCTTTGCCGGATAGGATCAGAACGATCTCGTTCGGCTCGTCGTCTTCAAACAGAAGACGAACCGAAAGATCTTTGTCCCGGATCGAAAATTCTTTTGTGACGCGCTCTTTGATCAGTCCTTCCAGATATTCCTTTGAGTGCGCAAGAAGAGCTTCTTTGCTTTTTTCGGTGTAGGAATCTTCCAGTTCCTTTTGATCCGGGAGCCAGTCGTAAGAAAAGAAGTCTCCGATCCTCCCGCTTGCCCCCGAGAGCGGAGCAAAGAGTGACAGAAGCAAAAGAAGGGCGCAGAGGAATTTCAAGCTCTTTTGGAAGGCCGCTCCGGGGAGCAGATGAAAGAGCGCGGCCGCGCTAAGCGAGACGGCAATAATCGAGAGTAGATAGTTCTTCATTGCATTCACCCCCAGGCGCCGGCGCACCGCATGGCCAGAACAAAGGAGAGAAACAGGGTGGAAGAGCAAACCAGCAGTGCGGTAAACAGGTAGCCGCAAAGAGAAGAAAATTCCGAAAAGAGCCGCTTTTCCTTGGGAAGCCCCAACAGTTCCGAGACCGATTCCGCGGCCTGCCAGAGCAGTCGGTGGCAAAGCAAGGTCAGGCCGGAGGGCAAAAAGGAAAGAAGAAGGAAGAGAAGTCCCGAAAACCCGCAGATCCCCCGCAGATAGGAAACGCCCGATCCGACCGACAGGAGCATCTCCGAGACCGAGCCGCCGGCGACCGGAATAATTGATCCCGCGGCAAACTTGACTCCTTTTGCCGCAAGGCTGTCGGCTTTTGCGGCAAGCGAGGTCTGCGCGCTAAGGAGCGCATTGAGCAGGACCATAAGAAAAGAGAAAAGCAGGGTATAGTTCTTTTTGATGTTGTCGGTGAGCGTTTTGGTGGGAAAGGAAGAGAACAGCTCGACCAGAGTCAGTCCGAGGCAGAGCGCGCAAAGCGGCAGGATGGTGGAACCGACCAAGCGTTCAACTAAGGAAAGAGAAGTTGCAAGGCCGATGTTGGAGGCCACCGCCGCCGAGACGTTGCCGCCCGTCGCATACAGTGTTCCAAACAGCGGGATCGCGGCGCGCGTCAGATTTGCGAGCGTCCCGAGATAATTCGTAACGCCCGACAAACTTTGGTAGCCAAAGCCGAGCAAAAGGCCGAGGAGCAATATCTTTTGCAAAAACGAAAATGCCGAGGAAAGGCCGCCGGAGGGCAGGCTTGTCCCGATCTCTTCCAGAATGCGGGAGAGAAGCAGGATCCCGAGCACCGCAAAAAAGAGCTTCAGCGCAGGATCAACAAGGCGCAAGAACAATTCTTTGACCAGCGAGAGGATCGAAGAGAAATTTCCGAACTCCGAGAGTGCGTCGGCGATCTTTTCCGGTTGGTCGGAAGAAAAGGAATCCGGCAGAGCCTCGAGCGCTTCCTCCGGGAGCGCGCCGATCAGTTCCCGGTATTCATCGGGCATTTGTTCAATCTCGTCGGCAAAGGCCGGAACAAAAGAGAGGGTACAAAGCGCAAGCATAAAACCAAGGAGCGCCAAGACGCGCTTTACGATAGTCCTCCGAGATCCAGAAGCGTTTCGACCAGCGAAAGCAGTTCGGAGAGGGCGGGGAGGGACAAAAGCAAAAGCTCCACCTTTCCGAAGAATTCCAGCCCCTCGGCAATGCCCTCCTCTTTTGCCTCCCGGCAAAGGAGCGAGGTAAGAGACGCGGCAAGCGCGATCCCGGCGCCCTTCCAGAGCGTGGCAAAGATCCCCGAGACCGCATAGCGCTCGGCAAGCTCGGAGAGGTAGGAAAAGAGCGGCGACGCACGCCCGAGAGACACCCCGAAGAGGGCGGTAAGGATCGCGCATTTGACAAGCGGCGCAAGTTCGCTTTTCCAGGCTTTGAGCAAAACGAGGATCAGCATCCCCGCAATGCCGAACAGAAGGACTGTGCGCAGGTTCATAATCCGAAAGAGGAGGTGATAAAATCAAAGAGATCGCGGATCTGACCAACCAGAAGAAAGAGCGCCGCAAGGATCCCCGCAAGCGTGACAAAAAGCGCCTGCTCGTCTTTTCCGGTTTTTGTGAGGATCTGTCCCACAACGGCCACCAGGATCCCAAGCCCCGCAAGTTTAAGTATGAGTGTAACATCCAAGGCAAAAGCCTCCTTTTTTACCAGAACAGGAGAATGACAAGTCCCACGGCAAGAAGCGAGATCGAAAAGGTTCGTCTTTTTTCTTTCGGGAGCTCCGAGGCCAGTTCCTGTCGTTTTTGAGAAAGGGTAAAGAGGGCGCGGTCGCAAGACGCGAGCAGATCGGCTCGATAAGAAGTTTCGCAGGCGGCGGCAAAGGAGGAAAGCGCTTCAAGAGAATCGCGGTCAAGATCCTTTTCGGATGCGCACAGGTAGTCCTCAAGCCGCTTTTCTTTTGCGCCGAGCAACTCAAAAAAGGCGGGATCGGTCGCTTCCAGAATGCGAAAGAGCGGGGTCATGCGGGATCCGATCTCGCCTCTCACAAAGGTCAAAAAATCGATCCATCCCTCGAGAAGCAAAAGCTGTCTGCGCGCTTTTCTCAGTTTCCATACGGATGCGGCGAGCGCGCTGACAAAAAGAAGCCCGCATCCGCAAATCTTTAAGAGCATTGCTTTTTTGCGGCCGAGACGGCAAAAGAGAATTTGCCGTAACCGCAGCGCGAAAGCCCTGCAAGGTGCTCAAACACGCCGGAATCGATCAGCCTGCAAAGCGCGGGGCGGGCAAACAGCTCGGACGCCTCTTTTGCATGTGCGGTGGCGATAAGCGGTACGCCGCGGTTGGCCGCGTCGAGAATGCAGGCGGCTTCCTCTTTGCTCCCGATCTCGTCGGTCAAAAGACATTCGGCCCCGAGGTTGCGGATAGCGATCTCCATGCCGTATGCCGGCGAAAAGCCGGTCAATAAATGCAGCAACCTCGGCTCGTCCGTGGAGGGGATCGTTCCGAAAAATTCGCCTTTTGCGTCCAAAAGGATCGTGCGGCGCGTCTTGGAAAGCTCTAATGCCAGCGAGCGGAGCAAAGTCGTTTTTCCAACGCCCGGCGGCGCATAAATGAGAAGCCCGCCGCGCCAAAGCGGAAGGATCTCCTGGACAGGCACCGCAATCGCATGCGGGATCCGGATCACCAGCCCCGAGAGGTCGGTCACGCCCAACACTTGTCCGCCCTCGACGAGCGCCCGCCCGCACAGCCCCACCCGCACGCCGTCGCCCGGCGAGAGGAATCCTTTGCAGATCGAATCCCGGTAGGCGTAGGGAGAACCCTGACAAAGGGCGAAAAAGATCGCTTCGATCTCCTCTTTGGAAAGAATGCAATCGGTGACAAGATTTGCGTCTCCTACCGTGACCGTTGCGCGGGAGCCGCCGTAAAGCCGGATCTCCTCAATTTTTTGCGGGCCGACGCGCAAAACGGCAAACAGCAATTTTTCGGGCAGGGCCGCTTCCAGACAGCCGGGCAGAGCGCACGCCTGCTTCCGATATTCCAGTCGCTGCATTCCATCACCTCCGGACTTGCTGTCAAATCTTATGACGGCCGGCGCAAAAATAGAACCCGGGCATGAAACATTCCGGGCTTTTTTCATAAACTGGTAACAAAAAGGGGGGAGTTTATGAAGGAAGAAGAGAAGGACGCCTATTTTGCGGCGTCCAACAGCAAAAACGGATTTTGCAGTTATTTTGAAGAATGCTTCCGACGCCCCGGTATCGGGCATTTGTACCTGATCAAGGGCGGCCCCGGAACCGGGAAAAGCCAGTTCATGCGAGTATGCGCAAAAAAAGCGGCCGAAAACGAGTTTTCGGTCGAGTACATCCTTTGTTCTTCGGATCCGGAGTCGCTCGATGGTGTGATCCTGACAAAAGGGGAACGTTGTATCGCCTTCTGCGACGCGACCGCTCCGCACGTCATGGAAGCGCGCGAGCCGGGTCTTAGTGAGGAGATCATCAACCTCGGACAGTTTTGGGACGCGGATGCTTTGCAAGATTGCAAAGTGGAGCTCAGGCGCCTGGAAAAAGAAAAAAAGAAGGCCTATCTTAGCGCCTATCGCTATCTTTCGGCGGCGGGAGAGCTTTATCTGGAAGAGCTTGATCTCGTCTCGCCCTTCTGGAAGACCGAGGAGCTGAACAAGCTCGTCGAAAAGTTTGCAAAAGAGATCAAAACAGGCCCGGGGTATTCGTCACGGCCCTCGGTTCTCTCGGCGGTCAGCATGGACGGCCGTGTTTCTCTCAACAGCTTTTTTGCAAAGGCCGACGTGCGATACTTTGTGGAGGATTGCCACGGAATTTCCGCGCGTTTCCTCGCAGAAGTCGGCAAAATCGCCGTTGAACGCAACCAGCCGATCCGCGTCTCCTACGATCCTTTGGTCCCGGGAAGGATCGATGGGATCTACTTCTCTGAGGCCGGGATCGCCCTGCAGACGGCGGGCGACCCAACGCTGTATCCGGCAAAAAAGATCCGCCTGCGCCGGTGCGTGGATGTGGCCTCAATGAGAGGGAAAAGAGGACAGATCCGCTATGCCGCGCAGATGAAGCGTGCGCTCACAGGCGGGGCGCTCGAGTCGCTTGCAAGGGTCAAGGAGGCGCATTTTGCCATGGAAAAAATCTATTCGTCGGCTATGGATTTTCCGGCCAAAGAAGCCTTTACCGAAGCCTTTTTGAACAAGCTGTTTGAAAAAGAATAAAAAGAAGCGACCGCCGCGGCGGTCGCTTGTTTTTTTATTATAATAAAATGTG
>JAFSSP010000018.1 GCA_017450945.1 Clostridia bacterium | reverse complement strand
GCGGAGAGGGCGAGCCCAGAGAAATGGCGCGCAACCCCGCAGGGGTTGCACGCAGCCTTTTCCGTCTTTGCGTAGCAAAGCGGCGGTGTTCAGCCGCCGAGGGAAAGGCGACACGCCGCAGGCGTTGAGTTCAGAATCTCGTCCCAAACGATACAAAGCCCCAATCGGGGGCTTTTTTGTGTGGCGGAGAGGGCGAGATTTATTAGGTTTTTCTTGATTTTTTGTTAAAACTATGCTATTCTATCCTTGGAAGCAACTTTTGAGTTTGTCGCTTTCAATCTGTCCCAACTGCTTTCTTCAAAGGAGTTTTTTATGCGAAACAATATCGGGCGTATCATCAAAATCATTGCTGCGGCACTTTTTGCTACGGAAGCGTTTGCTTCATTTGTTATAGGAATCGTTCTCATTACGGGAAGGGAGATGGACGGCCTTGGTGCTCTGCTCCTGTTTATTGGGCCGGTTGCAGCCGCGGCCTTGAATCTGCTTTTGTATGGCTATGGAGAAATTATTGAAAAGCTTTGCGCGATTGAACGAAATACGCGAGGCGATGAGGTTAAGTCCGAGGCAAAGAAACCAGTTGCAGATAAGAAAAGAATCAACCAAATCGAATCCCTGCACGCACAGGGGTTAATTACCGAGGAAGAGTATCAACAGCTCGTTTCAAAAAATAATGCAAAGGAGAATGAGCAATGATTGATCAAACCATCTTGACGCGCTCGGAATCGCTCAAATTCAGACGCCCGATTCGCGTTTTTGCCATTCTTGCTTTGATTCTTCATCTCATTGCCAGAGTTACCTATTTTATTGGTTATGATTGGAGTTCCGCATCGAAAGAATATACAACTCGCTTTCAATTTCCAGATGCATACAGTATCATATTTTTCTTGCTGTTCCTCATTCCGTACATTCTGTTGCTGGTTTATCCTGCGGTCTCTTGCCATGGCCGCAAAGATAAAGTCTTTGCCGCGGTCTTATTCGGCGTATGTTCTTTTTTTGAGCTACGTAGTGTCATCACAGAAATTGTTGACACCATAACATCTGCAGGAAAGTATCTGGAAAATTCTGAAATTATGCGAGAGATTATTCTAAGCTCTATACTCCCGCTAACCCTTTTTGCACTACTCCTTGTTGCAATGATTGGAAAGATCAAAGGCTTTTCGATCAAGATTCCTTTGATTGCTTATGCCGTGCTGTCTGTCACCGCTTTTACCATATCCATACTCACCAGCTTTCAATATTTTAAATACTATACCGAGGATGGCTTGCTTTTACAACTGGTATTTAGTCTGGTGGGAAGACTTGGATCGATTCTGTTTAGCATAGCAATCTTTTTCATTGGATTGAGGGAAACAAGACGCTCTTCTTCTGTTCCAGTAACTCCGGAAGAGGAGCTCAAAGGGCTCAAGGAGCTCTTTGACCTTGGCAACATTACAGAGGAAGAGTACCAAGCAAAAAGATCCGAAATTATCAATAAGTTATAATACAAAAAGGAGCACAACCATGGAAAAACAAACCATCACCATTCGGATAGAAACCAAAGGCGAGCCCTGCCAGATGAGCGACGAAGAGATTCGCGCATGGTACGAAACGAAGGTCGCCGGCCTCTTTAACCCGGAGTACGGCACGCCGAAGATCGAAGTCGATGTCAAACGCGAGGCGATTTGATTTGAATAATTCCCGAAGGGAAGACAGCACGAAAAATCCCATTTGAAAGCGAAACCCCTATGCAACTTCTCAAAAAACGAATCGGCTTTATTCTTGCCGTGATCCTTTATGGAACCATCGGAATGCTTTTGCGCTTTGTCGACCTCCCGAGCGAGGCCGTGGCGCTCTATCGCGGTCTGATCGGAGCGGCGTTTATCCTGCTCTTTCAACTCGTCCGGCGCAAACTTCCGGAGTGGAGCGCGATCAAAAAGAACCTTGTTTGGTTGCTCCTTTCGGGGGTTGGACTCGGACTCAACTGGATTTTTCTGTTCGCCGCCTACGTCAACACCACGGTCGCCATCGCCAGCCTGTGCAACTATATGGCGCCGATCTTTGTGATCATCCTGACGCCGTTTGTTCTCAAAGAAAAACTGGATCCAAGAAAGCTCCCCTGCATTGCCGCCGCTTTTATCGGAATCGTGCTGGTCTCGGGCGTGATCGGAGGAAAAGTCGGCAGTCCCGCAGGGATTTTGTTCGGACTGCTTGGCGCCTGCTGCTTCACCGGAATCGTCTTTTGCAACCGCAGGATGCAAGGGATCTCCGCGACCGATCGTGCGCTCATGCAGCTTCTTCTCTCGGCTGCAACCATCTTTCCTTATATGCTCATTCACAACGGCGGGAGGATCCCATTCCCGACTGATCTGCGCTCGGGACTCATCGTTTTGACGTTGGGTATTGTGCAGACAGGCCTTGCCTATTGCCTCTATTTTGCGGGCATGGCGGCGCTTCCCATTCAGTCGGTCGCGATCCTCGGTTATCTTGAGCCGATCGTCTCGATCCTCTGTTCGGTGATCTTCCTATCCGAACCGATGGACGCGTTCGGCTGGATTGGAGCCGTCCTCGTCCTCGGCGCCGCAATCGTCAGCGAAATCCTGCCGGAGAAGAGGGAAGGGTAACAGATTGTTTGCTCGTTTTTGCACAGACTGTTATTCATCACAAAAGCCACCCGACTGGGTGGCTTTTGGTTTGGAAAAAGCAATGAAAGCCGGCGGACGCAAGAGCGCCCGCCGACATATATCCTGTTTATTGTCAGTCTTTCACTAAAACATCAATAGAAGTTTTAGGAAGAATTGCGGTTATTTTAATTTTTGAATATCTATTATTTGCAAAGCTTTTCAACGCACTTTCGCTAAGATTCGTTCTAGAAGTTATATGTGCATTTTTATCACACTCAACATAAGACAGATTTGGTATTTTTAAATCGTCTGTGTTTGCCGTTGTTAATTTGCCATTATTAATATCAAAGGTTGCGGTGTACAGATAATCCCTTGTGTAGTAGGTATTGTCAATATCAAGATCTGATCTTTCATACCGAACGGATACTTGACCATCAAATGATACTATTTTTTCTGATTTTGGTTTAACGGTTATGGTCATATAAGACACGGCGTCCCACCAATATATTTCTGCCAAATATATACCATTACAGATCACAGGCCATTCAAATTTATAGTCTATATCAAAATAATCATTGAAATTTGATGCGTCCACTGTGATATGTTTATATTTACTTGTATCAACCTCAAGTGGGATAATGCTTCCAGATATTTCGGTTATATATAATGACGGTATCATATCGAAGTAATCATAGTCAAACTCATTTGCGCTGGAAGTATAAGGAATAGTGGTTTTTGTGGTTTGCTCATAATTGCTATCTATTGTTATTTTGATAGGGGTACAACGTTCAAGAATTAAATCCGAATCATTATAGTATATACTCCGATTATAATACGCGTATTGGTTTTCCCAACCACTTGACAGCTTCAACGGATAGTTGCTATTTTTGTTTTTTGGAACACCGTTTATAGTTACATTGTTTATAGAGCAAGCAATTTTTGGTTTTATACTGATAAGCAAATTCGCTTTTATAACGTCGTTGTAGTTTTTCTTAACGAATACATTGTAATCATCCTTATAATCGAATTTGTCCGGACCTTCAATTTCTTTCCAACTTCCAGTAGGGAGGACTAAGCTGTTTCGATCAAACTCATATTGAATTGTAAAATATTTATAAAAATTTGACTTGTTAATTTGAATTTCAGCTTTTTCGTTTGCGTGAGACGTTTGCTCCGCTGTCTGAGATGGTTGTTCTCCGCAGGAAGCAAGCGAAAAGAGCGTACATAAAATAAGTAAGATTAATAGGGTGCGTTTCATTTTGTTTTTCCTCCAAAAAATAAAAAAGTGCGCCTACCGAAGTAAGCGCACAAAAACGCAAACTCCAATAGTCGCCAAACTAACCCGTGCAAATGGGTATAACCACATAAACTCGGAGGAATTTGCATTTTATCAAATTTCTCGAGTTTATGGATATGCAAAAAAAACAGTATTATCCCCTTTTCTAAAAAGAGAGTTATACCTCATTTGCACTTATTGAGTTAGTTTGGCAAATTCAGTATAACATGAGAAAAATGAAAAGTCAAGAAAAAACGCAAAAAATGCATCAAGCTTGAATAAGTATATTTGGTAAAGTTTTTTCGGAGGGTGCGGGAACCGCTTTTTTTCAAAAAAGGGTTCCCGCAAACCAGTTTCTTCTCAATACATCTTATACTTGAGCCTGAGGTTATCAGCGATCATGGCGATGAACTCCGAATTCGTGGGTTTTCCTCGACCCTGTTGGATGGTGTAGCCGAAGTAGGAGTTGAGGGTATCGACGTCGCCGCGGTCCCATGCGACTTCGATCGCGTGGCGGATGGCGCGCTCAACGCGACTGGTGGTCGTGGAGTACTTTTTTGCCACGCTGGGGTAGAGGATCTTTGTCACCGAGTTGATGATATCCGAATCCTTGATGGTGAGCATAATGGCGGTGCGCAGGTACTGGTAGCCCTTGATGTGCGCCGGCACGCCGATTTGGTGGATGATCTGGGTGACCTGCGTTTCCATATCGGGTTCTTTTGTTTCGCCCGGAATTCCGACGCCGCCCATGGTTGCACCTCTGTGCTGGAGCAGGCTTTGGATGTGGTCGCAGAGGCTTGGCAGGTTCAAAGGCTTGAGCAGGCAGAGGTCGGCTCCCGCCTCGGTCGCTTGCAGAAAGACGCTTTGACTGGAGACCGACGAGGTGATGACAAAGATCGGTCGCTCCTCGCCGCTTTTGAGCGACGCACGCACCTGCCGGAGCACGCCGATGCCGTCGAGTTTGGAGAGCCAGACGTCCATGATGACAAGATCGGGCTTGGTGCGAAGAATCTTTCCGAGCAGATCCTCGCCGTTGGTGGCCTCCTCCACAAACCGATAGCCGCCTCTGACCAGCCCTTCGCGGAGGGCGCCTCTTGTCATGGGGCTTTCATCGGCCACAAGAATTTTGGTGTTGTATTCCATTTGGTAAATCCCCCTTTGTTTTTTGGTAGGGTTATTTTACCATATTCTGGAAAATTTTACAAGTATTTCTATCGAAAAATAATCTCCAAAAATGACAATAAAAAACTGGTAAATTTTACCAGTTTTTCAGAAAATCATTCTGTTTTTCGGTGTTTACAGGGCTCTTTGAAGAAATCTGTCAAATCGACTTCGTAACGTCCGTCGGCGTTTTTGTGAAACCCGATGGCCTTTACCAGCGTTTCGTCCACACCGGGAGCGTCGAAAAACGCATTGTGGACGCCGCAGAGGTCGATGAAGTTGAGCGCGGCGCGCCCCATGATGAAGATCGGCTCAAAGGCATATTTTTCGGGGAGCCAGCCGAACGTGGCAATGCGGCCGCCCTCTTTTTTGACTTCGAACTGGCAGAGGCCGCAAAACTCGCCCTCGACGATCGCTTGATAAGCGAGAAGCTCCTCGAAATAGGGGTGTCCACAAAGCTCGGTCAGCTTTTTTTGTTCTTTCTTGTCCTCGACGGGAAGGATTTCAAACATCCTGCTTTTCCTCCTTTGGATAGAGTGATTGCAGCTCTTTTTTGGTCAAATGCCGAAACGCGCCTTTTTTGAGACTTCCGAGCTTGACTTCGCCGATGGAAATGCGGGTCAGAGTCGTCACGGTGAGGCCGACCGCCTCGCACATTTTGCGCACCTGGCGATTCCGGCCCTCGTGAAGCGTCATGAGCAGCGTGTTTGCGCCGGCTTTTTCAACTTCCACCGGCCGGAGCTTATAGCCGTCGAGCTCCATGGGGGAGGCGAGGACTTGCAGTTGCTCTGCGGAAGGGTCGGTCGAGAGGCAAACGCGATAGGTCTTTGCAACGTGGTGGCGCGGATGAGTCAAATAGTTGGCAAACTCGCCGTCGTCGGTCAAAATGAGAAGACCGTCCGAGTCAAGATCGAGCCTGCCGACCGGGTAGACTCTCACGCCGACCGAACGAACGAGTTCTGTCACGGTAGGTCGCCCTTTTTCGTCCTTTGCGGTGGTCACAAAGCCGCGCGGCTTGTTGAGAAGCAGATAGGTGTGCTCTGTTTGCTTTGGTACCACGGGTTTGCCTTGATAGGTCACAAGGTCAACGCCCGGGGTAATTTTGTCGCCCAGCGCCGCCGTCTTGCCGTTGACAAGCACGCGACCGGCGGCAATCTCTTCCTCGGCGTGCCTGCGCGAGAGGATGCCGCAGTCGGTAAAATATTTTTGCAGGCGAACCGGTTGACTCATGGGGTTACTCCTTTTGAAAGAGGGTTTTGAAGAATTGAAAAAGGCGCGAGAAAAGGGAAGGCTTTTTCTTTGCGGGATAGTCTTGGGACGCGATCAGATCGACCGAGCCGACAAGAGTAAGGCTGCCTTCGGAATCCGTTTCATAGACCAGAAGCGCCCCCACGCGCTCGCCTTTTGTCAGGGGCGCGTAGGCAAAGGGAGGCAGATCGTTTACAAGTTTGAGCGCGCCTGTATCCTTTGGCAGAGTCAAAGAGAGATCGTCGGCCGCTTCCAAAGTTACGGTGCTTTTCCCGCCTCCAACAAGCGGAAGCTCGGCGATCAGATCGCCTTTTTGACAGATCTTCTTTTGCTGTAAGACCGAAAAGCCGTAGTCAAGGAGTTCTTTGTGATCGTTCCAGTCGTCGGGCGCGTCGAGCGTGACGGCGATGAGACGAACGCCATCCCGTTCTGCCGCCGAGACAAGACAGCGGCCGCTCTTTTTGGTAAATCCGGTCTTGACGCCGATGCATCCGGGATAGGAAAAAAGCAGTTTGTTGTGATTGACAAAGCTGCGCGCCGTCCGCGTTTCGTTTGCCGGAAGGGAAATGGTTTTGGTTGAAACGATGCTTGAGAGAATCGGGTTTTGCAGGGCGACTCTTGTCAGCATGGCAAGGTCGTAGGCTGTGGTGTGGTGATGTGTTCCGTCCAAGCCGCTCGGCGTTTCAAACTGCGTGTCGGCAAGGCCGAGCGATGCGGCTTTGCGGTTCATTTCCTCCACAAAGGCGCCGACACTGCCCGAAAGCGAGACGGCGATGGCTACCGCCGCATCGTTGGCCGATTGCAAAAGAAGCGCATAAAGAAGCTCCTCCAGCGTGAAAACTTCGCCCGCCTTGAGATAGGCCGAAGAGCCTTCGGTGCCGACGGCTTCTGTCGGGATGATGATCTCTTGTCCGGGATCGGCCAGCGAGAGCGCGACGAGCGCCGTCATGATTTTGGTGGTGCTTGCCATGGGGCGCACTTCTCTTGCATTCTTTTCATAAAGAATGCGCCCGCCGGATGCGTCGATGAGAATGGCCGATTTTGCCGAGAGGGAAGGGCTTTCTGCCGACGCGAAGATACAAAAGCAGGAAGCAAGCAAAAGAAGGCAAAGGGCAAAAGAGACGAGCTTTTTGCAGAAAGACATAAGGAATCCTCCGGAAAAGATACTTCTTTTCAGTATAGTTTCCCGGAGGGTTCTTTATGAGAGGAACAATCAGGCTTCTTCCTCGTCAAGGTCCTGTCTTCTCTGAAAGACGGTTTTGAGGCGGTTGATGAGCTCGGGGGTGTGGTCAAGCAGATCGGCAACCTGCTCCAGCGGCGTGATGTTCTCTCTCGACATCGGGAGCATTTCGACGTGTCCGTCGGGGTAAACGGTCAAAAAGCCGATCGGCGTGACCGAAACGCCGGTTCCGCCGCCTCCGCCAAAGTTTTTGGCAAGGGAATCCTTGCGCGGCAGATCAATGCCGCCCGAGGCAAAGCCCATGGCAACCTTGGAGATGGGAATGATGACGGTTCCCGAGGGGGTGACGATCTGTTTGCCAACCACCGTGTCGGCGTCCACGATCTCGCGGATTTGCTCGATCGAGCTTTCAATGATATTTTTGAGAGCAGATTCGTTTTCCATAGCGTTATCCTTTCTGTGGGACTGTATTGGTATCATCGGCCAAAGAGGCGGGATTTGCCTGTTTGGCGGTGTGTTCGGCCTTGTGCGCTTCGGCAAGCGCAAGTTCTTTTTCTTGTGCGACCTCTCCGCGCAAAAGGATCATAAGGACGCGCAAGAGACTGACTGTTACCGTCAGCCTGACCTCGCCGGTAGAGGCATCGGCAAGAAAATCCGGCTTGATCTCAATGCTGCCTTTTTCCGCCTTTGTGGGGATCCAGTTGGCATCGAGAAAATCAAGCAGTCCGGCAAGCGTTGCGGAGATTCCGCCGTAGAGAAGCGCAGTCGTTGCAGGATCGGAGGAGCCGACGTCAATTTTGAGGCTCCGGATGTTGAGGCGAAGTTTTCCTTTTGTAAAATGATAGGTTTTTTTCAAAAGATCCCAGACAAAGGTCAAAATCTCTTCAAAAGAGAAGTCACGGTCAAAGAAGTCCTGCCTGTGTAGGATCTTTTTGATGCGCTTCTTGGCCCATTTGAGGTCGGCCCGCTTTTGCTTTTTTTGGAGCTTGGCAAGCTCTTTTTTTTGCTGTTTGAGATGTTTTTGAATGGCCTTTTCGGGGTTTTTGCAATCGGTCAGGTCAAATAGTTCGGGCGCTTTTGCCTGCTTTTTCGGTTGCAGATAAACAAATTCGACTCCTAAGATGGTGTAAGTGATCGAGAGTGTTCCAAAATAGTCGAGATAGACGCGGACTTTTCCAAACACCAAAAGGAGAAGAATGAGAAACAGCAGTGCGCCGACGACCGCAAGAATGATGGTGGGCGCCGTCATGCGTTTGTATCCTCTGGCTCTGCGTCACGCTCAAAAATGACTTCTTCCTCGGGCTCCTTCGGCGCTTCGTAGTCGGCGCCCGGAGCTTTTTCTTCCGTGTCCTGCGCCTTTTCCAGAAGGTCTTTTGAAATTTCCAATTGCGCCTCTGCCGTGCTGAGTGCCTCGGTCTCGGGCAGGTCTTCCAGCGAGTGCAGTCCGAAGACGCGGAGAAATTTTTCGGTGGTGACGTAGAGCATCGGTCTGCCCGGCGCATCCAGTCTTCCCGAGGCTTCAATGAGTCCCTTATCCAAGAGGGAACCGACGGCGTAGGAGCTGTCGACGCCGCGGATGGTGTCAATGTAAGAACGTGTGATCGGCTGGTTGTAGGCGACCACGGCCAGCACCTCCATCGAGGAGGCCGAAAGGTTGCCGCCACGACGGATGCCGAGCGCCTCGCGCACTTCCGAGGCGTAAGTCTCTCTGGTGGCAAGCTGGCAGGAGTCCGGGAAGCAGAAAAGCCCGATGCCGCGGTCTGCATACTCTGCGGCAAGGTCGTTTGCAAAGACCTTTACTTCTGATACGGTATGTCCCGTGACTGCGGCAAGCTTGTCGTAGGGCATCGGATGCCCTGCGGCAAAGAGGATCGCCTCCATGGCCTTTTTTGCCTCGCCTTCGGGCAGGGGCTCTTTTTCAATTTCTGTGGTTTTGGTCGTCAGGTCTTCCATGAGCGTCCTTTCTTACTTGACCGGCTTTTTGAGGTCTTTTGAAATGGTTGCAAGCGCCGCGACGATCTCTTTTGCGTCAAGGCCGAGGTCGTCGATGAGATCGTCCTCGTTCTGTGAGAGCGAGTCGTCGAGAAGCAGTTGAATCTGTTCTTCGTCGGGCGATTGCTTCAACTTTTTGCGCGCCCGTGTGATGGCGCGGATCGCTTTGTGCATCTCGGCCCTTGAGGAGAGCGGAATCGGATCGTCCGAGGGCGGTAGCTTTGTGTCTTTGCCGTCGGGATCCTCATTGATCACAAATTTGGTGTCCAGCCCATGGATCACGGTGTAGGAGTCGGGATCTTCTTCGATGAGAATCTTGCGCATGCGGATCAGCTCGAGAATGCCGAGAAAGGTCGCGATGAGCTCGGGCAGATCGTCGGCGTCCAGGAGCAGTTCGCGCATGCTCGGTTTGCGGTTCTGACGCATGTGTGAAAGAATCCCGGTGATTTTACGTTCGACCGGAACGATCGGGCGGGCGATCATCGGAGCAAAGACCTCGCGGTCGGCCTTGGGTCTGCTTTCGTTTGCGGCGATGATGCGCCGGATGGCAAAGCAGAGCGAGACCACGTCCTGGTCTTCGACAAACGAGCGGTCGATGCTGATCTCGTCGGTGTCCTTGGCAAAGCGACCCGAATAGAGGCTGTAGAGTGGCGCCATCTTTGCGGCGGCCTCTTTTGCGGCCTGGTAGCGGAGCAGGGCCTCGGCCAGATCGTGCCTCGGGTCTTCTTCCTCCTCTTCGTTGCGGGGTAAGAGCATCCGGCTTTTGAGCAGGAGCAGTTCGCTTGCCATGACGAGAAATTCGCCAGCAAGGTCAAGGTCCATTTCCTCGGCCTGTTTGATGTAATCCAGATACTGCTCGCAAATCACCGAGACCGCGATATCTTCGATCTTCATCTTATTCTTTTGAATGAGCGAGAGAAGCAGATCAAGCGGCCCCTCGAAGGTTTCGATTTTGTAGGTGATGGATTCCATCGGCGGGAAAGCGTCCTTTCAGAAATTCAGAGCATCAGAAGAAGAGGCTATAGAAAAGCGGGTTGAAGAGTTTTACAAAGAGATTGATCGATTTGTCGGTCAGAAAATCTGCGAGAAGCGAGACCGGCGACCAGCCAAAGCGAAAAAGTGCCAGAAAAACGATGAGAGTCGTCATCATGATGTAACGCTCGTATTTCATCACACCGAAATACCATTTCTCGGGCAGAACGGCATACAGAATGCGCGAACCGTCAAATGGAGGAAGCGGGATGAGGTTGAAAATGGCAAACACGAAGTTGTAGATCGTGCCGAGCGCAAAGAGCTGGAAAAGCGCATAGAGCACATAAAAGACGAACATGGGAACATCCCGCATACCGGCGTAAATGGCGATCGGATAAAAAGCGCCGGCCAGGAGAGCATTGAGAAATCCCAAAACCAGATTGCAAAGCGGGCCTGCGGCGGCAGAGAGCGCCATGCCTTTTTTGGGGTTTTTGAAGCGGCTCGGATCGATCGGAACCGGTTTTGCCCAGCCGTAGCCGACCACGAGCATGCAGATCGTGCCCAAGGGGTCAAGGTGCTTCAGCGGATTGAGGCTGACTCGGCCGAGCAGTTTTGCCGTCGGATCGCCGCACTTGTTTGCGATAAAGCCGTGCGCGGCCTCGTGCGCCGAAAGAGCAAACAGGATGACCGGGATCGAGAGCAGAATGTTTGCCAAAAGGAGCTTGATGCTGGTTCCACTCAGATAGGAAGAAATGAAACTAAGTAGCATAGGGATTCCTTTCCGTCTTATTAAGACTTAAATTTTTGCGGCCCGGAAGATCTCGTTCCAGACCTCGTTTTTGCCCTCTCCTTTGAGGGAAGAGAAGAAGATCACGGGGGTGTCGGTCGGAATCAAGGGGTGATGCGAAAGGAGTTCTTGCGTTTTTTTTCGTTCGGTCGCGTTGAGTTTATCGGATTTTGTTGCGATCACGACAAACGGAATATTTGCCTCTTTGAGATAGGCGAGCATGAGTTCGTCGTCGGATGTGGGGCCGATCCGGCTGTCCACGAGCTGCGCCACAAGCGCGAGCCTGTCACGGTTCGGATTCTTGGTAAAGTATCCGTCGGTCAGGGCCGACCATTTGGCCTTGTCGCCGGGCGCGCGCTTGGCAAAGCCGTAGCCGGGCAGATCGACGAAAAAGAGCTTTTCATCGATCTCGTAAAAGTTGATCGTAATCGTCTTTCCCGGCGCGGAACTGACGCGGGCCAGCGATTTTCTGCCCAAAAGACAGTTGACAAGCGAGCTTTTTCCGACGTTGGATCGACCGGAAAAGGCCACCTGCGGGATCGGGTCGCGCGGGAACTGGTCGGGGAAGCCTGCGCTGATCCGGAGCACCGTTTTGTTGAGATTGAGTGCCATAGCTCCTCGCTTTCAGTTCCGGGACTCGGAACAGTGCGCCGCGGGCTGGTTCGGCTTTGCCGGAATGTGCAAAGGCGACGATTCTTTTTCGGCAGGACGAGCTTTTTCTTTTTGAACTGGAGCAGGGAGGAGTGCCGCCGAGAGAGCTTCCTTTGCCTCGGTCAGCGGAACGAATTTGAGATTTTCACGCGCGAGAGAATCGATCTCCTCAAGGTCGCGCAGATTCTCCTTGGGCAAAAGCACGATTTTGACGCCGGCGTTGTAGGCCGCCATGGTCTTTTCTTTGAGACCGCCGATGGGGAGCACCTTTCCGCGCAGGCTGACTTCGCCGGTCATAGCGATGTCGTGCCGTACTTTCCGCCCGGTCAGGGCCGAGACAAGCGCAACCGTCATGGCAACGCCTGCCGAGGGGCCGTCTTTGGGAACGGCGCCTTCCGGGAAGTGGATGTGCAGATCCTTGGTGCGGTAAAAATCGGTGGGAATCTCGTACTCCTCTGCGATCGAGCGGACAAAGCTGACGGCGATCTTGGCCGATTCCTTCATCACGTCGCCGAGCGAGCCGGTGGTTTCAATTTTGCCGGTTCCTTCGAGCACGGCGACTTCCACCTGGAGTAGGCTTCCGCCAAGCTCGGTGTAGGCAAGTCCGTTGACCACGCCGACTTCGTCATTTTCGTCGATCGTCTCGGGCAGACGCTTGCGCGCGCCGAGATAGGAAGAAATATCCTTCTCTGTGATCCGGACGCTCTTTTTGTTACCCGCGAGCAGTTGCTTGCTTGCCTTGCGGCAGAGCGAGGCGATGGCGCGCTCGAGATTTCTTACGCCGGCCTCGTGGGTGTAATAGTCGATAAGCTCCAGAATCGCGTCGTCCGAGAGCTTGAACTGGCGGCCGGAGAGCGCATGGCGCTTCATCTGCTTTTTGATCAGGTGCTCCTTTGCAATGGCAAGCTTTTCGCGCTTGGTATAAATGCCGAGCTCGATGATCTCCATGCGGTCGATGAGCGGCTTCGGAATATTCTCCAGACTGTTGGCCGTGGCGATGAAAAAGCAATCGGAGAGATCGAATGGAAGCTCGACAAAATGGTCGCGGAAGGTCTTGTTTTGCTCGCCGTCCAGCACTTCGAGGAGCGCCGAGGTCGGGTCGCCGTGCGCGTCCTTGGTCAGCTTGTCGATCTCGTCGAGAAGCAGGAGCGGATTGTTGACGCCGGCCTGCGTGAGGGCTGCGATGATCCGCCCGGGCATGGCTCCGATGTAGGTTTTGCGGTGGCCGCGGATGTCGGCCTCGTCGCGCACGCCGCCCAGAGAAATGCGGGCGTACTTGCGGTTGGTCGCGCGGGCGATCGAGGAAGCGATCGAGGTCTTGCCCACGCCGGGAGGGCCGACGAGGCAGAGGATCTGGTTCTTGAGCGCGGGATTCCATTCCTTTGCGGCCATGAATTCCACAATGCGCTCCTTGACCTTTTCAAGTCCGTAGTGGTCTTCGTCCAGGATCTTTTGCACCTTTTCAAAGCGGACGACGCTCTCGGTCGACTTGCTCCACGGGATTTCGAGACAGGTGTCGAGGTAGCCCGCGATCACGGTCGCCTCGGCCGAGCCGTAGGGCGTTTTGGCAAGGCGATCTTTTTCCTTGTTGAATTTTTCCTTGACCTCTTTTGGCAGGTTCGCCTCTTCGATCTTTTTGGCGTATTCTTCAATGTCCGAGCCTTCTCCGAGCTCTTCTTCGATGACCTTGATCTGTTCGCGCAGGTAGTATTCGCGCTGGTTGCGGTTCATGCGCTCGTTGACCTTTTGCCGGATGATCGATTCCTCTTCAAGGATATCGGCCTCGGAGGCAAGGATCTCAAGCAGTCGCTCGGCGCGGGCAAGGGGATCGAAGCATTCGAGGATCTCGAGCTTGTCTTCGGTGCGTACGATGAGGTTTGCGGCAATGAAATCGGCAAGATCGCCGGGATTTGCATAGAGCTTTGCGGTCGAGAGAAGATCCTCGGCATCAGCCGGCAAAAACTTTGCGTTTTCTTCAAGAGAGGCAAGCATTTCATGGACGAGCGCCTCGCCCTTGATGCCGCCCCGGTCGGGGAGCGTGATCGACTTGCAGAGCAGGTCGGCCTCCACGTAGTTCCCGGCCTGACGGTAGGAGGTCACGGTCGCACGCACCACGCCTTCGGCAATGATGCGCGAGGGGCCTTCGGGCGTACGGATCATTTGTTTGACGCGCACCACACAGCCGATCCGGCAGAAGGGAAAACCGTCCTCGGCTTTTCCGTCCGGGCGGTAGGTGGTCAAAAAGAGGAATGCCGAAGCCGCTTTTGCGGCGGCGATCGCTTCCTCGGTATTTACTTCAAAATTGAGCGGGATCCCGGGGAAGGGCACGGTGTTGCGCAGGGCAATCACCGGCAAAAGAATCGGTTCCACTTTTTCGAGATAGGAGGGCATTTTAACGGGTCCTTTCGGGATAAATAACTATATTTAGTTTAGTATATCATACCTTGCCGTGAAATTCCATACTTTTTTGAAAAAAAGAGTTCTGTTTTTTGCGAAAAATTCTTTACTTGCCGGGAACTTTGTGCTATACTGTAGCATGGAAGTTTATCGCCGGAGGAATGAAAAAAATGGATGCAAAACCCTTTGTCCTCAAAAGCGAATACCAGCCGACCGGCGACCAGCCGGCCGCCATTGCCGCGCTCTCGGACGGCATTCTTTCGGGCGAGAAAATGCAAACTCTCCTCGGCGTGACCGGTTCGGGCAAGACTTTTACCATGGCCAACGTGATCGCAAAAGTCAACCGCCCGACGCTCATCCTCGAGCCCAACAAAACGCTCGCGGCGCAGGTTTGCTCCGAGATGCGCGAGTTTTTCCCGGATGCGGCGGTGGAGTATTTTGTCTCCTACTACGACTACTACCAGCCCGAAGCCTACATTCCGGGCAAGGATCTTTATATCGAAAAGGATTCGCTCATCAACGAAGAGATCGACCGTCTGCGCCACAGCGCGACCAGCGCCCTCTTTGAGCGCCGTGACGTGATCATCGTGGCCTCGGTTTCCTGCATCTATTCGCTCGGCGATCCCTCCGAGTACGAGGGCATGGTGCTCTCGGTCAGGCCGGGCAGTCCGATGAGCCGCGAAATCTTCATCCGCAAGCTGGTTGCCAACAGCTATACGAGAAACGATATGGTACTCCAGAGAGACTCCTTCCGGGTCAACGGAGATACGGTCGAGGTGATCCCGGCCAACCAGAGCGACAGCGCTCTGCGCGTGGAATTCTTTGGCGACGAGGTCGACCGCATCTCCGAAGTGGATATCGTCACCGGCGAGATGAAACGCCTGCTTTCCTACGCGGCCATCTACCCCGCGACCCACTATGCCGTCTCGGAGGAGAAAAAAGAGGCCGCGCTCGACGAGATCCTGCGCGAGATGGAGTTGCGCGTGGCAGAATTTGAGTCCGAACACAAGTTGCTCGAAGCCCAGCGGATCAAAGAACGCGTGCTGTACGACGTGGAAATGCTCCGCGAGATCGGATTCTGTTCGGGCATTGAGAACTATTCGCGTGTGCTGTCGGGTCGCCCGGCAGGGTCTACGCCTTTTACGTTGCTCGATTATTTCCCGGACGACTATATCATGTTCATCGACGAATCGCACGTCACCATCCCGCAGGTGCGCGGCATGAGCGGCGGCGACACGGCGAGAAAAAAGAATCTCGTCGACTACGGCTTCCGTCTGCCTTCGGCTTACGACAACCGCCCGCTCTATTTCCCGGAATTTGAGGAGAGCATTCACCAGGCGGTGTTCGTCAGCGCGACGCCTGGCGACTACGAGGCCGAGCATGCAAGCCGTGTGGTCGAACAGATCATTCGCCCGACAGGCCTTCTCGATCCGGTCGTGGAAGTCCGTCCGGTCAAAGGGCAGATCGACGACCTCATGGGCGAGATCCGCGAAAGAACCAAAAAAGGCGAGCGGACGCTGGTCACGACGCTGACCAAAAAGATGGCCGAAGACCTGACCGCCTACTTTGAAGACAACGACATCAAGGTGCGCTACATCCACTTTGACGTGGATACGATGGAACGCATGGAGATCATCCGCGACCTTAGACTCGGCGTGTTCGACGTGCTGGTGGGCATCAACCTCTTGCGCGAAGGGCTTGATCTGCCCGAAGTCTCGCTTGTGGCCATTCTCGACGCTGACAAGGAAGGCTTTTTGCGTGCCGAGCGTTCGCTGATCCAGACGATTGGGCGCGCGGCGAGAAACGCAAACGGCACGGTCATTATGTACGCCGACGAGGTGACGCGCTCCATGCAGGCCGCCATCACCGAGACGGCGCGCCGCCGCGCCATTCAGGACGCTTACAACAAGGAACACGGCATTACGCCGAAGACGGTGGTCAAGGGTGTGAGAGACATCATCGAGATCGCCGCAAAGGAAGACGCAAGGGCAAAACGCGCCGCCTCGGGCAAGCTGACAAAGCCCGAACGCGAAAAGCTCATTGCCGAAATGACGGCCGAAATGCTCTCGGCGGCAAAACACCTCGAGTTCGAGAAGGCCGCCTATCTGCGCGACGAGATCAAAAAACTGCGCGAAGGGAAGAACCCCTCTCCGCGCCGCAAATAAACAGGAGAATCTATGCAGAAGTATCTTTCCGTACGTGGCGTACGGGTACACAATCTGAAAAATATCGACGTTGACATTCCGCGGGACAAGCTGGTGGTATTTACCGGGCTTTCCGGTTCGGGAAAATCCTCGCTTGCCTTCGATACCATTTACGCCGAAGGACACAGGCGCTTTGTCGAATCGCTCTCTTCCTATGCCAGGATGTTTTTGGGACAGCTTGATAAGCCCGATCTCGACTCGGTGGAGGGACTTTCCCCGGCCATTTCGATCGACCAGAAGACCACCTCCAAAAACCCGCGCTCGACGGTTGGAACGGTGACCGAGATCTACGACTACCTCCGTCTGCTTTACGCCAGAGTGGGAACTCCGCACTGTCCGGTTTGCGGCAAGGAGATCTGCCAGCAGACGACCGACCAGATCATCGACCGCATCCTCGCATTCCCGGAGGGCGAACGCTTTTTGGTGCTGGCTCCGGTCGTTCGCGCGCAAAAGGGCATGCACGAAAAGGTGCTTGCCGACGCAAAAAAGAGCGGCTACGTCCGCGTGCGGGTCGACGGCAGTCTCTACGATCTTTCCGAAGAGATCAAGCTCGACAAAAACAAAAAGCACAGCATCGAGATCGTCGTTGACCGGCTTGTGATGAAAGAGGGCATTGAGTCGCGGCTTTCGGATTCGGTGGAGAACGCGCTCTCGGCCGCCGACGGACATCTGCTGATCGTGACGGCCCCGAAAGAGGGAGAACCGAAAGAATTGGAGTTTTCGCAGAACTATGCCTGCGAGGAGCACGGCATTTCCTTCGGCGAGCTCGAGCCGCGGATGTTTTCCTTCAACAACCCGGCCGGCGCCTGCCCGCGCTGTGCGGGACTCGGAAATTTGCAGCGGCTTTCGGTCGACCGCATCATTCCCAACAAAACTCTTTCGCTTGCCGACGGTGCGATCGCCGTCAACGGTTTCAAAACACTGGAAAAAGAGAGCTGGAACGGCCCTTTGTTTGAAGCGATCGGTCGGCGGCACGGTTTTACGCTCGATACGCCGCTCAAGGACTACACGCCCGAGCAGTACCGGCTTCTTCTCTACGGCTCCGGAGACGAGACCTACGACGTTCACCGCTATTTTGCCAAACGCGCCAATCACCAGATCGTCAAGTTCGAGGGGCTTATCCCGATGATCGAGGCGCGTTCTGCCATGAATGGCGAGTGGGGCGCCTACTATCAACAGTTCATGGAAGAACAGCCCTGCCCGGAATGCGGCGGCAGACGCCTCTCACCCAACTCGCTTGCCGTGACGGTCGGCGGGCTGAATATTGCCGAGTTCTGTGACCTTTCTGTGGAAAAAGCCTTGCACTTTACCGAAAATCTCAAGCTGACCGAAATGCAGTCGAAGATCGCCGCCGAGATTATAAAAGAGATCAAAGCGCGGCTCGGTTTCCTTTGCAGTGTCGGACTTGATTACCTGACGCTCTCGCGCAGAGCCGGAACGCTCTCGGGCGGCGAAGCGCAACGCATCCGCCTTGCCACGCAGATCGGTTCCTCGCTGACCGGTGTGCTCTATATTCTCGACGAGCCAAGCATCGGACTGCACCAAAGAGATAACTCCAAGCTCATCGCAACCTTAAAACGCCTGCGCGATCTCGGTAACACGGTCATTGTCGTCGAACACGACGAGGAGACGATGGAGAACGCCGACTATCTCGTCGATATCGGCCCCGGCGCGGGAATCCACGGCGGCAAGGTCGTGGTGGCAGGAACCCCCGAAGAAGTGGGAAAGTGCAAGGATTCGATCACCGGAGCCTACCTTTCCGGCCGCAAAAAGATTGAAGTTCCAAAAGTTCGCAGACCCGGAAACGGCCACTTCTTAAAAGTTCTCGGCGCCGAGCATAACAATCTCAAAAAGCTCGACGTCAGTATCCCGCTCGGCTGTTTTGTCTGCGTGACCGGCGTGTCGGGCTCGGGCAAATCCTCGCTTGTCAACGGCATTCTGTATCCGGTGCTTGCCGAACAGCTCAACCGGGCGGTGACCTTTGCCGGAAAACACAAGGCGGTCGAGGGTGCAGAGCATCTCGATAAAGTCATTTGCATCGACCAGAGCCCGATCGGCAGGACGCCGCGCTCCAACCCGGCGACCTACACCGGACTGTTTGCCGACATCCGTCAGCTCTTTGCCCAGACCAAAGACGCAAAGGCAAGAGGATTTGGCCCGGGCAGGTTTTCCTTTAACGTCAAGGGCGGCCGCTGCGAGGCCTGCGAGGGCGACGGCGTCAAGTGCATCGAAATGCACTTTTTGCCCGACGTTTACGTGACCTGCGACGTCTGCAAAGGCAAACGCTACAACCGAGACACGCTCGAAGTTCACTACAAAGGCAAAAATATTTACCAAGTCCTCGATATGACGGTCGAGGAGGGCGTGACCTTCTTTGCCGATCTTCCCGCCATTCAAAGGAAGCTCCAGACGCTCTACGACGTGGGGCTTGGGTATATCAAGATCGGGCAGTCCTCGACCACGCTCTCGGGTGGCGAAGCCCAGCGTGTCAAGCTTGCGACCGAGCTTGCCAAACGTTCGACCGGAAAGACTATCTACATCCTCGACGAGCCGACGACAGGTCTTCATACCGCCGACGTGGCAAAGCTCCTTGAGATCCTCCAGCGGTTGACCGACAGCGGCAACACGGTGCTGGTCATTGAGCACAACCTCGACGTCATCAAGTCGGCCGATTATCTCATCGACCTCGGCCCCGAGGGGGGAGAGCGGGGAGGCACGCTGGTGGCCTCCGGCACCCCGGAAGAGGTGGCGAAGATCCCGGCCTCCTACACCGGACAATATCTGCAAAAATGGTTGAAAAAATAAAAATAAAATCCGCAGAAAGCAAACCGTTTTCTGCGGATTTTTTAATGGAAAGGGTTATTCTTTTCGCTTTTTCATGCGAAGATAGTGGATTGCCATAACGAGGAAAGAAACGAATATGGCGATCATGATCGCGGGTGGGAAGACTGTTACGCAAACAATGATTCCGATCAATTTGATCGAGATATCGGTCGCCGTGATCGCACGGAATTTTTTGACGCTTTGCGAGAGCTTGGGATTTTCTTTTGTCAGAAGCTCCAGGCTGATCTGGTTGCAGAGGGCTATGCAGATCGTGTCGATCCCGTATAAAATCTGCGGGACGATCCTGTAGATATACAGGCTGAGATAGAGCACCGAGAAGGGAATCATCGAGGAGAAAAACAGTGTGCAGAGATTCACGAAGATCACGCCTCGTGGGAGCGATTCAACGTCCTGCCAGAGGTTGTGAATGCTGATCCACATGATCCCGAGCCAGAAAAAAGATAACGCATAGACGATGATCTGTCCTCTCAATTCGGTCAGATCGTTCCAAGTAGGTCCTTTTGGGAGCGTAAACTGCAGTACTTCGATCGTCATAATGATCGCCATGACGGCGTCAAAAAAAGCAACGAATCGGTCTTTTTTCATATCTGATCTCCTGTCTTGAATCGGTTTTACGATTCCTTTTCGGGATTCACGGTTTCCACGTTGACCAAAAGCTCGGTCACGCGCATATCGTCCATTTCGGAGACGGTAATGTGAAGGATCTTGTAAGGCCCTTCTTCGTCCTCTTCTTCCTCTTTTTCCAAGGAGCGTTCGGAGTAGGCGAATTCGTCTCCCACATGCGGATCCGAATCGAGCATTTCGATCGCCCAGCCGCCCACGGTCGAGTATTCGCACTCAAATTCGTCGGGCTCAAACTCAAGCTCGGAGAAAAAGTCGTCGATGTTCATGTCGCCGGTGACGGTATAGGTGTTTTCGCCGGTTTTTGTCAGCTCGTTGACGACCTCGTCGGTCTCGTCCCAGATGTCGCCGACCAGCTCTTCGAGGATGTCCTCCATGGTAATAATTCCGTAAGTCCCGCCAAATTCGTCCACAACGATGGCAAGGTGATTTTTCCTTTCTCGCATGAGCGAGAGCGCCGCCGGAAGCCGTACCGTTCTATGCAAAAAGCAGACCGGCATGAGCATGGCGCGCAGGTCGGGAGAGTCGGTCGAAAGGCGTTCCTTGAAATACTGGTTGAGCGGCAGAATACCGAGCACGTTGTCGATCGAATCCTCGTAGACCGGGATCCTCGAATAGCGGCTGTTTTCAATCACGGCTTTGATCTTTTCTTCACTGTCGGTGATGTCGATGGTATCGACGTCGATGCGGTGGGTCATGATCTCTTCGACCGTGGTGTCGCGGAAATCGAGCGTGGACTGGAGCAGTTCGCTCTGGTCTTCGTCGATCACACCTTCCTCTTCGACTGTTTCAATGATGGAGGAAAGCTCCTCCTCGGTCACGGTCGGCGCGTCGTCGTCATCCTTGCCCCAAAGCTTTTGAAGCAGGTGAATGAGCTTCATCACCAGCCAGACGAGCGGGAAGAAAAGGAAGGTCAGCGCCTTGGTGGGGTAGGCGAACCAGCGCACCACACGGTCGGCGTTGTTCTTTGCAAACACTTTGGGAACGATCTCGCCGAACACAAGGATGAGCAGCGTCATCACAATGGTGGAAAGAAGCGAGGCCACGCCGTCGCCGCCCTTAAGATCGACGATTCCGAGAAGCAGGCGCATGGTCAGCACGGTGGCCGCCGTGGAGGCCGCGATGTTGGCAAGATTGTTTCCGATGAGAATGGCGGAAAGCGCCGAGGTGAAGTCCTCGCTGATGTGATAGGCGAGGGCGGCCGATTTACTGCCCGCCTCGGCGGCCTTTTTGAGCCGCAGTTTGTTGGAGGCGTTGAAGGAGATCTCCGAGGCCGAGAAAAAGGCCGAAAGGAGAATCATGAGCAGAATGACAAGAATATAGGTAACGGGATTCATTTTGTCACCTCCTTGCCAACTTTGCGCAGTGCGGCAAGCTCATCCTCTTCGAGGAGTCGGAGGATGACAGAGGTAACTTTGTTGTTTTCCACCGATTCTACCGTGATCTCAAAGTTCCGGTAGACAAAGGAATCTTCTTCCTTCGGGATCCTTCCGAAATGCTGAAGCAGAATGGAAAGGATCGGGCGGCGGGGGATCTTTTGCTCGGGTGTGATTTCCATGCCGATGCGGCGATAGATTTCGTAGACTGTCAGTCTCGGATTGACCCGGAATCGGTTGCCGCCCAGCTTGATGAAGTTCTGGTCAACCACTTCGTTTTCATCCCAGATCTCGCCCACAAGCTCTTCCAGAAAGTCCTCCACGGTGACAAGCCCCAGCGTTTTGCCTTTTTCGTCGGTGACGACGGCAAGGTAAAATTTGCGCTGTTGCATTTCCGAGAGGATGTCGTCGATTTTGGCGTTGGGGCCGACCCGGAAGGCCGGGGTCAAAAGCGACGGGAGATGAATGGTTTTGGTTTTGAGATATTCTTTGATGAGCCTGCGGACCTGCAAGGTTCCCACAATGTGGTCGAGATCGCGTCGGTAAACCGGGATCCGCGAGTGCGTGGTGGTCTTTGCAAGCTCCAAAAGTTCTTCTTTGGAAATGGAAAGGCTGATCGCTTCGATATCCTGACGCATGGTCATCACGTCCTTGGCGCAGGTATCCGAAAAATCGAGCGCAGACTTAAACAGGTCGCCCTGCTCCTCGTTGAGCACGCCTTCCTCTTCGATGGTGTCGATGATATCATAAAGCTCTTCTTCTGTGATGGAAGGCTCCTCTTTGGTCTTTACAAAATGACTGAAGAGCTTTGTAAAGCCTTTGGAGATCCAGGTGAAAAACGCCGTCAGAGGGAAGAGAGCTTTCATCAAAAAGCGCAAAAGGCCGGCCGAGAAGAGCGCGGTGCTCTCACTGCGGTCGTTGGCGTAGGCTTTTGGGATCATCTCGCTGAACAGAAAGACGACCAGCGTGGTGATCACGGTGCAAAGGATGGTCACCGTGTCGGACGCGCCGAACAGCCTTGTGGCGATCAGCGTGGCGATCGAGGCCGCCGCAATATGCGCGATGTTGTTGCCGATGAGCAGTGTGGTCAGCGCGCGGTCAAAGTCGCCGGCGATCTGGTTTGCGATCTTAGCTCTGCGGTTGCCGTCCTCGGCCTTTGCTTTGATGCGAATTTTGTTCATAGCGGAAAAACCGCTTTCGGCGGCGCCGAAATAGGCTCCGCAGACGACAAAGAAGATGAACAAAAGTGTCAGTCCGACCATTCCGCCAACTCCCGGCGTTGCGTCAAGCGAAAACCGGAAAATGGGAAGCGCGGACAAACATCGTATGTTCCCGTCTGTGTCCATAAAGTGTTACCAACTCCTTTTCATTTTTTGTATGGAAACAATTCATTTTACCATAAATGGAAGAAAAAGTCAAGAGCGGGGGAAAAACGGATATAAAAATTGCACACCATGGTCCGCACTGCGTATTGATGCCATGAGATTGACACTTCGCAGAAACAGAATGCACGGTGTGCAACAAGGGGGAACCCGATGAATCTGAATGAAATCCATCGGCAGTTTCCATTATACACCGCTTTTGGGCATTTGTAAATTATCAATTATGACGAAAAAAAGACGGAAAATTTTGTGAAAAAGCATAAAGGTGCAACGATATGAACAAATTTGTTCGCACAGCGCCGTGCAGGATGTCAATGGACATTTTTGTCGTGGAAAACCGACAAAAAACGACGGAAAAATTTTTCTCAAAAGGGCTTGACAAAATGCATTTCGGGTTGTATAATAGGCAGGAACAACAAAGAAGAGCCTCCGCTCTCACCTGCTCGCCCAGAGCGCAGTCGGGTCAATAGTGCTTCAAAGCCCTATTGGGCTTTTGGTGTGCCGTGCGGAGAGAGAATCTTTGTACGGTTATTTTTTTGTATTTTTTGCTTGGAGGTGTTAGATATCAGTAGCGCAAAGGATAACAAAGAGACTTTGCTCAACGAAGACATCGTTGCTCCCGAAGTTCGTCTGATCGGTCCCGATGGGGAAGCGCTCGGCATTCTGCCGCCGCAAAAGGCGCTCGCTATGGCCTACGATCGAGGAATGGACCTTGTGATGATGGCCGCTCAGGCAAATCCACCGGTCTGCAAAATTATGGACTACGGCAAGTTCTGCTTTGAGCGCGACAAACGCGAAAAGGAAGCAAAAAAGAAACAGCAAACGATCGAGGTCAAGGAGATCCAGCTTTCCTGCCGCATCGACGTTCACGATTTCGAGACCAAAAAGAAGCATGCTCTGCGCTTTTTGGGCGACGGAAACAAGGTGCGCGTGGTCATGCGTTTCCGCGGCCGCGAAATGAGCCATATCAGCATCGGCAAAGAGGTGCTGGAGCGCTTCCGCGAGGCCTGCTCGGAGGTCGGTACGGTCGATAAGACCCCGGTGCTCGATAACAGGACCATCACGATGATCATCAATCCAATTAAAAAGTAAAATCAAATCTGAACAGCATAAAAGGAGTTTTTGAAAATGGGAAAAGTCAAAACACATAAGGCGTCTGCCAAAAGATTTTCCGTGACCGCAAACGGCAAGGTCAAAATGTTCCACAGCTCGCACCGTCATAAGACCGGTCTTAAGAGCGCAAAGCGGGCAAGACATCTGCGTTCCAGCTCTTTCGTACAGGGCAAAGTCGCAGAAAACCTCAAGGCTATGATCCAGAAGTAAGACGAAACGGAGGAATTGAAAAATGGCAAGAATTAAGGGCGCACTCATGACCCGTAAGAGAAGAAAAGCAACTCTGAAAGCCGCAAAAGGTTACTGGGGTGCAAAATCCAAGCATTTCAAGATGGCAAAAGAGGCCGTCCTCAAGAGCGGTAACTACGCTTTTGCCGGCCGCAAACTCAAAAAGAGAGATTTCCGTTCGCTCTGGATCACGAGAATTTCCGCCGGTGCAAAGATGAACGGCATGAATTATTCCACCTTCATGCACGGCCTCAAGAAGGCCGGGATCACCCTCAACCGCAAGGTGCTCGCCGAGCTGGCTGTTTCCGATAAGGAAGCCTTTGCAAAGCTCGCTGAGACCGCAAAAGCGGCGCTCTGAGGAACAATCAAAAACCCGATGGTCACATCGGGTTTTTGTCATAGTTAGCAGCTTTTCCGCCATTCGGAAAAGCGAAAAAAATTGCGCGCGGGAGGTGTATTTTTGTGAAAATCGATCGCGAAGTCATCCGCTCAAGACAGAACCGGACGGTCGTGGAAGTGGGCAAACTGACCGACAGAAAGGCAAGGGAAGAGGCACGCCTTTTCCGCTTTGACGGCGTCAAACTCTTTCGGGAAGCACTCTTGGCAGGACTTGAACTGCCGCTTGTACTCTTGTCGGAGCCGACCGCGAACGGGATCCTTTCCTCGATCCAACGGGACTTTGGTGAAGCGGCGCTTGAGCGTGTGGGGAGAATCCTCCTTCTTTCGGAGGAGGTCTTTTTGAAACTTTCCGAAGAAAAATCGCCTGAAGGCGTGATCTGCGTCGCAAAATATATTGACAAATTGCAAAAAAACGCTACAATATATGTAAGCGACAAAAATTTTTCCGATCCCGGACAGGAGAAGATCCTGCTTCTCGAAGCGGTGCGCGATCCTTCCAACCTGGGCGCTGTCGTTCGCAGTGCCGCCGCCTTTGGCGTGGATCGCTTGATCCTCAGCACCGACTGCGCCGATATCTATCACCCGAAAACTTTGCGCGCGTCGATGGGAACGCTGTTTACCCAGCGGATCGATCGCAGCGACGATCTTTTTGCGACGATCGCGAGCCTCAAAAATGCCGGGCGCAGGGTCTTTGCCGCCGCGCTTTCGCAGGACGCGCAAAAGCTGGGCGCGTTTGAAGCGGTGCCGGGGGATTGCGTGGTCATCGGCAACGAAGGCCACGGACTGACCGAAAACATTCTTGGCGCCTGCGACGGGTGTCTGATGATCCCCATGACAGAGAGAGCCGAGTCGCTCAATGCGGCGGTCGCGGCGTCGATCTTCCTTTGGGAGTTCTTCGGCAAAAAGAAAAACGAGACCTGAGTTTGACAGAAAGGGGAAAGCGGAATGGAACAGATGAAAGAACTGCTTCACTGGATCTGGCTTGCAGAAGCCCTGGGTCCGCAGAGCGGCAGCTTTCGCGCTCTGATCACGCAGTATGAATCCCCTTATGATATTTACGAAGCGGATACCGATGAGCTTTCCCGCCTTCCGGAAGTGACCGAACGGGCTCTGGCGGCGCTCGCAAACAAAGACCTTACGCCGGCCACCGCCATTTTGAATGCTTGCGCAAGGCTTGGAATCGGTGTCTTGACCTATGCGGATGGGCGCTATCCGAACAATTTGCGCCGCATCAAGCGTCCGCCGGTTCTCCTTTACTGCAAAGGAAACCTTCCGGATTTTAACACGCGCCTCTCGATCGGTATGGTCGGAACGCGGAAGATGAGCGCATACGGCCTGCGCCACGCGTATAAAATAGCCTATGAATTGACCTCGGCCGGCGCCATTACGGTCAGCGGCATGGCGGCCGGGATCGACGGCGTTTCTGCCGGAGCGGCTCTTGCCGCGGGCGGCCCGACCGTCGCCGTGCTTGGCTGCGGAGTGGATCTTGTTTATCCGCCGCATCATGCAAAGCTGAAGCGCGAAATTGAAAAAAGCGGCGCCGTGATTTCCGAATATCCGCCCGGAACCAAGCCAAACGGCTATCATTTCCCGGCCCGCAACCGCATCATCAGCGGGATCTGCGAGGGAACCGTTGTGATCGAGGCCGGGCTCGGAAGCGGCTCGCTCATCACCGCAAAAGACGCCGCGGCCGAGGGAAGAGACGTGTTTGCGCTTCCTTCCAACGTCGGGAGCCGCACCTCGGCAGGAACCAACGGACTTTTGCGCGACGGCGCGACTTTGGTGCTTTCCACCGAGGATATCCTTGATCCTTACAAATACGTTTTCCCGAAAACGCTTCATCCCGAAGCGCTTGCCGACGTGCAGGGAAAATCAGAGGCCGACCTGATCTATCTCAATGACCTCGGTGTCATCTCTTATACACCCGGGGCTCCGGTCAAAGAACCGGGGACGCCTGCCGCCGCTCCGGCAAAGGAGCCAAAGAAACAAGTGCAGGCAAAAGAAAAAACCGAAACGCCCGCCGCTTCGGTCGATCCGTCGACGCTCCCTGGACTTTCCGAGGAGGAGAGACGCGTCCTTTGCGCGATCCCGGACGGTGAAGCGGTCTCATTGGATCACCTGACCACGCTCGGGCTTTCCTTTGGCGAGGTCATCGCCGCCGTCACAACACTGGAAATTATGGGGTACCTGCAAAAGCTCCCCGGTTCGCAATACAAAAAAACCATTTGATCCCCAAAAAGAAAGGAACTGTTTATGGCAAACAATCTCGTTATCGTGGAGTCACCTTCCAAGGCATTGACGATCAAGGGCTATCTCGGCGCCAACTACAAGGTGATCGCATCGGTAGGACATGTACGCGATCTGCCCAAAAGCACCCTCGGAGTCGACATTGAACATGATTTTGCCGCTCACTATATCAACATTCGCGGAAAAGGCGACCTGATCAAGGAGATCCGCAAGGAGGCGAAAAACGCTTCCAAAGTCTTCCTTGCAACCGACCCTGACCGCGAAGGAGAGGCCATTTCCTGGCATCTTGCCGCGGCGCTCGATATTCCGGTCGAAAAGACCCGCAGGATCTGTTTCAACGAGGTGACAAAAAACGCCGTGCGCGCCGCCATCAAGGAGCCGCGGCAGATCGATATGAATCTTGTCAACTCGCAGCAGACGCGCCGGATCCTCGACCGCATCGTCGGTTACAAGCTCAGCCCACTGCTTTGGAAGAACGTCAAGAGCGGGCTTTCCGCCGGCCGCGTGCAGTCGGTCGCAACCAAGATGATCGTTGAGCGCGAGGAGGAGATCCGTGCCTTCAAGCCGGAGGAATACTGGACGATCGAAGTCCTTCTTTCGGACGGTTCCTGCAAGCCCTTCCCGGTTCATTTTACGGGAACGGCTTCCAAAAAAGCCAAATTGAAGAACGAAAAGGACGCCGAGCGCGTGACAAGCGCGATCGCGGGCAATCCTTTTGTCGTTGCTTCTGTCAAAAAAGCCAATAAGCATAAATCTCCCGCGGCGCCCTTTACGACCTCGGCGCTCCAGCAGGAGGCCTTCCGCAAGCTCGGATTCCAGTCTCAGCGCACCATGAAGGTGGCGCAGGAGCTTTACGAAGGCGTCAATCTCGGAGCTGAATTCGGCGGTGCGCAGGGTCTTATCACCTATATGCGTACCGACTCGGTCCGTGTGTCCGCCGACGCGCAGAACGCCGCAAGAGAGTATATTCTTGAGAAATACGGCAAGGACTATTGTCCCGAAACGCCCAGAGCTTACAAGGCAAAGGCCGGAGCGCAGGACGCGCACGAAGCCATCCGTCCCGCGCGCGTGGATCTGGAACCGGCTAAGATCCGCAAGCACCTGACAAGCGATCAATACAAGCTCTATAAACTCATCTGGGAGTGCTTCCTCTCTTCGCAGATGTCCTCGGCGCTCCTCCACACCATCGGCGTGGATTTTGAAAACGCCGGATACCTGTTCCGCACCAGCGGTTACTCGGTTGCCTTCCCGGGATATATGGTTCTTTACCAGTCCAGCGAGGAAGAGCAGAGCGATGGAGAAGAAGTGAAGGATCTTGCGCTTCCCGAACTCTCGGAGGGCGAAAAATTCAAGGCCGAATCGGTCAATCCGGCTCAGCATTTTACCGAGCCGCCGGTCCGCTTCAACGACGCCTCTCTCATCAAGCTCCTCAAGGATCTTGATATCGGTCGTCCCAGCACCTATGCCACCATCATCACCACCATTCTCTCGCGCAACTATGTCAAGAGAGAGGGCAAGGCCTTTGTCCCGACTCCGCTCGGAGAAGTGACCACCAAGCTCATGGAAGAGCATTTTGCAAAGATCGTAGACTACGGCTTTACCGCCGAGATGGAAGATAAGCTCGACCGCATTGAGAGCGGCGACGAGACGATGCTCCATGTTTTGGAAGACTTCTGGAAGGATTTTTCGGAGCAACTGGAAAAGGCGACAGAAGCAATCGGCGAGAACAGCATCGAAGTGCCGCCCGAAGAAACCGATATCATCTGCGAAAAATGCGGCGCACGCATGATCGTTCGCAACGGCAGATTCGGCAAATTTGCCGCCTGCCCGAACTATCCGACCTGCCGCAACACCAAGCCTCTGACCGCCACCCCCGAACCCAAAGAGGAAGAGGAGGAAGAAAAAGAGGAAAAGAAGGCACCGGTCATTGCCGATTTCAAATGCGAGAAGTGCGGCTCGGATATGGTGCTTCGCACCGGAAAATTCGGCAGTTTCTATGCCTGCAGTCAGTATCCCAAGTGCAAATTCACCAAGGCGCGCGTCAGAGACACCGGCGTACCTTGCCCGAAGTGCGGCGCAAAGGTCGTCATCAAATACGGCAAAAACCGCACGGCCTTTTATAGCTGCGAGCGCTATCCCGAGTGTGATTTCTCCTCCTGGGATATGCCGGTGAACGAAAAATGTCCCAAATGCGGAGGCATTCTGTTCCGCAAAAAGGGCAAGAACCTTCTGGTTTGCCACAATCCCGAGTGCAAATACTCGAGAGAGCCGGCCGACAGAGAGGGGAGCGAATCTTAATGCCTGCGCTCACCGTGATCGGAGCCGGGCTTGCCGGATGCGAGGCGGCATATCAGGCCGCCGAGCGAGGGATCGACGTTGCGCTCTATGAAATGAAGCCGAGGCGTTATACCCCCGCGCATCACAGCCCGTCCTTTTCCGAGCTTGTTTGTTCCAACTCGCTCCGGTCGGATAGCCTTTCCAACGCCGTGGGACTTCTCAAAGAGGAAATGCGGCGCACAGGCTCGCTCATTCTCGAAGCGGCCGACGCCACGCGCGTCCCGGCTGGTTCGGCTCTGGCGGTCGACCGGGTCAAGTTTTCGGATTATATCACCGAAAAGATCAAAAACCACCCCCGCATCACCGTGATCGAAGGGGAAGTGGAAAAGATCCCGGATGAGGGCGTTACGGTGATCGCCACAGGACCTTTGACGACCGACGCGCTCTCGGACTCGATCCGGGAGGATCTGGGGCTTACCGATCTGCACTTTTTTGATGCGGCGGCGCCGATCGTGTCGTTTGCCAGCATCAATATGGAGGTCGCCTTCTTTGCCTCGCGTTACGACAAGGGCGACGCCGATTATATCAACTGCCCGATGAAAAAGGAGCAGTACGATGCCTTTTATGAGGCTTTGATCACCGCCGAGGAGGCCGAGCTCAAGGAGTTTGACAAAAAGAGTCAGTCCACCCTCAAAGTGTTCGAGGGCTGTATGCCGGTCGAAGTGATGGCCAAGCGCGGGTATGACACCCTGCGCTACGGCCCCCTCAAGCCGGTGGGGCTTGTCGATCCGCGGGTCGGAAAAGAGGCCTATGCGGTGGTACAGCTCCGCAAGGAAAACCGCGAGGGAACCATGTTCAACCTGGTCGGTTTTCAGACGCATCTCAAGTTTCCCGAGCAAAAGCGGGTCTTTTCGATGATCCCGGGGCTGGAGAACGCCGAGTTCTTACGCTATGGCGTCATGCACCGCAATACCTATCTCAATTCTCCCGGCATGCTTTCGCCCTGCTACGAATTGGTGCGCCGCAAAGGACTTTTCTTTGCGGGGCAAATGACCGGTGTGGAAGGCTACGTCGAATCGGCCGGAAGCGGCCTTGTTGCCGGAATTTCGGCCGCAAGACGCGCAAAAGGCGAGGAGCCGATTGTCTTTCCCACGGTCACTATGCTCGGCGCGATGGGCAATTACGTCAGCGTTGGCGGGCTTGGAGAATTTGTTCCCATGAATGCAAATTTTGGGATCGTTCCTCCGCTTGACCACAAGGTCAAAGGAGGCAAAGCCGCAAAAAACGAGGAACTGTCAAATCGGGCGCTCGAAGCGCTGGAGGCTTTTGGAGCGACCGATTGAACCTGTTTATTACTGAGGCGAGGAGCCGAATATCAAATGAAAATTATTGTAGACGTGATGGGGGGCGACCGCGCCCCCGAGGAAACCGTTCGCGGCGTTTTTTTGGCCGCAGATGAGCTCAATGCCCGCTATATCCTTGTCGGCAACCGTCCGGACATTGAAAGGATTGCCGCAGAGGAGCAGTTTGATTTGCGCCGGGTGGAGATCATTCACACCGATGTTGCCATCGAAATGGAGGATGAACCTCTTTCGGTCGTACGCGCAAAAAAGAATTCTTCCATGGCGCTCGGACTGCACCTGCTTTCCGAGGGCAAGGGCGACGCCTTTGTCAGCGCGGGGAACACGGGGGCTCTTTTTGCGGGCGCTACGCTGATCACCAGAAAAATCAAGGGCGTTCAGCGCGCAGGGATCGGTTCGATCCTGCCGTTTCAGAACCCGGTTCTCTTGCTGGATGCGGGTGCGAACATTGCCGTGAACGAAGAGAATCTTTTGCAGTTTGCCATGATGGGGAGTGCCTATATGAAGCACGTACACGGCGTGGAAAATCCCCGGGTGGGCCTGCTCAACAACGGGAGCGAGTCGCACAAGGGAACTCCGCTCCAGCAGACCGCTTTCGTGCGGCTTTCCGAAAGTCCGGCCGTCAACTTTGTCGGCAACGTGGAGGCGAATATCCTTCCGTTTGACGTTTGCGACGTGCTGGTCACCGACGGCTTTACCGGCAACATTCTGCTCAAATGCGTGGAGGGCTGCGGCAAAATTCTGCTCGGCAGGATCAAGGATATTCTTTACAGCACGCCGGCAACCAAGCTGGCCGCGCTGACCATGAAAAAGCCGCTGACCGAAATGAAGCGCGATTACGATCCGTCCGAACGCGGCGGCGCGCCGATCCTCGGCATTTCCAAACCGGTCATCAAGGCGCACGGCTCGTCGGATGCAAAAGCGATCAAAAACGCGATCCGCCAAGCCATCGAATACAGTCGGAGCGGCGCCATTTACAGCATTGCCGAGGAGATCCGCAACACGGCGGAAAATTGATTTTGATTTTGAAAGAGAAAGGAGAATGCGGTATGTCTTTGGAAGAATTGCAAAACCGGATCGGATATCGCTTCCGTTCGCCGGCTTATCTGGAACAGGCTTTGACCCATTCCTCCTATTCCAACGAGACCGAGAGCCGCGATCATCATCTGAAGTGCAACGAGCGCCTGGAGTTTTTGGGCGACTCGATCCTCTCGCTCGCGGCAAGCGAATACCTGTATAAACAGTTCGGAAGAGCCCCGGAAGGGGATCTGACGAGAATGCGCGCGGCAAGCGTTTGCGAAGAGGCGTTGGCCTCTTATGCGGAAACCTTTGATCTCGGCGCCTTCCTTCGCCTCGGCAAAGGAGAGACTCAGTCTGGCGGCGCCAAAAAGCCGGCGATCCTTGCCGACGCCTTTGAAGCCCTACTTGCCGCCATGTATCTCGATGCGGGGGACGACGGCTTTGAAGTGGTCAAAACATTCGTCCTGCCCTTTATCCGCGCTCGTGTGGAAACGCTTCCCATGACCAAAGGAGCCGATTGCAAGTCGCTTCTCCAGCAGTTCGTTCAGCAGGACAAGGAGGAGCACCGTCTCGAATACCGCCTTACCGGCGAGAGCGGCCCGGACCACAATAAAACCTTTATGGTGGAGGTCTTTCTTGATTCCAACAGGATCGGTTCGGGAGAAGGACACACAAAAAAGCAGGCCGAGCAAATGGCGGCCGATGCGGCGCTGAGCCTTTTCGGCGTGGAGCATTGAACCTGTGAAATGAAGATAGAGTTTTTTGACGGAGGAAGTTCGGCGTGTATCTGAAATCTCTGGAAATGCAAGGGTTTAAGTCATTTCCCGATAAAACGAAATTAGTGTTTGAAAATCCGACCGAGGTTTCGCTTTCGGCCGACGGATCGGCGCAGGGAGTCACGGTCATCGTCGGCCCAAACGGTTCGGGCAAATCCAATATTGCCGACGCCATGCGTTGGGTGCTGGGCGAGATCTCGTCCAAAACGCTGCGCGGCGCCAAAATGGAAGACGTCATTTTCGGCGGCGCCGACAGTCGCAGGCCGATGGGATATGCCGAGGTTTCTGTTACCTTTGACAATCGCGGCGAGTTTGCAAAACTGCAATGCCCCTATGATGAAGTCATGGTCACGCGGCGGTACTACCGCTCGGGCGACAGCGAATACTTCATCAACCGCAAGGGCGTTCGCTTAAAAGATATTTACGAGCTGTTCATGAACACCGGTATCGGCAGAGACGGGTACTCGATCATCGGTCAGGGCCGCATTGCCGAGATGGTCTCGCGCAAGAGCGAGGAGCGCCGCAGCGTTTTTGAGGACGCCTCTGGCATTGCAAAATACCGCTACAAAAAGAACGAAACCGAGCGCAGGCTCAAGGATGCCGAGGACAACCTTTCGCGCACCGAGGACGTTTTTTCGGTGATCGCCGAGCAGGTTGGTCCCCTGCAAAAAGAATCCGAAAAGGCAAAACGAGCGCTCGAACTCATAGAAAAGAAAAAAGAAGCCGATGTGGGACTTTGGCTTTACGATACCGAAAAGCTGCACGATGAATTGAACGTGGCGACCGAGAATATGCGGCACGCTTCCTATGACCTTTCTGCCGTGGAAGACGCGATCCAGTCGCTCGAAGCGCAGAACGAAAAGCTATACGAAGCGGCGCAGGGAAGCAAGCAGGCTTCCGAGCGTCTGCTGACCGAAATTTCGGAGGCGACCGAGCGGAGCCACAACCTTGAGAGCGGCTACCGCGTTGCGGAAAACACCATTCTGCACGCAAAAGAGCTGATCGCCGAGACCGAGCGCTCCAAAGAAGGCATTCTTCACTCGATCGAGGAAGGGAAAAAGGAGATCGCATCGCACCAGGCGGCTGAAAAACGGCTTTCGGAGGAAGAGCAAAAGCTCCTTCTCGATGAGACTGCCGCAAACGAGGAGTCTTTGCGCCTGACGGGTGAAGTCACAACTTTGGACGGCGTGATCGAAAAGGCGCTTGTCGACCTGCAGGCACTGGAAAAAGAACGCATGGAACTCACCGTGCGGCGCACTGTTCTCGAAAACTCGCTCCAAAGCGGAGCCGAGCGCAACCAGTCGGCGCAAACCGAGTCCGAAGGCTACCTTCAGGTGGCGAAGGAACTGAACGAAAAAATCGCAGAAAAGAAAAAGACGATCTCCGGGTATGACGAACAGCTCGGAACCGTCGAAAAGACCTTGGAGACGCTCGAAGGCGAGCTTGCCTCTGCAGAGGAAGCGCTCAAAGCGGCAAACGACGCCTGCAATGAAGCGATCTTTGAAAAAGAATCTGTCGCGCATCTGCTGGAGACCAACCGGGCCATGGAGGAGAACCTGACCGGTTACTCGGGCGCCGTGCGCTATATTGTCAAAGCCTACGAAGAGGGAAGTCTGGTTTCCAGGAACGGTGGAAAGATCGGCAAGATCTATGGGCCGCTCTCACAGCTGGTCCGCGTGGAGGACGCCTACGTTACGGCGGTGGAGACCGCGCTCGGCAATCACCTCCAGCATATCGTGGTCGAGGACGAGGAGACCGCCAAGAGCGCCATGCTTGCGCTCAAATCGGCCAATGCGGGCCGTACCACCTTTTTCCCGCTCTCTTCCATGAAGCCCGAGCCGGATGATCGGAACGAAGAGGCCGCGTCCTTTGCCGGATACGTGGGAAGATGCGACGAGCTTGTCTCGTCGGACAAGCTCTTTGAAAACGTGATTGCCTCGCTCCTTTGCCGCATCCTTGTGTTTGATACCATCGATCACGCGTCGGCCATGGCAAAGGCGACCGGATACCGGGTGCGCGCCGTCACGCTTGACGGTCAGCAGATCAACCCGGGCGGATCCTATACCGGCGGCTCCTCCAAAAAAGAGGGAAGCCTTTTGCACAGAGCCGGGGAAATCCGTCGCCTCGAAGCAAAACTGCGCGAGAGCGCCAAGGCGCTGAAAGAGGCCGAAGAAAAGCTTGCCGCGGCCAAAGAGACACTCGAAGCACTCAATGACAAAAAGAGTGACGCGATCAACCGCAAGGATCTCATCACGCTTCTGCGCGGCAACGAGCAGGGACAACTGGAAACGCTTTCGGCAAAACTCGACGCCAACGAAACCCTCCTCCAGAAGCTCAGCCTCGATATGAAAGAACTGGAGGCTGCAAAGACGCAGTACAGCGAGGATATCCTCGAACTGCAAAAAGAGGAAAAACGCCTCGAAGAGAGCGCCCGGGAGCTGACCGCTTTCCGCACAGAGAAAGACTCTGCAAGAGGGGATCTGTATTTGCGCAAAGAGGAACTCGGACGCAAGATCACCGATTTGCAGATCTCTCTTGCCGCCATCAAAAAGGACTGCGAGACCGAGGCGGCGCTTGCCGATGCGGCTCGTAAACGCGTGGAGTCTCTGGAAAGCGAACTCTTGACGCTCGAAGGGCGCATCAACACGCAAAAAGAGATCATTTCGGTCAAAACGCTTGAGATGGCGGAAAATCGCAAGAACCTTGAAAAAGAGGCCGAAGAGCTTGAAAAGCTCAATGCCGGCCGCCGCTCGGCCGAAGAGAGCAATCTCGAATTCGAGCGCAAACAAAGAGAGCTGGCGCAAAAGCTCAAAGACCGCAACGAGCACAAGGAAAACGTGCTCCGCGAATACACCAAATGCGAGGCGAAGCTTGCTTCTTTGCAGGAGAACCAGGATCGCCTTGCCGGAAAGCTCCTCGAAGAGTATGAATTGACCCGTGCCGACGCCGAAGCACTGGGATATGCTCCGGTGACAAAAGAGACCCGCGCACAGGTGCTTTCCATCCAGACCGAGTGCAAGAACAAACTGCGCGCGCTCGGCAACGTGGATCTCGACGCCGTTTCCAAATACGCCGAGGTCAAGGAGCGGTACGACTATCTTGACGGTCAGTTGACCGATATGAAAAAAGCGAGAGACGATCTGCTTGCGATCATCGCCGACCTCGAATCCGGTATGAAGACGGCTTTTGTCGAGTCCTTCAACCAGATCAACGAGCATTTCGGAAAGGTCTTTTCCGAACTCTTCGGAGGAGGCTCTGCCGAGCTGTCTCTGTCGGATCCCGAGAACATTCTGGAGAGCGGCATTGAGATCAAAGCCGCGCCTCCCGGAAAGATCATCAAAAACCTCATGCAGCTTTCGGGCGGTGAACAGGCCTTCATTGGCGTCGCGCTCTTTTTTGCGATCCTCCAGGTCAATCCGACACCCTTCTGCATCCTCGACGAAATCGAGGCGGCGCTGGACGAAGTGAACGTCGAGCGTCTTGCAAACTACATCAAACGCTATTCCGGCTCGACCCAGTTCATCATGATCACCCACCGCAGAGGCACCATGGCGGCGGCCGACCGTTTGTACGGCATCACCATGCCCGAGCATGGCATCTCCAAGGTGCTCACCCTGGATCCTGCCACGATTTCCAAGCAAAAAGGAGAAGAATGGAATGGGATTTTTGGGTAATCTCTTTCACAAAAAAGAAGCGGTAGAAGAAACGCCGCTTGAAAATACCGAAGCCGGGGAAGAAGCCAAAAAAGAAACCGCGAAAGAAGCGGTCGAAGAGGCTTCTTCGACGGAAGAAGAGCTTCTTTCCCCCGAAGAAGAAAAAAAGTCCTTCTGGGGGCGCGTGCGTGCGGGCCTTTCCAAAACCAAAAACGCGCTCTTCGGAAGAATTGATCTGCTCCTTCAGAACTTTGTCCGCGTGGACGAGGATTTCTTGGAAGAACTCGAGGAAGTGCTCATTTCTGCCGACGTCGGCGTGAACACGACCGAGACCATCCTTGACAAACTGCGCGCCGAGATCAAGGCAGGCAGACTCAAGGATCAGAACGATATCACCACCGTTCTGCAAAGCATTCTCAAGGAAATGATCGGCAAGGGCGAACTGCTCAACCTTTCCACAACGCCGAGCGTGATCCTTGTGATCGGCGTCAACGGTGTTGGCAAAACCACCTCGATCGGAAAAATCTCCAACCAACTTCGAAAAGAGGGCAAAAAAGTGGTGGTCGCGGCCGCTGATACCTTCCGCGCCGCCGCCATCGACCAGCTTGCCGTTTGGTGCGAGAGAGCCAAGGTCGAGCTGGTTCGCCAGAACGAGGGGAGCGATCCCGCCGCTGTGGTTTTTGATGCCTGCCATGCCGCAAAGAGTCATGGCGCCGACGTGCTCATCATCGACACGGCCGGCCGGCTTCATAACAAGACCAATCTGATGAACGAGCTGGCAAAGATCAACCGGGTCATAGACAGGGAACTGCCGGGAGCTACGCGCGAGAATCTTCTTGTGCTCGACGCCACGACAGGTCAGAACGCGATCCTCCAGGCCAAGGAGTTCCGCAACGCTGCAGAACTCACCGGTCTTATTCTCAACAAGCTCGACGGAACGGCCAAGGGCGGCATCGTGCTCTCGATCCGCGAAGAGCTTGACATTCCGGTCAAATTCATCGGCGTGGGCGAGCGTATCGACGATATGCAGCCCTTCGACGAGGAAGAATTTGTCAAAGCGCTGTTCTCGTAAGGAGAGGATATGAAACTCGTACTTGCTTCCAAAAACCGCAAAAAGCTCGCCGAACTGCAGGCGCTCTTAAAGGAGTTTATCCCGGACGTCGAATTGCTTTCTCTTGACGACGTCGGATTTGCCGGCGAGATCGAAGAGAACGGAAAAACCTTTGAAGAGAATGCACTCATCAAAGCGAGAGTTGCCGCGGGCTACGGGTATATCGGGGTCGGCGACGATTCGGGACTTTCTGTCGACGCACTCGGCGGGGAACCCGGAATCTTTTCGGCAAGATATGCCGCAATCTGTGGATTCGGCTCCGCGCATGATGATGCCGATAACAATCGCTGCCTTTTGGAGAAACTCAAGGATTGTCCCGATGAAAAGCGGACAGCCTCCTTTGTCACCGCGATCGCCTGCGTTTTTCCAGACGGCAGGGAATTTACCGTCCGCGGAAGCGTGGAGGGGAAGATCCTTTCCGAGTATCGCGGAAACAGCGGCTTTGGCTACGACCCGCTCTTTTACTACGAACCGATGAAGAAAACCTTTGCAGAGCTTACGGCCGAAGAGAAAAACGCCATTTCGCACCGCGGACGCGCGATCCGTCTCTTTGCAAAAGAGCTTGCAAGCATTTTATCAAACTGACTTCCGGTGTTACACTTCTATGAAAACAAACATTCGATTTTCCAATTATTATCTTTCCTCGGGTTCGAGGATCCTTTCGCTTGCCATTGGATTGTTTGCAGGCGGGATTTCCAGCCTGCTTGTCGGGCTCAAAATGGGGATCCTTCTCGGTGCCGGAGTGACGATTCTGTTCTCTTTTGTGCTTCCGCTCTGGCTCTACCTTGTTGACAAACCCTATGATAAACTCAAGGCCGAACTCAGCGAGCCCTTCCTGTTTGACGAGCGGGTCCGTTTTACCGTGAAAGACGGTTCGATGAAAGGCTTTTTTGTCCTGACCAAGAACCACATGGTCTTTCTCTCGCTGGATCGCGGCAAGCATTGTGTCAAACTGAGACGCGACGAGGTGCGCTCGGTCATTCTGGACGCGGAGGGACTTCTCAACGTGTTTCTCAGCGAAACCCAGTATATCCGTGTGATCTCCGACGTCTCTGACGAGCTGTTTGAAATCATCCGCGACAACGGCTGGAACGTTTCGGGATCCTGAAAGGGGAAAACCACTATGATTACATCCAAACAACGCGCCTATCTGCGCGGCCTTGCAAACAAGGAGACCGCCATTATGCAGGTGGGCAAAGGCGGCGTGACAGAGCCGCTTCTCAGTACGCTTTCGGACGCGCTTGAGGCAAGAGAACTCATCAAACTGCACGTGCTGGAAAACAGCGGGTTTTCTCCGCGCGAACTTCTGAGCGCGCTTTGCGAAGAACTCGGCGCCGAGCCGGTCGCCGCAGTCGGCAGAAAGATCGTGCTTTACCGGGCATCCTCCAAAGAACCCGTGATCGTCCTGCCCTGATATGACGCGCATCGGCATTTACGGCGGCAGTTTTTCGCCGCCCCACAACGGACATTTGCGCGCCGCCGAGGCCTTTCTCGAGCAGATGTGGTTAGATTTTCTCTTTGTGGTTCCGGCCGCGATCCCGCCGCACAAGGAACTGCCCGACGTCTCGGCAAAAGAGCGGCTGGAGATGACCCGCCTTGCCTTCTTAGGCATGGATGGCGTTTACGTCAGCGATATGGAGCTTCTCAGAAAAGGCCCCAGCTACACGGTGGATACGTTGCGCGAGCTCTCGGGCGACGACAAAAGACTGTTTCTTTTGCTTGGCACCGACATGGTGCTCACGCTCGACGAGTGGAAGGAGCCGGAAGAGATCTTCAAGCTCTCTTATCCTGTTTACGCGCGCCGCGAATCTGACAAGATCCTCGACGACAAAATCCTTGCAAAACTTGCCTTTTACAAGGAAAAATACGGCAAAATGGTGACCAAGCTTACGCTCGATCCACTGGAGATCTCCTCTTCGCAGGTGCGCGCCAGATTGGAAAGAGGCGAGCCGGTAGACGACTTGATCCCCGGCCCGGTCGAGGAATATATCCGCGCCCATCACCTCTACGGAACCTGACGGAGGATCGCATGAAAAAGCAAATCACCGAAGAACAGTTGCAAAATCTCCGCAAGACCGTCTCGGAACAGCTCTCGCCCAAAAGAGCCTATCACACGCTTTGCGTCGAACAGATGGTGGCGCGCCTATCCGAACTGTTTTGCCCGGAGAAGACGATGACGCTCCGCGCGGCGGCACTGCTTCACGATATCACAAAGGAAAAAAGCACCAAAGAGCAGGAGGCGCTTTGCAAAGAACTCGGCATTGTGCCGACGCTCGAAAACCACTTCTCTCCAAAGACCTACCACGCGATCACGGCCGCCTCTCTCATCGAGCGGGAGTATCCCGACTTTGCCGACGAGAAGATTCTTTCCGCTGTCCGCTGGCACACCACCGGACACGCCGGTATGACACTTGCCGAAAAGCTCCTCTATCTTGCCGACTATATTGACGAGTCGCGCGAGTATGAAAACTGTGTGGCACTCCGCAAAGAGTTCTTTGACGCAAACCCCGAAAGCATGAATATGGAGGAGCGCGAAAAACTGCTTTGCCGCGTTCTGATCCATTCCTATCGCCTGACGATGGAGGATCTGCTTTCGGAGGGCAGACTCATCGCCAAGGACACGGTGGAGGCCTACAACGAACTGCTCATCGAACAAGCAACCCATAGATGAACCGAAAGGAAATTACCATGAACGAAGAAACCGAAAAGACATTACCATCCCTTGCAGACGCAAGCGGAGAAGAGCTTGCCAGAGCGATCTATGGGATCCTCGACGGCAAAAAAGCAAAAGACATTCAGATTCTCAAGGTCAATGACAAAACGATCATCACCGACTATTTCGTAATTTGCACCGGTAACTCGACCACGCAGGTCAAGTCGCTCGGCGACGAGGTCGAGTACCAACTCGGACTGCGGGGAAGAGATCCGATCCACTACGAGGGCAGAGGCAACGGAAGCTGGCTCGTCGTCGACTACGCATCGGTCATTCTGCACGTCTTCAGCAGAGAGTCGAGAGACTTTTATCAACTGGAAAAACTGTACGGCGACGCCGAGATGGTTGCGGTCGAGCCGTCCGAAGAATAAAGAGGAAATAGTATGAAATACGATTTTTCAAAGATTGAACCCAAATGGCAAAAGATTTGGGAAGAGAAGGGTGCCTTCCGTGCGGTCGATTTTGACAAGCGCCCCAAATATTACGCGCTCGTGGAATTTCCTTACCCGAGCGGTGCCGGCATGCACGTCGGCCACATCAAGGCCTACTCCGGGCTGGAAGTGATCTCGCGCAAGCGTCGGATGCAGGGCTACAACGTCCTGTTCCCGATCGGCTTTGACGCTTACGGTCTTCCAACCGAAAACTATGCCATCAAAACCGGCATGCACCCGCGCGTGGTCACCGATAAGAACATCGAAAAATTCACCTCCCAGCTCAAACGGGTGGGCTTTTCCTTTGACTGGTCGCGCGTGATCGACACGACCGAGGAGGGCTACTATCGCTGGACGCAGTGGATTTTCCTCAAAATGTTTGAGGCGGGACTGGTTTTCCGGGATAATGCGCTCGTCAACTACTGCCCGCACTGCAAGGTCGTCCTTTCCAACGAGGATTCGCAGGGCGGCAAGTGCGATATCTGCCACTCGGACGTGGTGCAAAAGTCCAAGACTGTCTGGTATCTCCGCATTACCAAATACGCCGAAAAGCTCCTCGAAGGGCTTGAAAAGGTGGACTATCTTCCCAACGTCAAGCAACAGCAGGTCAACTGGATCGGCAAATCGACCGGCGCGTTCGTCGACTTTACCATCAAGGAAACCGGCGAGAAGCTCCGCATTTACACCACGCGTTGCGACACGCTCTTCGGTGTGACCTTCATGGTTATTGCTCCCGAGCATCCGATGCTGGAAAAGAATCGTGCGCTTCTTCGCAACGCAGACGCCCTCGATGCTTATAAAGAAGAGTGCGCCAAGAAAACCGAGTTTGAGCGCACCCAGCTCGTCAAGGACAAGACCGGCGTCAAGGTAGAAGGACTGACCGCGATCAACCCGGTCTCGGGTAAAGAGATCCCGATCTTCATTTCCGACTACGTCATGATGGGCTACGGTACCGGCGCGATCATGGCCGTGCCCGCGCACGATGAGCGCGACTACGCCTTTGCAAAGAAGTTCGGTGCCGATATCATCCCTGTCATCAAGGGCGGGGATATTGAAACTGGCGCTTATACCGGCGACGGCAAGGTCATCAATTCGGGCTTCCTCAACGGTCTTACCAACAAGAAAGATTCGATCGCAAAGATGCTTGCTTACCTCGAAGAGAAGGGCGTAGGTGTTGCCGGCGTGCAGTATAAGATGAAGGACTGGGCTTTCAACCGTCAGAGATACTGGGGCGAGCCGATCCCGATCGTCCATTGCCCGAAGTGCGGCATGGTGCCGGTTCCTTATGAGGATCTTCCGCTTCGGCTTCCCAAGGTGGAAAACTTTGAGCCCGGCGAGGGCGGCGAGAGCCCGCTTGCCAAGATCGAGTCCTTTGTCAAGTGCAAATGCTCGAAGTGCGGCGGCGACGCCAAGCGCGAGACCGATACCATGCCGCAGTGGGCAGGCTCTTCCTGGTATTTCCTGCGCTACATTGATCCGAACAATGACAAAGCCTTTGCCGATTCGGATAAACTCAAATACTGGCTCCCGGTCGACTGGTATAACGGCGGCATGGAACACGTCACCCGCCACATGATCTATTCACGCTTCTGGCACAAGTTCCTCTTTGACGAGGGCCTTGTCCCTTGCGACGAGCCTTACGCCAAGAGAACCGCGCAGGGACTCATCCTTGGCCCCGACGGCGAGAAGATGTCAAAATCCAAGGGCAACGTGGTCGATCCCAACGATGTGGTTGACGAATACGGTGCCGACGTGCTCCGCACCTACGTCCTCTTCATGGGCGACTACGCGAGCGCCGCACCCTGGAACGAAAGCTCGATGAAGGGCTGCAAACGCTTCCTCGAGCGCGTGTCCGATCTCTCCGAGCTTGTCGGAAAGGGAAGCCCCTCGGACAAGGTCGATGTATCGATCCACAAGACCATCAAAAAGGTGTCTTCGGATATCGAGGATCTCAAGTTCAACACCGCAATCGCCGCGATGATGACCATGCTCAACGAGATCTATGACGCGGGAACTTTGACCAAAGACCAGTTTGGGCTCATCATTCGTCTGCTTTGCCCGTTTGCGCCGCATCTCTCGGAAGAACTCTGGCAGAGCATCGGAGGAAATGGCCTTTGCTCGCTCGCTCCTTGGCCGGAATACGACGAGGAAAAAACAAAAGACAGCGAGATCGAGGTCGCCGTTCAGGTGCTCGGCAAGCTCAGAGCTACCGTAATGCTTCCTGCCGACTGCGACAAAGAGACCGCGCTGGAAACCGCAAAGAAAGATCCGAGAGTCGTCCCGTTCCTCGACGAAAAAACGATCGTCAAGGAGATCTGGGTTCCCGGAAAGATCATCAATTTCGTGGTCAAATAAAAAAAGAAAAAATCCTGCGCCGCGGCGCAGGATTTTTTTGATGAAAGATCAATCGATGTAAAGGGTAAGAATGTTTCCGTCGGGCGAGACGCTATAGGAAATGGAGAAGCTGTCGCGTCGACCGAGCGCTTTAGACACAGTGGGATACAGATTGGATTCGCGCTCAAAAAATGCACGGATCGCGGCGGTTCTTTCTTCCGGAGTTCCCGAAAGGTTTGAGACGCAGAGCTGAAAGTTTACGGTTTGCCCCTGCTTCCATTGCGACCGGATGACGCGGTCGATGTTGGTCAGATTGAGGTCGCCTTCATAGCCGAAATAGGTAAAGTAGTTATACCGATCTGACGTGCAGGACGGGATCTCAAAGTGGTTTTTGATGGGTTCTCCTCCGGGTTCCACAAAAGAGTGATCGGAGGCAAACTGCGCCCACGGACAGTTGAAATAGGTGTGCTGAACCGTATTTTCGCCATGCCCGGTTGGGTCATCCCAGGTTGGATCGACCATGTACCAGTCGCCGTCCAGTTTTACGGCGTCCCAGGAGTGAAGCTCGTTCGAGTATCCGATGAGGTTGACCGAAAGAATGCCGGCGCGCGCCATAAAGTAATGGAAAAGCTTGGAGTAGCCGTCGCAAACCGAACATCCGAGCACCAAGGCAGAATAGGCCGAGTGGTTGACAGGGGCTTTATGACTTTCGTCGTAGGTGTTGCTTTTGACAATGGCGTCGTGAATGAACAGCTCTTTTTCAAAATCGGTCATAGAAGAAGAGAGCCCGGCAAGGATCTCATTTGCGGCGGCCGAAAATTTTTCTTTTGCCGACGCCAGCTCGCTACTACTGAAATAATAGGAGGGGGTCACCTCGCGGATCTCTGTTCCCGAATAGGAATATTCATAGTTGGAAGTAAGCCAGAAATATTCGGGATGGTCGCAGGAGACGCAGAAATAGATCCTGGCGAGCTCTTCTTTTGTCAGATTCTGATGAAGCGCCACGGCATCCTTTCTTGCGGCAATGGACGCCGAGAGTTTTCTGTAAACGGGCAGATAGATTTCGCTGTTTGCAAGAGCGGCAAGGTATCGGTAGCCGTAGCGCTCGGATTGCGGCAACTCAACAAGATCGCTCTCCATTCTTCCGCAGACTGCGCAGATGGCGGGATCCGATTGTTCCGACCGCTCGAAGCGGTGCGCCGTCTGCGTCAAAAAATCGGTTTGCCGGAACCCGCAGTCTGAGCAGGTGAACACGTCAAATCCTTCTTTTTCGCAGGTCGCATCCAAATGCTCTTCGCAAATAAGGGCGTGCGGCTCGGTCTCGGTCTTCTCCCCGCATTCCCGGCAGACGCGCCAATGCGTCGTGTCGTCGTGAAAATAGTCATAGCTATGCGTGTGGAAAATCTTTTGAATTGCCGAGCAGGATACCAGCGAAGAAGCAAACAGAATGAGAGCAAGAGTGAGAGACAAAAAGGAACAAGCGGCTTTCTTCATGTTGCGATCTCCTTTGGGTTTACAGATTTTCTGACAGAAGAAGTATAACACAAAGAAGAGGACTTGTCAATCTGCAGAAAGAGTCAAACGACGTGTGGCAAAGGCTTCGGCATCCTCATGCTGATGCGTGACGAGAATCGCTGCGGCGTTCTTTTCTGTAAGAAAGGCTTTGACGTTTTCCAAAACGGTTTTGCGCGTTGCTTCGTCCAGCGCGGCAAAAGGTTCGTCGAAGAGATAAAGATCGCTTTCAAACAGGAGCGCGCGGGCAAGCGATACCCGGCTCTGCATGCCGCCCGAAAGCTCGTCCGGGTAGGCGTCGATTTCGTCTTGCAATTGAACCAGTTCCAGAACGCGGGCTACCGCTTTCTCGTCCGGCTTTTTTTGCACGGCAAGAAGATTTTGTTTGACCGTCAGATGCCCGAAAAGGCGCGGCTCCTGAAAGGCGACGGCAGGCGGAAGAAAGTCCGAGTCGATATTCCCGGCGGTCGGTGTCAGTAGCCCTGCCGCAAGGTGCAAAAGCGTGCTTTTGCCGCACCCCGAGGGGCCCATGACGGCAAGCCGCTCGCACGGAACAAGTTCCATCGAAAAATCGACGAGCACCGGCTTTTTGTCGTAGGCAAAAGAGACGTGGTTAAACTTCAGCATGCCGCACCTCCCGCTTTTTTGTAAACAGGTGATCGATGAGCTTTGTGAGGGCAAATTCAATGAGGAAACTGAGTAAGATCACGGTCAGCGTCCAGGCAAAGAGGTCGGCCGTTTCAAGATACTGCTTTGCGTTGCCGATCTCGGTGCCGATCGTCCCTTTGGGCATGGCAATGATCTCGGCCGCAACGCCCGCTTTCCAGGCAAGGCCGAGCGCACTTTTGAAAGAGGCCGAGAAATAGGGGAGGATCGAAGGAAAAACAAGAATTTTCATTCGCCTCAACAACGGAAATCGATAGACCTTTGCCACTTCGCGCATCTTTGGATCGATCTTTTTGATCCCTTCGTCCAGGTTGCTCCAGAAGATGGGCAGGACGATGAGAATCGTGACAAGCGAAGGCGTTTTTGCAGCTCCCGCAAAGATGAGGAGCAGAATGATAAACGAGGCGACCGGTGTGGCTTTGACCACCGTCATAAAGGGGCGGATCAAATCTCCGAACCAAGGGAGGAGCGAGGAGAGAGCGGCAAGCAAACAGCCGGCCGCGCAGCCGACGAGGAAGCCTTTTAGAATATTCCAAAGGCTTTTTGCGGTCGTCAGGTAAAATACTTTCTCCCCGAGCAGTTCCCAAAGCCGTTTTGCCACGACGTGCGGAGCGGGGAAGAGAAGCGGCGTATGGATCAGCGCCCACACGCCGTACCAGATCCCGATCCAGATCGCGGCAATGAGAAATCCTTTTCCAATCTTTTTGAGTCGTCTCATAAAAACTTAGTCATTGGTACCCGCAAGGTAGTAAAAGTCGTCTCCGGGTAGTTTACCGCCGATAGCATTCTGGTTTACAGAAGCAAGCGCCTCCAGATAGGCGACCATGGAGCTTTTCATCTCAGCCCCATCCAGATAGCAGACATTGCATTTCGGAATGGCTTTTTCCGCAACGGTGGCATTTGCAAAGATGCCGGTCTCCACGATGAGTGCTGCGGCTTCCTTCGGATTTTCGTTCAGAAACTCCACCGATGCTTTGTAATTTTTGAGGAAGGCTTCGACCGCCTTCGGATGTTCCTCCAAAAAGGCTTTGCGCACGACAAGGCACCCCTGCACAAGCGAGTCGATGCCAACGAGCGCTTTCCATTCTGCGGTCAGGTCAAGAGAGACTTCCAGCGTTTTTTCGGCCTTTGCTTTTGCCATGGTGACCATCGGCTCGGGCAGAACGGCAAGATCAACCGTTCCTGCGGCAACGGCGTCGCGCAGATTGGCGGGTTGAGCGTAGGATTCCGAATCAAGAATCACATCGGTGCCGACGGTAAGTCCTGCGGCGCGGAGCAGATAGGTGACGATAAAGGTCGGGTTCTGCGCCGGAACGTAGACGGTTTTACCCTTGAGAGCGGCAAGATTTTCAATCGTCTCGCCGGTGCTGTTGACAAGATACAGGCAACCCTTGGTGTTGACGGCCAGCATCACGACCTTGCCCTCGGTCTTGTTATAAAGAGCCGAGGCGGCATTGGTCGGGAGTGCGGCAATGTCGGCGTCGCCGCTGATCAGCGCGGCGGTCACATCGGAAGCGTCGGTTTTGACCGTGTATTCATTGGTTTTGTCCTCCGACATGAGCTTTGCCATGCCAAAACCGGTGGTGCCGTTCAGGGTGTAAACTTTGATGGGCGTGTTGTCTTCTTCGACTGTCTTTTCCGGGGTCGGTTCTTTGGCGGGCGCCGTTTGGCATCCGGCAAAAATCGAGACGAGCAGGATCACAGCAAGGGCGAGGGTAAAAATGCGAAGTTTCATAGTAAAATTCTCCTTTGATTGATGCTTATTTATGTTGATATTTTTTGCGCATGTCGTCGGCACGCAGAATGGAGATGCGTTTGCCTTCTTTTTTGATATATCCGGCTTTCTCGAGTGCGTCAAAGGCCCGGTAGAGCGAGGCGCGACCGAGATCAAGAAGATCTGCAAGCGCCGAGAGCGAGAGATCGATCTTCACATCCGATTTTCCGAAGGATAGAAGGTAGAGCGCAAGGCGGCGCTCGGCGCTCCCCGCCGTGAAAAAGCGAATCTTTGTATTCAGGTAGCGGATGCGTCCCGAAAGAAAACCGAGATAGTTGTAAAGGAACGCCCGGTCGTTCTCCAAAAAGTATCGGACGGCAAGCTCGGGCAAAAGCAAAACGCGGGTCGGCGTAAGAGATGTGATGTTGGTCACATAGGGAGCGTCCGAGAAGAGACTCGCGATTCCAAAGACGTCCTTTGCCGAAAGCTCGCGCAGAATCTTTCCACGCTCCGCGTCGGCTGTGGTGACGCGGGCGCGTCCGTCCAACAGGATCCCCGCCTTTTTTTCTCTTGTGTCAGAGGCGAGGATCACCTCGTTTTTTTCAAAAGACTTGATCTCGCAGTTGCAAAGATCAAAGATTCGTAGCGCCTGATTTTTTCTGACTCCTGCAAACAACGGCGCCTTAAAAATGGTTTGCAGGTCTTTTTCGGTTACGACCATAGTTCCTCCATAACTGTATCATTTGATACAATTATAGCACATTGACAAGAATTTGTCAATAGAAAAACCAAATTTCAAAAAAAGTCTTTACTTTTTTACCAGTATCGTGTATACTAAATATTGGATTTCCAACAAGATTATTTTGATTTTCGGAGGCATTATGACACTGGTAATTCTGGCGGCGGGAATGGGTTCCCGCTACGGCGGACTCAAGCAGCTTGACCCCATGACCGAGAAAGGGAATTTCATCATCGATTTTTCGGTGTTTGACGCTCTGCGCGCAGGCTTTGACCACGTGGTGTTCATCATCAAGGAAGAAAATCTTGATCTCTTCCGTCAAACGATCGGCAACCGGATCGAGAAGCATATTAAAGTTACTTACGTCTTCCAGAAGATCACCGATCTTCCGGACGGATTCTCGGTCCCGGAAGGCCGCGTTAAGCCCTTTGGGACAGGACATGCGCTCCTTTGCGCCAAGGGTGTTGTAAAGGACAACTTTGCCGTGATCAACGCCGACGATTTCTACGGCCGCGATACCTTTTTACAGCTTGCAAAGCACCTGAAAGGGGCAAAGACAACCGGGGGCGTGGCGCACCACTGCATGGTCGGTTTCCGTCTTGGCAATACGCTGACCGAGAACGGAAGCGTCTCGCGCGGACACTGCACGGTCGATGCGGACGGGATGCTGACCGGGGTCACCGAGCGCACGAAGATCGAGAAACGCGAGAACAACGCCGAGTATCTTGCGGACAACGGAGTTGACTGGATCCCACTTTCCTTTGACACCATCGTTTCAATGAACTGCTGGGGCTTTACCCCGGATCTCTTCGCGCCCCTCGAAGTCTCGTTCAAAAAGTTTTTGGAAGAAGATCTTCCGAAAAATCCTCTTAAGGGTGAATTTTATCTGCCTTTTGCCGTGGACGAGCAGAGAAGAGAAGGCCTTTGCGACGTACGGGTCTATCCCACCTCTTCGGTCTGGCAGGGAGTCACCTATGCCGAGGATAAAGACCGGGTCAAGGCCTCGCTCAAACAAATGATTGACAATGGGGAATACCCGAAATCCCTTTGGGACTAACGACAGAAAGGAGAAACATCATGTCTGTTCTCATTACCGGAGGAGCCGGCTTTATCGGTTCGCACACCGCCGTAGAGTTTTTGGAAGCAGGATACGATATTGTTGTAGCCGATAATTTTTCAAACAGCTCGCCCAAGGCACTGGAGCGGATCAAAGAGATCACCGGAAAAGAGTTCCGCTCCTACGAGGTCGATCTTTGCGACAAAGCGGCTCTTGAAAAAGTATTTGTCGAGAACCCGGAAATTGATTCGGCCATTCACTTTGCCGGACTCAAAGCGGTGGGCGAATCGGTCGCACTCCCCGGGAAATATTACTATAACAATCTCGTCAGCACGCTGAATCTCGTCGAGCTCCTGGCAAAATACAACGCCAAGCGCATCGTCTTTTCTTCCTCGGCCACGGTCTACGGAATGCCCAAAACCGTGCCGATCAGGGAGGATTTTCCGCTTTCTACCACCAATCCTTATGGTGAGACAAAGCTCATGATCGAGCGCATCCTGTCCGATGTTTACAATGCCGACAAGGAGTGGAGCGTATCGATCCTTCGCTACTTCAACCCGATCGGCGCGCACAAGAGCGGACTCATCGGCGAGAACCCGCGCGGGATCCCGAACAATCTGCTTCCTTATATTGCAAAGGTTGCGTTAGGTCAGCTTCCTTGCCTGTCGGTCTTTGGCGGCGATTACGATACCAAGGACGGCACCGGCGTGCGCGACTACATCCACGTGGTCGATCTTGCAAAAGCCCACCTCAAAGCGCTCGGCCGTGCCGAAAAAGTCAAGAGCGTTGAAATTTTCAACGTCGGTACAGGCGTCGGATATTCGGTGCTCGATATCGTTCACGCTTACGAAAAGGCGGCCGGGATCAAGCTGAATTACAAGATCGTCGATCGTCGTCCCGGCGACATCGCCATTTGCTACGCCGACCCGACCAAGGCCTACGAGGTGCTCGGTTGGAAGGCCGAATACGGCATCGAGGAGATGTGCGCCGACACGGTCAACTGGACCAAAAAGAATCCGAAAGGGTACGACGACTGACATGATTGAAAAAAGACCTTTTGGGACTCTGCCGGATGGCAGAGCCGTGACCGAATATCTCCTTTCCAACAAAAACGGCATGCGCGTCGGAATTCTGGATTTTGGCGGAACCATCAAAGAGCTCTATGTCCCGGATCGGAACGGCAAATCGGCCCGCGTGGTGCAGGGCTTTGACTCGCTCGACGATTACCGGAACGACGGCGGCTACCTTGGCGCGCTCATCGGCAGATGTTGCAACCGCATCAAAAAAGGGAAGTTCACCCTGGAGGGCAAGGACTACCAGCTCTTTTGCAACCACCTCGGAAATTCGCTCCACGGCGGCAAAGAGGGCTTTGGCCAAAAGCTCTGGTTGGCCGAGCCGGTTGACGGCGAAGAACCCGAACTGCACCTTTCCTATGTTTCCCACGATGGGGAAGAGGGCTATCCCGGAACGCTTTCGGTCAAAGTGACCTATAAGCTTCTCGCCGAAAATGCGCTCTCGATCCACTATACCGCCGTGACCGACGAGACTACGCTCTGCAATCTGACCAACCACACCTATTTCAATCTCGGCGGCTACGATTCGGGAACCGTTTACTCTCAAATCCTCTGGGTGGACGCCGACCGCTTTTTGCCGTCTGACGAGACCTATCTTCCTACCGGTAAGATCGTTCCGGTCGAGGGGACGCCTTTTGATTTTCGGGTGGCCAAGCCGATCGGCCGCGATCTGGATCCGAAGAATCCTTATATGCTTTACGCGGGCGGCTACGATCATTATCTCTTTTTCACCGAGGACAAGTCCAACCAAATGCGCTTGCGAGCCTATCTCTACGATCCCGCAAGCGGCCGCAAGATGGAGGTCTATACCAACCAGCCGGGACTCCAGGTTTACAGCGCAAATATGCTCGATAACCCGGACCGGCCGCTGAGCGGAAATCTGCCGCAAAAGGTTGGCATCGGCCTTTGCATGGAAACGGCAAAACCGATCGACGCGATCAACAATCCCTCTTTCGGAAGTGTGACTTTGCATTCGGGAGAACTTTACGACTATCAAACGATCTATCGGTTTTCGGTAGAATGAATCAAGACGAGCGAAGCTTGCGGGCTTCGCTCGTTTTGCATATTTGCGCCGCTTTTGCAATAAAGTGTAGAGAATTTTATTGCAATGAGGTGACGAATATGAAACGAAAAACTTTGCGCTGCCTGACCGCTCTTCTGACCGTCTTTTTGCTGGTTTCTTCCTTGATCTTTCCCGGCGCGGCCGAGGAGGAAAAAACGCAATATCCTTGCAAAAGTCTGGTTTTAATGGAAGCTTCGACCGGAAAAGTGCTTCTTTCGCAGAACGAGGACGAAGCCCTGCCGCCGGCCTCGGTGACCAAGGTGATGACGCTGCTTCTCGTCATGGAAGCCATCGACTCGGGCAGGATCTCGCTCTCCGAGCAGGTCACGGTCTCGGCAAACGCGGCCTCGATGGGTGGCTCGCAGGTCTTTCTCAAAGAGGGCGAGACCATGACGGTCGAGGAACTCCTCAAAAGCGTGGTGATCGCATCTGCCAACGACGCGGCGGTAGCTCTTGCCGAATACCTTGCTGGGAGCGTCCCGGCCTTCGTGGAACAAATGAACAAGCGCGCGGAAATTCTTGGCATGGAACACACGCACTTTGAAAATCCGACCGGACTTGACGACACGGCAGTCGATCACAAGACTTCGGCTCTCGATATCGCCATCATGTCGCGCGAGCTGATCTCGCACAAAAAGATCCTTGATTATAGCTCGATCTGGATGGACAGCATCCGCGACGGCGCTTTTGGCCTGACCAACACCAATCGCCTCGTGCGCTACTATCCCGGCTGTACCGGGCTCAAAACCGGGTCGACCGCAAAGGCGGGATTTTGCGTCAGCGCGACGGCAGAGAAGAACGGCATGGAACTCATCTGTGTGGTGATGGGGGCCGAGAGCCGCGACGAAAGAAATGCGATTGCAAAGGAAGTCCTTGACTACGGATACGCAAACTACGGGCTCTACCAAAAGGAGGCCGCGTCTCTTGTCCCGATCCCGGTCACGGGGGGAATGGAGGACTTTTGCAATCTTTCGCACGGAGACTTTTCGATCGTCCTTCCAAAAGGCGAGCTTTCTTCGGTGAAGGAAACACTCGAATTGCCAGACTTTCTTGCGGCTCCCATAAAGAGCGGCGACACAGTGGGAAGACTCCGTTTTTCTCTTGACGAAAACGAGCTGGGGAGCATCCCGGTCACTGCCTCGCAGACGGTCGGGAAGCTGACCTTCTTTGAGATTTTCAAGCGGTTATTTGCCAGGTCGCTTCTCATCTGAATTTTTCGTGAAAATCAAGGAAAAGTCCTTGACTTTTAGAATTCTAATAGATATAATACTATTGTGATGTTTTTCACAGGCCAAAAGCAAAGGAGACCCAAAATACATGAGCATTCGTTTGGAAGACAAGTACGCAAGAGCCTTTTTTACCCCTGCGGAACTCGCGGCCTTTGACAAAGAAGTCAAAGAGGCCGACGAACTGTTAAGAAGCGGAAAAGGCCCGGGAAGCGATTTTCTCGGCTGGATCAAGCTGCCCAAGAATTACGACAAAGAAGAGTTTGCCCGCATCCAGGCTGCGGCAAAGAAGATACAAAAAAAGGCGCAGGCGCTCATCGTCATCGGCATCGGAGGATCTTACCTCGGCGCGCGCGCCGTCATTGAATTCCTTAAATCCAACAACTACAACAGTCTGAAAAAGAACACCCCCGACGTCTATTTTGCCGGAAATATTATCAGCGCCGACGCAACGCGCGAGCTCTTTGAACTCTGCGAAGGCAAGGATATTTGCGTCAACGTTATTTCCAAGTCGGGTACGACCACAGAGCCCGCCGTTGCCTTCCGCATCTTCCGCGACTATCTCGAAAAGAAGTACGGCGAAGAAGAGGCAAAAGAGCGCATCTTTGTGACCACCGACCGCGCCCGCGGGACGCTCAAACAGTTCTCCACCGAAAAAGGATATGAGACCTTCGTGGTACCCGACGACGTGGGCGGCCGTTTTTCGGTGCTCTCTGCCGTGGGACTGCTTCCGATCGCCGTTGCCGGAATCGATATTGTAAAGCTCATGGAGGGCGCAGCATCGGCTTCCGAAGAGTTCAAAAACCCCGATCTTTCCAAAAACGATTGCTATCGCTATGCCGCCATCCGCAACCTGCTTTACCGCAAGGGCAAAACGCTTGAGGTGCTTGCCAGCTACGAGCCTTTTACCGCCATGTTCAGCGAGTGGTGGAAACAGCTGTACGGCGAGAGCGAGGGCAAGGATCAAAAAGGCATTTTCCCGGCATCTGTCATCTTTTCCACCGATCTTCATTCGCTTGGCCAGTTCATCCAGGACGGCACGCGCAACCTCTTTGAAACGGTACTTGATCTCGAGGACACCGGATGCTCTTTCCCGATCCCTGCCGATGCGGCCAACGTGGACGGACTCAACTTCCTCTCGGGCATGGATATGAACAAGGTCAAAAAGACCGCGATGGAAGGAACGATCCTTGCGCACGTCGACGGCGGCGTTCCGAATTTGGTTGTAAAGATCAGCGAAAGAAACGAATTTGTTCTCGGCGAACTGCTCTATTTCTTCGAGCTTTCCTGCGCGATCTCCGGGTATCTTCTCGGCGTCAACCCCTTCAACCAGCCGGGTGTGGAATCCTACAAAAAGAACATGTTCGCACTGCTTGGCAAGCCGGGTTACGAAGACCTGCGCGCCGATCTTGAGGCTCGTCTGAAAAATTGAGATTTGCCTCTAAAATCTATTGACTTTACAGGAAAAGTTTGGTATAATAAAACTGTCGGAGGCAAAAGAACCCGTGTGTGCCGTCCGACAGGGAGGTAGCATGATGTTAAAATTGATTGTTGGCGTAAAGGGAACCGGTAAGACCAAGACACTCATCAACCTGGTCAACGGTGCTCTGGAAGTGACCAAAGGCGACGTGGTTTGCGTGGAAAAGGGCATGGTTATGACCTATGATATCAAACCCGCGGCGCGACTGATCAGCGTGGACGAATATATGGTGAGCGGCGCTCCCGCTCTGTACGGTTTTATTGCAGGTATCCTTGCAAGCAACCACGACGTGACCGATCTGTTTGTGGACGGCACCTACCGGATCTGCCAGAGAGACGCAAAGGCCTTTGACTGGTTCCTCGTCGAGCTGGAAAAGCTGGTGGAAAAGCTCGGTCTCAACCTGACCATGACGGTTTCGATCCCGGACGAAGAGATCACCGATACCATGAGAAAGTTCATGTAACTTTTTGCAAAATCAAAACGCAGTTCAACGAAACCGTTGGACTGCGTTTTTCAAAGAGATTCTTTTGGAAAGGAGGGGGAGTCCTTGGTTCTTATCATTGCCGAAAAGCCGAGCCTTGCGCGCAACATTGCCGCCGGGATCGGACAAACGAAAAAGCAGAACGGATACTTGGAAGGGCAGGGGTATCTCATCACCTGGGCGTTCGGGCATCTGTTTTCGCTTTGCGACGTGGAATCCTACAGCGGAAAGACGACCGAAAAGACCAAATGGACGCTCGATAATCTCCCCTGTTTTCCAAAGGAATTTCATTTTGAATTGCGCAGGGACGAGGGAAAGCGGGTCGACAGCGGAGTCGCCCGCCAGTTTGAAATCATCAAATGGCTCTGCAACAGAGAGGACGTTGACACCATCGTCAACGCGGGAGACGCAGACCGCGAGGGCGAGATCATCGTCCGGCTCTGCGTCAGAATGGCAAACCCAAACCGTGAAAAATCTTTCAAGCGCCTTTGGCTTCCGGATCAAACGCCCGAGACGGTCAAGGCCGCGCTCTCGGACATGAAGGACGAGACCGAATACGATCTTTTGGCCGATGAAGGCTTTGCAAGAACCTATATCGACTGGCTTTACGGCGTCAACCTGACCCGATATGCCACACTGCGAACCGGCACGCTTCTTCGCGTCGGCCGCGTGATCGTGCCGATCGTCAAGGCGATCTACGACCGAGATCTTTCCATCCGCAATTTCAAGCCCGGCAAATACTTTGCTCTGCAAAGCAAGGAAAAGACGCACGGGGAAGTTGTTGAGCTCGTTTCCAAAAACAAGTTTGAAGAGAACGACCGTGCGAGCGCCGAGGAGCTTTGTAAACGCTACAACGAGACAGGCGCGCGCGTCCGCTCGGCCAAGAACAAAGAGGATATCCTGTTTGCGGGAAAACTCTATTCGCTTTCCAAGCTTCAGAACGTGCTTGGCAAAAAGTATAAGATGTCGATGCAGGAAAGCCTTGACCTCATTCAGGGCCTTTATGAAAAAGGATATCTCACCTATCCGCGTACCAACTCGGAGTATCTTGCCACTGCCGAAAAGGATAAGATGAAGCAGATCCTTGCAAATTGCAAAAAGATCGGCTACCCGGTGCGCTTTAAGGACAGCAAATACATCTTTGACGACAGCAAGATCGAGTCGCACTCGGCGCTCACTCCAACCTATAAAATCCCCGCAAAGGGGCAACTCTCGGAAAAGGAATTCCAGGTTTATTCCACGGTTTTCCGCCGCTTTGTCGCGGTCTTTTGCGAGGAGGACTGCAAGGTTTCAAAAAGCGAGATCGTCATCGACGTGGGCGATCTTGAGAGCTTTACCCTCAAGGGCATGGTGATTCTGGAACCCGGTTGGACCAAATACGACGACTACAACCAAAAGGATAAGGTTTTGCCAAAGCTGACCGAAGGCGAGGCCGTCAATATCAAGTTTCTCCCGGTCGAGCGCGAGACCACTCCGCCTAAGCATTACACCATCGAAACGCTCAACAACTATCTCAAAAACCCCTTCAAGGACGAAAAGAAAGTCCAGAAGGAGAGCGATGCCGTCGATGGGAGCGAGGACGACAGCGAGGACTATCGCGCCATCTTCGAGGGTCTGGAGCTCGGCACCGAGGCAACGCGAACCGGGATCATCGACAACGCGCGCAAGAGTCATTATATCGATCTCAAAAAGGACGTTTATTATATTCTGCCGGCAGGGGAATTTCTCATCGAATCGCTCTCGCGCATGCAGATCTCGATGGACAAATACAAAACTTCCCAGCTTGGTCAGGCGCTCAAAAAGGTCTTCCACGGGAACATGAGCGTGGACGGCGCGGTCGAGCTTGCCGAGGCCGAGATCGCGGAGATCTTTGCCAAAAAGGACGATCCCGCCTTGAAAGACAGCGAAACCGGGTTTTTCGGCGACGTGGTGGCCAAGTGTCCGGTTTGCGGCAGAGAGATCAAACGCTTCCGCAATTTCTACGGCTGTACCGGATATAAAGAGGGCTGCAAATTCTCTGTCAACACCTATCTTTGCTCCAAGCCGATCTCGCTTGCGCATATCAAAGCGCTTGCCGAGAGCGGAAAAACGCCCCTCATTCAAGGCTTTGTTTCGCCTAAGAGCGGCAGATCTTTCGATGCGTTCCTCGCTTTGAAGGATGGAAAAGTCGTGTTTGAATTTCCCAAAAGCAACCGCCCGGTCGAATCACATCCGGGCGAGGAGGCGCCGCTTCCCGAGCCGCCTCCAGAAGCATAAAAAGACCGCCCGTTTTTCGGGCGGTCTTTTGATCAAAATTCGGATCGGGTGATCTTGCGGAGCAGTCTTCTGATCGGCGGGATTTTGAATAGGAAAAAGAGCAAAACGGCGCCGATGAAATTGAGAATGAGGTCGTCGATATCGCAGGAGCCGAGCATGAAGAGATATTGAAGCGCCTCTACCACGGCCGAGATGAGGAGAATCGTAGGAAGAAAGACGTACCAACGCCGCTGGAGCCGGAAGAGCATGGGCAGAAGCAGCGACAGGGGTGCGAGCAAGAGAAGATTCCCAAGCAGGTTTGCCGAGAACCACCAAAGGTTGAAGTATCCTTTCCTGAAACCGACGATGTAGTTTTTGATGGTACGGAAGGGGTGAAGGTTGACGAACCAGTCGATATAATCCAGTCGCTCTTTGTCGTAATGCTGCCGTCCCACCGATTTTCCGAGAAGCGTCAGATCAAACAGGCAGGCGAGATAGATGATAAACAGGAAAATCTGGACGATGCGAAGGGGAATTTCGTCGTTGGTTCTTTTTGCGTAAAGATAGGCAAAGAGGTAGTAGCAGATCGCGATCACAGCGACGAGGAAAACCCGCGCCGAGCCACGCAGGGTAAAGAAGACCTCCAACAGCAGTTCGGCGAGAAGCAGTCCGGCAAAGATCGAACCGGCGAGAAGAAGCCAGAGTTCGACCGGGGTAAGGCGGCGCTCGTTCTTTTTTTGATTTTGACGCATACGCAGGCCCCCTCTCGATCCATCTTTGACTCGTTTACAGTATAGCACAGCTTTTCTACAAAATCCACTTTTTAGGAAAAGTTTTCCGAAAAGAAGAAAAAAACGGGCTCTGCGGCGTTCCCCCTGCCGCAGAGCCCGGAGCTTTTTGTTTTTCATGAGCGGCTTTTGACCCCGCGAAGCGCCAGTGCTTCAAAGGCAACGATCAGCCCTCCGAGCAAAAGCCCGGTTCCAATTCCCATGCGGCCGGATTCAATGGCGCCGATCACACAGGCGGAAAAGAGAAGCGAGAGGGTAAGGCTGACCGGCTTTGCAAAGCGGCGCATAGCAGGCGAACTTGCGATCGCCTTTGCTTTTTGGCACAGCTTTTTCCAAACCGATTCTCTCGGTTTGATTTCTTCAAAATATCCTTCAATAATTCTTGTATTGGAAATTTGATTTTGGAAGTTATCATAATATGCGTTCATTTTGAATTTCTCCTGTTCCTGTTTTGGAATTGTAACTGCATTATAGCATGCACTTTTCGGTTTGTCAATAGATTTTTTCCAAAAACGAAAAAAATTTTCAAAAAGCACTTTACAAATGAGAAAAATCATGTTATAATGAGTCCACAAACGGAATGGAGGAAAACAAATGGAAACCTACATTGATCGCATCAAACAATTAAAAAGTCAAAAAAAGATGACCAATGAACTGCTTGCGGAACGCTCGGGCATCCCGCTCGGAACGCTCAGCAAGGTGCTGGCCGGCATGAGCGATTCTCCCAAGCTCTCCACCGTTGTTGCCATTTGCAACGCGCTGGATTGCTCGCTGGAGTATATCGTCAGCGGTATTCCGGAAAACACTAACAATTACACACTCTCGGCCGAGGAGATCGAGTTTGTGGAATCCTATCGCGCGCTGGACGAGTGGGGCAGGCGGGCCGTGCAGGCCTTGACCCGCGAGGAGAGCGCAAGGGTTGCGGCCAAGGAAGAGAGGGGCGAGCGCATCGAAGGCGGCACCCGCATTCTTTCTCCGATCCCGGGCGGCAGATATGCGTCTTTGGGGCGCACCCGCACCGGAAAACGCTCGATCTCTTTGTATGAGCTTCCGGTCTCCGCCGGCGTCGGTGTCTATCTGGACGAGGCGCGGAGCGAGAGCATCAGCATTCCCAACAATGATAAAACCGCCGAGGCGGACTATGCTCTGCGGATCAGCGGCAACAGTATGGAGCCGAAGTACCACGACGGCGACGTCCTCCTTGTGCAGGAGTGCGAAAGCGTGGAAGTGGGAGAGCTTGGCATCTTCCTTTTGGACGGTTGCGGATTCTTTAAGATCTACGATGGGGACCGCCTCCTTTCAATCAATCCGGCTTACGGACCGATTTTGCTCAAGGATTTTGAATCGGTTCAATGCAAAGGCCGTGTCATCGGCCGCCTGAAACGGAAATAAGGTAAGCGGGGATAGGACAATGGAGCATGACAAGCACAGGGAGCGGATGCGTCAGCGGTATCTTTCGGGCGGATTCAACAGCTTTCAGGAGCATGAGCTTTTGGAAATGCTTTTGTTTTATGCCAAGCCGAGAGGGAACACCAACCCGACCGCGCATGCGCTGATGGAGAGATTCGGCTCGCTCAAGAACGTGATGGAAGCATCGCTGGACGAGCTGAAGGAAGTGGATGGGATCGGGGAGCAATCGGCGATCCTCTTCAAACTCGTGACCGAGTTCACAAGACGCTATGCGATTGAAGCCTATCGACCGAAGGGATATTGCTTCCGCGATATGAAAGAGATTGCCATGTTCATTGCTCCGAAGTTTACCGGGCTTGACCATGAGCAGCTCCACATGATGCTGTTCAACAACCGCATGAATCTTCTCGATCACTGCATCGTTTCGGACGGGGTGGTCAACAGCGCGGAAGGAAAAAGGCGGCTTTTGTCATCCTTGCGCACAACCATCCCAACGGGATCGCAAGACCCTCTCCGGATGATGTGGATGTGACCGAGTATATCAGCAGTGCGCTGAACCTTCTCGGGATCACGCTCATAGAACATCTCATCATCGTCAATTTCGGCTTTTATCCGATGATCCGCAATCAAGCGAGGAGCGAAGGGCTTCCGCCGCCGATCCAGGGCGTCTCCCAGAACGGCGAAGATCTGCTTGACGATCTTTACGATGAGGAAACCGGCGTTTACAAATTTGAACCTCTCTTTTGACCTGATTCGACACCTTCTTTCTTCTTTTGCCATATACTGACAGCAAAAGGAGGTGTCATGATGGAAGCAAAACAAACCAGCGGCTGCGCCATTGCATTGGGATCTCTCAATCGTGCCATTCGGGCAAGAGATCTTTTGGCGTCGGCCGCTCTTTTTTCTAAAATCATCAAAGCCGACGGGAAACTCTCGAATCAAGGCTGTTTCTATGCGCTCGAAGTCCCTTGCGCGTCTCTCAAAAAAGCGCTGGATCTTTTGCGCCGGGCGGGGATCAAAGGACAGGTGCTCCCCGGACGAAAATGATCTATCTGGATCATGCCGCCACAACTTTTCCAAAGCCCAAAGAGGTTGTGGAGGCGGTTTCGGAATGCCTTTCGGTCTGGGGCGGCAATCCCGGAAGAGGAAGTCACAGGCTCTCTTTGGAGGCGGCGGAACGGATCTATGCCGCAAGGGAAGAGGCGGCCGCTTTTTTTGACTGTCCGGATCCTCTGCGTGTGGTTTTCACACCCGGAGCGACCTATTCGATCAATTTGGCTCTGAAAGGGCTTCTCAACTACGGAGATCATTTGCTTTGCTCCAATCTGGAACACAACGCCGTTCTGCGGCCGCTCGAAAGATTGCGAAAGGAGGGAAGGATCACCTACGGCGTCTTTTGCGCCTATGATCCGGATCGCCCTTTGAGCGCCGAGGAGATCTGCAAAAATATCGAACAAAAGATCAAACGAAACACCAGAATGGTGATTTGCACGCACGCGTCCAACATCTGTTCTGCTACGCTTCCCATAGAAGCCATCGGATCGCTTTGCCGCAAGCGCGGGATCCTTTTTTGCGTGGATGCGGCGCAGTCGGCGGGCAGGATCCCTCTTTCCGTCACCCGCATGAAGATCGACGCGCTCTGCCTGCCCGGGCATAAGGGGCTTTTGGGCCCGGCCGGGTGCGGGGCTTTGATCCTTGGCAAAGGAATTCTTCCAAAGCCGTTGGTTGAGGGCGGGAGCGGATACCGGTCGCTCCTTCCAGATATGCCGGTCGAGCTTCCCGAACGATGCGAGGCCGGAACGCTTCCGGTGCCTGCCATAGCAGGGCTTTGCGCGGGGCTTGAAGTCGTCAAACGGATCGGTGTAGAAGCCATTGAAAAGAAAGAAACCGAGCTTACTGAAGCGCTCAAAGCCCGCCTTGTGCAAGTGCCGGGCTTGAAGCTCTATGCGCCCGAACAGAAGGGCGGAGTTCTACTCTTTTCCTCGGATCAGCGCCCCGCGACTGAAATCGGGGAAGAACTGAACGCGCGCGGCTTTTGCGTGCGAACCGGATTTCACTGCGCCGCGCTGGCGCACAAAACGCTGAGAACGCCTCAAGGCGGAGCCGTGCGGGTCAGTCCCGGATATGGAAATACCATCGAAGAGATCAGCTCTCTTGCCGACGCGATCGAAGAAATTTTGCACGCCTGAGGATAAAACAAGCGCCCCGACCTCGGTCGGGGCGCTTTTGCATATTGGAAAAAGGTTTAGAAGTTAAAATAGCGTTTGGCGTTCTCGTAGCAGACGCCTTTTACGATATTCTCAAGCATTTCCTCATCGTTCGGATAAAGTCCGTCCTCCACAAAATCGCCGATGAGCGCGCAAAAGATCCTGCGGAAATACTCATGCCGCGGGTAGGAGACAAAAGAGCGCGAGTCGGTCAGCATACCGACGAAAGCACCGAGGATCCCAAGATTTCCAAGCGTGCGGAGCTGGGCCTCCATGCCGTCCTTTTGATCGCTGAACCACCAGCCCGAGCCGAGCTGCAGCTTGGATTTCTGCGGTCCCTTCTGGAAACAGCCCATCAGGGCGCCAAGCAGAAAGGTGTCGCCGGGGTTGAGCGAATAGAGAATGGTTTTGGGCAGGGAATTTGCTTCTTCCATGGCGTTCAGAAGCTTTGAGAGCGATTCGATTGAAGAGGAGGAGCCGATGGCGTCGTATCCGGTGTCCGGGCCGAGCGCGCGATATGCGGGCTGATTGTTGTTGCGCGTTGCGCCATAGTGGATCTGCATGCAAAAATCGCGTTTGACGTATTCCTTCGCAAAGAAGAGAAGAAGATCGGTCTCAAAGATCTCGGCTTCCTCTTCGGTGGGTGTTTTCCCGTTCAGAACGTCCGAGAAGACCTTGTCGGCGTCGCCGATGGCAAAGGGAACTTTGGTCAGACCATGGTCGGCAAGGCGACAGCCGCAGGCGGCAAAGTGATCGAGCCTCCCCACAAGGTAGGTCTTGAGCTCGGTCAGTGAATGAGCACCGGTCTTTTCAATATAGGAGCAAAAATCTTCTTTTCGGATATTTGTGACCCGATCCGGGCGGAAGGTGGGCAAAACTTTTGTAGAAAAGCCGCTTTTTGCAAGGATTTTGTGATATTCCAGCGAGTCGAGCGGATCGTCGGTGGTGCAGACGACCTCCACATTCGAGCGCTCGATCAGCCCTTTTGCCGAGTAACCCGGCGTCTGCAAAAGAGCCGTCGCTTTGTCAAAAATCTTGTCGCAGGTTTTTGGAGTCAGCGATTTTTCAATACCGAAATAGCGGGCAAGCTCCAGGTGCGTCCAGTGGTAGAGCGGGTTGCCGATGGCATAGGGGATCATCGAGGCGAAAGCCTCGAACTTTTCTTTGTAGGAGGCGTCGCCGGTGATGAATTTTTCGTCGATCCCGAACGAGCGCATGGCACGCCACTTGTAGTGATCGCCGCCAAGAAGAAGTTCACCGAGATCGGCAAAGCGGTGATCTTCTGCGATCTGTTTCGGATCCAGGTGACAGTGGTAGTCGATAATCGGCAGATCTTTTGCATAATCGTGATACAGATGTTTTGCGGTTTTTGTTTTCAATAGAAAATCGTCGCAAATGATGTTCATGTCGTCACCTTCCTTTTTTCTTGCTTTTATTATACACGTTTTTTTGGAAAATGCAATTGGTTTTTGATTTTTTCGGGGGCTTCCCCGCTTTTTGTCTTGACTTTTTGATCAAAACATGTTAAAATATAATCGGATATTTTTATCGGGAGGCTGTTATGAAACGATCGCTTTTGCGTATATTTGCCCTTTGTCTTTCGCTCCTTTTTTTGATGCAGGCAGGGGCTTTTTCGGCGTTTGCCGTAACCGATGAGGAAATCGAACAGTATGAAAAGGATCTTGCCGCCTATCTTGAGTGGCAGGAGTATCGGAAAAACGAAACCGCATATTGGGCATATCAGGCCGCTCTGGAGACCTATGCCGCCGAGAACGAAGCCTACCTGCAATATCAGGGCGTCATCGAAGCGGTCAAACAGAAGCTCCCGGCCATCGACTATATCTTTATTGAGGACGCACGCGGCTGGGCGCTGACCAATTCGATCAATCTTGGCGTATCCGCCGTCGAACAGTTTGACGACGCGACGCAGTATGAAGATATCATCAGACAGTTCAAGGATGTTTTGCAGGAGGCAAAAACCTCCAGCGCCGCGCTGAAAGGAATTTTCAGCGGCTATCAAGCGGTTCTAAAAGCCTCCTATTCTTCCGAGTATGAATCGCTCAAAGCCCGTTTTGCATTTTATACGGACAACTATCAGGATTTGATCGACAACTCCAAAGCGCTCTGCGTGGATCTGATTTCGATCTATCTGGGAAGCTCGATCGTTGAGAAGGGCATTGCCGATAAAGAAAAGGAAAGGGATATGGAAGGGCGGTACCTGAAACTGGTCTACCAGTTGTACGTGCTGTTCTGTTGCCTCAATGACGATGTGGCGCTTGACGATCCGGATAGCGATGAAATTTTGGCGGGACTGTCGCTTAACGAGGTATTGGGGGCATCTTCCTCCCAGATCGCGTCGGATACCGATGATGCAAGCCCCGAAAGCATCTCTTTCCCGGCAGCAGAGTTGACGCCGGCGGTGGAACCCGAAAAGGTGGACAAGCCGACCCAACCGGACAGCGTTGAGATCACCGTGGAACCGACCTGCCCCGAAGGCTATACTCCCGGCGTCCATTTTCACAAGTGGAATGACGGAGAAGTGACTACGGCCGCAACCTGCACGACTCCCGGCGTTCGCACCTATACCTGTACCTCTTGCGGTGAAACAAAGACCGAAACGATTACAGCTCAGGGACATGACTATTCGGTTGTTGTCACGCAGGCCACCTGCACCACGGGCGGTTATACGACGCGCACCTGCAGTCGTTGCGGAGGCACTGTGACCGACAGCCAGACCGGCCCCTTGGGACACGCGTGGGGAACTCCGGTCGTCACTCCGGCCTCCTGCATGACGCCCGGATCCAAAGTTTTCACCTGCGCAAATTGCGGAGCTGTCAACTCTGAAAAGATCGATCCCCTCGGGCATCAATATACGGCCGTCGTGACAAACCCCACCTGCGAGGCGGGCGGCTATACCACGCACACCTGCAGCAAGTGTGGGGATTCCTACGTTGATACCAACACGCAACCGCTCGGGCACGTATGGAATGCGGGAACGGTGACCAAGACCGCCACCTGTACCGAGGCCGGCGAAAAAACCTTTACCTGCACTCGTTGCAGTATCACCCAAACCGAGCCGATTCCCGCTCCGGGGCACTCTTATCAAAACACGGTGACTCCTTCGACCTGCGAAGCGGAAGGATACACCACACACGTTTGCACCGGTTGCGGATATACCTATGTTGACAGCGGAACGCCCGCGCTGGGGCATTCCTGGAAGACCGGAACCGAGATCAAGGCTACCTGTACCGAAGCCGGCGAAAAGAACTCTACCTGTACCCGTTGCGGACAGACCAAAAAAGAAACGGTCGCCGCGCTCGGACACGATTATACGACTGTCGTGACAAAGCCCACCTGCGAGACGGGCGGATATACCACGCACACCTGCAGCCGTTGTCAGGATAGCTACACCGACAGCGAGGTTGCGGCAAAAGGCCACAATTGGAACAACGGCGTGATCACAAAGCCTGCGACCGACGATCAGCCGGGTGAAAAGACCTTTACCTGCAAGACCTGTGGGAAAACCAGAGTGGAAGAAACCCCGGCCACCGGGCATGATTATGAAACCACGGTGACCTTACCGACCTGTACCGAGCAGGGATATACCACGCACACCTGCAAGCATGCCGGGTGTGGAAATTCCTATATCGATCAGTATGTTCCGGCGCTCGGACATGACTGGGACAACGGATCGGTGACCACGACCGCTACCTGCACCACGTCCGGCGTCAAGACCTTTACCTGCTCGCGTTGCAAAGGAACCAGAACAGAAGAGATCCCTGCCACCGGGCATGATTATAAGACCTCGGTCGTCCCGCAGACCTGCGACGAACAGGGATATACCGCGCATACCTGCAGTCGGTGCGGAGACGTTTACAAAGACGCTTATACCGACGCGCTGGGACACATTTGGAACAACGGATTTGTGACCACGGCCGCCACCTGCACCACGCCGGGCGTCAAAACCTTTACCTGCTCGCGTTGCAACGGTACAAAGACCGAGGAGATCCCTGCCACCGGACATGATTACAAGCCCGGCGTCAAGCATGATCCCACCTGTGCCGAGCGGGGATACACCGCGCATACCTGCAGTCGCTGCGGTGACGTTTACAAGGACGAATTCGTGAACCCTCTGGGACACATCTGGGGGGACGGCGTTGTGACCGCGGAACCCACCTGTACGGAATCCGGCACAAAGACCTTTACCTGTTCGCGTTGTAATGGTGAAATGACCGAGGGGATCCTTGCGCTCGGGCATGAGTATAGTGATGTCATTACCGCGCCGACCTGTACCGAAGCCGGATATACGACACACACCTGCTCGCGTTGCGAAGACACCTATGTGGATGCGCAGACCGATCCGCTGGGCCACGTTTGGAACAGCGGCGTTGTGACCGTCCAGCCGACCGAGATCATCCCGGGAACCAAAACCTTTACCTGCGCGCGTTGCGGCGGAACCAGAACCGAAGAGATCCCCGCGCTGGAAGAGACCACCGTGGATCCGAACCCCGTTCAACAGCTCGGCCGCGCCTCTGCGGCAAAGCAGGATCTCAAGAACAGCGTTTCCGGCACATATACCACCGGACTTTCCAACGAGGACGTGACCGCCGAGATCTCGGTTGCCGCGGCAAAGCACATGCTGGAGACCGGCGTGCAGTCGGTTTCGCTCCAGATTTCGCATGAAGAGGACGGCGATCACATTTCCTTTGTGATCGAGAAGGGAACTCCGCATCCGTCGGCCCGCCTGTTCCGTCTGAATCTGGACGAAGGCAAGAATGAAGGATACCGGTATGCCTATTTCAAAAAGAAGAACGTTGCCGTCCTTCAATCGTCGGATCCCTATGCATACGTAACCCTTTCGAGCGACCCGCATCCTGCACGCTTTGACTTTGACCAAGCAGGCTCTTTTGGGGAATGGACTCAGGTTTTGGAGGGAGAGGAAACTACCGAGTGGGTTCCGCTCCCCTATGGGCAGGTCGTTATGACGCCTTCCGACGAGGTTTTGCGCGTCAAGAGCTTCTATATTTACAAGAGTGAAGATATCAACGGCGAAAATTGCTATCTCCAGGCGCTCCCGACTTCGGCGATCGCCGGCGAGACGGTAGAGATCAATCCGCCCTGCGATTTCGGATATGAAGTGACGAACCTTATGGTTCAAAAGGAGAACGGCGAGGCGGTTCCGGTGAGCGGCAAAACCTTTGTCATGCCGGAAAGCCCGGTCACCATTTCCTTTACGGTGGAAAAGATCGTTTACCGGATCAAATATGTCTTTGACGGCAAAGTGATCGCCGAGCAGGAATACGGACTGGGCGAGACCATCGTTCCTCCTGCCGAAGATACGCTTCCCAAAAAGGAATCCGACGAGGAATACAACTATAGCTTCCTCGGCTGGTCTCCCGAACTCAAAACCGCAACCGGAGACGAGCGTGAGATCACGGTGGAAGCAAGATTTGCCAAGACTGCCGTGAATTATCAGGTGGAGATGTATGATCTTCGCTGGGCGTTTATCAAACCGATCCTGCTCCTCGGAAGCCCCTTGCTTCTGATCGCCGGCGGCGTGGTCTTTTTGATCGTTCGCCGTAAAAAGAAGAAAAAGAAGGCCGAGCAAAAAGAGGAAAGCGAAAAAACCGAATAAAAAATAAAACAGAAACGGCCGCAGAATTTTTCTGCGGCCGTGTTTTATTGGTTTTGAAGAAAGAGATCCCAGACGTCGCCGCGGGGAAGCGACTCGACGGAGATCATCTTTTTTGCGGCAGGGTGGGGAAAGGTCAGACGCGTGCAAAAAAGGCCGATGGGATGCGAGACTTTGGATCCGTATTTTCGGTCGCCCAGAAGCGGATATCCGGCGTGGGAAAACTGGACCCGGATCTGATGAGTGCGTCCTGTCTCTGGAAAGATGCGCACAAGAGAAAGCTCTCCTGCGGGAGTGATCAGCGTGCCAAGCCTTTCGTAAGAGAGACGCGCCTCTTTTACTCCCTTCCGTACCCGATCTGTCACAAAGGATTTTCCCGCTTTGCGGTCGTAAAAAAGGAGGTCTTTCAGCCTCCCGCTGTCGGGCGTTTTTCCATGTACGAGGGCGAGATACTCTTTTTTGATTTTTCCCTCCAGCAGAGCGCGGGAGAGGGATGCGGCAGCTTTTTGGTTTTTTGCGCAGAGCAAAAGACCGCCCACACCGAAATCCAGACGATGAATCGGCGCAATGTAATCGCCGTGCGGGCCGGTCAAAAGATCCGGCAGTCCTTTTTGGTCTTCGGTGTGTTCTGAATTGAGCAAGGGCAATTTTTCCGGGACGATCACATCCTCGTCTTCCCATAGGATCTTCAAGGGTTCGGAATTCATCAGGTCGGCTCCTTTCTCTGCAAAAACTCCCGGATCCTATTCTATCACGAAGAAAAAAATCTGTCAAGGATTACAGATCCGTCGGCTTTTTGATTCTTCTTTCAGCTTTTTCTTGGCTTTTTGAAAAAAGCTATTGCATTTTTTTGTTTCCTATGGTAAAATACATAAGATAGCAGTCAGGAGGAACGTCCAATGAAAATGCGCAGAAGTTTATGGCGAAAGCTCATCGTGCTTCTCTTCGCGGTCCTTACGGCAGTTTCCGTGTTTTTGACCGTGCGAGGCACCATTCCTGTGATTAAAACCAGCGGCCTTTCGATTGAGGGAACGCCTGTCGTCGAATCGGTCAAAGATCCGGAAGACGAGACTTCCTATCTTTCTACGGTCAGACTCATCCTGAAAAACGATTCCTCATCGAGCATAAAGGTGCGCTCTGTGACCGTAACCGTGGGTGTTGGCTCTTCCGGCAACAAAGAGCTTGATTCCATACCGGTTACGGTTTCGAGTCTCGCTTCCGGGGCAACCTGCGAGGTGGTAAAAACCTTTTCCACAAAGCGCGAGTATAATCAGGTGAACAAGGTCGGGATCGAAACAAGCGATAATTTTTCTGACGTGATCTACGGCCCAAGACCGGCGGCGAAATTCCCGAGTTATGTCAAGGCGCTTATGGCCATTTCGGTGATTTTGTTCGGCGTGTTCATTTATACCTGTGTTGCACTTTACAAGAGCCCCAAAAAGAAGATTCATTCGAAGCATCGTCACCACCACCATCATCACCATCACCACTCGGAAGAAGCTTCGGGAAGCTCCGGACATTCGGAGAATTCATAAAGCATGGAAAGGTCTGAAAAGAAAAAAGCCGGATGCGCTTTTTCAAATCCAGTTTGAGGTGTTCTGATATGAAAAAAATTAGATTAAAGTTTTTGCGAGCCATTTTGTTCTTTCTTTTGGCACTTCTTTTTGCAGGGCTTGCCATCGTTGAGGCGCTCCCGAAATCCACTACGGGAACCTACATTCAGCAGGAGCCGTTCAGCGTTTCTTCCGAACTGCTGGAGGATGGAACCTATAAGCACACCGTGGCGGGATATATCAAGAATACTTCTTCCAAACGTCAGTATCTTGACGGCGTGATCATCCGCTTTACAGACCAATACGGAGAAGAGCTCGCGGTGGAAATGGCGGTCGGTAATATTGATCCGGATGAAATTCGTCTGGTTTACGGTTTTGCCGTCAGCGAAGCCCCGGCAAAAAAGATTGTCGGCGTGAACACGTCGGTTCTATCCGGCGATCAGCCGATCCTTCTGCCGGAGTACGGACTCAGAACCGAATCGAAAGGATTTTTGATTTTTGCCATTTTGTCCGGCGCCTGCTTTGCACTGTCTGTATTTTTCTTTATTTATCGTCTGGTTCGCAGACGTCGCCGCAAGCGCTCCAAAAAATCCTCTTCTTAAATTTCAAAACAGTTTGCAAGAGGCCCCGAGTAGAATCGGGGCTTCTTTTTGTGGATTTTGCCGAGAAAAACAGCCAAAAGAGGGCAAAAAGGGCTTGACTTTTTTGCTTTCTTATTGTATAATACAATTAAGTATGACCGAATGTAGCAAAATGCGTTCATACAAATATAGCACGAAAAATTGAATAGGAGGTGCAAGTTATGGAAAAAGTTCTGTGTTTCGTTTTGGGCGGCATTGCGCTTTTGGCAATCGTTGCTCTGGTTGTGATATTGATCCAAATGAAGCAGGGAAAAGAACGTCTTGGCTCGGCTAAGGCCGAAGCAAAGAAGGTCATGGAAGACGGCATTAAGGCCGCCGAAGCAAAGAAGAAAGAGATTCTTCTGGAAGCAAAAGAGGATACCTTACGGCTCCGCAACGAGACCGAACGGGAACTCAAGGAACGCCGCGCCGAAGTTGCAAGACAGGAGCGCCGCATCGCACAAAAGGAGGAAAATCTCGATCGCAAATCCGAATCTCTGGAGAAAAAATCCGAGGTACTGGATGAAAAGATCAAAGCCAACGAGGATTTGAATGAGCAAATTCAGGAAGTCCTCGCGGGACACCTCAAAAAGCTGGAGGAAATCTCCAACTACACGTCTGAGGAAGCAAAAGCCGAACTGTTGATCCGCGTCGAGCAGGATGCCCGCCACGATATGGCGCAAAAGCTCGACGAGCTGGAGGCCGAGTTCAAAGAGGAAGCTGACGCAAAGGCAAGAAATCTTCTGTCGCTTGCCATTCAGCGTTGTGCGGCCGACCATGTGACCGAATCTACCATTTCGGTCGTTACGCTCCCGAGCGAAGAAATGAAGGGCCGTATCATTGGTCGTGAAGGCCGCAACATTCAAAAGCTCGAAACGCTGACCGGCGTGGAACTCATCATCGATGACACGCCTGAAGCGATCACGGTTTCCGGATTTGATCCGGTTCGCCGCGAGACCGCCCGCCTGGCACTTGAAAAGCTCATTGCCGACGGACGCATTCACCCCGCCAGAATTGAAGAGATGGTGGAAAAGGCCAAAAAAGAAGTGGAAGCCGTCATCAAACAGGCCGGCGAAAGAGCCACTTACGAGGTCAACGTACACGGCATTCATCCCGATCTTGTCAAGATGATGGGACGCCTGCGTTACCGCACCAGCTACGGTCAGAACGTATTGCAGCATTCGGTGGAAGTCTCCTGGCTTGCCGGAATGATGGCCGATGAGCTTGGCGCAAACGGCGCGGTTGCCCGCAGAGCAGGTTTCCTTCACGATATCGGCAAAGCCTTCCCGCAGGATGTGGAAGGTTCGCATGTGGAGCTTGGCGTCAATCTTCTCAAGAAGTACAAGGAAAGCCCCGAAGTGATCCACGCGGTAGAGGCGCACCACAACGATGTGGAGCCTCACACCATTGAAGCGATCCTCGTTCAGGCCGCCGACGCGGTTTCCGCCGCTCGTCCGGGCGCTCGTCGCGAGGATATGGAAAACTACATCAAGCGTTTGCAGAAGCTCGAGGAGATCGCCGAGGACTTCAAGGGCGTGGAAAAAGCCTATGCAATCCAGGCTGGCCGCGAGATCCGCGTCATGGTCAAACCCGAGCTGGTCAGCGACGACGATATGAAGCTCATCGCCCGCGAGATGGCAAAGAAGATCGAGGACGAGGTCAAGTACCCCGGCCAGATCAAGCTCAATCTCATCCGCGAGACGAGAGCCGTCGATTACGCAAAATAAATCCAAAACGAATAACCGCCACCGCAACTGCGGTGGCGGTTATTCGTTTTTATGCAAGTCCCTCTTTGCAGGGCTTGCCGATCTTTCTGCGGTATTGATAGTATAATTCCTCGGTGGCGATCGCCATTTTGGTAACCGAGAAATCACAGTTTTGCGGGTAAACATACCAGGTATCCTCGAGCGTGTTGAGGTCGACGCAGTCGCCGTGCCGGAAGAGATACTCATATTCAATGTGGCAGGAATAGAGCGAGGGAACCGGCTTTTTCATCGTGTAAGCGCTTCCATCCGGAGATGTGACCGTCACGACAAATCCGTTCTCATCGTGGAGCATCGTCCCTTCGCCGAGCGGGATGAATCCCTTCGCGTTCGGCAGACTCTCAACCTTGACCGGCAGGAGTCCGGAGGAATAGGTGCCGTTTTCGACCTCTTCTTTGACCGTTTCTCGCTCCCACTCGTACCAATCGGGGATGTGCGAAAACTCGGTGTTGCCGTCTTCCGCTTCGAGCTGCCCGTATTCGGTCATCTGCCAAATCTTTTTGCAGGCGGTGCATTGGAGGGAGGTGCCTTCGGATCTCATGCGGAACTCGGTTTTGCAGTGCGGACAGCGGTAGAGGATCTTTTCGAGCCCAACCGCGCGATCTATGCAGTCGACCTTGATCTTCTTTTCAAGCTGCCAGCGAAAGTCGTCGTATTGGAATTCTTTGACGAGCCTCTCGTTGATCTCGTCGGCCGAGAGCGTTTCGACTTCCTCGGCGGTGAAAAGCTGTTTTAGAGTCGCCTCAGTCGGTTTGACGCCTCGCTCGTGCCGGGTATTCCAGAAAGGGTGATTGATGTGGTGCCCGTGGCAGATCAGTGTGACAACCGGTACCTTCAGCATTTTGCAAAGCCCGCCGAGCGACTCGGGAAGGGGAGCTGTCGTGCCGCAGAGCGAGTAGCGCGCCTCGGGGTAGATCGCCGCGATCCCCCCTTTTTTGACGACGGTTTGCAGATGACGCACCAGCGTCAGGTCGCTCGTGAACTTCCGCTTGCAAATGCAGCCGATGCCGCGCAGAAGCCCCTCGCGCCCAATGAATCCGTCGATCGCGACCACGTAGTTTCCAACGTGCGGAAAGGTTGCTCGGGCGGATACGCTCATGTCAAAAAAGGCGTTGTGATTGCCGAGCAGAAGATAGGGAGGCTTGACGCCTTCCATATTGATCCGCTCGATCTTGGTTTTGTGCTTGCGCGTCCCCAAAAGGGCGATCAACCAGATGAGCGGTTTTAGGAACCACTTACACTTTTTCGGCGACTTTTTCATGTCGAAACGGGGGAAATCTTGCTCTTTCATAAAGACCTCGTAGGAAAAGAATTTGGAGCTTTCTTTTATTATACAGGAAAAGGACGAATTTTGCAATATGGGAATTTCGCCCTTTCAGGGCGAATATCTTTGGCATCTCGCAGATGCCTCGCGAGCGGGCATCGTGCTTCAATGCCAAGATGCGAACCCATGCGGATTGCCCCTTGGGCAACCGCTGGCTTCGCATCTTGGGTAGGGGTCACCAACAGGAAAAGCCACCGCTTTTGCGGTGGCTTT
>JAFSSP010000017.1 GCA_017450945.1 Clostridia bacterium | reverse complement strand
TTCGATGTGTCTCTTCTCGAGATCTCGGACGGTGTCTTTGAAGTGCTTGCCACCAACGGTGACACGCGCCTTGGCGGCGACGATTTCGACCAGCGCATCATCAACTGGATGGCCGACCAGTTCCAGAGAGAACACGGCATCGACCTGCGCAAAGACAAAATGGTGCTCCAGAGACTTCGCGACGCGGCAGAGAAGGCAAAGATCGAGCTTTCCGGCATGACCAGCACCTCGATCAACCTGCCTTTCATCACGGCGACCGCCGAAGGCCCGCTCCACTTTGAAGCGACCCTGACGAGAGCCGAGTTTGACCGCATCACCGCAGACCTCATCGAGCGCACCATGGTTCCGACCAAAAAGGCGCTCGCAGATGCAGGTCTTACGGTCGGTCAGGTCGATAAAGTCCTGCTCGTCGGCGGTTCCACAAGAATTCCTGCCGTGCAGGAAGCCGTGAAGAAATTCATCGGCAAAGAGCCTTTCAAGGGCATCAACCCGGATGAGTGCGTTGCCATCGGCGCGGCCATCCAGGGCGGCGTGCTTGGCGGCGACGTCAAGGATCTGCTCCTGCTCGACGTGACGCCTCTGTCGCTTGGTATCGAGACCTTGGGCGGCGTCTTCAACCGCATCATCGACCGCAACACGACCATCCCGGTCAAGAAGAGCCAGGTGTATTCCACCGCGGCCGACGGTCAGACCTCGGTTGAAATTCACGTGCTCCAGGGCGAACGCGAAATGGCTGCCAACAACACCACGCTCGGCCGCTTCATCCTCGACGGCATCACCCCGGCTCCGCGTGGTGTGCCGCAGATCGAAGTCACCTTTGATATTGACGCAAACGGTATCGTCAACGTTTCGGCAAAGGATAAGGGAACCGGCAAGGAACAGCACATCACCATCACCTCTTCGACCAATATGAGCAAAGAGGATATCGAAAAGGCGGTCAAGGATGCCGAGAAGTTTGCAGAAGAGGATAAGAAGGCCAAAGAGGCCGTCGAGATCCGCAACCGCGCCGACTCGGTGATCTTCCAGAGCGAAAAGACGCTTTCCGACCTTGGCGACAAGGTGGACGCGGCAGACGCGCAGGAAGTGAAGAACGCGATCGAAAAGCTCAAGGAAACCCTCAAGGGCAGCGATCTTGAAGCGATCAAAGCCGATACCGAGGCCGTGGAAAAATCCTTCTACAAGATCTCCGAAAAACTCTACGCACAGCAGAACAACGCGGGCGCAAATCCCGGTGATCAAGGCTCTGCCGGCACGCAGGATCAGAACGGCTACTACAACGCCGATTTCGAGGATCATTCCGACAACAAATAAAGCGTGATACGCAGAAACGGGAAAGGCGGCAAAACCGCCTTTCCCGTAAAGCCTTTCTCTTGCTTTCTTCTTTGCACAGCTTTGTGAGCTGAATGAAGAAGAGCGCAAGACGACAATTTCTTTCCACATAAGAGGTCAAAATGGCAGAAAAAAGAGACTATTATCAGGTGCTTGGCGTCGACAAAAACGCCGACGCGGCCACCATCAAAAAAGCATATTACAAGCTCGCAAAGCAGTACCATCCGGACGCAAATCCCGGCGATAAGGTCGCCGAGGAAAAGTTCAAGGAGGCCAACGAGGCCTACGAGGTGCTCTCGGACGCCGACAAGCGCGCCAAGTACGACCAGTTCGGACATGCCGCCTTTGATCCTTCCATGGGTGGAGGCAATCCGTTCGGTGGAGGCTTTGGCGGGGAAGGGTTTGCCGATTTCGGAGATCTCGGCGACCTGTTCGGCGGCATTTTCGGCAGTGCTTTCGGCGGCGGCCGCCGCACGAGAAACGGCCCTGTTCGCGGCGACGACATCGGCCTCAATCTGACCGTCACCTTTGAAGAGGCCGCGTTCGGCGTCAAAAAGGATATTTCCTATAACCGCGTTTGCCACTGCGCCGAGTGCGGCGGGAGCGGTGCGGCCAAAGGAACGAGCGCCGAGACCTGCTCGGTTTGCCACGGCACGGGTCAGATCAAACGCGTCCAGCGCATGGGAGGCATGGCTTTTCAGTCAACGACGGCCTGCGACGCCTGCCGCGGAACCGGTAAGATCATCAAAGAACCCTGTCAGAAGTGTCGTGGGAGCGGCTTTGTGCGCGAGACCAAGAAGCTGACCGTTTCGATCCCTGCCGGCATTGCCAACGGAGAGCGCATTGCTCTGCGCGGTCAGGGCAACGAAGGAAAGAACGGCGGAGGCGCGGGAGATCTCATCATTCTTGTGAGCGTCCGCCCTCACGCCATCTTCCAAAGAGAGAATTACGATATCTTTTGCGACGTGCCGGTCACGGTCACCGAAGCAACGCTTGGCGCCGAGATCGATATTCCCACGCTCGAAGGCACGCCGGTCAAATACACGATCCCCGAAGGGACGCAACCCGGAACGCGCTTTTCGATCCGTGGGAAGGGAATCCCGATGATGGGATCCTCCTCTCGCCGGGGCGATCTCTATTTCACGGTCGCCATCGAGATCCCGAAAGGCCTTTCCAAAAAGCAAAAAGAGGCCATGGAGACCTTTGCAAAATCCTGCGGCGAGAGCAATTACACCAAGAAAAAGCAATTCTTCCAAAAGATTTTCAAAAAGTAAGGAGTCGACATGGATCAAGACTACGTTTGCGAAGACTACGGTACCGAGACCCACTGGACGCGCATCCGGGTGACGGCTCCTCTCGGACGACTTGACGAGCTCACCTCGATCATGAGCATGGTTTCAAACAATCTGCAAATCGAGGATTACAGCGACATTGATCTCAAAAGCTGTTACGGCGACCTCATCGACGAATCGATTCTGAACGCCGACAAAACAGTCGCCTCGGTCTCGGTCTATCTGCCCGACGGCACCGATCTTGCAAAAACGCTCGAATTTTTGCAAGATCGTCTGGCGCTTGCCGGAATTTCTTCCAATCCCGAACTTTCTGGCGTGGACGAAGAGGACTGGGCCAACGCGTGGCGGCAATACTATAAGCCGATCAAAATCGGAGAAAAACTTGTGATCGTGCCGGCCTGGGAAAAATACGAGCCAAAAGAGGGCGAGCTGATTGTCCGCATGGATCCCGGCATGGCTTTTGGCACCGGCAACCACGAGACCACAAGGCTTGTGATCCGCCTGCTTGAAGACTATGTAAAACCCGGTTTCCGCGTGCTTGACGTCGGGTGCGGGAGCGGCATTCTTGCCATTTGCGCCTCGCGTCTCGGGGCCGGCGAGTGCCTTGCCTGCGACATTGATCCCACCGCCGTCCGCGTGGCGAAAGAGAACGTGAGAGACAGCGGTCTTACCAATATTGAATGTTTCCAGTCGGATCTTCTGCGCGGCGTGGACGATTCCAAGCCGTTTGATCTCATCACGGCAAACATCGTGGCCGATATCATCATTCGCATGACGCCCGACGTGGGCAGGTATATGCACAAGGATACCGTTCTGCTCGCCTCCGGCATCATCACGCCAAGAGCCGACGACGTGATCTCTGCCATGGAAGCGCACGGCTTCAAAATCCTTGCAAGGCTCGAAGAAAACGACTGGTGCGCCCTGGCAATCAAGAAGAAATAAAAATTCAAAAAAGAGAGGAAAATCTCCTCTCTTTTTTTTCTTGACGAAAAGACTTGACTATGCTAAAATAGGGAACAGAACATTCAAACGAAGGGGAGCTTTTTATGCCGCGCTTTTTTGTCAGAAGAGATCAAATCGGGGACAATATCGTCGCCATCGTCGGTGAGGATGCCCATCATATTTCGCGCTCGCTGCGCATGGCGGCGGGCGAGCATATCACGGTTTGTGATATGCAGTCCACCGAATACGACTGTGAACTGACCGGCTTTTATCCCGATCACGTCGAAGCGCGCATTCTGTCTTCCCGCGCGGGGAATACCGAGCCACCCTATCGGGTGCATCTGTTTCAGGCATTGACCAAAGGGGACAAGATGGATGCGGTCGTGCAAAAATCGGTCGAGTGCGGTGTGTGTGACATCACGCCCTTTGAGAGCGAGCGCTGCATCGTGCGCCTGAAGGGAGAGGGGGATGCCTCCAAGCTCGCCCGCTGGCAGAGGATCGCATTTGAAGCCGCCAAACAGTCGGGGCGTGGAATTGTGCCCGAGGTGCATCCCGGCGAAAAGCTGGATGCCGTTCTGAAAAGGCGGAACGAGTTTGACCTTGCGATCTTTTGCTATGAAGGGGAAGAGGAGCGGTCGATCAAAGCCGTATTGCAAGCGGCAAAAGCGTCTTTTCCGAAGGATCGTTTTCCTGCCATCGCGATCCTTATCGGCAGTGAAGGGGGCTTTTCCAAAGACGAGGCGGCACGCGCCCTTGCCTGCGGTTGGATCTCTGCGGGCCTTGGCAAGCGGATTTTGCGCACCGAAACGGCGGCCTGTGTGGCACTTTCCTGCCTGATCTACGAGCTGGAACTCTCTTGATTTTCCGCTTCTTTTTTGCAAATGTGTTCATTTTGAACGAAAAAAAGAAAAATTTTTATGAAAAATATTGAAAACCCTATTGAAAAATCACAAAAATTGATGTAAAATGTGGTTAGTTTTTATCGCAGTTATTCTACGAGAGAGGAAAAACAACCATGTCTAACCGTTTGTTTCAAAGTGTAATTCACCAAATGAAGGATGCCATTGACCGCGTGATCGGTGTGGTGGATGAAAACGGAGTCATCATTGCCTGTTCCGAATTGGTCCGCATTGGGGAGACCCATGCCGGCATTCGGGACGAGATTTCTTATATCGGCGACGCCGTGGCACGCGGCGGTTATACCTATCGCCCGATGACAGGCGGCCCCAAGACCGATTATGTGGTCTTTGTGGAAGGCGAGGACAAGATGGCGGAGAAAATGTCCAAGTTGCTTGCCATTTCTCTTGGGAATATCAAGAACCTTTACGACGAAAAATACGATAAAGGCTCTTTCATCAAGAACATCATTCTGGATAACATCCTGCCCAGCGATATTTACATCAAGTCGAAGGAACTGCATTTCAACACCGAGGAGATGCGCATCGTCTTTCTCATCAAATTCTTCGGCAAGACCGACATGCTTCCCTTTGAAATGCTCCAGAATATGTTCCCGGACAAATCGAAGGATTATGTCATCAGCGTTGGCGAACACGATATCGTTCTGGTGAAGGATATCAAACCCGGCACCGACGCAAAGGAGATCGAAAAGATCGCCACCAACATTTCGGATACGCTTTCGACCGAGTTTTACACCAAGGTCGCCATCGGTATTTCCACGGTTGTGGAGAACATCAAGGATCTCGCAAGAGCCTATAAAGAGGCGCAGGTCGCGCTTGAAGTGGGGAAGGTCTTTGAGACCGAAAAGAATATCGTCAGCTATGAAAATCTCGGCATCGGACGTCTCATTTACCAATTGCCGACCACGCTCTGCGAGATGTTCTTGCAGGAGGTCTTCAAAAACGGCAGTCTCGAGTCTCTCGATCGCGAGACGCTCATGACCATCCAGTGCTTCTTTGAGAACAACCTCAATGTGTCCGAAACCTCGAGAAAGCTCTTTGTTCACCGCAACACGCTGGTCTACCGCCTGGAGAAGATCCGCAAGCTGACCGGCCTTGATCTGCGCGAGTTCGAGCACGCCATCACCTTCAAGGTGGCGCTCATGGTTCGCAAATACCTCAATTCCAAGCCCATTAAATTCTGATATTGACTATTTGACAGAAAGCGGAATGTGCGCCGCCTTTGGCGTTTGCATTTCGCTTCTGTAGTCTTGCATGAAAAAACTCAAAAGGCAGTCCTTTTGAAAACCGGAGAAACAATATGGACGAACAAAACAAACTGGATTCCGAAGAGATCTCCGAGGAAACACCAAAAGAACATCTGAAACAGACAAAACGGCGCAACCGTCAAAAGAATCTGATTTTTGCGTTGATCCTTGTCGCGGCGATCCTGCTTACTTCCATTTGCACCTTTTCGGTGACCTACCGGAATCTGCAAAGCCGCTACGCCTCGGATGTTGGCGAAAGCAACCGGGAGAATGCCGAGTTGCAACGACAGGTTGAAAAGCTGACCGAGGCGCTTGAAGAAGCAAAAAAAGAGGCCGAGATTTCCAAACCGACTTCCTCGACTTTTTCTCAGCTGGAGCTTTTGAACAAGCTTTTCCAGGTTTATTCCTACTACGCGGGCGATGTTTCCCTCGAAGAGCTGGAAACGGCCGTTATGAAAGCCTATGCAGAGGCAACCGGCGACAAATACGCCGAGTATTATACCGCCGAGGAGTATGCGGCGCTGACCGAGGATTCTGCCGGCAATTTTGAAGGCATCGGCGTCAGCGTCCTCAACGACCAGGTGGAGGTCAACAGTGTCAAGTACAGCGCTTTCTTTGTGCTGACGATCTATGAATCCTCACACGCTCTCGAAGCCGGTCTTCTTCCCGGCGACTATATCTACGCGGTCAAGGTAGACGACCATTATCAAACGATCGACGCTTTGGGCGGCTATACCAAAGGGATTTCGGCGATCCGCGGGCTCAAGGGAACCTATGTGGAGATCCTTGCATTTCGCAAAAACGGCGACATCTACGAAGCGATCGAAATGCAGATCATGCGCGATTCCTTTGTTTCCCAATCGGTGACAGCAAAGGTTTCGGAAACAAATAAAAAGATCGGGATCGTCCGTATCTCCGAGTTTGATCTGACCACACCGGGACAACTCAAAAGTGCAATCACCGAGCTTCAGAAAAAGGGCGTTTCCAAATTTGTGTTTGATTTGCGGAACAATCCGGGCGGAGATCTGCGCTCCATCCGCGCAACGCTTTCTTATTTTCTCAACAAAGACGACCTAATCCTTGCCACCATTGACAGGAACGGTCGTGTGGATAAATCCTATACCGTCGGCGTGTTGACTGCCGGCCCGGACGACGGGACCTGCAGTGTGGACGAGGATGAGATCGGTATGTACCACGATCTCAACATGGTGGTGCTTTGCAACGGAAATACCGCCAGCGCCGCCGAGGTCTTTGTGGCCGGCATTCAGGATTACGGTCTTGCAACCATTGTCGGAGATGTCACCTACGGAAAGGGAATCATGCAATCCTATATCCCGCTTTCCTATTTTGGCTCACAGTTCAGCGGTTATGCCAAAATGACCACTTATGCCTATGTGACGCACAGAGGCGAGACCTACCACGAGATCGGCATTGTCCCCGACCTGGAAGTGGCGCTCACAGAAGAGGCGGCAGGGTATTCCATTTACCTGCGTCCCGAGAGCGTGGACAATCAACTGCAAACCGCAATCGCACAACTCAAATAATCAAAATTCCGCAATTGTATAAAGGAGATATGATCATGGCAAAAGAGAAAAAAACACTTTATACCCAACAGGGTTATGACGAACTGGTTGCCGAGCTCAAGCGTCGGGAAGGCGTGGAAAGAGAGAAAATCAAAAAGGATATCGAAGTTGCCAAGGGCTTTGGCGACCTCTCTGAGAACGCAGAGTATTCCGAAGCAAGAAGAATGCAGTCCGAGAACGAGACCAGGATCTTGGAGCTCAAAGAGAAGATCGAGAACGCCGAGATCGTCGATGAATCCACTCTGGATATCGACGTGGTCAACCTCGGTTCGATCGTGAAGGTACAGAACAATACGACCGGGATCGAAGTGACCTATTCCATTGTCGGCTCCAATGAGTCGGATCCCGTACACGGAAAAATTTCGGATCTTTCTCCCGTTGGAGCGGCGCTTATGGGCAAACGCGCCGGGGACCGCGCAAACGTGGAGACCCCGAACGGCCTTGTCAAATTGACCGTTCTTGACGTCAAGAGATAATCACTGCCGATGGGACGGCGGCATGCAGCCGCCGTCCCGCATTCATTTTGACAGAAAGGAGAGTCGTCATGGCCGACAGAGCCGACAAGATCCCGCAAGAGGGAGCGAAAATCCATAAAAACAGGTTTCTTTTGGGGTTGGAGAATTATTGGTATCATTACAAATGGCACACCATCGTTGCGCTGTTTTTTGCCTTTACGCTTTTGTTCTGCCTCATTCAATGCGTCGGACGTAAGGAGCCGGATATTCTTTTGGTTGCGGCCGGAGATATCGCTTTTTCCAATACCGATGCAAGAGACGGCTTTGTTGCCGCGCTTGAAACGGTTTCTCCCGAGAAAAAGAAGGGCGACGGAAAGAGAAGCATTCAGATCTCTCACTATACCATCTTCTCCGAGGAGCAAATGAAGGAGCTTTCGACCGATGGGGAGGGGAACTACTCTCCTGCGACCTATGCCTCTCTCAAAGCAAACACGCAAACAGAGTACGACGCGTTCACCTCTTTCCGCATGACCGGCGAGTGCAGTCTGTATTTTGTCAGCGACTACGTTTACGAAAATTCCAACCTGAGAGAGTATGCCGTGCCGCTCTCGGAACTGTTTGAAACGGCGCCAAACGGAGCGCTTGACGAATACTCGATTCGCTTCTCCGAGCTTGCTTTCTACCGGTATTATGCGGCATGCAAGGCCCTGCCAAAGGATTTTCGGCTGGTTTTGGTCAAGCCTCTTGTAGTGGGCAAGGCCTCGAATGAAGACGCATACGGCGCCTTCCGGGATCTTTTTGTTGCGATTCTGTCTTTTGAGGCGCCTTGATGAAAAGACGGCTTTCCGGGGATCAAAAAAAGTACCTTGCGCTCAACCTTGCGCTCCTTGCGCTTGTACTTTTGTTTCCCCTGTATTATCACTGGGTTTTTGAAAACGATACCCCTTTTTCCCACTGCTTTCTCAAGGAGTGGTTTGGAGTCTATTGCCCGCTTTGCGGCGGGACGAGATGCGTCTGGGAGCTTTTGCATTTTCGTTTTTTGCAGGCGATTTCCTATAACGCGTTTGTGGTGCTGTTTGCGGCGCTTTTCCTTATTTGGGATCTTGTGACCCTCATTCGTTTTTTGCATGGGAAGAAAGAGTTTCCGGCAATCCCGCAGTCGGTCTACATTGGCCTTTCGGCACTGTTTGTTTTGTTTTTCATTATAAGGACGATACTATTCCTTATATGGCGGATCGACCCGATCGGCGACCTGACAAAATAAAAAAGGCGTTCTGTGAACGCCTTTTTCTATTGTGTCAGAAATGAAGAATTCCTTGCGCGATCTTGAAATAGATGATCAGCGTCACGGTATCCACAATGGTGGTAATAAACGGGCTTGCCATGACGGCAGGGTCGAGTTTCAGGCGCTTTGCAAGGATCGGGAGAGACGCGCCGACCAGCTTTGCAAAAACGATGGCCGAGCAGACCGTGATCGAGACGATGAGTGCGATCACGAGGTTGTTCTGGTCGCCCGAGTAAAGCTGCGCTTTGAAATCGATGAGCATAACTTTTGCAAAGGTTGCCACTGCAATGGTGGCTCCGCAGAGGAGCGCCACACGGAACTCTTTCCAGATGACCTTGAAGTAGTCTCTCAGTTGAATTTCACCTAAGGAAAGTCCGCGGATGACGGTGACCGAGGTTTGCCCGCCCGCGTTTCCACCGGTGTCCATGAGCATGGGGAAAAAGGCGGTGAGGATCGCATAGGCGCCGATGGCCACTTCATAGTGCGTGATGATCGTGCTGGTGAAGGTGGCCGAGACCATGAGGAGGAGCAGCCACGGGATGCGTTGTTTCCAGGTGGCAAACACGCCGGTTTTGAGGTAGGGCTTTTCATTCGGCAACACGGCGGCCATCTTTTGCATATCCTCGGTCGCCTCGGTTTCCAGGACGTCGAGAGCGTCGTCGACCGTTACGATGCCGACCAGTCGCTTTTCTTTATCGACGATCGGAAGTGCCAGAATATCGTAGTGCGAAATCATGTTCGCAACCGTTTCCTGGTCGTCATGTGTGTAGGCAAAGATCACGTCGCGGTTCATGAGGTCGCCGATCTTGTCGTCCGGCTTTGCGAAGAGCAGGGCTTTGAGCGGAACCACGCCCTCGAGCACACGGGATTTGTCGGTGACGTAGGCAACGTAGATCGTTTCCTTGTCAAGACCGATCTTGCGGATGCGGTCGATCGCCTGGGTCGTGGTCATGTCCTTTTTGAGGTCGATGAACTCGCTCGTCATGACGCTACCGGCACTGTCTTCGGGGTAGGAGAGGAAGCGGTTGATCTCGGCGCGCGTCTCGGGCTTTGCGTTTTTGAGAATGGTATTGACCACGCTGGCAGGCATCTCTTCGAGCATATCGACCGCGTCGTCCACGAAAAGCTCTTCCAGAATGCCGCCGATTTCCTTATCGGTCATGGCACGGATCAGCTTTTCCTGCACGTCGGGTTCAAATTCGGCAAAAATTTCTGCCGCAGTGTCCTTTTTGAGCATTCGGAAGACGACCGGGAGCTTTTCTTCGGGCAGTTCCGAGAAGAATTCGGCCGCATCCACCGGGTTGAGTTCGTCCACCGCTTTGATAAAGGTGGAATAACGGCGGCTGTCGAGAAGCTCAAGGAGCATTTCTTTATTCTGGATCATGCGAAATGCACCTCCTTTGAGAAAGTTTCGGGATTATTTGAATACGCGCTCCATCTCGTTTTGATAGCGCTTGTATTTTTCGGCGCCGTCGGCCTCGTCTTTTGCTTCGATCAGGTAGTAAACCTTGATCTTCGGTTCGGTGCCGGAAGGACGCACCACGAGAATATCGCGGTTCTCAAGGCGATAGGAAAGCACGTTGGAGGTGGGAAGTCCTGTCGGGCGGGTGCCTCCGTTCTCGGTTACCAGTCCTGTCTTGTAGTCGCTGATCGCAACGACTTTTACACCGCCGATCTCTTTGGGAGGCTCTTTGCGCATCGCTTCCATCATGGCTGCCATGCGTGCGCTTCCGTCAAGGCCCTCGACGTACAGCTCAGTGGTCTTCTCATAGAAGAAACCGTATTTTTTGTGCAGTGCGGCAAGCGCGTCGCAAAGCGTCATGCCTTTGTCGGCATAGTAGGCGGTCATCTCGCAGATAAGCATGGAAGAGACGACCGAATCCTTGTCGCGCGCATAGGTGCCTTTGAGGTAGCCGTAGCTCTCTTCAAAGCCAAAGAGGAAGGTGCCGTCGCCGGTCGCTTCATAATTTTTGATCACTTCACCGATGAACTTAAAGCCGGTCAGCACGTCGTGGAGTTTTACCTTGTGTGCGTCGCAGATTTTTCTGACCAGCTCGGTGGAGACGATGGTCTTGACCATATAGGGGTGGGGAGGCATGGTGCCGGTCACTTCGTAGGCGGTCAGAATATAGTCGGCAAGGAGCGCGCCCATTTGGTTGCCGGTGATGGTGGTAAAGGAGCCGTCCGGGGTTCTTGTCACCACGCCCACACGGTCGGCATCCGGGTCGGTGGCAAGCACAAGGTCTGCGCCCACGCGATTGGCAATGTCAATGCCGAGCTTGAAGACGTCCGGATATTCGGGGTTCGGCTTTTTGACGGTGGGGAAGTTGCCGTCGTTGATCATCTGCTCATCGACGGTATAGAGCTGTGTCAGCCCGATGCGGCGGAGAATGGTGGGAACGAGTTTGCAACCGGTGCCGTGCAGAGGCGTGTAGACGATTTTCAGTTTGTCTGCCACTTTGCGGACTGCGGCGGGATTGACGGCCTGCGCTTCAACAGCGGCAAGATACTTTTCGTCGGTCTCGTCGCCGAGCATTTGGATGAGTCCCGCGGCTTTTGCTTTTTCAAAGTCGGTGATCTTGACGCCTTTGAAAATGTCGATCTTATCCATTTCGGCACAAACAATGTCGGCATGCTCGGGCGGAAGCTGTGCGCCGTCCTCCCAGTAGGCTTTGTAGCCGTTGTATTCCTTTGGGTTGTGCGAGGCGGTGATCACGATACCGGCCACGCATTTGTATTCGCGCAGAGCAAAAGAAAGCTCGGGCGTGGGGCGAAGCGCGTCAAACAGATAAACCTTGATCCCGTTTGCCGCGAGGACCGACGCGGCGGTCTTGGCAAACAGAGCCGAGTTGTTGCGGCAGTCGTAGCCGATGGCAACGCCGTCCTTTGCACGGCCCTCTTTGAGAATAAGCGAGGCAAGCCCCTGCGTGGCGTGCGAGACCGTAAAGCGGTTCATGCCGGAAAGTCCCGTGAACATTTTACCGCGCAGACCGCCGGTGCCGAAGGTCAGGGGAGCTGAAAACCGCATGGCGATCTCCTCATCGTTTCCTTTGATGGCGAGCAGTTCCTCGGTTTCTTCTTTTGAAAGAGCGCCGGAATTCAGCCAGGCTTCATATCGTTCTTGTGCCGATTTCATTTTTCTATCTCCAATCATAAATTTTGCAGATGTTCTTTCAGGGCGCGTGCCAACTGGTCGGGGCAGGAGGTTCCTTTGAATCCGCATTGGATGCCGGAAAGCCTTTCGATCGCGTCTTCTACTTTCATTCCTTTGACCAGAGCCGCAACACCCTGGGTGTTGCCCGAACAGCCGCCGTGGAAGACGACCGATTCGATCACGTCGCCGTCGAGCTTGACGTCAATGCTGCGCGAGCAGACGCCGCTCGTTTGATAGGAAAAGGAGTTCATGTTTTATTCCAAACCTCCTAAAATGGTATAGCTGTCTTTCAAAAATTGTTGCAGTTCCTCGGCGCCGAGCTTTCTTTGCGAGATGAGGGACAGGCGATACAGGTAGGACGCCATTTGCTCTTTCTTTTCGCCCTCCATGGAGGCAAGCTTTTTGATCAGCGGAGAGGCCGTGTTGACCGTCAGCGTTTCTTCGGTCGCCTGCGGCATCGAAAAGCCCATTCCGCTTGCGGCGTAGAGCTTTATCATCTCGTCAAGCCGTCTCGATTCTTCCGAGACGGTAAGGAGCAGGGGCACTTGCTCGTCCTTGAGCGCGGCAAAGACGACTTTGAGTTTTTCGTTGCCCGAGACCTTTTGGAAAAGCGCGGTCAAATCTTTGTTTTCTTCGGCCGTCTCGTCGGTTTTGAGCGCTTTTGCCACGTCCGAGTCGATGCGCAGATATTTGACGTCGGGATCGTAGGCAGATTCCAGCGTGGCCAAAAACTGCACGTCGAGCGGATTTGCAAAGACGGCGACTTCAATGCCCTCGGCTGTGAACATCGAGATGTACTGCGCCTGAGAGGCCTTGTCGGAAGCGTAATAAACGGTATTCTCGTGCGTTTCTTTTGCTCGTTCCAGATAGTCTTTGGTGGTTGTAAAAGTGCCGTCGGTCAGCTCCAAAAGGAGCGAGTCCTTCACGCGATCGTAGAACTTCTGATCCCGCATGCAGGCATACTCGATGAAGGTGCGGATGCTTGAGAAGATCTTTTCGTATTCTTCTCTCTCGGTGGTGCAAAGACTGTTCAGCTTGTCCGCAACCTTTTTGACGATGTGCGCCGAGACCTTGGAAACATAGGTGTTGTTCTGCAGGTAACTGCGCGAGACGTTGAGCGGAAGCTCGGGACAGTCGAGCACGCCCTTGAGCATAAGCAGATACTCGGGAATGACCTCTTTGATGTTGTCGGCCACAAAGACCTGGTTGTAGTAGAGCTTGACCTGGCCTTCGATCGATTCGTATTCGTTGTTCAACTTGGGGAAGTAGAGGATCCCGCGGAAGTTGAGCGGATAGTCGGCGTTGATATGGATCCAGAAGAGCGGTTCGCGAAAGTCGTGAAAAACCTTCCGGTAGAACTCCTTGTATTCCTCCGGCGTGCAGTCGGATGGATTTTTGAGCCAGAGCGGAGAGACGTCGTTGATCGGCGTTTCTTCCTTGCCTTCTTCCTTTTTGTCATCCGCGTCGGTAAAGTAGATCTCTACCGGCATAAACGAGCAGTACTTGTCGAGGATCTCCGAGATTTTATTCCTGTTCAGATACTCGGCTTCCTCATCGGAAATGTGCAGGATTACGTCGGTGCCGTGACCGTTTCTTTCGGCAGAGAAGGACTCGTAGGAGCCATCCGAGGAACAGACCCAGCGCAGTGCGGGCGCGTCGGTATAGGATTTGGTAACCAGCTCCACGCTGTCGCTGACCATAAAGGCCGAGTAAAAGCCAAGTCCGAAATGCCCGATGATGCCGCTCGATTTGTTCTCGCCCTCGTATTTCTGAATGAAATCAAAGGCGCCGGAAAGCGCGATCTTGCAGATATAGGTCTCGACCTCTTCTTCGGTCATGCCGATGCCGTTGTCCGAGATTGTGAGCGTTTTTTCCTCTTTGTCAAGACGCACGTCAATGCGGTAGGTCTCGCCATTGGGATCATACTGCCCAAGCGAGGCAAGGCGGCGCAGTTTTGTGACCGCGTCCGAAGCGTTGGAAACCAGCTCGCGCAAAAAGATATCCTTTTCGGAATAGAGCCATTTTTTGATGACCGGGAAGATATGCTCGGTCTCCACCGAAATACCGCCCCGGCGGGTGGGTTCTGTCATAAATAGTCAACTCCTTTATTCTGAATCGGCGGGAGGTGACGCAGTTGGGCTCGATTTGCTTTTGAGAAGAGCCGCCTCCTCTTTTGCAAACCGTTCTCTTGCTTCGTCGCTGTCGTCGAAAAAGATGCGATGCTTTTTTGCAAGACGGTAGGTCTCAAGCTGGAAGGCTTCAAACTCGTCCATGCAGAAGAGGCCGGTATCGTTCGGAATCTCTTCCGCAACGGCTTTTTCCTTCTCCCGCTTTTTCTGACGTTTGTTTTGCTTTGCCGCCGAGACCGGGGCATAATAGTTTTTGGTGTCGGTGGGAAGACCTTTGGCTTTGAGCTTGCGCTCCAGGAAACGGTCGGCAAGCGCCAAGACGGTGGCAAAGAGCGGAACGCCGAGGATCATGCCGGTCATGCCCCAGAGAGAGCCCATGGTCACGACCGCAACAAACACGCAAAGGGCGCTGACGCCGGTGTTCTCGCCCAGGATGGCCGGGCCGATCAGGTTGGCGTCAAACTGCTGTACGATGAGCACGATGATGAGGAAGGGAATGACCTTCGAGGGATCGGTAAAGAGAATGATGATCGAGGTCGGGATCGCACCGATGATAGGGCCTATGACCGGCACGATGTTGGTGACGGCGATAAAGACCGAGATGAGCAGATTGTAGGGGATCCCCACGATCATATTGACGATATAGGAAAGAATTCCAATGACGATCGAGTCGATGATTTTACCGGTCAAAAAACCGCCGAACGAGCGGTGTGCGATCTTTGTAAAGGCCGTGATCGATTCGTTGGCCGCAGGGCTGAAAAAGGCTTTGCGAAAACGCATGACCTGCGCATACCGTTTTTCCTTGGAGGCCAGGAAATAGATGGTGATAAAGAGCGCGATGATGAGCTCTGCCAAAACGAGAATCAGATTGCCGGCAAAGTTAAAGGCTTTGAAGAAGTTTTTGCCGAGAAGATATTCCGAAAGGCTTTCGCGGTCGAGGCGCAAAGAGGAGAAAAACTCCGAGAGCGTTTCGGAAACTTCTTCCACTTTCAGCTCTTCCAAAAGGAAGCGATCCTGCGCCAGAAAACGGTCGTTGAGGAAACGGATGGCTTCATTGATGCGCGAGACGCCGTTCTCAATAAACTCGTCGTAGTTGTTTACAAAAGTGGAAATGCTCTCAAACAGCTGCGGGATGATGAGGAAGATGAGAAGCGACAGGATCACAAACAAAAACAGCAGGGTCAAAAAGATGGCAAGTCCGCGGCGAAATTTTCCACGCGGGAGTTTTGCTAACATCCTGCGCTCGCAGAAGTTCAGAATGGGGTTGGCAAGATAGGCGACCGTAAGGCCGATGATCACCGGGCGCAAAAGCAAAAACAGCTTTCCGAACCAGGCGTTGAGATCGGCAAGATTTGCGGTGAAGACGATGAGGAAGAACAGGACGAGATAAGAGATGATCCCGATCCAGGTGCTTTTTTTCATTTTTTCCATGGCTCAGGATCCTTTCTGCTCGGGATCAAAAGGAGGAATTCCGTCAGATTGTCTTGACCGGAATTCCCGCCGGATTTCCCGTGCGGTGTTTTCTGCGGATACGTGAACCAGCGAATTGTCGGAAATGGTGCCGAACAGCCGGATCTTGCATCCAAAGCGATAAAACCCAAGACGAGCCTTTTCGAAGATGTTCAAAGGCAGGCCCTCTTCGGCTTTGAGTTTGATTTTGAGGATGCGTTCTTCAAATTTCATGCGGCGATACTCGGCCGGGAGCAGAGAATCGCGCTCGGGGTCGAGCAGAGAATCGGCGGGATAATAGTTCCGGATGGAGGAGGGAAGGCCCTTCTTTTGCAGGCGATCCACTTCGACCATTTTGGTGATCTCCAGAATGGTGGCAAAGAGCGGGATCCCGAGGATCATCCCCGGAATTCCCCAAAGCGCGCCCATGGTGGAAATGGCAATCACCACGCAAAAGGCGCTGACGCCGGTGTTACTTCCCACAATGTTGGGGCTGATGATGTTGGCGTCAATCTGCTGGACGATGATCAGAACGATCAAAAATGGCAACAGCTTGCTTGGAGAGATCACGAGCAGCCAGAAGAAGACCGGAATGGCGCCGAGATACGGGCCGATGATCGGAATGATGTTGAAAAGACCGATGATCAGCGCGAGCAACACGGCGTAGGGGAATTTCAAAATCGAGAAGACGATATACAGAACGAGGAAAATGAGAAAGGAATCCAACAGCCGCCCGGTCAAAAAGCGACCGAAGGAGCGGTTGGCCGTGTGGATGAAGTTGGAGATCTGTTCGTTCGTGCGGTTTTTGAAAAGCGCGGTACGGAGCTTTGTCACCTGCGCGTAGCGGAGCTCTTTGGAAGCAAGGAAGTAGATCGACACGATGAGTCCGAACAGGTAATCCTTAAAGGTCCCGAACAGGCTGCTCAAAAAGCCGAGGATCGAGTTGGTGTCAATGGTGCGGATATATTCCATCAGGCTGCTGTCCGGGCCGATCAGGTTCAGCACCTTTTCCTTGATCAGAACATAGTCCCACTCCTCAATGAGCGAGGGGATCCCGGTCAGCTTTTCCACAATGGTGTTGATCTTTTCAAAGAGCGAGTTGATCTCCACCACCGTGGCAGCAATATAAATGTCGTAGTTGAAAACCAGGTTCGCAAGATTCTTCATGAGTTGCGGAACCAAAAGCGCGATCAGAGCGGCAAGCAGGGCAAAGAGGAAGACGTAAGTGAGCACCAGCGAGAGCACGCGCCGCAGTCCGTACGGGCGGAGTCGCCGCAAGAGCTTTTGCTCGAGGAAGCGGAGGATCGGATTGCAGAAATAGGCCAGTACCAGTCCGATGAAAACCGGGCGAATGACCTTGTAAATCCTTGCCAGCCATCCGTGAATGGGCGCGCGGTTTGCAATCAGCAAAATGGCAAGAACCACCACAGCATAGATTACTGCCAGGCGTATGAGTTTCTTTTTATTCTGTTGATCGAGCGATTCCATACTGCAAGTCCTCCTTTCGCTGATATTCCAACCTATATTTTATACCATTTTTTCGATTTCGTCAATAGATTTTCAAATTCTTCGGGATAAATCTTGCAAAAAAAAGCAAAGTGTGGTAGAATTGTTTTATCTTCGGAAAGGACGGACGTGTATGCAGGTCGAGCGAGCCAACGCAAAACTCAATCTTTTGCTCTCGGTCGAGGGAAAACGGCCGGACGGATACCACGAGCTGGTCAGCGTCATGCAGACGGTCTCGCTTTGCGATCTTGTTACGATCGACTATCGCCCGGAGAGCTTTACCAAGATCTCGCTTGACGTGTCCGGAGCGGCGCGACTGCCCGGAGACTGTACCAATCTTGCTTACCGCGCGGCCGAAGCCTTTCTGACTGCGACCGGCCGGCGCGGGGAAGTGATCCTACGTCTTGAAAAGCATATTCCCATGGCGGCAGGGCTCGGAGGAGGCTCTGCGGACGCGGCGGCGGTTTTAAGGGGTCTCAACCGGCTCTGTGGTTCTCCGCTTTCCAAAGAAGAGCTTTGCTGGCTCGGCAGAACGCTGGGCGCCGATGTTCCGTTCTGTATTGTCGGCGGCACCTCGCTTGCGACCGGAGTTGGCGAAAAGCTGAGTTCGATCTCTCCCATGCCGCAGTGTGCGATCGTCGTGGCCTGCGGAGGGAAAGGGGTTTCCACCAAGGAAGCCTATGCGATCATCGACGAAGCAAAGCAAAAGAGGCAGGCGCTCCCGGATGCGATCGCAAAAGCCTTTGAAGAAAAGGATCTTGCGGCGGCTTTCCCTTGCTTTTACAACGATTTTGAAACAGTTGTCGAACCTCTGCGGCCGATGGTAAGAGAGATCAAGACGACAATGAAAGAATCCGGTGCGCTCTTCTCAATGATGAGCGGGAGCGGCCCTTCGGTGTTCGGGATCTTTCCGGATCCGAAAACTGCGGATACCTGTCAGGCGGCCCTTCCCCAAAAGGGAATTTCGGCGTTCGTTTGTCACCCCACCGGGGCATATTCCTTTGATTGATACCCTGCAACAGCAGGAGAAAGGTAGAAAACCAGTTGAAACCCAAAAAAGAACCTGTTGCCTGCCAAAGAAAAACCTCGATCGGCGGGCAGGCCCTCATTGAGGGCATTATGATGCGCGGGCCAAAGAAGACCGCTCTGGCTGTGCGCAACCAAAAAGGCGAAATTGTTGTGGAGGAGTCCGAAACCAAAGGCGCAAAGCGGCCGAGAATCTGCCGCCTTCCGATCATTCGGGGCATCCTCGGCTATATCGATTCGATGTCGGTCGGCTACAAGGCGCTCATGCGCTCGGCCGAACTTTCCGGGCTCGGAGATGTGGAAGAGGAGGACGGATCTACCTCCAAGCTCCCCAAATGGATGATGACGCTTGTGACGGTTCTCAGTACCGTTCTCGGCTTTGCCGTTGCGATTGCGCTGTTTGTCTGGCTCCCCTCAAAGCTTTTTGTCTGGACGCTTGCTCCGCATGTGACAAGCCTTAGCGAGGCGCTCCAGTCGCTCATCAAATCGGTGTTTGAGGGCATTTTGAAGATCCTGATCCTTGTCGGTTACATGGCGGCCATCTCTCTGATGAAGGATATCCGCCGCACCTTCATGTACCACGGCGCCGAGCACAAGACCATTTTCTGCTACGAAGCAGGTCTTCCTCTGACAGTGGAGAATGTGAGAAAAATGCGCCGTTTCCATCCGAGATGCGGCACTTCCTTCTTGATTCTCATGCTTCTTGTCAGTATTTTTATTTCCTTTTTCATCGATCCGATCTCAATCGCAATTTCGGGCAGCGTTCTGCCGGTGGCGCTCCGTGTCATTGTTAAAATCCTGCTCATTCCGCTGATCGTCGGCATCGGCTACGAGCTCATCAAGTTCGCCGGCCGCCACGACAACTGGCTGACAAAGATCATTTCGGCGCCCGGTCTTGCGCTCCAAAGAATCACGGTTTTTGAGCCGACCGGCGAGATGATCGAATGCGCGATCAAAGCGGTGGAAGTTGTCATCCCGGAGGATGACAGCGACCGCTGGTAAATCCGAATTTTGATTTTTCACTTCTTGAAAGAAGGCGTTAATTTCATGAATATCCTTGCAAAAGAGGCAATAAATGCGCTTGACGAGCTGCTCGAGCGCGCGCACCTGACCGCGGGACAGATCCTTGTGGTCGGTTGCTCCTCCTCCGAGATCGTCGGGGGAACGCTCGGCAAAGCCTCCGATCCGGAAGCCGCAAAAGAAGTCTTTGACGCGATCGTCGCAAGACTTCGCGAAAAGGGGATCTTCCTCGCCGCACAGTGCTGTGAGCATCTCAACCGCGCCCTTGTCGTCGAAGCGGAATGTGCCGAAAAATACGGTCTGGAACGCGTCTCTGTCGTCCCGAAACCGAAGGCGGGCGGCTCGTTTGCCACCGCCGCTTACGAGGGCTTTGATCATCCGGTCGTCGTGGAGCATATCAAGGCTCACGCGGGGCTGGACATCGGCGGCACGATGATCGGGATGCATCTTCGCGACGTGGCGGTTCCGTTGCGCCTCTCGCAGAAAACCATCGGCCAGGCGCTCGTGTTTGCCGCTTCCACACGGCCGAAGTACATCGGCGGCGAGCGCGCAAAGTACGAATAAACTTCTTGTGAAAACTTCCGGAAAAATCCGGAAACTCCCTTGACATAGCATGTAGATTTATGTTATAATATTCCCGTTGAAAGAATACCCGCTCCGACGTCGCAAGAAAGGAGAGCATTCGTGGAAATCGCAATCATCGCACATGATATGAAAAAAGAGCTCATGACCCAGTTCTGCATCGCTTACTGCGGCATTCTGAGCAAGCATAATCTTTGCGCCACCAGCATTACCGCGAAGTACATCTCCGAGGCGACTGGCCTTAAGATCGAGCATCTTTTGGCCGGCATTCAGGGCGGCAAGGACCAGATCGCCGCGCGCATTGCCTGCAACGAGATCGACCTCTTGCTCTACCTCAAGGACGCAAGAAAAGACGCCAAGAGCAACGAGCATGCAAACGAGCTTTTGCGCCTTTGCGACGAGTACAACATTCCGGTTGCAACCAACATTGCCACCGCCGAGGTGCTTGTGATGGCACTTGATCGCGGCGACCTCGACTGGCGCAACTTCGTCAACCCCCGCTCGGCCTACAACCGGAGCAAACAGAAAGAAAAGACCGAAGGCTAAAGCCTTCCCGGAGGGAATACGTTCCGATCCTACCGCTTCCAAGAGAGAGATCCAATCCAAAAAGGATTTGCTGAGAGGATCTTGTTGCCGGGCTTCGGAATACCGCCCCGCCGTTTTACAATCGAACAAAAATGAGTGAAACGTCCGGGTGGAACCGTGCATTTTCATGCACCCTTGACAAAACGTCGCAAGACGACTGTCGGGGTGCATTTTTATTTTGAAAATCAAAAAGGAGAAACAATATGAAGATTATTTACAGCAATGGGAACGTGGGCGAAGCTCTGCCCGAAGAGGAATTGCACATTCTGCGCCACACGGCGGCGCACATCATGGCGCAGGCGATCCGCCGCCTGTATCCCGAGGCAAAATTTGCCTACGGCCCTGCCAACGAAAAAGGCTTTTACTATGACGTCGACCTCGGCGATCGCAAGCTCTCGGACGAGGATCTTGCCGCCATCGAGGCCGAGATGAAAAAGATCGTCAAGGAGAACCTGCCGATCCGTCCGTCGATTTTGCCGCGCGAAGAGGCGATCGCCTTCATGAAAGAGCGCGGAGAAATTTACAAGGTCGAGCACATTGCCGATCTGCCCGAAGATGCCGAAATCAGCTTCTTTACGCAGGGTGACTACGTCGATATGTGTACCGGCCCTCACCTCTGCTACACCAAGGCGCTCAAGGCCTTCAAGATCCTTGACCAGTCGGGCGCGTACTGGAAGAACGATAAGAATAACAAGATGCTCACGCGCATCAAGGGAACCGCCTTCCGCACGCAGGAGGAGCTGGACGAGTATCTCAAACAGCTTGAAGAGGCCGAAAAACGCGATCACCGTCGCATCGGCCGCGAGATGGATCTCTTTGCCCTCATGGACGAAGCGCCCGGCATGCCGTTCTTCCTTCCCAAGGGCATGATCCTGCGCAACGCACTGCTCGATTACTGGCACGAGATCCACGCAAAGTGGGGCTACGACGAAGTGCTGACGCCGCAGATCATGCGCCGCACGCTTTGGGAGACCTCGGGCCACTGGGATCACTACAAAGAAAATATGTACACGACGGTCATTGACGGCGAGGATTTTGCCATCAAGCCGATGAACTGCCCCGGCACGGTGCTGGTCTACGGCATCAAGCCGCGTTCCTACAAGGAACTGCCGATGCGTTGCGCCGAGCTCGGCAAGGTGCATCGCCACGAGCTTTCGGGCGCTCTGCACGGACTCTTCCGCGTTCGTGCGTTCACGCAGGACGACGCGCACATTCTGCTTGCAAAAGAGCAGATCAAGGATGAGGTCATGCGCATCGTTCAGCTCTTTGACGAGGTCTATAACCTCTTCAAACTGCCTTACACGATCGAGCTTTCCACTATGCCCGACGACCACCTGGGCAGCAGGGAAGACTGGGAGATCGCCGAGAACGCGCTTGCAGACGCGATCACCTCGCTCGGCAAGACCTACAAGCTCAACCCCGGCGACGGCGCGTTCTATGGCCCGAAGCTCGACTTCCACCTGACCGACAGCCTTGGCCGCGAGTGGCAGTGCGGCACGATCCAGCTCGACTACCAGTTGCCCGGCCGCTTTAATCTCGAGTACACCGCCTCCGACGGACAAAAGTACACGCCGGTCATGATCCACCGTGTGGTGTTCGGCTCTGTCGAGCGCTTCATCGGCGTCTTGACCGAGCACTATGCCGGCAAGTTCCCGACCTGGCTCGCTCCGCTTCAGGCAAAAGTTCTGCTTGTCTCCGAGAAGTGCGCCGACTACGGCAAAAAGATTTATGAAGATCTCAAAGCCGCAGGTATCCGCACCGAGCTTGACGACCGCAACGAGAAGATCGGTTATATGATCCGTGAAGCACAGGTCGTTGACCGCGTGCCATATATGCTCATCATCGGCCAGAAGGAAGCCGAAGAGGGAACCGTCTCGGTTCGCTTCCGCGATAGCGGCAAGACCGAAACCATGTCGGAAGCCGACTTCATCGCCATGATCCAAAAAGAGATCAAAGACAGAGCGTAAGAGAAGAAAAGAAATATGCGGGGAAACCCTTTTTTGAAAAAAAGAGGTTTCCCCGCACCCTTTCTGAAAAAACAAACTCATTTGGAATAAAAGTTTTGTCCACTTTTTCAAAAGTGGCGAGGGTTTGGGGCGAGTAGCCCCAAAGAACGCGTTTCTTTTTGTTAGCTTTTTCTTTGCGCTTACACAATCAAAGAAAAGGCGACCGGAAAGTCTTCGTAGCTTTCCGGCCTTTTTGCTGTGAATCGCTATTTTGCAGCCTTCCCCCTTGAGGGGAAGGGGGACCACCGTAGGTGGTGGATGAGGGGGAGTTTTGAAATCTATCTATAAAAGCAAACAGAGACCCATACATCCGCTCCCGGCGGCACGGCCGTTACAGAGTCAAGCTCTCTCGCACCATCAGGATCTCTTGCTATCAGTATAAACGTTTTTTGCCTTTTGTCAATCTTTTTTCTATATATTTAATAATTCTCCGAAAAAATTTCCAAAAACCCCTTGACTTTTGGGAAAGTCTTGTGCTATAATAACATGCCGCTTAATGTTGGCTTCTTTTAAGTGCGTCCGAAAGGACGCCGCCAAAGTCATTAGCGAGTCTATGAGAAAGTGAGGTGCTTTTCGTGTTTGCAGTCATCGAAACCGGCGGAAAGCAGTACAAAGTCACCGAGCAGGATATTCTCTTTGTTGAGAAGCTCGGCGCAAACGAGGGAGACGAAGTCGTTTTTGACCAGGTTCTGGCTCTCTCGGACGACAAGGGTTTCCGTGCAGGAACTCCTGTGATCGACGGCGCAAAGGTCACTGCCAAGGTTCTGAAGAACGGCAAGGGCAAGAAGATCGACGTCATCAAGTACAAGTCCAAAAAGAACGAAAAGAAGAAGATCGGCCACAGACAGCCTTTCACCAAAGTGCAGATCACCAAGATCAAAGCTTAACTTCTTGACAAAAGAACATGACGAAAATCGTGTTTTTCCGCAGCGGCGGAGTTTTCTACGGGTTTGAGGAGACCGGGCACACCGGTTACGGCGAAGCAGGGGAGGATATCCTTTGCGCGGCCATCTCTTCCATGACCATGTTCCTCATCAACACCATCGAGGTGGCTTACGCTTCGAGAGTGGAGTATGAGATCGACGACGAAGATACCCGCATCCGGGTGCGTTGCAAATCGGCGCTTCCCGAATTTGAGTCGGACGACTACAAGCGTTATGCCGTCTCGGGGATCTTCATGGGATACTATTGTCAGCTCGGAGACATGCTCGAAGAGTACGGCGATTATCTCGACGTACAGGTTAAGGATCAACCCTACGAAGACAACAACTGAAAGAAATTTACGGAGGAAAAGAATGATGTTGAAACTCAGTTTACAATTCTTTGCTCATAAAAAAGGTGTGGGTTCCACCAAGAACGGCCGCGACAGTGAGTCGAAGCGTCTTGGCGTGAAAAAGGCTGACGGCCAGCCCGTGCTCGCAGGCAATATCATCGTCAGACAGCGTGGAAGCGCCGTTCGTGCCGGTGAGAATGTCGGTGTTGGCAAGGACTACACTCTGTATGCCCTCATTGACGGCAAAGTGAAATTTGAGCATTACAGCAGATCCCAGAAAAAGGTCAGCGTTTACGCAGACTGATTGATTCTGGCATGAAAAAAGCGGCGATACCGCCGCTTTTTTCATGCCGTTTTTATTTGCAACAGCTTTTGATGCAAAAGATCAAAGGCGCGATTGCGTTCATTCTGCGAGAGGATCGCATAAGCGACATAGTTCCCAAAGGTTTTCACCTCCGCTCGCTGCAACTTTGGAAGCTCTTCGGGAATATAGGAAAGATACCAGTCCCGATCCTTTTCATATCGCTCTTTCAGATAGTCGTTCAGTCTTTTTGCAAGGGCCTTTGCCTGCGTCTCGTTTTCGCAGGAAAAAACGGCGAACTCGTCGAGATTGCTTCCGTCCTCCGCGAGTCGCAGGGCAAAGGGCGAATCGATCTGCAGTTCACCGTAAAACCCGACTTGATCATCCATTTGGCGAAGAAGCCCGCCCACGCCTTCTGTTTCAAGATGATCGGCCAGCTCGTAAGGGGTCAGATCATTCCGATAGCTCTCCTTGCAGGCGGCAAAAACAAGCAGGGAAGCGGCGACAAGGCAGAGCAGTGCAAGCGCTTTTTTCATAACTCTTCCTCCCATGCGTGTGTGCGCAGATATTGTAGGATCCTTTTGTAGGCCGAGGCGGTCAGATGGTAGCCGTCGCCCTGATCAAAGGCAGGGTCAAGACTGCCGTCAAGGTCTTTTAATACCGACGCGGTATCGACGCAGAGCACGTTTTCATAATTGGAAGCAATCTCTGGGAGCGCGGCGTTGAGCATTCCGATTTTGCGGTTGGTATCGGTCGGATCGTCAAAACGGTCGCATTCCTTTGCCACCGGATAAACCGTTTGCAGAATGATTTTTGTATCCGGAGAGGCCGATTGGATCGAGTCAAGCAGGGTATTATAATCCTGTTTGAACAGCCCGGTATCCTTTGCGTAATTCAAAAGGCCGTTGAGCCCAAAGGAAAGCACTAAGATCGCTGGCTTTTTCTTTTCGATCACCTCCAAAAAGCAGGTGCTTTTGCCGCTCTCCGGATCTCTGACACTCTCAAAAGGGAGTCTTGCAGAGAGCCGCTTGGTGCCGCTTTCGTCGGCTAACACCTGAGACGCGGGGAGCACGCCGCGGCTTTTCAGATGCGCCGTGGTGGACTCGCCGAAAAAGGTCAGCCGGTTCTGGTATGCAAGCCCTGCATCCTGCGTTGCCGCAAGAAAATAAGCGGCGTCGGCAGGAGAGACGCGGGGAAGCTCTTGCATTGGAAGGATATTTTTGTCTTGTACCTGTTCAGGGGCGCTTTCTTCCGGTTCGTTTTTGCCGATCGCCATCGCAAGTGCAAAGCAAAATAGACTGCAAAAGAGCAGGGCGAGCACAAAGATACCGGCCGAACGTTCTTCGATAGACCATCTTCTCATTTTCATAGATTTGTCCTCCTTTTGCAAGGATATTCATGATTAGTTTGCAGAAAAAAACGCCTTTTATGCGCTTTTTCGGATGTTGGATTTTGCAATTTTGAAAAATCTATTGACAGATAGAAGAAAGCTATATATAATAGATAAGGAAAAGGCGGCCCGGTCGGATTTTTCCGATTGCCGCCTCTTTGTTTTTGCAAAGGAGGATGTTCCCATGGATCACGGAAGCTATCAAAATCCGCTTTGCGCACGGTATTCCGGAAAGGAAATGCAGCGCATTTTTTCGGACGATGTGAAGTTTTCCACCTGGCGAAAACTCTGGCTGGCCCTGGCCGAGAGCGAACAGGAACTGGGACTTGCCATCACCGACGAACAGATCACGGAGATGCGCGCGCACCTTTACGACATCGATTACGAAAAGGCCGCCGCATACGAGCATGCGCTCCGGCATGACGTCATGGCGCACATCCGCACCTTCGGCGACGCCTGCCCGAGTGCCAAAGCGATCATTCACCTGGGAGCGACCTCCTGCTACGTCGGCGATAATACCGATATCATTCTCATGCGCGAAGGGCTTCTCCGGATCAAAAAACTTTTGATCTCCACGCTGGAATCGCTTGGAAATTTTGCAAAAAAATACAAGGATACCCCCACGCTCGCCTACACGCATTTTCAGGCGGCGCAGCCGACTACGCTCGGCAAGCGCGCCACGCTTTGGGCGCAGGATCTCCTTTTGGATCTTGCTCAACTCGATTTTGCGCTTTCCAACTTAAAGCTGCTCGGGTGCAAGGGAACCACCGGTACCGGCGCTTCCTTCCTCGAACTTTTTGACGGCGACAGAGAGAAGGTCAAACTGCTCGAACAAAAGATCGCCGAAAAAATGGGCTTTTCCGCCTCGATGGCGGTCTCGGGCCAGACCTATACGCGAAAGGTCGATTATTTCGTCTTATCGGTGCTCTCCGGTATTGCGCAGAGCGCCTCGAAAGCGGCCGGCGACCTGCGGCTCATGGCGCATCTCAAGGAGTTTGACGAGCCTTTTGAAGCGGCTCAGGTCGGCTCTTCTGCCATGGCCTACAAGCGCAACCCGATGCGTTGCGAGCGCATGGCGTCTCTTGCAAGATACGTCATTGTCGATTGCCAGAACCCGGCGATCACGGCGGCGACGCAGTGGCTCGAACGCACGCTGGATGACAGCGCCAACCGCCGCATCAGCATCCCGGAGGCATTCCTTGCCACCGACGGCATCCTGTCGCTCTACATCAATGTGATCTCGAACGGAACGGCCTACCCGAACGTGATGAAAAAGCATCTTGACGAGGAGCTTCCGTTTATGGCCACCGAAAACATTCTCATGGAATGCGTCAAGCGCGGCGGCGACCGTCAGGCCCTCCACGAAGCGATCCGCGAACATTCGGTCGCGGTCACAAAAGAGATCAAGCTCCATGGGAGAGAGAACGATCTGCTCGACCGCATCCTTGCCGACGAGAGGTTTGGTCTTACAAAAGAAGATCTTACAAAACTGCTCAATGTAAATGAGTTTATCGGAATGGCGCCCGAACAGACCGAGGCCTTCCTCAAAGAAGAGCTTGCCCCGGTGCTTGCCGCCAACTCAGAGCTTTGCGGAACCCAAATTTCAATCAACGTATAAATTACAGAACAGAGGGAAAAGAACATGTTAACAGCAATCGTAGGAATCAACTGGGGAGATGAAGGCAAAGGCCGTATGGTCGATCTGATCTCAAGAGAGTACGACGTGGTCTTACGCTACCAGGGCGGCAACAATGCAGGTCACACCGTGGTCAACGAAAAGGGAAAATTCATCCTGAACCTGCTTCCGTCCGGCATTCTCCGCGACGAGACCGTCAACGTGATGGGGCCCGGTATGGTCATTGACCTCGAGCACCTGACCGGCGAGATCGCAAGACTGCGCGACGCGGGGATCGTGATCACACCCGAACACCTGAAAATTTCGGATCGTGCGACCATTTGCATGCCGTATCATAAGCTCCTCGACTGTCTTGAAGAGGATCGTTTGGCCGACAAGAAATTCGGCTCGACTCGCCGTGGCATCGGCCCGGTGTATGCCGACAAATACATGAAAAAGGCGCTCCGCATGGGAGATCTGCTCCATCCCGAGCTTCTGCTCGACAGGCTTACCGACCTCATGGAATGGAAAAACCTGACCATCGTCGGCGGATACCATCACGAACCGATCTCCGCAAAAGAAATGTACGACTGGCTCGAAAAGTTCGGCTTCCCGTTCAAGGATTATATCTGCGACACGACCGTTTATCTCGACAACGCGGTCAAAGCAGGGAAGAAGATCCTGTTTGAGGCTCAGCTCGGCGCTTTGCGCGATATCGACTTTGGCATTTATCCTTACACCTCGTCCTCTTCCAATATTTCGGCCTATGCGCCGATCGGCGCGGGTATTCCGCAGTACAAGGTGGACGAGAGCATCGGCATTATGAAGGCCTATTCCACCTGCGTGGGCGAAGGCCCGTTCACCTGCGAGATGTTCGGTGCCGAAGCCGAAGAGCTTCGCAAAGCCGGCAACGAGTACGGTGCCGCAACCGGTCGTCCTCGCCGTGTCGGCGGGTTTGACGTGATCGCCTCGCGCTACGGCGTGATGGCCCAGGCCGCAACCTCGATCGCCCTCACCAAGCTCGACGTGCTTTCCTACATGAAAAAGATCCCGGTTTGCGTCGCCTACGAAGTGGACGGCAAGCGGGTGGATTATTTCCCGAACGGCAGAGATCTCACCGTCGCAAAACCGATCTATACCGAGATGGAAGGCTGGAACTGCGATATCTCGGCCTGCCGCAAGTTTGAGGAACTTCCGAAAGCTGCACAGGACTACGTGAAATATATCGAAAAAGCTACCGGCTGCCCGATCCAGTATATCTCGGTCGGCGCGGAGAGAGAAGAGTATATCAAGATGTTTTAAGAGAGACTGCGGAGGAAACTTTTCGAGAAAAGTTTCCTCCGCACCTCTTTCAAAAGCTTTTGATAAGGATTTTTAGATTGTAGCCGGGATGCTCTCAAAAGCTTCCCGCGCTTTGCTTGTGCATTGGTGCTTTGCCAGCCTTCCCCCCCACAGGGAAGGTGCCCGAGCTTGCGAGGGCGGATGAGGGTATTCAAACGAATCAAAGAGAAAGTCCGGAGAAAATCCGGGCTTTTTTGTATGCTTTTTGAAAAAGCGGAAAAGCTATCCTAAAAGAGGTGGTTTTATGCGGAAAGATGTTTTTGAGCTGAAAGTAAATCTGCTCGCGTCGGCGTCGGTCGTCGGAAAAAAAGAAAGCGCGGGGCCGCTTGGCCCCCTGTTTGATCTGCGAGATGAGGACGACCGCTTTGGCAAAAAGACCTGGGAGAGCGCCGAGAGCGAGATGCAAAGGATCGCCTTTAACACGCTCCTTGCCAAGAGCGAAAAAAAGGAAAACGAGATCGACGCGCTTTTTGCAGGGGATCTGCAAAATCAGTGCGTGGGGTCTGCCTACGGACTCATGGATTTCAACATTCCGTACTTCGGGTTGTATGGAGCCTGCTCGACCTGTGCCGAGGGGATCCTGCTGGCGTCCATGGCGATCGCAAGTGGTTGCCGCTATGCATGCTCCGTGACCTCCTCGCACAACTGCGTCGCCGAGCGGCAATACCGCTCTCCGCTCGAATACGGCGCGCAGAGAGCGCCGACCGCACAATGGACGGTGACCGGTGCCGGAGCCTTCTTACTTGGCAAAGAGGAGCGCGGTGCGGCAAGGATCTCGCGAGGCTGTGCCGGCAGAGTGATCGAAATGGGCGTGCGCGATCTTGCCAACATGGGAGCGGCGATGGCTCCGGCGGCGCTCGATACGCTCTTGCGCTTCTTTTCTGCGACCGGCGAACGTCCGGAAGTCTATGATTGCATCGTCACCGGCGACCTCGGATTTGAAGGCGGCGCGATCTTGCAGGATCTTGCGCGCGCCGAAGGGATCCCGCTCGGCAAGCGCTATACCGACTGCGGGCAGCTCATCTATGATAGAGAAACGCAGGACGTACACGCCGGAGGCTCGGGATGCGGTTGTTCCGCTGTGGTGCTCTCGGCTTATCTTTTGCCGAAACTCTCATCCGGCAAATGGAGAAGGATCCTGTTTCTTTCGACCGGCGCTATGATGAGCCCGGACAGCATCAAGCAGGGAAGAGCGATCCCTGCCATCGCGCATCTTATCGAACTGGAGGCGATCCCGGAATGAAAGCATTTCTAGATGTTTTTTTGCCCTTTGTCTGGGCCTTTCTCATCGGTGGCGCACTTTGCGTTATTGCACAGATTCTCATTGACAAAACCGCACTCTCGCCGGCGCGGATCCTTGTCGCCTACGTGGTTGCGGGTGTCCTTTTGGGCGCGATCGGACTTTACGAACCGATCGTCAAGCTCGCGGGTGCTGGCGCGACGGTCCCATTGACCGGCTTTGGATATCTCATTTCCAAAGGCGTTAGGGAAGCGGTGGAAGAGAAGGGGCTTCTCGGCGCACTGACAGGGCCTTTGACCAGTGCCGCAGGTGGGATTGCCGCCTCTCTTGTCTTTGGCTATCTTGCCTGTCTGATTTTTAAGGGAAAGCCAAAGGATTGATGCGCGCTCTCTTGACAAACCGGCCAAAAAAGGCTATGATATAGGGGAAGAATAATCAAAAAGGAAGGGACAGTTTATGAATTCTTCTCCTACGATCCCCGATAGAAAGAAAAACCGGATCAAAGGATATGCCGTGATCATCGGCATTCTGACTTTGATTTTACAGCACGCCTTTTACCTTGCCGGGCATTATCTTGCATCCTGGTTTGGAATTCCTCCGTTCTCTCCCAAAATTCCGCTCGATGATTTCTTTCCCATTATTTCGATCTTTATCCTTCCTTACGTCTGGTCGTACGCCTATTGGGCGATGGGGCCGATGGTGGTTTCCAAATGCGAAAAACAGCATTTTGCCGATTACATGGCGGCAAATCTGTTTGCCTGCATCATAGGAATGCTTCTGTTGGCATTTTTCCCGACCTACATGGATCGGGTTGCCGAGGGACTTTTTGAGGAAACTGCAAATCAGGGCTTCTTTTCTTTTGATTGGCTACGCAAGTTCTGGTATTCTCTTGACGGCTCGGAGACGGCATACAACCTATTGCCCAGCTTCCACTGCATCAACAGTACGCTGTGTTTTCTCGGCGTGATGGGAAGAAAAGAAATTTCAAAGGGGTATCGTGTTTACTCACTTCTTTTGTCTCTTTTGATCTTCGCCTCTACGCTTTACGTCAAACAGCATTATTTTCTCGACGTCATTGCCGGCGTCGTGCTTGCCATTCCGATCTACTTCCTTTGCAAAAAGTTCCATCTCGGCAGAATTTGGGCGCCGGTTGAAAGAGCTTATGCCCGGTGGCAGGAAAACAGACAGGCAAAGTCTGCCGAAAAGAAAGAGAAGTGAGAAAAAATGGCTTTTACCGAAATCAAGACCTATCCGCTGTCTCAAGTTGATCCTACGGTCAACCTGACGGCCTACGTAGCCCCCGCTTGCCCGGAACAGCCCTTTAATGAAAAGCGGCGCGGCATTCTCGTTTGTCCCGGCGGCGCATATACCATCGTTGCACAAAGAGAAGCCGACCCGGTCGCCATTGCGTTTTTGGCGAAGGGGTTTAACGTCTTTGTCCTCTCCTACACGGTCAACAACAAGAATCATGCGGGAAAAAAGTTCCCGACGCAGCTCATTGAGGCGGCGACGGCTATGAAGTTTATCAAAGACCATGCAGAGGAGTTCCATGTCGATCCCGACAAGATCTTTGTCATGGGCTTTTCGGCGGGTGGACACCTTGCCGCAAGCTTCGGGATCCTCTACAACAGCAGCTACGTCAAGAATGCGCTGAAAATCAAAGAGAACGAGCTTCGCCCGGCCGGCATGATCCTCGGCTACCCGGTGATCACGGCAGGGAAGTACTCGCACAAAGGCTCGATCCAGAACATCCTGTTTGATGAATACGATGACGAAAAGAAGCGGGAAGAAGTCTCGCTCGAAAAACGGGTGGACGATAACACTGTTCCGACCTTCCTTTGGCACACGCGTACCGACGACTGCGTTCCGGTACAGAATACGCTTCTTCTCGCCTCGGCACTGGTTGAGCACGGCGTTCCGCTTGAACTTCATATCTTCCCGGAGGGCAACCACGGCGCCTCACTTGCCACCCCGATCGTCGGTTGGAACAATCCGCTCATCGCCACCTGGGTCGACCACGCCGTCCGCTGGGCGAACGGAATTTAAAAAATCAAGTTGACATCGGGCGCCGTTTGTGGTATACTGACAGTAACAATTTACAAGGAGACTCTAAAACCATGATGAACATTACCGACAGCAAAGAGAGCAGAGCCGCGCAGGAATTCTTGATGAAATCGACCAAGGCTTTTGAAGCCAAGATCGCGCGCGGCAAGGTCAATAACATCGATATTTCCGTTTGCACGCAGGATGAAACCTATACCGCGCTTCCGCGCTTCCAAGTCGTCGGCTCGGTTGAGATCACCTCTCCCACCGGCAAGCTGAAAACCTACGGATACCATGCGACGGTGGACGTCAATTTGAAGGATTGCACGCTTGCTTCGCTTGAAGTTGAAAAGCCTGAAGAATAAACCCATTTCCCAAAAAAAGATCCGGGAATCTGTTTGAAGGATCCCGGATCTTTTTTGTGTGGAGTTTTTGAAAAGAGCGCGAGAGAAACTTTTGCAAAAAGTTTCTCTCGCATTTTTATTTGCTTCTATTCATCAAAGCTCCCAACCGGCAAGCCAGTTTGAGAAGAAGCTGTAGAGTAAGTCCATGCGTTCCATGAATTCTTTGCCGCGGTTGAGCATGTAGATATAGTCTTCCTGCCCGAACTCCTCGACGTATTTCTTTTCCGAGGTGAATTTGCCCTCCTTCAGATCGGCAAGCGCTTCTTTGGCGAGCGCCTCGGCTTCGGTTATGTTATTTACCAATTCCGAAAAGGCGGTGTCGCTGATTTTGAGAACGCGTTTTCTCAGATTTTCAAAATAACCGTCCTTGTAGCCGTAGTTGAATTGCGCGCCATCCTTTTCCAGATAGTTGAGCGCATCCGCGGAATAAAGGTAATAGCCGGGGTGCTTGTTGCCGTCCTTATCGGTGTAGGAATTGACCTTGTAATTCGGCCAGTTGCAAAGGAAGTTGACGTAGTTATACATATCGTAAAGATCGTTGACGATGCCGCTTGCCGAGAGATTCTGCCAGAGCTGCATTTCGGCCGAAAGGTCGGTATCCTTGAGGATCCTGTAGGAAGCGTCTTCGATCTTGAAAGAGAACTCATATCCGTACAGATCGGTAAAAGGCTTGGAAGGATCTTTTGCCACAACCAGCGTTCCGGTCACGCGGACGGCCTGCGTGGTGTAATCAAAGGAATCTCCCTTTTGCGGATAGACCTCAATGGTGTTTGCCAGCTGCGAGGTGTTCGGCACGCAGAAGGGGCAGGACTGAAAGGGCATATTCATCAAAAAGATGAAAGAACCGTCGGCAGGAGAGCTGGTGGCCATGTATCCGTTCATTGAAACGGTTTTTCCGTCGAGCGATTTGAGATATTCGTAGCCCGCTGCCTGCTTGAAGCTCAGCGTGATCGCGTCGCCGTCGGCTTCCTCCTTTTTACAGCCGTAAAACATCGGAAAGGCGCAAAGGATCGCAAGAAAAAATACGGCAATTCGATATCGATTTTGTTTCATGGTAATACCTCTTTATGCATTTTCCGCGCTGTCACGACGCGCCATGATCGCCGTCCAGATCACGGTGGGCAGGACGCTGACGGCAAGTACGCCGAAGAGAATGATGATCTCGGGCCAATAAATAGTACCCGCGTTCAGAACGACGCCCATGTTCGCAACGAAATCGCCCATAAAGGCAAGGCAGATCCGCGAAAAACCGAACGCCGCGCCAATGGCGATAAGGCCTATGAAGAGATTCTGGATCAGATACAAAAGATTGATCTTTGCGGTGCTGACGCCGATGAGCCGCATGAGCGCGATCTCTTTCTTTGCGTGATAGGTGTTGAGCAGGGTGATGATCCCGATGATGACAAAGTTCATCGCAAGGATCACGCCCGAGAGGACAAACACGATATACTTGGTCTGGTCGGCATCGTTCAGGACTTCGCGCACGGTTTGCATGGGTTCGATCGCCTGCAAGGAGAAGGTGTCGCCGTCCTCGTCCGTGACGACTTTATTCTTGTAATCGTTGACCAGCGTCATGGCATAGGCGGGATTCTTTGTGCGGACGAGAACCGCGCAGACCATGCCGTCCATTTCCTCATGGTCATGTTCTTCCTCTTCTTCGTGGTCGTGTTCTTCTTCCTCGTGCTCATGCACTTCCCAAATCGATTTCAATTGGGTGAAAACGGTCTTGTCGTAAACGGTGCCGGTCGCATCAAGAATGCCGACGACCACAAAAGGCGTTTTGTGCATCTCTCCTGCCGAGTGCGAGGTGAAGATCTCGCTTCCGACCTTCAGGTCGCACACCTCTGCAACTCGGGAACCGACGACAACTTCAAAGCATCCGGCGTCATCGAACATCTTACCAAAAGCAACCTTTTTTCCGTCAAGGAATGCCGATGTGCTTCCGACAATCGAATATCCGTTGTAGCTGTCGGCCATGGCAAAGGGAATCGCCTTTGTGACGCGCGAGTCCATCTCCAGATCGTTTACCACGCGATAGGGGATCGTTCCGAGCGGAGAATCGGTAAAATACATGGTGTTCATGGCGAGCTGGGTCTGGCTTCCGGCAGGGCCGACGATGGCCGAATAGTAACCCGCCGTTTTGGTGATGCCTTTTTCGACCTGCGTCGAGACGTTATAGGCAAGGACTGCCACGCCCGCGGAGACAAGGATCGAGAGAACGATGAGAATGCTTTGTACCTTTTTGACGGCAAGATTCTTGAAGGCAAATTTTATCATACTGCCGCACCTCCGTTCTCGGAGCTTTCCATACTTCCCGTGATCTCGTTCATGTCGATCGTTTGATCGAAAAAGGGAACCAGTCTTTCGTCGTGCGAGACGACGATGAGCGTTTTTCCTTTGGCGGCGCGGCTGAGTTCTTCCACAACCTGCTCGCCGATCGTGTAATTGAGATTTCCGGTCGGCTCGTCGGCAAGGATGATGTCGGGATCCTTGACGAGCGCCCGGACGACTGCGACGCGCTGTTTTTCGCCGCCCGAGAGGTTCTTGATTTTTTTATTCTTCTTGTCGCCGATGCCGAGCACGTTGAGAAGTTCCTCGGCTCTCGACGTGTCAATCCCTTCCAGATTCAGGATCCGGATGTTGTCCAGCACGGTCATCTCCGGGATGAGTTTGAAATCCTGATAAATGTACCCGATCTTTTGGATGCGGAGCTTGTCCTTTTTTTGTTGAGAGAGCGAAGAGACGAGGACATCGTCTATATAAACTTCGCCTCCGGTCGGCGTCAGCACCCCGGCAATGAGGTTGAGCAGAGTCGATTTGCCGCACCCGGACGCGCCTAAAATGAGATAGGATTTTCCGGTCTCAAAAACCAGATCCCGGTAGCGGATCGCAGATTCGTTTTTGAACTGCATTGAAAGATTTTTTGTGGTGATCATAAGGGTTCCTCTTTTGGAAAGCGTTTGAAGCACTCTTTTTAGGAAAAAAGAAGCGTTCTGTTATATTGTAGCACACTTTTTTCTAAAATCAAGAGCATTTCTCAAATTTATCAAAAAAAGAACGGCAAGCAGAAAAGCGGATGCTTGCCGTTCTTTTTTTACTTGGTTTTTACAGCATTCAAAATTGCGTCCGGATCATGGCCCTCCATGTCCAGCCCGGTTGCCTTGACGAGCTCGACCTCTTTGATTCCGTAAAAATGCTCACACAAAGATTTGATATAGCCAAATCCAAATTCCTCGGGGAAGAAGTCTCCGCCTGCCGTTGTGACATAGGTCAGTTTTTTTGCTTTGCAAAGTCCCCTCGGAAGCCCTTCTGCTGTATAGCAGAATGTCACGCCTATGACGTTGATCTGCTCGATATACTGCTTGAGTGACGCCGGAAAGGAGAGATCCCAGAAGGGCGCGGCAATGATGATCTCGTCTGCCTCTGCAAACTGCCTTGCAAGAGAGAGGGAGGGGGCGTCAAAGGATCCGCTTTGAATCAGAGAATCGCGCTTTTTGAGGAAGGCCTCATCCACAACCGGAAAGTCGATCTCAAAGAGGCGGATCTCGGTCACAGGCTCCTTTGCGCTTTTCAAAAGACGGTCGGCAAGCAGCTTTGTTCTCGACCCATGCCGCACGCAGGCATTGACAAACAGGATCATGGATGGTTCTCCTTGCATAATAGATTCAATGCCATTGTATCACATTCTTTTTGACGGCACAAGGACTTTGCGGAAAGATTTTTGCAAAAAAATGCAAAAAAACGCTTGCAAAATGAAAAAAGTTGTGTTATAATCATCGCAAATTGAATCATGATCCGTATGAAGTGCGCAGGAAATGCAACGTTTTGCGACCGAAGGAGTAACACTCTCAGGTGTCCGATTGGATGAGGACTGTGCACCGACGAATCTTTGGAGAAGCTCACCGACAGCCGGTCGGAACGAGTGCCGAAGGGGCAAGCGACAATGCCGCCAATCTCTCAGGCAAAAGGACAAAGATCATTTGCACGATTTCTGCGTGCCGTTCTTTTGCTTTGGTGCAGACCCTTTGGGCCTGCATTTTTTGTTTTTTTGCGTTTTTCGCAATCGAATAGCAAACCATATTTGGAGGAAACATCAATGAAGTTTTTAGAAGCGATTACCTCGGTAAACGACGCCGTAAACGGATTTGTCTGGGGGAAGGTCGGTCTCATTCTGCTGATCGGCACCGGCATCCTGCTCACGGTCGTCACAAAGGTCTTTCAGGTCTCGCACCTGGGGCACTGGTGGAAGAACACCATCGGCTCGCTCTTCCATCGTGACGTCATCGGACACGCGAAGGACAAGCGTGCCATCTCGCCTTTCCAGGCGCTCTGCACGGCGCTTGCCGCAACGGTCGGCACGGGTAACATCGCGGGCGTTGCCGCCGCCATTTGCACCGGCGGCGCGGGAGCCGTTTTTTGGATGTGGGTCGCCGCATTCTTCGGAATGATGACCAACTTCTCGGAAAATGTGCTTGGTATCTACTACCGGCGCAGAAACGAAAAGAACGAGTGGTCGGGCGGAGCTATGTACTATCTTGCCGACGGCCTTGGCGCAAAGAAGGGCTGCAAATGGATCGGTAAGATCCTTGCGATCCTCTTCTCCTGCTTTGCCATTCTCGCTTCCTTCGGCATTGGCTCGATGGGACAGGTCAACAAGATCGTGCTCAACATCGAGAGTGCGTTCAAAATCGGCACGCTTTCGGATATCAAGGTCTTTGAGGGCGTTTCTCTCTATGCCATTCTCATCGGAGCGGTCATTGTGATCCTTGCCTCGCTCATCATCCTCGGCGGACTCCGCCGCATTGCCTCCTTTGCCGAAAAGGTCGTGCCGTTTATGGTCATCGCCTTTATCGTTGGCGCTCTGATCATCGTGGGGAAGAACTACGCGAACATCCTTCCCGCCTTTGGCGCCATCTTCAAGAACGCTTTCACCCCGATAGCGGCGATCGGCGGCGTGAGCGGCTACATGCTCAAAACCGTCATTGACAAAACCATGACGCAGGGCTTTAAGCGCGGCGTTTTCTCGAATGAAGCCGGTCTTGGTTCTTCGGTTATGGTGCATTCTAACTCGAACGTGAGAGAGCCGGTCAAGCAGGGTATGTGGGGCATTTTTGAGGTCTTTGCCGACACCATCATCGTCTGCACGCTGACCGCGCTAGTGGTGCTGACCTCCGGTGTTTACGATCTTTCGACCGGTGCCACACTCGGTGGAGCCGGCGACGCAACGCTGGTTGCAAGTGCATTTAACTCGGTGTTCTCGCTTGGAAATATCGGTGAAAAGTTTGTTGCCGTTGCGATGTTCCTTTTTGCCTTTACCACGGTGCTCGGCTGGTCGCATTACGGCGCCAAGGCCTGGGAATATCTCTTTGGAGCAAAGAGCACGATCGTCTTTAAGATCATCCACATTGCCACGATCATGCTCGGCGCCATTATGACTTCTTCGCTCGCCTGGGATATTTCGGATACCTTCAACGGGCTTATGATGATCCCGAACCTCATCGGCGTGGTGGCGCTTTTCCCGCTGGTCATGAAGATTACAAAGAACTATATTGACAGAAGGATCCGCAAAAAGGAAGTTAAGCCAATTTTGTCCTATGATCCCGAGATCCAAAAGGAAGCCGAAGAGCATCTGGACGAGTGACGGAATCACTCCAATCAAAACAGCGGCAAGACGGTTGTCTTGCCGCTGTTGCTTGCTTTTGCGGTGAATTTTGTCAAAGAAAACCGTCAATTTTTTGTTCCTGTCCGAAAAATATTATTTTTTACATATTTTTTGTGAGAAAAAACCTATCTTTTTGCTATAATCGGTGATATAATAAATAGACAAATAGACCTCACAGGAGGAAAGATATGAAAAACAGTCTGAAAATCGATTCTTCCAGAGTATTGGGAGAACTCAAACCGATGAATGCGGTCAACAACGGGCCGGTCCGGGCTCCGAAGGCGCAGGCGCGCGGGAATTTTGACGCCTATGCCGCCGCGGGCTTTCCGTATGCAAGACTCCACGACGCAAACCTTTGCTACAGCTACGGAGGGCCGCACGTCGTCGATATCACCGCGATCTTTCCGGATTTTGATGCCGATGAAACAAATCCCGCCTCCTACGATTTTCTTTTGACCGACCGCTATCTTTCCAACATTGTGGGTGCCGGGACGAAGGTCTTTTATCGCCTCGGACAGAGCATTGAGCATTGGGCAAAAAAATACGATATCTTCGCGCCGAAGGATTTTCACAAATGGGCGCGGATCTGCGAGCATATCATCCTCCACTACAACGAGGGCTGGGCAAACGGATTCCATTTTGACATCGAGTATTGGGAGATCTGGAACGAGCCGGATCTGGATCCGGGCCAGAACTCGCCCTGCTGGCAGGGAACCAAGGAGGAGTTTTTCGACCTCTTTGAAATCACCGCAAAGTATCTCAAAGGGAAGTTTCCGCACCTGAAGATCGGCGGCCCTGCGTCGGCAGGTTTCCGTCAATATGCGGTCGACTTTCTGACCGAGATGGAAAAAAGAAAGGTTCCGCTTGACTTCTACTCCTGGCACAACTATGACCAGCACCCGCATCACCTCGGCGACAAGAGCGTCTGGCTCCGCGAACTGCTCGACAGTCACGGATACACAAAAACCGAGAGCATTCTCAACGAGTGGAACTATGTGCGCGACTGGACCGATAACTGGGTCTACAGCCTGCGCGCCATGCAGGGACTCAAGGGCGCTTCCTTTGCCACTGCCGTCGTATGTGTCTCGCAGGACAAGCCGATCGATCTGCTCATGTATTACGATGCGCGCATCGGCACGGCGATGAACGGGCTTTTTGATCTTATCTCGCTCGAGCCGCTCAAAACCTACTATTCCTATTTGACCTTCCACGAAATGACAAAGCTCGGCAAAGAAGTCTTCTCGGAGAGCGATTCCGATCGCATCTATTCGCTCGCCGTATCCGACGGAAAGATGACCGAGTTGCTCATGACCTACTACGAAGAGGACGACAACACGCCTGCAACCGAGGTTTCTTTGCAGTTTGAAACGGCCGAAGAGAGCGAAGTCGCTTTCTATCTGACCGACGAAAAGCACAACATGGAATGCGTCAAAAAACTGACCGTTCCGGCAGGGAAGCAGGAGATGGATCTGAAGCTTAACCTGTTTGATATTTATAAGATCGTGATAAAACCGATCAAAAAGGATAAAACATGATGTTAGCAGAAACAAAAGCAGCCGGGATCCAATTCGGCTGGGCAGAAACCGATATTACGCCAAAAGAGAAGATCGCGCTCGAAGGCGAATTCTTTGAGCGAGTGACAAACGAAGTTGAAACGCCGCTGACCGTGACCGCGCTTGCCATCGAGGCCGACGGCGATGCGACCGTGATCTGCTCCTGCGATCTTGAGGGAGTTACCTCAGAACTCATCGAAGCCGTCCGCGCAAGAGTCGGGAACATCGGCCTTGATCCGAAAAAGATCATCGTCGGTTGCGTGCATATTCACAATTCCTATACCTATCGCCGCAACAGTCCTTTCCCCAAGGCAAAGGGCAATTCGCTCCGGATGATCCAAACCTATATGCCCGCCGACTGCAGGTACATCCCGCAGGTGACGAGCGGCGACTGCATGAGTCCCGATGATGCCTTTGATTTTTTGGCCGATTCGATCGCAAAAACCGTTATAAATGCGTGGAATGCACGAGCAGAGGGCGGATATGTACCGGGCTTTGGCAGAGCGGCTGTTGGTATGAACCGCCGCGTCTGCTATGCGGATGGGACTGCCAAAATGTGGGGAGACGCCGACAGTCCGGATTTCACCGAACTCGAGGGTGGCAACGACAGCGGCATTGAACTCATGTTCGTCTACGACTCTGCGAAGAAACTGACCGGCGTGGTTGCAAACATCGCTTGCCCCGCGCAGGTCATGGAGCAGAGAAGCATCATTTCCTCCGACTATTGGGGCAAGGTGAAAATCCTGCTCCGCGAAAAATACGGAAAAGACCTGTTTTTGCTTCCGCTTTGTGCGCCTGCCGGCGATCTTTGCCCGAGAGATCTCATTCGTTGGGTCGAGCCCGAAACGCCGATCAAGGATCCCAACGTGATCAGGATCAATCCCAAGGTGCGGGACGCCGATCCCTCCATGTTTGACGTGAAGGGGACCTGGAAGATCGGAAAACGAATTTTTTACGAGATCGAAAGCGCGCTCGAAGAGGTCAGCGAGATCCGCACCTCGGCGATCCACCGCCACATGGTCGAGGACCTGAAATTTCCGCTCCGTCGCGTGACCGAGCAGGAAAAGCAGGATGCCGAGGAGAAGCTCCGCGCCTTTTTCAAAGGCAGAAAAGAACTCGATTATAACGATTCGGCGGCTCTGTATGTTTACGCCGGAACCCTGCTTCGCTACGAAGTGCAAAAGCAGTACGACAGCGTGACCGCCGAGCTTCATTTCGTTCGCTTCGGCAGTCTTGCCTTTGCAAGTGATCCGTTTGAGCTCTTTTTGAATTTCGGCAATCAAATCCGCGCAAGGAGCGCCGCCCGCCAGACCTTCCTTTTGCAACTGACCGGCGGGGCGCTTGGGTATTTGCCGACCGCGACCGCAGAAGGTCACGGGCATTACAGTGCCTATATTTCCAGTGGATACGTCGGTCACGAAGGCGGCGAGCTTTTGGTAAAAGAAACGCTTGCCCGGATCGATGAACTTTTCAAATAACGAAAAGAGGAACCAAACATGAAAATTACAAAAATCAACGCCTATCTGGTTCGTCCGAGATGGTGCATGTTAGAAGTGGAAACCGATACCGGTATGACCGGTTGGGGAGAGGCCGTCATCGAGGGCAAAGCCGCAACCGTCAAGGCCTGCGTCGAGGAGATGGAAGAATATCTTCTCGGCAAGGATCCGACAAGGATCGAAGACATTTGGAACACGCTCTATCGCGCCGCTTTTTATCGCGGCGGGCCGATCCTTATGAGCGCCATTGCAGGCATTGATCAAGCCCTTTGGGATATCAAAGGGAAGACGCTCGGCGTGCCGGTTTACGAACTGCTCGGCGGCGCATGCAGAGACCGCATGAAGGTCTATTCCTGGATCGGAGGGGATCGTCCATCCGACGTTGCCGCCGCCGCAAAGGAAAAGAAAGACGCAGGCTTTACCGCCATCAAGATGAATGCGACCGAGGAGCTTCAGATTGTCGACAGCTACGATAAGATCGACGCCGTGCTCGAGCGCGTTGCTTCGATCCGCGAGGCTTGCGGAAAGTATTTCGGTATTGCGATCGACTTCCACGGCAGGGTACATATGCCAATGGCAAAAGTGCTTGCCAAGAAGCTCGAAGAGTTTGATCCCATGTTCATCGAAGAGCCTGTCCTTTGCGAACAAATGGAAGACTTCAAAGAGATCGCCGCCGCCTGCAACATTCCGATTGCGACCGGTGAGCGCCTCTTCTCAAAATACGATTTCAAACGCCTCCTGACAGCAGGCGGCGTCGATATCATTCAGCCCGACCTGTCTCACGCAGGCGGCATTACCGAGGTGCGCAAGATCGCCGCCATGGCCGAAGCCTATGACGTCGCTCTCGCGCCGCATTGTCCGTTAGGGCCGATCGCGCTTGCGGCCTGCCTGCAGGTCGACGCGGTCAGCTACAACGCCTTCATTCAGGAGCAGAGCATCGGAATCCACTATAACGTCGGCAAATCGGTGCTCGACTACGTGAAAAATCCCGAAGATTTTGCCTTTGTAAACGGTTCGGTCGAACTGCCCAAAAAGGCTGGTCTTGGCGTGACGGTCAACAAGGAGCTTATCCTTGAGGAGAACGAGCATCCGCACCACTGGAAAAACCCGGTCTGGCGCCACGCTGACGGAAGCATTGCCGAGTGGTAAGGGGAGAGACGCATGAAACAAAACAAAGTGATTCTGGTTTCAATCGACGGCATGCGCGCCGACGCGTTTGCGGCCTGCGGGCATCCGCTCGTCGAATATCTTTGCAAAAATGCAAGTTATACGCTGGATGGCCGCTCGGTCATCCCTCCGGTGACGCTCCCGGCGCATCTTTCCATCTTTTACAGCGTTCCGCCACAGCGGCATGGCACGCTGAACAATACCTACGTCTCGCCGGTTCGTCCCTTTGACGGACTCATTGAAACCATCAAACACGCCGGAAAAACGAGCGCGGCCTTCTTTACCTGGGAGCCGCTTCGCGACATCACAAGGCCGGATATGCTGACCTATTCCGAGTTCGCCTTTGCCTATTCGATGGAAAGCGCCGACACCTATCTTACCGACCGTGCCATGACTTGCCTGAGAGAACGCAAACCCGATTTTCTCTTTTTGCACCTGGTCGAGACCGACGAAAAGGGCGGACACGACCACGGCTGGATGAGTGGGGAATACTTCGACCGCATCAAGATCGCGTTGGATAATCTTGAGAGAATCATCCGGGAATTTGGCGACGAATACGCGATCATTCTGACCGCAGACCACGGAGGCCACGATCGGATACATGGGATGGATATCCCGGAGGATATGGTCATTCCGATGTGCTTCCTTGGCGACGCATTTGAAGGCGGCAAAACGCTCGACGGCGTCTCGCTTCTCGACCTTGCGCCAACGATTGCAACGATCATGGGCCTTTCCGCCGTCCGCGAGTGGGAAGGGAAGAGCCTGATCTAAAGGAGAAATACCATGAAAAATCTAAAAGAACTCATCAAAACCGAGCACCTCATCGTCATTGTACGCGGCGTCCGTAGCGAACAGCTCCTTCCGCTTGCCGAGGCCATGTATGAGGGCGGCGTCCGGCTTTTGGAAATCACCTACAGCGCCAACGGAAAAGTCTCGGATGAAGAGACGGCAAAAAACATCAACACGCTTTGCCGCAATTTTGAAGGCAGAATGCAGATCGGCGCCGGCACGGTGCTCACCGAAAAGCAGGTGATGCTGACGCGTGATGCAGGAGGGAAGTATATCATTTCACCAAACTGCAACGAAAAAATCATCAAAGCGACAAAGGAGGCAGGGCTTCTTTCGATTCCGGCCGCCTATACGCCGACCGAGATCGAAGCGGCCTACGAAGCCGGCGCGGATTTTGTCAAGCTCTTCCCGGTGACCTCCCTTGGCCCTTCTTACGTCAAGGCCGTCAGAGGCCCGCTCTGCCAGATCCCGCTTCTTGCGGTTGGCGGCGTAGATCTTTCCAACCTTGCCGACTATGCAAAAGCCGGCGTATGCGGCTTTGGCATCGGTGGCAATATCATCGACAAAAAAGCGCTCGAAGCAGGCGACTATAAGGCCATTACAGAACTTGCCGGCCGTTATGTTTCGGCGATCAAAGAATTCTATTGAGTTTAAGGAGAAATGAAAATGAAAGTTGTAACCTTTGGTGAAATTATGATGCGCCTAAACCCGCTCGGGTACGAAAGATTCGTGCAGGCAAACGAATTTGGCGTGACCTATGCAGGCGCCGAAGCAAACGTGGCGGTCAGCCTTGCCAATTACGGTATGGATGCGGCTTTTGTTACCAAGCTCCCCGAGCACGAGATCGGGCAGGCCGCCGTCAACAGCCTGAGAAAATACGGCGTTGATACTTCCTTTATCACCCGCGGCGGCGAGCGTGTGGGCATCTATTTTTGCGAAAAGGGCGCCAGCCAGCGTCCGAGCAAGGTGATCTACGACCGCGCATATTCGGCAATTTCTCTTGCAAAACCCGAGGATTTTGATTGGGATAAGATTTTCGACGGCACAAATTGGTTCCACTTTACCGGCATTACTCCGGCTCTGTCTGACGATGCGGCGGCAATCACGCTTGAAGCGCTCAAAAAAGCAAAAGAAAAAGGAATTACAGTTTCCTGCGATCTCAACTTCCGCAAAAAGCTCTGGTCAAAGGAAAAAGCCGGGAAGGTCATGGGCGAGCTCTGTAAGTATGTTGACTATTGCATCGCCAACGAGGAGGACGCCAAGGACGTATTCGGGATCGAGGCCGACAACACCGATATCAACACCGGCAAGCTGGATAGAGAGGGCTACATTTCGGTGGCAAAAAAGCTGACCGAGCGCTTTGGTTTTGGCGGCGTTGCCATCACCCTGCGCGAGAGCCTTTCGGCAAACGACAACAACTGGTCGGGTATGCTCTATACGAACGGGCAGGCCGCATTCTCCAAAAAATACGCCATGCACATTGTGGACAGAGTCGGCGGCGGCGACAGCTTTGGCGGCGCGCTCATCTATTCGCTCCTGCAGGGCTTTGATGCAGAGAAGGCGATCAATTTCGCGGTCGCGGCGTCCTGCCTCAAGCACAGCATTGAAGGTGACTTCAACCTGGTGTCGGTCAAAGAAGTGGAAGCTCTTGCCGGCGGAAACGCATCCGGCAGAGTGCAAAGATAAATGGCAGAAAGGGATAACCCATGAAACTGACCTTTGACGAGATCCGGACGCTTGCGCACGGAGCCGATCATTTTTCAGAAGAAGCCGACGGCCTGCATTTTTACAAATGCACCGAAAAGCAGGAGGCGGCGTGGCTTGAGAACAAAATGCCGCTGTCCTTTATCCGGGCGACCACCGGTATCCGGCTCGAATTTGAGACCGACGCCGAGGCGATTGTCTTTGATGCCCCCTCGGGAAACAAATTCGAGATCTGGGTGAACGGGCTTTTCTACCGTCAGCTCTTTGTGAGTCCCTTGCGCGAAGCCGGAGAAACGCCGGTTGTCAAACTGGAAAAGGGTACAAAAAAGGTGATGTTTGCGCTCCCGAGCCATACGGCCGGCGTTCTTTCCGCTTTCTCTCTGGAGGGGGCGACCTTTTATCGTCCGGTGACCTACGAAAAAAAGATCCTTTTTATGGGTGACTCGATCACGCAGGGCTGGGACTCGGCGCACGACACGCTCTCTTACGCCTACCGCACGGCAACGACGCTCGGCATGGATTTTCACATCTGCGCCTTTGGCGGCGGGAGATACATTCCCGAAACCTTTGACGTTGTCAATTTTGGCCCGGATATCATCGTGACCGCCTACGGTTTTAACGATTTCAATTCCTCGCACCGCACGGTCGAAGAGAACATGGCAAACGCAAGAGGGTATCTCGAGCAGGTCAAAGAGGCTTACAAGGGTTGCCGCGTGGTGGTTATCACGCCGATCCCGGCGCAGGAAAAAGGTGAGGACTGGTACCGCACGACACGCACTTCGATTGAAACCGTCGCAAAAGAGCAGGGCTTTGAAGTGGTGGACGGCGAGACGCTCTTCCCGAAAAACCCAGACTTCTACGCTGATTCGGTTCACCCCAACGAACTCGGCTTTTCGATCTACGCCGAGCGGCTTGTCTCCTATTTCAGAAACACCGATTCAAAGCGATAACAAAGAACCGTCCACCCGTATGGGGTGGACGGCATTTCGTTTGCAAGGTTTTTATTTTTTGACCTGTCCCTGCTGGGTCGGTCCTCGGCTGACCTGTCCTTGATATTCGAGATCGTCGGGCGTGGGATAGTATTTCGGGATGCGGTTGTCGCGCTGGTAGAGGCGAACGTGCTCGCCGTGCGGAAGCAGATCGACCACGTCGGCGCCGCGCCAGAATGCCGTGTATTCTTTGCCTGCAAAGAACTCTTTTTTCTCGACCGTCTCGATCGGGAAGCGAAGCTCCAGAACGTCACCATTCTTTGCGTCTTTCACGTAGGCAACATTTTCTTCGATTTGCCAGAGCGGGGCGATTTCCTTGCCGTTTTGATAGAGTTTCCATTCTTTGCCCATAAAGGGGTAGATGCGGAATCCGGCGGAGGTGTCCTTCTTTAGTTCCAGCGAGATCACGCCTTCATCCGGCATTTTGTGGGAGAGGCGATAGTCGGCGGTCTCTTTATCGGTATGCAGATTGACCGAAAGGATGCCGTCCGTTTCAGTTGTCACGTTCTTCCAGAGAATGCCGAGCGCGATCGGCCCCGTGCCGACACAGCAACCTGCGATCGAGCGGAAGCGCGTCAGAGAGATGCTGTTCGGCTCCGAGCCGCCGGTATAGCCGCCGAGCAGTCGTTTGTCAAGGTCGTGATAGGTTTTGCCGTTCCCATCGGGGATCGTATTGTCTACCACGACGTAGCCGGTGTACTTGACCTGGTTTTCCGAGAGCTGGTTGCGGGCAAAGCGGTTCATGTCGTCCCAGTATTCGGTTTTGCCGCACTTGATGAGCTCCTCACAGCAAAGGATGAGATCCTTGATACAACAGGTTTCGCAATGCTCGTCCTCGGGCTTGTGCCATTGCGCGTATTCCGGGATCCAGCCGAAGGAGGAACCGAGCGAGACAACGTAGCGGTAGATGTTTTCCCCGGCAACGAGATATTTTTGATTATCAACGACACGATAGAGGTAAATCAGTCCTGCCGCCACCCAGAGTGCCGAGTGGACGTGGCCGAAAAACTCGAATTTGTAGTTGAAATAGCGGGACGGCCCTAACAGATAGTTTGCCATGCCGGTGGCAAGATCAAGAGCTACCTCGTCGCCTGCAATGACGTAGCGATCGACCAGCGCGTGGAGCGATACGGCGTTGCGGATGCACTGCTCACCGCGTCCGGTGTGGCGTGTCAGATCAAATCCGCCGTCCTTGAGATAGACGTCGTTCGGGAATTCGTAGATGGGCTTCTTTTCATAACTGTCGCCCGACCAGAAGGTGTTGACCTTCCGTTCAATGACGAGCGAGCGCATTCCGCGAACCAGGCCAGAGGCGCGCGCCTCGGCTTCCTTGTCGTCGGGATTATTCTTTACCAAGCGGTTGAGCGCCGGCAGAATGTAGCCCATTTCATGGAAGGAAGAATGGATCGTGTGCGTCCAGGGATAGGCTTCGTGGAAACGCAGTCCGTGCTCGCCCCAGGAGGAAAGCACGCGGCGCCGGAAGCCTTCGTAAAGGTTTTTGCTTTCACCAACGTCTCCCAGAATGCCACGCAGGCTGTCGGTCGCCTCGAGCCAGGAGCCGACGAGCTCCGCGTCGTCCACCTTGCAGTGCTCGGCTTCGGCGGGTTTTTTGTGCGGAGTGACGAGCCAGTAGGGAAGATAGTCATAGGCACGGTCGGTCATGCCGTCAATATAGTTGAGCGCAAGCCGCGCTTCTTCGGTCAAATCATACTTTTGGTAATCCATAATTTCTCCTTATTCCCACTCGACAAGCAGGATCTGATAGGTTTTGAGCGTGGTAATGTCGGGCGTCCAGGAAAGCAGATGATCATCGTCGATGACCCAGGCGTGCTTGAATTTGCCAACGCCTTCAAAGGTGATCTTTTGCGGCTCAAGCGACATATTGACAAGCATGGTGCGTTTGGTTTTGCCGTCGGTTGCCGAGATACCGTAGAGGTCCTCGCCCTCGATCACCATCTCTGCCTGGTTGCCGAGATTGTAAAGCTCGTTGAAAGCCACAAAGCCGTAATATAGTGGGAAGGGCTTGAAGGTCATGGGATTGAACAAACCGCCGTAAGAGCAGGCGCCTACTCGCGCGTCGTAGAACATCATCTTGTCGGTGTATCCTCTTTGCATCGAGAGCATGCAGGACATGACCTGTGCCGCATGCCGTGCGCAACCGCGCAGATCGTGCCAGGGGTTCCACTCGTTGATGTGCGTCTCGATCTTGCCGTAGCCTCTCGCCTCGAGCTGTTCGTGCACCCACTTGTCAAGATAGATCATCTTCTTGACCGTGTTGTAAGAGTGCCAGGAGAAGAAGTCGATCGGCGAGCCATGCGCCTTGATGTAATCAAAGAAGCCTTCAAAGAACTTGATGAAGAGTTCTTCGCGAGAGCCTTTGTATTCCTCTGGAGTCATAAAGAGCCCACGGAATGCGGTTGCGGCGTATCCGCCGACCTTGATCTCGGGGAATTTCTTTTTTAAGTGCTTTGCCGCCACATCGTAAAGCTCGTAGAACTGTTCGGGCGTGCCGCTCCAGAGCTCCGCCTTGTAGGGGAATCCCGGAACCGTGCCGTCCGGCTCGTTCCAGATCTCCCAATAGGTGATGTTATAATGGAAGCCGTTTGCCCAACCGTGGTTGTAGTGCGCGATGATATGCTCGCAGATCTCGGCCCACTTCTGAAAATCTTTCGGGGGAGCCGTGTGGTATGCCTTCATATCGGCGTGGTTCTCAATCGTAATACCGAGGCGGTAGTAGGGTTCGCACTTTGCCTTCATCAGGCTACCGAGAAGCCAGTCGGTAAAGACAAAGTCGTAGGAAGCCGGATCGTTCACGTCGGCGTCAAAGTTCGGAAACACTTCGGGAATATCCACCATGTGATTGGCAACGTCGTGCAAACGCGAATATGGAATGCCCGCTTCGGTCAGGTAGTGGAAAAGGTCGTCGTAGATGCCGTCGCGGGGCGGTTGCCCGACGCCGTGGAGTGGTTTCATCGGCTTTTCGATTTTGGTAAAATCCAACGTGATTTTTGCCATGATTTGTTTCGTCCTTTGCTGTTTTGGTTTTTTGCCGAAAGACTTTCGACAGGCTCATTCTACCATAGAAAAAAAGCAAAAGTCAAGGCTTTTTCGGCTTTTTCAAAGGGTTTTCCGAGAAAAATCGAAAATATTTCAAAAAACTTTATTTTTTACATACTTTTTTTGAAAAAATACATATCATTTTGTTATAATCAGTGATACAATAGGTTTGATAGATGATGGGAAAGTAGGGCTTGTTATGGCTCTCTCCCGGAAAGGAACTGTCTTATGGGAAACTTAAAATTCGGTTGGTCGGAGGTTGACATTACCCCCACCGAGAAAATCGCTTTGCGCGGCGAATTCTTTGAACGCGTAACAAACGAGGTTGAAACGCCGATCTCGATCACTTCTCTTGCCATTGAGGGCGACGGTGACCAGGTGGTGTTTTGCTCCTGCGATCTCGTTGGGGTCGAGGAGGATCTGATGGATCTTACCAAACAGATCCTGAAAGAGCGCAACGTCAAAGGACTGGATATTGAAAAGATCGTCGCTTCGGCGATCCATACGCATAATTCCTACAACTACGGCAGCGTGGCCGGCGCGTCGGATCCGTCTGTGCTGAAGCTTTTCCCGGAGGGCTGTACCTATATTCCCGAAGAGCATGATCCGGATCAGATGTCGGCGCCGCGCGCACTCGCGTTCCTCGGTGAAAAACTCGCCGACGCGGTAGAGCTGGCGTGGAACAATCGCAAGCCCGGCGGATTTGCTCCCGGATTCGGCAGAGCCGCCGTTGGTATGAACCGCCGCGTCTGCTACTCGGACGGTACCGCCGCCATGTGGGGCGACGTGGAAAAGGAGAACTTCACCGAGCTGGAAGGTGGCAATGACAACGGCATCGAGATGATGTTTGTTTACGATGAAAACAAGAACCTGACCGGCGTGGTGGCCAACCTCGCCTGTCCGTCGCAGGTTTTGGAGCAGAGAAGCATCATCTCTGGTGATTTCTGGGGCAAGGTCAAGATCCTCCTCCGCGAGAAATACGGTAAGGATCTCTATCTTCTTTCGCTTTGCGCTCCCGCAGGCGACCAATGCCCGCGCGATCTCATCCGTTGGGTCGAGCCCGAGACGCCGATCAAGGATCCCAACGTCATCCGCAACCATCCGAAATACCGTCGCGCCGACCCTTCGATGTTCGATGTGAGAGGCACCTGGACGATCGGTCGCCGCATCATGAACGAGATTTCCTTTGCGCTCGAGAGCGTGGAGGAGATTCAGACCGAGGCAATTCTTTCTCACAGCGCAAGGGATATTTACCTGCCGCTTCGCCGCGTGACCGAAGAGGACAAGATCAAAGCCGAGAAAGCCATCGCCGACTTCTTTGTGGGGAAAACCAAGATCAATTTCATGGATACCGCCGCGCTCTACGTTTATACCGGAACTTTGCATCGCTACGAAGAGCAAAAGACAAGGGACAAAGTCAGGGTGAACGTCCACAACGTGCGCCTCGGCGACATCGCTTTTTCGAGCGATCCCTTTGAGCTTTTCCTCAACTACGGCAACCAGATCCGCGCGCATTCGCCCGCGGCGCAGACTTTTCTCATTCAGCTTGCCAACGGCGAGCTCGGTTACCTGCCGACGGCGCTTGCCGAAGCGCACGGGCATTACAGCGCCTACGTTTCCTCGGGCTACGTCGGGCACGAGGGCGGCGCGATCCTCGTCGAAAAAACGCTGGAAGACCTGAACGAACTTTTCAAAGATTAACGGAGAAATACTGTGAAACGATTTTTGGGAATTGACATCGGAACCACCTCGCTCAAGGCCGCGCTCTTTGATGAGAACGGTCAGAGATTGGGTCTTAGAACCGAGGACTACACGCTTGACACCGATCCAAAGACCGGGTTTATTGAGTTTGACGCTGACCGCTATTTTACCCTTGTGGAAAAGGTGATCGACGAGCTCTCGCGTGAGTGTGGGGAGATTTCGGCAATCTCGGTTGACACACAGGGCGAGACAATGGTTTTGACCGACGAGGGCGGCTGTCCGCTCTATCCCGCAGTCAACTGGCTGGACAACCGTGCGGGAGAAGAGGCCGACGCGATCAAAGCGCATTTTGGCAACAAACTGGTTTACGAAGTGACCGGGCAACCCGAGATTACCGCGGGCTGGCCTGCGGCAAAGCTCCTTTGGTTCAAACGAAATCGCCCGGAGATCTTTGCAAAGGTCAAAAAAGTGTTTTTGCTCGAAGACTGGATTCTTTACCGCCTCTCGGGGAACTTTGTGACCGAGCCGACCATCCAGTCCTCGACAATCTATTACGATATTCGCAACAAGTGCTGGTGGGACGAAATGCTCGACTTCATCAGCGTTCCGAAGGAGATTCTGCCAAAGCTCGTGGAGAGCACCGAGGTTGTCGGGAATTACAAGGGCATCCCGGTGGTTGCCGGTGCGCTCGACCAGATTTCCGGCACGATCGGAGCCGGAGTGGTGGACGACACGAAAATCAGCGAAATGACCGGCACGATCATGGCGATCTGCGCGATGACCGATGAGATCCCCCCTTACAGAGAAGACAGCATCATTCCTTGCCATATGCACGCATTGAAAGGGAAGTATTGCCGCATCCTCTGGTCGTCCACGGCGGGCATGGCGCTCAAATGGTTCAAAAATACCTTTGCGGAGAATTTCTCCTTCCGCGAACTCGACGAGCTGGCAAAAGAGATCGCGCCCGGTTGCGACGGGCTCTCGATGCTTCCGTACTTTACCGGCTCGACCATGCCGAAATACAATCCCGACGCACGCGCCGTCTTTTCCGGCGTGACGCTCTCGCACACAAGAGGGCATTTTGCGCGGGCGATCATGGAGTCGATCGCGTTTATTCTCAAACAGGATCTTGACTATATCGGAGCAGATGCGGTCGAAGAGATCCGCATCACGGGTGGCGGCGCGTCGAGCCCGCTCTGGGCGCAGATGAAGGCCGACGTCACCGGCAAAACGCTCAACACGGTATCCGAGAGCGAGACGGCCTGCCTCGGCAGCGCGATTTTGGCCGCTGTCGGCGTGGGCGCCTTTGACTCGATTGAAAGCGCGGCGGCAAGGCTCGTCCACAGAAAGACAACCTATTTGCCCAGCGGCGCCGACTACAGCGACGCATACAACGCTTTTTTACAGCTGGATGAAAAAATGAATTGATAAAGGAGAGAAAACAATGGCAAAAATCGGATTTGTCGGATTTGGAGAGATCAACACCCCGGTCGACGTAGTGATGAGAAAATGCAAAGCGGCCAAAGAGGCGCTCGAAGCCGAAGGGCTCGACCTCGTATCGGTCTATCCCGTGGCCGACGATTATGAAGAAACCCAGGTCAAGGCGGCGGTCGCATCTCTTGCAAAAGAGTCTTTCGACGCGCTCGTCGTCTGCATCGCTGGCTGGATCCCGATGCACGCCGTGCTCAAAGTGACCGAGCATTATCGCCATCTGCCGATGGTCCTTTGGGGACTCTGCGGCTGGTACGAAGGCGATCGGCTTGTCACCACCGCAGATCAGGCAGGTACCTCGGGGCTTCGCGCCACCTTTGAAGGACTTGGCTACAAATTCAAATACGTCTACGACGTGATGGGAAAGAAGACGAAGAGCGACAAGGTTGCCGCTTTCTGCCGTGCTGCAATCGTTGCAAAAGAACTGCTCACAGAAAAGGTCGGCATGGCCGGATACCGTGACATGAACCTTTACGGCACGCTCTACGACGGACTCTCTCTCAAAAATAAAACCGGCGTTGAGATCGAAACCTTCGAGATGCTCGAGATTCAGCAGAGATACGAAAAGATCACCGACGCCGAAAAGCAGAAGGTGGTCGACGAGCGCATCAAAAAGTGGCATTATCTCAAGCCTGCAAAAGAGGAGTCCATGAAAAAAGCGGCAGGCTACTATCTTGCCGTAAAAGAGATTGCAAAAGAGCGTGGCTACCGCTCGATTTCGATCAAGGACGTGGACGGTATGAAGAAGCTCTGCGGCTTCCCGCCGGCACCGATCTTCATGCTCCTCTCGGAGGACGGTTACACGACCATTCCCGAAAACGACAGTCTCGGCGCCGTGACTCAGCTTCTCATGAATAAGCTGACCGGTCAGCTCGCGGGCTATCTTGAATTCTACGAATTCTTTGAAAAGAGCGTGCTTGCCGGCGTGCCGGATTTTGTCGCCGCCGATATGGTGGACGGAGACACTTACACGGTGCTTCCCGCCGCTTTTGGCCTTCTCGACGAGGGCATCCTCAACGTCTCCAAGGTCAAAACCGGTGTTGTGACCATGTCGAGACTCACCTATATGAATGGCAAATACACCATGCAGATGCTCCTTGGCAACGGCAAAACGCCGCCCAAGTGGGAGGAATGTGGTTGGGATCAGCCGGCGCCTCAGCTCTCGGCGCTCGAAATTGAGATTCCCGACGTTGAACGCTTTGCCGAGAACGTTGCCTGCCAGCACTACATCATCACCTACGGCGACAATCGAGAAGCGATCCGCAACCTTTGCCGCATCCTCGGCATCGACGTGCTGGAACTCTGAGGAGGCTCTCCATGTATAAAAATTACAAAATCCGAGCCCCCTATTTTGAGATCGGCCCCAAGTGCTTTATGTGGGGCGAGCGGATGCTGAAACTCGCCAAAAAGATCGACGAGATCGCCTACAAATACGATCTTGACGTCATCGTGACTCCGCAGTATACCGACATCCGTCTGCTTGCTGAGAATACGAAGTATATTCACGTTTATGCGCAACACATGGATTCGCTTCGTCCCGGGCGCGGACTCGGTTCGGTACTTCCCGAATCGGTCAAAGAGGCAGGCGCTGTCGGCGTGATGCTCAACCATGCCGAAAAGAAGCTGACGCTGGACGAGATCAAAGCGACCATCGCGCGCGCCGACGAAGTGGGACTTGCCACCATCGTTTGCGCCGACAGCGTTGAGGAAATCCGTCAGGTTGCGCTCATGGCGCCGAATCTCATCGTCGCCGAGCCGACCGAACTGATCGGAACCGGCGTGGCAAGCGATATGGGCTACGTCAGAGATACCATCGAGGCGGTCAAAAAGATCAATCCTGACATCATGGTGTTGCAGGGCGCAGGCATTTCCGGTCCCGATGACGTGGCAAACGTGATCCGTGCCGGCGCACAGGCGACCGGTTGCACCAGCGGCGTGTTCAAGGCAAAAGATCCCGAGGCCGCCGCCGAAGAAATGCTCTATACGCTCCGCAAAACATGGGACGAGGTACACGGAAGATGAAAGACGAAACTTTGCGTCTTGCGATGAATGCCTTTTCGATTGAGAGCGAGTCGCTTCTCGAAACCGCAAAAGTTCTGGATCCCGCACAATTTTCTGCGGCGGTCGTAGCATTGGTAAAAGCCCCTCGCATTGCGGCAACCGGTTGTGGGCACTCGGGCATTGCGGCTCGACACTTTGCGCACCTGATGTGTTGCGTCGAGCGCCCGGCACGCTTTCTCTCTCCCGCCGAAGCGCCGCACGGAGCTCTCGGATTTTTGCAAAAGGGCGACGTGCTCGTCTGGGCTTCCCGTGGAGGCAAGACCGACGAGCTGACGAAAATTCTTGAGATTGCAAAAGGGAAGGGCGCCACGATCATCGGCGTGACCGAAGCGCTTGATTCTCCTCTGGCAAAGCAGTCGGATATTCTGCTTGCTATGAAAGTCACGAAAGAGACAGACCGCTTTAACTGCCAGGGCACGACGAGCTTTGCCGTGACCAATGCGATCTTTGACGCTCTGCAAACCGCCGTCATGGAGGAGTGCGGATTTGTCAACGAAGAGTTTGCCGTGATTCACCCGAACGGTGCGGTCGGAAAACGGCTCAACAAAACAGAAAACAAATAATGCAACATAGACAAAAAAAGGAGTATTGATTATGGAATTCAAAGTGTATCAAAAAGAACTGGAACTGCAATCGAGAGGTTGGATTCCGACTTTCCACGACGTGTCCAAAGAGATCATTGAGATCGTACAGGCTTCGGGTGTGAAGAACGGAACCGTTTGCATCGCCTCTCACCACACCACCTGCTCGGTCATGGTGCAGGAATGCTCGCACGATATCGATTCCTTCGATCTCGAGTTTTTACAGCACGATCTGCTTGACATCATGCGCAAGCTCGTTCCGGATTTCAAGGAAGAGCACCAGTATCGCCATCCCGGCCCGATCCATTCAAAGTTCGGCAGATTTGTCAACGAGCCCGGTGACTTTACCAGCATGAACACCGACGGGCATCTGCGCTCGGTCTTCTTTGGCAGAAGCGAGACGATGACCATCAAGGACGGCGTTCTGGACGGCGGCGAGTTCGCGCACGTCTATTTTGTCGACTGGGATCAGGTCAGAGCAAGACGCCGTCAGCTCAACGTTACGGTCATGGGAACGACTGATCAGGTTGAAGACCGCAAGTGGAACGGTGGGGAAGTGATCAACACGCTCCATAAGTTCACCGACGAGGAAAAGGGCGACGACGTCCACTACACGCTCCAGCAGAAGAGATAAAATATATCCAAGATAGGAGAATTTCTTTATGAAACTCATTCTTGATACCGCCAATCTTTCGGACATTCGCTATTTCAACGACTATTATCCGATCGATGGCGTGACCACCAACCCGACCATCCTCTCGCGCGAGGGCGGGGATATCGTCGCGCACCTGCACGAGATCCGCAAGATCATCGGCCCAAAAAAGGAACTGCACATTCAGGTCACCGAGACCGAATACGAGAAGATTCTCGAAGAGGCAAAAGCAATCGTCAAAGCATTCGGCACGAAAGAAACCGTCTGCGTCAAGATCCCGGCAAACGACGTCGGTCTTCGCGCAACCAAGACGCTTGCATCCGAGGGCTACCGCATCACCGTGACGGCCGTCCTCTCGGCAGGGCAGGCACTCCTTGCCGCAAACGCGGGAGCCGCTTATGTTGCTCCTTACGTCAGCAGACTCGAAAACATCGGCGCTGACGGCGTTGGCACGGTTGCCGAGATTCAGGAGATCTTTGATGCCTCCGGAACCGACACCAAAATCCTTGCCGCAAGCTTCAAGACGGCTCGCGAGGTGCTTGACGTTGCCCTGACCGGTGCCGGTGCCGCAACCGTTTCGGCCGATGTGATGAAACGCTTGCTTGCCCACACCACGACTGATACCTCGATCGCCGGCTTTGCCGCCGACTGGGAAAAAGCATTCGGCAAAAAAACGCTTGGGAGCATGCTCTAAAACGCCATGAAACAATATCTTTTGCCCGCGACGGGTCAATTTTTCAAAGTCAATCTGCACTGCCACACGGTGTGCTCGGACGGTAGCCAGACTCCCGAGGAAGTCAAAGCGCTCTTCAAAACGAAGGGATATTCCGCCGTCGCTTTCACTGATCACGAGATCATGCTCGATCACTCGGATCTTACCGACGAGGAGTTCATTGCGCTGACAGGCTATGAGTACGGTTTCGATAAGAGCAAGACCAACCCTTTTACCGCGCTCTACGAAGGCCCGCTGATCTCGCGTCAGCACGTGGAAAAGGTGCATCTCAATCTCTATTCCAAAGACCCGCACGATACCCGCATGGTCTGCTGCGATCTTGATTACATCTGGGGAAATGCCAGAAAGTATCTGGACAAGGCGCGCTATGTGGGTGATCCCCACTACCAGAGAAAATACTCGGTGGAAGGGGTCAACGAGGTCATTCGCGCGGCAAAAGAGCGGAATATGCTTGTGACCTACAATCACCCCGACTGGTCGATGAACACGCGTCACCTCTACTGCTCGCTGGAAAATCTGACTGCGCTTGAAATTTTGAACGGCGACGCCATGAGCGGCAGCGATATGGCCGACGCGACGCACGTCTATCAGGAAATGATGCGTGCAGGGAAGCGGATCCTTTGCGTTGGCGGCGACGATAACCACTCGAACGAAGCAAGCGGTCTTGCCTGGACGATGATCAAGGCCGAAAAGCTGTCTTATGCCGACCTGATCGATGGGCTGGAGATGGGCAACTGCTACGCATCGAGCGGCCCCGAGATCAAAGAACTCTATGTCGAGGACGGCAAAGTCACAATCAAAACCTCGGATGCGGTAGGCATCTTTCTCCATACCGCGGGCAGACGCGACGCCTGCAAAACGGTAAGACCCGGCGAGACGCCGGTTACCGAGGCGACCTTTGCCTTGCAGCCGCACGACCTGTTGTTCCGTATTTCGGTGCGCGATTTGTACGGCAACCACGCCTACACGAGATACTACTATTTTGACGAATTGAAAGAACAGATCGTCGATTAAATGGGGAAAGATATGGATCAAGCAACCGAAATCAAGGAACCTCTATATGGACGCGACAGAAGGCAAGCGATCCTGGTATTGCTCGCTTTTCTGATCTATTCGCTCCTGCTCGCGTCACGCTATGCCTATAGCGCAAGCATTCTTTCAATCGAAGCCTACTACGGCGTCAGCCACGCCGATGCCGGCTGGGCTCTGACCCTTTTTCACATCGCCTATGGGGTCGCTCAGTTTGTTCACACGTTTTTTTGCAAGCATTATTCCCGCCGCTATGTTCTTGCAGGGATCCTGCTTGTGACCGGCGCTTTGCAATTGGTGCAGTTCTTTTGCCCACCGTTCCCAAGCCTTGCCTATCTCTGGCTCGTCTGCGGACTCGTGCAATCGGCGTTCTGGCCGACTTTTATCTACATGCTCAGTCAAGCGCTTGACGAACGATACATGAAAAAAGCCGTGCTCGCGTTCGGCTTTTCGGCACTCTTCGGCAAGGTCCTCGAATACGGTGGACGTGCATTGCTCGGAAACGACCACTTTCAGTTTCTCTTCTTCGGGAACGCCGTTTTGCTTGCCGCTCTCGGGTTTGTTTGGCTCTTTGCCTGCAACAAGCTGACGTCCGGCAACAAAGTGCCGAAAGAAGAATCCAATGCTAATGCGACCGCGGGCAAAAAAGCACTTCCGCTCGCCATGATCGTTTTTCTGACGATCTGCTCTGTTCTGGTCATTCCTGCCAACTTTATCCGGGAGGGCGTTTCCACCTGGATGCCCTCGATTTTGACCGAGCAGTTTGGGCAGAGTGACCGGCTTTCGCTGATTCTGACCATGGCGCTCTCGGTCACGGCGCTCCTTGGAACTTATTTTGCCGTTGGGTGCAACAAATTTATCAAAGACTATCGCGCGTTGCTCCTGCTTTTCTTCGGTTGTATGGCGCTGTTTATCGGCGGCGCAATTCTGGCCATGCGGGCTGGGAATACGATCCTTCTTGTGATCTCTTCCGGCTGTGCGATCTGCCTTGGCAGTGCAATCAACACGGTGCTGATTACCATGTTGCCGCTTGCAATGCGAGAGCGGGTCAATTCTGGATTCCTTGCGGGTCTCATTAACAGTGCGGCCTGCCTTGGCGTTGCTGCAAGTACCTACGGCATGGGTTGGATCGCCGACAAGACGGGTGGTTGGAGGCAAGTGTTCCTCGTGCTCTTTCTGCTGACTGCGGGATCGGTCGCACTGTCGGTTGTCAACTTGTTTTTCGGCAAAACGCAGGGCAAAGCCGATTCTTGAGAAAAAATAAAAAGCTTGGATTTTGAAATTTCCAAAATCCAAGCTTTTTTTGTTGCTTTTTATTCCTTTACCGGTTGGTTTGAAACCGGGCTGAAATCTTTTGCGTCGGCTCTCCGGTATTGCGATGGAGTCATGCCAAAGCGCGTGCGGAAGAGCCGAATGTAGTTGGAAAGATCGGGGAACCCCGACTCCACGCAGGCGTCGGTCACGCTTCGACCCTCGCGCAAAAGCTCTCTCGAATAGGCAAGCCGCCGATTCTCCAGATAGGTTTTCGGCGTCATTTGAAAATATTTGCGGAACAGCTCGCGCAGGCGAAAAGAGGAGATGCGGTATTTTTTAAGAAAATAGGAAAGTTCATGAACCTTCGGGAGGTTTTTTGAAATGTCGTCCAGGATCATCTGGAGCTCTTCGGGAAGCTTTTCGCCCGCGGCAGGCGTTCCAAGACAGTCGTGCCAGAGTGAGAGAAGCTTGACCATGGCGGCATATTCGGCGAGCGGCTCATTCTTTTCGTAGAGAGAGACCAGCGTTGCGGCGGTGTCAAGAATTTCGCGCCGCGCGCCCTCGGTTGCAGGAGAGAGCAGGTTTTGCTTTTCTGTTCCGGTGTGCAGAAAGTCCCCAAAGAGAAATTCCGAATCCGAGCGGAACCAGAAGCAGTAGTGCTTGTGTACCGTCTCTTTGTTGAGCACGCAGTTGTGGACTTCATTCGGGCGAGACAGCACCGCGTCCCCCGGTTGCAGGCGGCAGAGGTTTTCCCCGACCAGGAAAGAGACGTCTCCCTCCATGAGCAGATAAAATTCGAGACAGTCGTGAATGTGCGGCGCAAAACGCTCGCTGTGCAGTTCCGATCCGTCCAGACAGTAGTATTGTAGCTCTGTCTGCGACAGTCCCGGAATCTCCACGGTAGAATATTCGTTCATTGCTTCCTCCATGCTTTGAGAAGGTTTATAACAACATTCTACCACATTTTTTGAAAAATGGAAGAAAACTATGCAATTTTTTGAGAAAGATCATAAAATATTTTGAACCCGCAAAAAAAGAGCGACAAGTCAAACGACTTGCCACTCTTTGTGCTTTTTCGTTCCCGAAGCGAGTTGAACGCACGATTTATTCACGATCGCTTTGCCTTTTTAGTCCATGGGCAAAATTTTTTCATATAAGAACTTTGCAAATTCGCAACTGGAATATGCCGCAAAGCGTTGGTAGTCGTCGGATTTTTTGCTGTCGGCGAAATCGCAGACGCTTTTTGCAATGATTGGAGTCGGGCGGGGATCGTTTACATGATTTGCCGCATAAACGACTGCGTAGGATTCCATATCAAGTCCGGCAGTGTGCTGGTATTGCGTGTAGATCTGCTTTTCCAAAAGCTCGCGGTTGGCAACGACCGTACTGCCGCAAGCCATGGGACCGATATACGCATGGCAGGGGTTTTCCTCTGACGCAACCGCGGCGCGCAGATATGGAAGGATCTCCTCCGGGATCGTTTCAGAAGTGGAACGCGGAAGAAAACCCATGTTGCCGTATTGAATGGTCGCCATTTCCGGGCTGACGAATTTCCCCGCCGAATAGTTCCAGACAACGTCCGGCACGATAACGTCGCCATATCGTTGGTCTTCCAATTCGTCTTTCACAATTCCGGCGGCAATACCAACCATGATCAGATAGCGCGGGCGAAAGAGAAAGATCACCTTCGTTGCCGTTGCCGCGGCGGCAGTCATTCCCATCTCGCTGATTTTTGCGTGTACGAGCGTGCGTGTCTGCCCGTCGCGCTCAAATTCGGCAACGTCGTAAATCTGATCATCCCCTGCAAAGGTTTTCGCTTTCCATTCGTGAAAATGCGTGATTGCCTTGAATTCGGTTGTCGTGACGCTCAAAAGCGCCACATCGGTTTGATACGCGTTCTTTTTCATCGTTTCAATATCCTTGTATTATCTGTAAGGAATTTTGGATTTAAGCGATTTTGTTCGGAAGCGGCAGGGAAAAATCCTTGCCGCTCTTTTTTTGGCGTTCCCGAGGCGATTCGAACGCCCGACCTACCGCTTAGGAGGCGGTTGCTCTATCCAGCTGAGCTACGGAAACAGATATGGGGAAAAAGGATCAAAAGAAAAGCAGGGAATCTCAGGGAACAGAAAACGTGGAAATCAACATAGAGAGTATAGCACAGCTTCTGCAAAATTGCAAGGGCGTTTTGGAAGTTTTGAAGTTTTGCAAAAACAAATTTTTTGCCTCTTTTGATCAATCCTTTTTGCGGGGTGCTTGACAAGCGCCGAAAATGGAATATAATGAAAGAGGAACTCATTTTGAGTGATAGGAGGGAACTGTTATGAGCCTGAAAGACGATTGGAAAAACACCGGGAAGGGAATCGGCAAATCTTTTGCAGGGCTTGGCAAAGCCATTGTCAAATCGGCAAAAGTCGGCGTTGACGCCGTGTACGACAAAGCGTCCGGCGAGACGAAGGATCCGAACGAGCCAAAAGAGACCGGGTTAAGGCAGAGCTGGAGCGAGGTTGGCCACAGCTTTGGTTCGGCCGGAAAATCGCTCGGCAAAGCCGCCGCAGGCACTGCAAAAAAGGTGACCGACAGCCTCGACCATGAAGAGACCCCTGCCGAAGAGAAAACGGCCGAGGAAGAAAAGAAAGACTGATATCGCAAAAAATCCATAAAACTTTTTCCCCGCTCTTGCAAGGGCGGGGAAATTGTGTTATACTATGGGTAAAGGAAATTTACCTTTTGGGAGGCTTTTATGACCATCGGGGAAAAGATCAAGGAACTAAGGCAGGCAAAGTTTATGACCCAGGCCGATCTTGCGGGGCGGCAGATCACGCGGAATATGCTCTCGGCCATCGAGAACGGCTCGGCTCAACCTTCGCTCGGGACGCTGTTGTATCTTTCCGAACGTCTGGGCGTGCCGGCCGGATTCCTGCTTGCCGAGGAGGGCGACGAGACGCTCTACCGCAAAATGAACGCGCTCTCCAACATCAAGCGCGCCTACGACGCGGGCGATTTTTCCATCTGCCGCAGCCTTTGCATGGGCGCCGCTTCTTCTCCCGACGACGAACTCTTACTGCTCCTTGCTGAAAGCGATCTGGAGCTTGCCAAGGAAGCCTTTGACGAGGGCCAATTGCGCCGCGCCTGCCGACTGTTTGACGAAGCGCTCGAATACGCCGAACAGGGGCGCTATCCGGTCGACCGGGTCAAGGCCGAGGCGTCGGTCTATTTCGCCTATCTGGAGCGGATCTCGCCGAGCCTTTATTCCGAGATCCTTGACGCGGGCGAGACGACCGAATTTTTGTGGAATGCGCCTTTTTCTGCCTATGTGGATCTTCTGCAGGTGATCGAAGAGGGGAGAACGCTTGAGGCCGAGGCTCGTCTGGCTCTTTTTGAGGAGGGCTTTTACCGGACGCACGCCTCGATCCTGTTGCAAATGCAGGCGGGAGACTTTGCGGCGGCAAAGAGCGCGCTTCTCTCGCTTCTCGAGAGCGGGGAGCTGAAACTCCCGGTCGAGCGGTACGAGGTCCTGTCCGCGCTGGAAACCTGCTGTAAGGAAGAAGAGGACTACAAAGGCGCTTATGAATACGCAACAGAAAAGGTGCTTCTCGCCGAACAGCTTCTCAGCGATATACCTGCCCAAAAAATTTAATTTTGTTTCGACAAATTTGTTGGGATTTTTTGCTTCTGTTCATAAAATATTCATACATCTTGAGTTAGCTTATGCTATAATTTGAGTAGCGCTTTTTGCGCTTTTACAACGGCATAAAAACAAAGCGATGAGATTGGAGGAAAATGATCTATGGCAAACTGCAATTTGCTTGCGATTGATCTGGGAGCTTCCAGCGGACGTGGGATCTTGGGGTCCTTCGACGGGGAAGTCCTCTCCTTAAAAGAAACTCATCGCTTTTTGAATGAGCCGGTCGCGCTGAACGGCAGACTCTATTGGGATATTCTCCGGATTTTCCACGAGATCAAGCAGGCGATCGCCAAGACCAACCAAGAGGTCGATCTTGCCTCAATCGGCATTGACACCTGGGGCGTGGATTACGCACTGCTCGATCAAAATGGCAGGATGCTTTCAAATCCCGTGCATTACAGGGATCTGCGCACCAAGGATACCGCCGCAAAGATCGCAAACAAGGTCTCCGACAGGGAACTCTACCTTGCCACCGGCATCCAGAAAATGAATTTCAACACAGTCTACCAGCTCTGCGAGGACCTTTTGGAGGATCCGACCGTAGCCGTAAGAGCCGCGCGGATGCTCAACATCCCGGATCTGCTCAACTATTTTCTCACCGGCGTTATGGCAAACGAATACACCGTGCTTTCGACCGGCGCGATCCTCGACCCCAAAACGAGGACCTATCACAAGGAGCTTTTTGAAAAGCTCGGCATTCCGCGCGCCTGGTTCGGCGACCCGGTTGAGCCCGGAACGCTCCTTGGCGGAATTTCGGACGAGCTTTTGGGCGAGGTCGGAAAGACGGCGGCAAAGGTCTACGCGGTCGCGTCTCACGATACGGCGTCGGCCGTGATCGCAGTGCCGACGACCGAAGAGGATTTCGTTTTCATCAGCAGCGGCACATGGTCGCTCATGGGAACTGAACTAAAAGAGCCGCTGGTCAACGAAATGACCATGAAGCTCAACTTTACCAACGAAGGAGGAATCTTTGGAACCACAAGATTCCTCAAGAATATCATGGGGCTGTGGCTCGTTCAGGAATCCCGCCGTCAATGGAAGCGGGAGGGACTGGATGTGAGCTTCGCCGAGATGGAAGCGGCCGCAAAAGCATCAACGCCGTTTGCCTCTCTTGTTGACCCGGACGATCCCGCCTTCGGAACGCCCGGTGACATGCCCGGAAGAATCCGGGACTATTGCAAAAAGACCGGCCAGACCATCCCCGAGAGTATGGGGGCCGTGGTGCGTTGCATCTACGAAAGTCTGGCGCTCAAATATCGCATGACAGCCGACGCCATTGAATCCTTCCGCGGTCGTAAGACCCGTGTGATCCACGTGGTAGGCGGCGGCACCAAGGACGCATTCCTCTCGCAAATGACGGCCGATGCCTGCGGGATCCCGGTGGTGGCCGGGCCTAGCGAGGCGACCGCGATCGGGAACCTTCTCACCCAGCTCATGGCAATGGGGAAGATCAAAGATCTGCGTGAAGCACGGAAAATCGTGGCCGGGTCATTTGAGACCAAGACCTACGAGCCGACGCCCGACCGCGCGGCATGGAATGCGGCATACGAAAGATTTTGCAAGATTACCGGTAAAGAATAACCCGCCGGGCCTGCTTGTGCAGGAAATTGGGGAGATAGAAAAAATTTTTGGAGGCATATCATGAGGGACAATCAAGTGGGAGAACTTGCCGTTATCGGCATGAAGGGCTGTGAAGCCTTTGCAGATCAAGTAGACTACTATCTGAAAGACTGGCGCAAACGCGGAAGAGGCGAAGACGGCACCTTTCTCGTCAAGGCCGACTGCCCGCGTTTCAGCTCGGGCGAAGCAAAGGGAATCATTCACGAATCCATGCGCGGCAAAGACGTGTTTATCATCTGCGATACTTTCAATTTCGGTGTCACCTACAAGATGTACGGAATGAAGGTTCCCATGAGTCCCGACGATCACTATGCCGATCTCAAGCGCATCATTGCCGCCATTGAGGGCAAGGCCCGCCGCATCACGGTCATCATGCCGATGCTCTATGAGGGCAGACAGCACAAGCGTTCGGGCAGAGAGTCTCTCGACTGCGCCATGATGCTTCAGGAGCTCGTGAACATGGGCGTCTCGAATATCCTGACCTTTGACGCGCACGATTCGAGAATTTGCAACGCCATCCCGCTTGCCGGCTTTGACAACATTCAGCCGACCTACCAGATGATCAAAGCGCTCGTTCGCGCTGTCCCGGACGTGCAGATCGACAAGGATCACACCGCCATCATCTCTCCCGATGAAGGCGCCATGCAGAGATGTATGTACTACAGCTCGGTGCTGGGCCTTGACATCGGTATGTTCTATAAGCGCAGAAACTACTCGGTCGTCATCAACGGCCGCAACCCGATCGAAGCGCACGAATACCTCGGCCAGGATCTTCACGGCAAGGACGTGATCGTCGTGGACGATATGATCTCGTCTGGCGACTCGATGCTCGACGTTTGCAAACAGCTCAAGGAAAAGGGCGCCAACCGCGTCTTCTGCTTTGCCACCTTCGGGCTCTTTACCGAGGGCTTTGACAAATTCGACCAGTTCCACAAGGACGGCGTGTTCGACAAGATCTTTACCACCAACCTCGTTTACCGTCGCCCCGAGCTTTTAGAGAAGCCCTGGTTCGTCGAAGTCAACATGTGCAAATACGTGGCTTACCTTGTGGATACCCTCAACAACGACGAGACGATCAGCAACCTCATCAACCCGATCAAGCGCATCGAAACGCTCATGGAAAAGCACCGCGCGGCGCTCTCCTCTCAGATGAAGATTGATTTCGACAACTGAAAAGTTTTTGACAGCGTTTGACGAAAATCAAAAGAATTCAAAACAATACGAGCAGTCCTTCCCGATCGTTCGGGAAGGGCCGCTTTTTTTATCCCGAAACCGCTGGAAAACGACGCTTTTTTGATCTCCTTCTTCGACCTTTTTTCTGCGGAACAGCGAGTAAAATAGAGGAAAGAAGCAAAGATGAAAAAAGGAGTCGGAAAAATGCAGGAATCAAAAAAGCAGGAAAAGACAAAAAGCGCACGGCGTGCGGTCAACCGTCCGGTTGTCAAAAAAGAAACGCTGCTTCGCATGGCAAAGGCGGCCCTGATCTGTTTTTGCGCTTTTCTTTTTTCGCGCGCAACGCTCCCGCTCGACGTGCGCCCCTTTGGGCTCGCGCTCCTTGCGGCAGTGCCGACGGCGATCCCGCCGGTTCTTGTCGGGATCCTTCTTGCGGAGCTTGTCGGAGGGCCGGATATCGGATTTTTATGCGTGGTCGGCGCGCTTGCGCTCTCGCGGGCGATCCTCTACTTTCTTTGGGAGGAGCCGAAACGAAAAAGAACGGCCGGGCGCGGACCAAAGAAACAGGGAAGGGGAAAGCTATTCTTTACAAAAGTCTTTGAAGGTGTTTTTTCGTCTTCGGCCAAGCTGCGTATCATTCTTGCGCTTGCGGCGGCATTGGCCTCTGGCACTTTGAGATGCGCGCTTGGCGGATTTCGCTACTACGATTTCTTTGCGGTACTCTTGCTCCTGTTTGCAACCTTTGTTGCAACCCTGTTGTTTGTTGTCGTTTTAGATCAAAAGGCAAAAAGCAGAATCCTCGTATTGCTTTCGACAGAAGCGCTTGCCGCGCTTTTGATCCTTGGAGCAAAATCCTTGGAGACTCCCGGCTTTTCGGTTGCGGTAACCATTGCGCTTTTCCTTTCGATCTATGCTTACCAAAAGCGCGGACTTGCCGTGGGCGCGCTGACGGCGTCTGTCCTCGGTTTAACTTATGGGGTGCTTCTTTCTCCGGCTTTTTTGATCGCGCTTTTGCTATGGGCGGTTTTCGAGGATTTCAAAAAGCCGAACCTCAGTATGGCGATTGCGCTTGCCGGCTTTTTGGCCTGGGCCTATTTTGCAGGGGGAATCCTTCTATTCTTGCGCTTTCTTTCCTCAGGTTTGCTTGCAGGGGCGATTGTTACCGTTCTGGATCGCTATGAGAAAAAAGAGATTGACAAGTCGCCTGTATCTTCCGAAGACGGCCGCGTTCACCTCGCCGGGGAGCGATTCAAGGGGTCGAGCGACCGGTTCCGAGGAATTTCGGACGCCTTCTCCTCGCTCTCCGAGATGTTCTATAATCTCAGCGATCGGTTCCGTCGCCCCGGAACGCTTGATCTTCGGCAGATCTGCGACCGTTCCTTTGATCACTTTTGCCCGGATTGCCCGAACAAAACGGTTTGCTGGGGACTGGAGTATTCCGAGACGTTGCAAACGGTGAATGCGCTCATCTCGGCCCTCCACACCAAAGGAATGGTGACAAAGGAGCAGATCCCGGAGATCCTGTCTCACCGCTGTCCCTGCATGCCGGAGATCCTTGCCTACATGAACCGCGAGTGCGCAAAGCTGACCGGCGACCTGCTTCGCAACAACCGCACCGAAATTTTTGCCATGGACTACGAATCCGCGGCCGATATCATCAAGGACGCGCTTGAGGAGGACGACGGAGAATACCGCTTTGATCCCACGCTGGAAAAGAAGGTGGCAGAATACCTATCCGACGCCGGCGTCTCGTTTTCTTCGGTCACGGTTTACGGCAATCGACGCAGACAAATTTTGGTAAGAGGCGTTTCGCTTGAAAACGCAAAAATCACCTATGAAGTGCTTGCTTCGGATCTTGGCGAGCTTCTCGGCGTTTCCTTTGGCCCTCCCATCCTGGAGTTTGACCGGAACGTCCGGAGCATGATGCTCCAGTCCAAGGTACAGCTCTCGGCCGCGGGAGCCTTTCGCAACATTTCTGCCGAGGGAGGAGTTAGCGGTGATGCAATCAATCTCTTTTCCAATAAAAAAGAGTACTGCTACGGCCTTGTTTGCGACGGCATGGGGAGCGGCAGGGAAGCGGCGCTGACCTCCAACCTTTGCACGGTGTTCCTTGAAAAAATGCTGGAAGCCGGAAACCGGGCGGGAACCTCTCTCAAAATGCTCAACAACATGATCCGTTCGCGGGGAGCCGACAGCACCAGCGAATGTTCCTCCACCGTGGATCTTGTGGAGATCGATCTGGTCCTTTCACAGGCGATCTTTATGAAAAGCGGTGCGGCGCCGAGCTTTCTTGTGCGCGACGGCGCCGTGATCCGGCTCGAAGCCGGGACAGCTCCCATCGGTATCATTCGTGCCCTCGACGTACACAGTGAGGTTTGCAGGCTCTCGCCCGGAGATACCATTGTACTGCTCAGCGACGGGATCCTCGAGCATGATCCAAAGGAAGAGTGGATTTTATCCTACTTGAAAACGGTTTCCGACCGGACGCCGGAGGAGATATCCAATCACATCTGCCAGCATGCGGCGTCCTTTTCGCATCACGACGACTGCTCGGCGCTGGCAATTCGGATCTCCAAAAAAGAATGATGGATCCACATACTTTGCTCTGCTTTTTCATAAAATGCTAAAAAAAGCGCGGGAGGGGATTCTATGGGATCGAGAAGAAAAGGATGGTTGCTTTTTCTTGCAATTGCACTATTGTTTGGACTTATTCCGCAGGTTTCGATTTCTGCGGCCGAAGAACGGAGGGCGCCGCTCTCCCCGGCAATCTCGGTTCTCGCAGGCAAGACCGATCTTTCCAGCTGGGGGCTTCTGGGAGAGACGCAGATGCTTGACGCCGAGTGCTTTTTGCGCGGGCTCAATCTAGGAAGGCTCGATTCGGTAAGGATCCGGACGCTCCCGGAAAGGACGGCCGGAAGGCTTTTATTTGACAAAACCCCGGTACAAGCAGGGCAGTATTTTTCCTTTGGGGAGCTCTCCAGGCTTTCTTTTGAGCCGGTATCCAATAGAATCGGAAGCACCTCATTTTTGTTTGAAGCCAACGGTTGCGGTGTGGACTATACTTGCAGGCTCTATTCTTTGCAGTCTGCCAACGCGTCTCCCTCGCTCTCGGAAACTCCGGCCCTTTTGCAAAACTTGATCACGTACAAGAACTGCGAGCGGAGCGGCTCCTTTTGGGCAGAGGATCCGGAAGGAGACGCGGTTACCTTTGAAATTGTGTCCTATCCCCGATACGGCTCTTTGAAAGTGAATGGGGACAGCTATTGCTATCGGCCTTTTTCCGACTATGTCGGGGAAGATTTCTTTTCCTATGTGGCAAGAGATCTATACGGCAACTACAGCGCTTCCATGGCGGTTTCGATCCGTGTGAGCGCCGAGGGCGCCGATCTCGTTTTTGCGGACATTGACGACCCAGCCACCTACAGTGCCGCACGGACGCTTGCCTCCCACGGGATCCTTGACGGGAGCAGACTTGGGAATGCGGTTTATTTTTACCCGGAACGCGACATGAAACGGGGCGAGTTTTTGGTGAGCGCCATGAATGCCATGGGAATGACCGCACTGCCTGCCTGCGAAGATACCGGCTTTGCAGACGACGACAAAATACCGGCAAGCATGAAGCCCTACGTTTTTGCGGCCTATCGGCTTGGATATATCAACGGAAAAACCAAAGACGGAACGGTTCTGTTTTTGCCTGAGGAAAGGATGACGCTTGGCGAGGCGGCAGAGCTCATCGATCGCCTGCTTCTCACGGATGCGCCCAAAACGCAGATTCCGGTGTTTGGCAGTTCCGATGCCGATACGAAGAATTCAGTCTCAGCGCTCGCGTCGCTCGGTGTGATCCCGATACCCAAAACAGCCTATCCGGCAAATCAAGTTTTGACCAGAGGCGAGACGGCAAAACTATTGGAAAAGGTATTTTTCTTGACGCAAACAGAAAAATTTTGAAAAAGCTCTTGACAAATACGCAAAGCAGTGCTACAATCTTTTCAAACCAGTGAGGGAGAGTAAGTAGAAAAACGATCCTTTCTACAGAGAGATGCCGGTTGGTGCAAGGCATTGTAAGCCGTTTTTTGAATGGACTTCCGAGGGCGAGCGGAAAGGCGAAAGCCGAGTATGTAAGACGTCAAATCCACGTTACGGATTGCGTGTATGTCAGTACGCATGAGAGGGCGCAAGTTTTGCGTCAAACAAGGTGGCACCGCAGGAAATGCTCCTGTCCTTGTAGAAATTACAGGGACAGGATTTTTGTTTTGTCCCACATTTGAAAGGAGGCAGAAACAATGTCTGCGCAAAAGAAGGAAATTCCGTACAAGATCTACCTGACCGAAGAGGAAATGCCCAAAGCATGGTACAACCTGCGTGCCGATATGAAGAACAAACCGGCACCGCTGCTCAATCCCGCAACCCACGAAAAAATGTCGGTGGATGATCTCTCGCACGTCTTCTGCCGCGAGCTTGCCGAGCAGGAGCTTGACGACAAAACGCCCTATATTCCGATCCCAGAAGAGATTCAAAAGTTCTACAAAATGTACCGTCCTTCGCCGCTCGTGCGCGCTTATTGTCTTGAAGAAAAACTCGGCACGCCGGCGCACATTTATTACAAGTTCGAGGGCAACAACACCTCGGGCAGCCACAAACTCAACTCTGCCATTGCCCAGGCTTACTACGCAAAGAAGCAGGGACTCAAGGGCGTGACCACCGAAACCGGCGCCGGACAGTGGGGAACCGCTCTCTCGATGGCCTGCGCTTATTTCGGACTTGACTGCAAGGTGTACATGGTCAAGGTTTCCTATGAGCAAAAGCCCTTCCGCAGAGAAGTCATGCGCACTTACGGCGCGTCTGTCACGCCTTCTCCTTCGATGGAGACCGAGATCGGCAAAAAGATCAACGCCGAGTTCCCGGGAACCGGCGGTTCTCTCGGATGCGCGATTTCCGAAGCCGTCGAAAAGGCGACTACGACCGAAGGCTACCGCTATGTGCTCGGCAGCGTGCTCGCTCAGGTGCTTTTGCACCAGTCGATCATCGGCCTTGAGACTGAGGCGGCACTGAAAAAATACGATATCGTTCCCGACGTGATCATCGGTTGCGCCGGCGGTGGATCCAATCTCGGCGGTCTGATCTCGCCCTTCATGCGCGATAAGATCCAGGGCAAGCTCAATTGCCGCATTGTCGCGGTCGAGCCGGATTCCTGCCCGAGCTTTACGCGCGGCGTCTATGCTTACGATTATTGCGACACCGGCATGGTTTGCCCGCTGGCCAAGATGTACACGCTCGGAAGCGGATTTATGCCGAGCGGCACGCACGCAGGCGGTCTCCGCTACCACGGAATGTCCTCGGTGCTCTCTCAGCTCTATGACGACGGACTTATGGAGGCGCGTTCCTACAAGCAGACCGACGTCTTTGCGGCCGCAGAGGAATTTGCCCGCTGCGAGGGCATCCTGCCGGCTCCCGAAAGCTCGCACGCCATCCGCGCTGCCATCGACGAAGCGCTCAAGTGCAAAGAGACCGGCGAGGCAAAGAACATCGTCTTCGGTCTGACCGGCACCGGCTACTTTGATATGTACGCTTACGAAAAGTTCAACAACGGTACGATGGTCGATGTGCCTCTAACCGATGAGGACATCAAAAAATCGCTTGCAACGCTCCCGAAGATGGACTAAAGTCTTATGTAAAAAAACTCCCCGCCGCATTTTTTGCGGCGGGGAAGTTTTGTTCATTCGACTTTTTTGAGCTTTTTTGCAAGAGAACGGAGCGAATCATCCGAAAGAAATGCCAAAATCTCCTCCTCTTTGACCGAAAGCGAACCCGAAACAAAGTTTTCCCAGACCATTCTCCTCAGGCTCGCAAGGAGCGTCGGTTCGATCCAATAGTCAAAGCGCGCGCCGGGGGCAGTTTCCTCGGTCTTTTTGAGCCGGATATAGGCGCTAAGACCATCCGACTCGTCATGCCAGAGATCGCAGAAGATGCTGTCAAAATCTCCTTCTTTGAGATCCTGTTCCATGAATTCAAAAGCATCCTTCTGCAAAATCTTGATCTTCTCCTTGTGTGGGAAGCGGGGAAGGATAAAGCGCTCAAAGAGCGAGATCACCTTCTCATCGCGCTCGATGATCGTCACCGATTCGACGTCGCTCTTTTCCGACGCGTGAAAGGCGTAGTATCCAAGCCCAAGCCCGAGTGTGAGCACCTTTCCGCGCGCGTGCGCGATCGGCTCTTTCATGGTTTCAATTTCGTTGGGCGTGACCGTCATCCACTCGATGCCGCCCTCCAGCACGGCAGGGAAGTCGAATCGTTCTTCAAAGTAACCGATCTGCGCGATCTCGCGAAAGTCTTTTTCTGTTTTCGGATGATTGCAAACAAAGGGTTCGTAGGGCGCGTAAAAGCTTTCCTGAAGCGTCCAATTGCCAAGTCTTCCGGAGAGCTTGCCGACCGCTTTGATGTAAGGATCGGAGGAATACTGTTTTGGATCAAGGCAATGGAGGCCGGGACGAAGAGAAAGGCGCTCCAGGCGGCGGTGCTTTGGAGTGTCTTCCAGTCCGATTGCGGCTGAAAAAAGAGCCAGAAAGGCCTCGTCGGTCGACACCGAACAGGAGGCGGCGATCTCCTTTACCATTGCCCGGTCGATCGCGCGTGGCGTGCGGTTGAGGTAGGCGGCAAGCATGGTCAAGATCGCGTTGTTTTCTGCAAAAACCGATTGAAGATCAATTTTTTCCATGACGCACCTCCTTTTTTATCATTATAGCTTTTTATCCCGCTTTTTGCAAGGATTCTTTTGATTTTTTTGGAAAAATTTTCGCTTTTTCCTTGCAAAATCGCATATATTGTGCTACAATGAGTCTGTAAGAAACTTCAAGCGGGGTGGTATCATGGAAAAGAACTTTTTCAAAAAAGCGGTTTCTTCTCTTTCAAAGCGTTGGAAAGAACTGACAGGACAGGGTGCAGAGGAACAGGAAGAGTCGTTTGTGCCTGTTACAGAAGAGCCGGTTACCCAGCCGGAGGCTCCCGCGCCTGAACCCGAACCCACAAAATTCGGCGAACAGCTCTCCATTGATCTTGCCGCAAAGCAAGAGGAAGTGGAAAAAGAGCCGCAAGTCACGCCAACCCCGTCCAAAAAGCAGGTTGTCTCTTCCGCTCCTGTGGCAGAAGAGGCTCCCGCGGCCCCCGTGGCAGAACCGGTTCCCAAAGTCGAACCTGCCGTGGCCGAGCCCGCGCCCGCAGCAAAGCCTGCAAAAGAAGCTCCCAAGGCCGAGGAGGAAGCCTCCGACGCCGAGGACCAAAAGGAGGACGCAAAAGAGGAAGGCCCCGACGCTTGCGAAAAGGTCATTGGGTTCAATGAGGAAACAGGGAACTACCTTGTGGTGCATTACCGCCGCGGCTTTGAAGCGCGTCTCATTCAGGCAAACCCCGAAATCAAACGCTATTACAGCGATCTCAAAAACGCCCTGCTCACCTATGAAGGCACAAAAAGCCGCCTGAGCTGGACTTCTGATAACTTCCACAACGGCCGCAGGCAGGTGGCAAAGATCAACGTCAAAAACGGCCTGCTCGTGCTTTATCTTGCAATCGATCCCGCTTCTCTTGAGGGGACTGTCTACCGCGGGCGCGACGTCAGCGACAAGAAAAAGTACGAAGAAACGCCGTTTGAGTACAAGATCCGCACCCCGCGCAAGCTCAAATGGGGCATTGAACTCATCGAAAAGGCCTCGGACGGCATGGGGCTGACCAAAAATGCTCCCGATCCGGTCGATTATGTCAAAAAATACGCATTTGAAACCACCGAAGAACTGGTCAATCGCGGACTCATCAAGGAGACCATGACCGAAGAAAGCCCGGCCGATATTTCTCCCGAACTGCTCCGCAGAAGCAAGGAGGATTTCGGCGAGGTCGAAGCAGATGCGCCGACCGCACCGATCCCGATGGAACCCGACGAAGTTGAGGAGCCGCAAAAAGCCCCCGAACCGGTGGCAAAAGAGATTCCGCTCGAAGAGACAACGGCCGAAGAGACTTCTCCCGAGCCTTACACCGAGGAAGAGATCGTGGAACCCGAACCCGAAGACCTGCAAGCGGAAGAGCCAGAGGCCGAACCGGCCGAAGAAGAGCCGGAACCCATGGCCGAGCCCGAAGAGCCGGCGGAACCCGAAGAAGAGATCGCCGAGCCCGAGCCGGAATTTGAGCCGGAGGAACAGCCCGAGACTGAACCCGAACCTGTTCCCGAACCCAAGCCCGCGCCAAAACCGGCACCCAAAAGAGCCGCCGAAAGGAAGCCTTTCCTTGTCGACAACGAAAAGAATCCGGCCTTCCAGGAGCCCTTGGAAGATTCCATGGCCGTGATCGATATCGACGAAGTGCAGGGAATGTACCGCCCGAGAGAGGTGGTCAACCTGCTGACGCTCAAATCAAAATCGCTCATCGACCCCAGGGCGGCGACCTTGCGCGTGGTCTCCTCCTCGGGAGAGGCGCTTCCCAAACAGCTCAAAGTGGAAGCCGAGCGCTTCAGCCTCTCTGCCATGCAGGCCATCTGCCTCGGCGACGGCGACGTCGTCCTCCTCCAGTGGAGAAAGAACTGAGTAAAATTACAAGCAAATACAAAAAAGCCTTCCTCAGTAGAGGAAGGTTTTTTTGATAAAATACTTGACAAGATTCCATTAAAATGATAAAATAAACTTGCGACGCAAATTAAATAGGCAGTTTTTTCGTTGGAAGAAGTATGCATTTTTATTTTCGGAATAAAAATGTATGCTCCCTCTTTGTATGCTTTTTCCTTCGGAAAAGTTGCTATGAATTGTTTGCGTCGCGGCTTGGAGCTACGTTTTTTGTGCGCGGTCTTCGGGCCGCGTATTTTTTTATTTTTAAGGAGCAATGACAATGCAAAAAACAAAAACGCTCAATCTCATTCTAAGAATAACGGCGCTGGCCCTTATCGCAATCTCTTTCCTGCTGTTGTTTATTCCTTATCAGACGACCTATAAGACGTCAAGCTGGGGAGTATCCACTTCAACAAAGAGTAGAATCGATGTTGATTCCCAAAAGAGCTATTCCAGTCACAACTTTTTCGGATGTACCGAGAAACTGAAGGATGAAGGTTGGGAGATCGGCACGCACGTCATACTGTTAATCGCCATCGCTTTATCCGTAGTCGCCCTTGTACTGTCCTTTTTTGTCGACTTTTTCAAAGGCTTCTGGATGGCGGTGCTTCCATTGATTGTGGTTGTCTTTTGTATCGTGATCTCGGTCCGTCTTCAGAAGAGTTCCTTTGGGATCGAAGGTCCGACTTATTTGGGCTCGTTGTACGGCTACATGATTTACAAGGACAAAATGGTGCATTTTGGTGTAAGTCTTATTCCGTCTATGTTTGCGGCATTTTTTGCTTTCGGCGCTTCGTTAACGGCAGGCATCTTCCACTTTATTTCCAAACGGAAAGCTGCAAATGCCGTTGAGTCCGTTCCGGCAACTACCGAAACCCAGGTTGCTACTGAACCCCCGGTAGTCATCGAAACTTCGGCAACCCCGGAGAATCAGGAATCTGAAATAAAAACGGATATCCAATAAAACATTCAATAGGAGACCATCATGAAAAAAACATTAAAATCCATTCTTGCGCTTACCCTGGCATTGGTAGCAGTTCTTGCTTTTGCATCTTGCGGATCTAAAAAGCAGCTCACTGTATCGAAACTGGAAGAATCTCTGAAAACGGTTGACAGTTCGCTGTCGCTCACAGAATCCTCTTCCGGCGTTTATACGGCTTCCACCAGTTACGAATACACGGTTGAAACCAATGGTTCCAAAGGCGTTAAATCTGTAAAGATCACGATGTCCGGCGTTGATGTCTACACTCTGAAAAGCGAATCTTCTCTGAATAAATCTCTTTCCAAAAGCGCAGGCCAGATGTCAAGAGTTGATCTTGCCATCAGCAACTGCGTTCTTATGGCAGGAGCTCTGAGAACTGCGGTTGGCGGTTCTTCTGCTACCAAAGAGGAAAGCATCTCACTCTTTGCTTCGCAGACTGCATGGACGGTTGATTCTTGGACGATTCAAGCAGAGTACTCTGGATCCTCTACCGTAATCCTTACCGCTACAGCAAAATAAGATCGTTATTTCGCAAAAAATCGATTTTGCATTGGGAGCATACAACATATAAAAATCGGGCACACCTTCCCGCACTTGGCGGGATGATGTGCCCGGCTTTTTTGTTAAAGCTTTTGAAAGAGGTGCGGAGGAAACTTTTCTCGAAAAGTTTCCTCCGCATTTCTTTTATAATGCTTATAATGCTCTTATTTCTGCAATGCTTCCTGAATAGCGACTGCAACTGCGACGGTCATACCGACCATCGGGTTGTTGCCGGCACCGATAAGACCCATCATTTCGACGTGAGCGGGAACCGAGGAGGAACCTGCAAACTGCGCGTCGGAATGCATACGACCCATGGTATCGGTCATGCCGTAAGAGGAAGGACCTGCGGCCATGTTATCCGGGTGCAGGGTACGTCCCGTGCCTCCGCCGGAAGCAACCGAGAAGTACTTGACGCCGTTCTCGACGCACCACTTTTTGTAGGTGCCTGCGACCGGGTGCTGGAATCTCGTCGGGTTGGTGGAGTTACCGGTGATCGAAACGCCGACGTTCTCGAGCTTCATGATGGCAACGCCTTCCGGAACGTTGTCAGCGCCGTAGCACTTGACGTTTGCTCTCGGGCCCTTGGAGAAGGGCTTTGTCTCGGTGACCTTCACCGTTTCGGTGTAAGGATCAAACTCGGTTTTGCAGTAGGTAAAGCCGTTGATGCGCGAGATGATGTAAGCGGCGTCTTTACCAAGACCGTTGAGGATGACGCGCAGGGGCTTGTTGCGCACCTTGTTGGCGTTGAGCGCGATCTTGATCGCACCCTCTGCGGCGGCAAAGGACTCGTGACCGGCCAAGAAGCAGAAGCACTCAGTCTCCTCGGAGAGGAGCATTTTGCCGAGGTTGCCGTGACCGAGACCGACCTTCCGGTTCTCGGCGACCGAACCGGGGATGCAGAAGCTCTGGAGTCCGATGCCGATGTTGGCAGCGGCGGTAGCGGCACTCTTGTCGCCGGTGCGCTCAGCCTCTTTCAGTGCGATGGCCGCGCCGACCGTGTACGCCCATTTTGCGTTCTCAAAGCAGATGGGCTGGGTTTCCTGGACGATGGTGTAGGGATCAATGCCGTACTTGTCGCAGATCGCCTTGCATTCGTCGATGGAGGAGATACCGTATTCTTTCAGAACGCCGAGGATCTTCGCCTCGCGTCTTTCATAACCTTCAAACTGTGCCATGCGTTTCTACCTCCTTTAGTCTTTGCGCGGGTCAATGTACTTTACGGCGCCGTCTTCGGGATTGAATCTGCCGTAATGTCCGGTTGCCTTTTTGTAGGCTTCGTTCGGCTCCATGCCTTTTTTGATGAAGTCGGTCATTTTGCCGAGAGAGACGAACTCGTAGCCGATGACTTCGTTGTTCTCATCGAGTGCCATGCGGGTGCAGTAGCCCTCGGTCATCTCAAGGTAACGGACGCCTTTTTCTTTGGTTCCGTACATGGTACCCACCATCGAGCGCGCGCCCTTGCCGAGATCTTCCATACCGGCACCGATCACAAGACCGCCTTCCGAGAACGCCGACTGCGAACGTCCGTAGACGATCTGGAGGAACAGCTCTCTCATTGCGGTGTTGATCGCGTCACAGACGAGGTCGGTGTTCAGCGCTTCGAGAATGGTTTTGCCGGGCAGGATCTCTGCGGCCATGGCGGCAGAGTGGGTCATACCCGAGCAGCCGATGGTCTCCACCAGCGCTTCCTCGATCACGCCGTTTTTGACGTTGAGCGAGAGCTTGCAGGCGCCCTGCTGAGGAGCGCACCAACCCACACCGTGGGTGTAGGCCGAAATGTCGGTGATCTGTTTTGCCTGGATCCATTTGCCTTCCTCGGGCAGGGGAGCCGGGCCGTGGTCGCAACCCTTTCTTACCACGCACTGATGTTCGACTTCAGCGCTCATGGCGTAAGGGCGTTCGCTTACGTTGCTCATGTTTGTATCTCCTTTATAAAAATCTTTTGAATTTACTTTTTAAGCCAGAACTTCGCCGTACACGGTGCCAAAAGCAGAGGCGGCATTGCACTCATCGGTATCAATGTGCATGGCGAGTGCAAAATTGGGGTTGACTCTGACGACCACATCGTCGAAGATGAGCGTTCTCTCAGACTCGATTTTGACCTTGACGATCTGCTTGTCCGCAACGCCAAAGGCTTCAGCGTCGGCAGGGGTCATGTGGATGTGGCGCTTTGCGATGATGACGCCTTCGGTGATCTCAATCTCGCCGGCGGGGCCGACGAGTTTGAGTCCGGGCGTGCCGGCGGTGTCGCCGCTCTCACGTACCGGAACGCCGGAAAGACCAAGCGCGCGGGCGTCGGTGTAGGAGAGTTCGACCTGGTTGGACTTTCTCTCGGGACCGAGAACGCTGACGGCAAGGTTGCCCTTGGGGCCGACGAGCGTGATTTTTTCATTGGCGCAGGCAAACTGGCCGGGTTGGCTGAGCATTTTTTTGACGACAAGCTCGGCGCCCTTTCCGTAGAGGGCTTCGACGGCTTCTTTCGTCAGGTGAATGTGTCTTGCGGAAGTTTCGACTAAAACTTTCTTTTCCATCGATTCAAAAGACCTTTCTTTCGTTTTTTCGGGGCATGACTTGCAAAAACCCCAGACAAAATCATTATAACATATACTTTTCATTTTGTAAAGATTTCTTTTTGAGAATTCTCGCTACATAGGAAGATTTTTTCTTGCTCATAATAGTTCCGAATGTCAAAAAAGCAAAAGGAGTCAAAACGTCTATGCAATACAGATGCAAACCAAAGGAAAAGGCCGATGAGATTTTTCATTACAGGGGCGAAAAGGCGCCTTTTGAGTGCATTCCGATCGTAGGCCAGATCGAGGGGCATTATCTTTTGCAGGAAGGTCAGAAGACCACCAAATACGAGGAGATTTTGCCGCGCCTTGTTGCCATGGAGCAGGACGACGGAGTGGAAGGGCTCCTCATTTTGCTCAACACGATGGGCGGCGATGTGGAGGCCGGCATGGCGCTCTCCGAGCTCATCGCCTCGCTCTCAAAACCGACCGTCTCGCTGGTGCTGGGCGGCGGGCACTCGATCGGCGTGCCGCTTGCGACGGCGGCCGATTATTCACTCATCGTTCCGAGCGCGACCATGACGCTTCACCCGGTCCGTATCAGCGGCACGGTGCTCGGTGTTCCGCAGTCTTTTCTTTATATGAGCGAGATGCAAAAGCGGATCGTCGAGTTCATCTGTGCCCACTCTTCGGCAAAAGAAGAAACGATCCGCGAGTTGATGATGCGGCCTGATCAACTGGCGACCGACTGTGGCTCGGTACTCGAAGGCAGGGAAGCGGTCGACTACGGAATCATAGACGAAGTGGGCGGACTTTCGCGCGCTATGGAAAAGCTGCGCGAGCTTGCAAAAAAATCGACGTAAAAGTAAGAAAAAAAGCATTTGATACTTGAAACTAAAAAAGAAATATGCTACAATAGAAAGGAAAAATTTGTCTTTTCCAAAAAGGCATCGTATAAACCGCCGGACTTTCCGGCGAGGAGGACTCTTGAAAGAAAGTATGAAACTGCGTTCCGGCGCCACCATTCCGCTTTTGACGCCGGAAGAAGCAGAAAAAAGAAGATACCTGACCAGAAGCGCCCTGATGCAGATGCACCTGACGCCGTCGGGGGGGCCGGTCGCGTTCTTTGAGAACGAGGACGGAAGCATTACTTATTATTTTGACCCGGCAAGGATCATCGAAACGCCTCCCGAGCTCTGGTACGACGGCGCACATAAGACCGAGACCATGGTCACCGAGAACGGTCGCAAGCTCGTCAAAATGAACACCCGCCGTGCCGCGGCCTGCGGGTACTATACCAAGGAACGGCTCTCTCAGATGAATTACGACGTCATCGAGGAGCCGGTGGCCTACACGACGCGCCGCGATAAGAGCATTTCTTATTTCTACGACAAAAAGACGGCCATCAAGCGTCCGCTCCTTTGCGTCAAGTGCGGCAAAGAGGTACGCTTTCGCCACAAGCTCTGCGTTGCCTGCTTTGAGGAAGACCTCGCTTTGCGCCGCGCAGAGGGAGACCTTTACCGCGCGCAACAATTTCACCAGAAGCGGGAAGAGATCCTGTTCTTTGATTTGGAGCTGACTGGCGTTTACGATCACGATGAGATCCTTTCGATCACCATCATCGACGGCAGAGGCAAACTCTTAATGAACACCCTCGTCAAGCCCGCGCACAAAAAGCGCTGGAAGCAGACCGAAAAGATTCACGGCATCACGCCGGATATGGTTGCCGACGCACCAACGCTTGCCGAACTGACTCCACAGATCAAAGAGATTTTTGCGGGCGCAAAACAGCTGATCGCTTACGGCATTTCCACCGACTACAGCCATATCAAAAAGATCTACGAGACCAAAGAGGAGCAGGAGGCGCTGAGGGAAAAAACCAGATGCGCCGCGGTCGAATTCGTTCGCTACCGCAACGAGCACGAGCCGGATCACCTGCACGCCTCTCTCGGTGACGCCAGGGAGTTGCTTGGCGTCGAGTGGGACGGCGTTGCGCATACCTCGATTGCAGACACCATCGGATGCGCCAAGGTCTGGGAAAAGCTCTTTCCAAACTATTACGACGACTGAGAGGGAAGAGGACACATGAAAGAACTCTTGCTCTGCAAATACGGAGAGCTGATCTTAAAAGGGAGCAATCGCCGCTTCTTTGAGGACACGCTCTGCAAAACCCTGCGCTTCCGCGCAAAGCATTACGGTAGTTTTGAAGTCAATCGTTCGCAAAGTACAATCACCATCGAGCCAAAGGACGAGAATTGCGATCTTGACGGCATGTTTGAAGCTACCTCCAAGGTTTTCGGGATCTCGGCCATCAGCCGCTCGGCGGTCTGCGAAAAGACCATGGAGAGCATCGAGGAGACCGTGCGCGAGTATTTACCCCAATTCCTTGCCGGAAAAAAGACCTTCAAGGTCGCCTGCAAGCGCTCGGACAAAACCTTTCCGCTCGATTCGATCGAGCTTGCCGGCGAGGTCGGCGGGATCATTCTCTCGATGATGCCGCACCTGAAGGTCGACGTTCACAATCCCGAGATCGTCGTGCAGGTAGAGATCCGCGAGTTCAACGCGTTCGTTCACGCAGGACAGTTCAAGGGCGCGGGCGGCATGCCGATCGGCACCAACGGAAAAGCGCTTTTGCTTTTGTCCGGCGGGATCGATTCGCCGGTCGCGGGATATATGATCGCCAAACGCGGCGTTCAGCTGGAAGCCGTGCATTTTGAATCCTTTCCGTACACCAGCGAGCTGGCACGCGAAAAGGTGGTACGCCTCGCCCGCATCATGGCGGCCTATACCGGCTCTTTTAACCTGCATATCGTTTCTTTGACGCACATCCAGGAAGAGCTGGTTAAGAATTGTGAGGAGGATTATTTCACCCTGCTTCTTCGCCGCTACATGATGGCGATCGCCGACAAGATCGCGCACGCGACTGAGTGCGGCGGCATTGTGACCGGTGAGAGTCTTGGTCAGGTGGCCTCGCAGACCATGCAGGCGCTCGGCGTGACCGATCCGATGTCCTCGCTTCCGGTCTTTCGCCCCTGCATCGGGCTTGACAAAGAGGAGATCATTACCGTGTCGCGTAAGATCGGTACCTTTGAGACTTCGATCGAGCCCTACGAGGACTGTTGTACCGTCTTCACGCCGCGTCACCCGATGACAAAACCCAAGCTCGAAAAGGTGCTTGCAGAACAGGCAAGACTCGATTTTGACGCGCTGGTCGAAGAAGCACTGGCAAGCGATAAGGTCGAGCGCATCCGCACAGAATTCAATTAAGGATTGAGACTTTTCCCAATTTCAATAAGAAAGAGGATCAAGGATATGGAACAGAAGTATTATCACATGACCATCGCGGGCTGTGAGCGCGATCTGCCGCTTTGCAGACTCAACGACGACCTGATGATCGCGGGATTCGTGATTTTCGGCGACCCCGAGATCACTACCGCCTGCGCGAAGGAACTTTTGAAAAAGGCGCCCGAATACGATTACATGATCACCGCCGAATCCAAGGGAATTCCGCTGGTACACGAGATGGCGCGTCTTGCGGGAAATCAGAAGTATTTTCTTGCGAGAAAGATGCCAAAGCTTTACATGACCGGCGTCTTTGAAGCTACCGTCCGTTCGATCACCACCGAAAAGGTGCAAAAACTCTATCTTGACAAGATGGACGCCGATCTGATGCGCGGCAAGAGAATTCTCATCGTCGACGACGTGATCTCGACCGGGGAATCTCTCCACGGCCTCGAACAGCTCGTGGAAATTGCCGGAGGCATCATCTGCGGACGCATGGCGATCCTTGCCGAAGGGAAAGCCGCCGACCGCGACGATCTTATTTATCTCGAACGCCTGCCGATCTTTGACAAGAACGGAAACGTACTTTGATCACAAAAAGGAGAAATACAATGGAAAGAACCTACATCGGAAACATTACGCCGGGCGCAAAGTATAAGATCTCCGGCTTCATTGAAAACCTGCGCAACAAGCGCACCATGGCCTTCCTTGTCGTGCGTGACATCACCGGAAAGATCCAGGTCACGCTCGCAAAAGAGGAGCATCCCGATCTTGCCGCCCTTGTTGACCAGATGACGCTCGACTCGGTCATCACGGTGGAGGGCGAAGTCGTTGCCAATGATTTCGTCAAAATGGGCGGAAAAGAACTGCTTCCCGAAACGATCAAGATCGAATCGATTGCCGAGCCTCTCCCGATCGCCGACGACTCCGAGATCGACTCGCGCATGGATTTCCGCTGGATCGATATGCGCAGAGAAAAGAACCAGCTCATGATGCAGATGCAGACCACTTTGACTGCTGCTCTGCGTGAGTTCCTGCTTGCCCGCAACTTCGTCGAGATTCACACCCCGAAGCTCATCGGTGCGGCAAGCGAATCTGGCTCCGACGTCTTTGAAGTCAAATATTTTGACACCAAGGCTTATCTTGCCCAGTCGCCGCAGTTCTACAAACAGATGGCAATGGCCTCCGGCCTTGACCGCATCTTTGAATCCGGCCCGGTCTTCCGCGCCGAAAAATCCTATACCAACAAGCACGCCACCGAGTTCACCGGCTTTGATCTTGAGTTCAGCTATGTGACCTCATGCGACGACGTCATGCACATGGAAGAAGAGCTTCTTGCCTATGCCTTTGCAAAGGTTGCCGAGAAGCACGGCGAGAAGATCAAAGAACTGTTCGGCAAGGAAGTCATTGTTCCCACCGTTCCGTTCCCGCGCATGAAGCTCTGCGACGTTTACAAAGAACTTGAAGAGAGATACGGCTACAAGGTGACCGACGAAGTCAAGGGCGATCTGACAACCGATGCAGAGCATCTTTGTGCCAACCTCGCCATGGATAAGTTCGGCAGTGAATTCCTCTTTATCACCGATTACGATGCAAAAGAGCGCGCTTTCTACCACATGAGAGACGAGCGCGGCGTGCCGATGGGCTATGACCTCATCTGGCGCGGATGCGAGATCACGACCGGCGCTGTCCGCGAGCACCGCTATGAAATCCTCAAAAAGCAGGCCGACGAGAAGGGACTCGGCAAGGACGTGGAGTTCTACCTCCAGTTCTTCCGCTACGGTTGCCCTCCGCACGGTGGCTTCGGCGTAGGCCTTGACCGCATGACCATGCTGTTCCTGGGACTTTCGATCAAAGAGGCGGAGTTCCTCTTCCGCGGCCCCAACCGTCTTACTCCGTAAAAATCGAAAAAAGGGAAGAAGGTTTGCAGAAATGCAAACCTTCTTTGAAAAGACATGATTGAATTATTATCTCCTGCCGGAAATTTTGAAAAGCTCAAGGCGGCGCTTCTCTATGGTGCCGACGCGGTTTACTGCGCCGGTCAGGCCTTTGGAATGCGTTCGGCCGCCGAGAATTTTACGGTTGAAGAACTTTATGAGGCGGTCGCTTACACGCATGAGCGCGGCAAAAAACTCTATCTGACCGTCAATACGCTCCCGCACGAGGGCGAATATGATCACTTAAAACAGTTCCTCTGCGAGATCAAGGATGCAGGGATCGATGCCTTTATCGTTGCCGACCTCGGAGTGATGACCCTTTTGCGAGAGATTATTCCGGATGCCGAAATCCATATTTCCACGCAGACGAGCGTGGTCAGCGCCGCCGCCGCAAAAGCCTATGCCGCACTTGGCGCAAAGCGGATCGTGCTCGCCCGTGAACTCATGCTCTCCGAGATCAAGGCAATTTGCAAAGATCTTCCGAAAGAGCTGGAAGTCGAGGCCTTTATCCACGGCTCGATGTGCGTCTCTTACAGCGGTCGTTGCCTGCTTGCCAATGCCTTTAACGGGCGGGACGGCAATCGCGGCACTTGCACACAACCCTGCCGTTGGAACTATACCATCGTCGAAGAAAAGCGCCCGAACGAGCCCTATCCGATCGAGCAAGAGGAGGGGATCGGCACCTTTATCATGTCCTCGAAAGACCTCTGCATGATCGAGCACATTCCCGAGCTCATGGAGAGCGGTATCACCTCGTTTAAGATCGAAGGCCGCATGAAAAGCGCCTACTATACGGCAGTGGTGACCAACGCCTATCGCCTTGCCATTGATACCTATTTGAAAGATCCTGCCGGCTACCGCTTTGATCCGGCCTGGTTGACCGAGCTTGAGAGCGTCTCGCACAGAGAATACGGTACCGGCTTCTATTTTGACGATCCCATGAAGAATCCGCAGCTTGTTTCCACCTGCGGATATCTGAGGGAAAAAGCATATTTTTCCACGGCGATTGAATATGATGAGGGCGAAGCCCAAAATCTCCAAAACGCCGGGATCTCTCTTGAAACGAAGGAGGGAAAACTCTACCGCTTCATCCAGCGGAACAAAGTTTCCGGTGGGGAAGACGCCGAGTTGATCTCTCCCGGAAAGGTTGGAATTCCGTTTGCGGTCAAAGAACTCTATTCTCCCGAGGGGGAAGTACTGGAATCAACGCCGCATCCTTCGATGATCTACTGGTGCCGCGTTCCGTTTGACGTAAGCGTTGGGGATATTCTCCGTGCGGGGAATTCGAGAGGACTGGAGGTTCGGGCAAAAGATCTGTAAGGAGATTTGCCCATGTTCTTCGAGTGGCTCAAAGCGATTCTCTACGGCCTTTTGGAGGGGGTGACCGAGTGGCTTCCGATCAGCTCCACCGGGCATCTCATTCTGCTTTATGACCGTCTTCCGTTTGCCTTTTCAAAGGATCCTGTCCTTCTATCCGAGTTTTGGGAATTCTTTGAAGTCGCGGTACAACTTGGCGCGGTACTTGCTTTACCGGTCTTGTTTTACAAAGAGATCTTTCCACCGAAAAAGGACGCGCTTGCTATCGAAAAAGCAAACTGGAAAAAACTTTGGGGCAGGGTGATCGTCGCCTCGATCCCGGCCGCTTTTGCGGGAATTCTTTTTGACAAAGCTTTGGAGCATTTAACCGGAAAAGACCTGCAAGGTTGGCTGTATCGGCCGGTCGTCGTCGCCGTCTCGCTCATTCTCTACGGGATCGCGTTTTTACTTTTTGATCGTCCCGGCCGCACGATTGCAATCGAAAGCGTTGAAGAGATTTCGGGCAAGAAAGCCTTTTTGATCGGTGGCTTTCAGGCACTCTCGCTTATCCCCGGGACATCGCGCTCAGGATCGACGATCCTGGGCGGGATCACGCTTGGAATCGACCGTGCCACTGCGTCAAAATTCTCCTTTTTCCTTGCAATTCCCGCAATATTCGGCGCGTCCGCCATCAAAGCGATCGGCTTTTTCGGCTATTTGCAGGGGAGTCAAACCGTTCTTCCGCCTGTCGCGTGGGGCCTGCTTTTGACCGGCTGTCTTGTTTCATTTGTTTTGTCTGTTTGTATCATTCGACTGCTGTTGAATTTTGTAAAGAACCATTCTTTCCGGGTGTTTGGAATCTACCGGATCCTTCTCGGTGGAATCGTTCTTTTGACTTCTCTTTGGAAAGGAGGATCTTGATATGCGCGAAAAACTGCAAATTCCGTATCCCGTGATTGTGGAAGGGAAATACGACCGTCAGCGTCTGGAATGCGTGATGGTTGGCAAGATTCTGACTACAGACGGATTTGGCATTTTCAAAAAAGCCGAACTGTTGGGCCTTTTCAAAAAGCTCTCGGAAAAAACGCCGCTCATCCTTCTGACTGATAGCGACGGAGCGGGGAAGCTCATCCGTTCTTACATTACTTCCGCCATTCCGAAAGACAAACTGATCCAACTCTATATCCCACGGATCGAGGGAAAGGAAAAACGGAAAAGCGAGCCGTCCGCGGAGGGGACGCTTGGTGTGGAGGGCATGGAGCAAGCGCTTCTTTACGAGCTTTTGTCCCGGTTTGCCGATCCCGAGGCGGTTTTGCAAAAGAGGGAAGAGACCCCGCTTTCCAAAACCGATCTCTATCTGGACGGGCTGACCGGAAAAGAAGACAGCCGCGCACGGCGGGACGAGCTGGCAAAAAAGATCGGTCTTCCTCCAGGGATGACCCCGGACGCGCTTCTTTCGGCGCTTCGCATTCTCCTTACTTACGAAGAATATCTTGCCCTTGTGGGCAGAAACGCATAAAAAAAGAACTTCAGAGAAACCCTGAAGTTCTTTTTTTGACCGGTCGGAGCGGTGATCTTATCTCAAAGGATGACGAGAAAGATTACTCCTGCGCGTTCTTGCGTTTTTCGAAGCAGGCGCTGCAGTAGACAGGTCTGTCGGGGGAAGGCTGGAAGGTGATCCGGGCCTCGCCGCCACAGTCTGCGCAAACAGCCGTGAAGTATTCACGGGGTGCGCGGCTGGCGTTTTTCTTGGCATCACGGCAGGCTTTGCAAGCTTTCGGCTTGTTCAAAAAGCCTTTTTCTGCGTAGAATGCCTGTTCGCCGGCTGTGAACACGAACTCTTTGCCGCAATCCTTGCAGACCAGAGTCTCATCCACAAACTGTGTGTCATTCACTGCGTTGTTGTTTTCTTCCTCGAACATTGTTTTGTACCCTCTCTTGTGATTTTTTGCTTTGCCCACCTGCGGATTGACTACCGCAATCTCTTCTCTTTGAGAAGCGCTTTGTTTAAGCTATGTCGGCGTTAAGGATTCGGGATCGTTTTCCGCAATTTTTTGCGGATCCTGTAAACCGCGTTGGTCACCGATTTTTCGTCCTTGCCGACAAGATTTGCAATCTCCTTCGGTGTCCGGCCGGAAAAATAGAGCCACCAGATTTTTGCCTCGTAGTCGGAAAGCTCTTGTTGAACTCTGCCGCAAAGCTCAAGGTAGGATTCTTTCTCCAGGATCCCGGCGGCCGGGTCGGGGAGAGAAGCGCCTGCAAGAGCCTCATCGGTCAGAGAAACCGGCTTTTGACGATTCTCCGAGCGCAGGAGCGTGACAAGGCCGTTTTGAATGCAGGTTTTTGCAAACAAACCGAAGGTCACGCTGTTTTGGGTTGTGTCAAAACGCAGAATGGCGCGGTAGAAACAGATGTGCGCTTCCTGACGGAGTTCCTCCTCGTCGGCGGCGGGATTTGTGGATAAAAACTTTTTCACCAGAGATTCCACCAGCGGCGTGTAGGAAACGAGCAGTTCCTCAAAAGCGGCCTGATCGTGGGCTTTTGCCTTTTCGATGACCGAATAGAGTTCGGTTTCTTTGGAAAAATCGGGAGCGCTCATGGGGTCTACCAATGCCTTTCTTTGTAACGGCAGCCAAAACGGATACAGTTCGATTCCATATCACTATTCAGTATACCACAATTCTGCCAAATGTCAAGATGGTTTTCCGGGATTCTTTTGTAAATAATCAACATATTTTTACAAAAAGTAGGAAAAACAAACAAACAAGAGTGTCTCATTTGTGTGGTTTTGGCCAAGAGACAAAAATTCGTTTAGATAGAATGAACAATCTGCGGACGGAATTCTTGTAGAATTTTGCCCGCAGATTTTTTTGAAAATATTGAAAAACTTAGATCAAACAAAGGGGAATCGCGCTTTTTGGGGTCAAAAAACAGGCTTGTCAAAGAGAAAATCCACGTTTCCGGTCAAAAGAGCGACAAGACCGCGGTAAACCACCTCCGGGCGATCGCGGAAGGTCTCGCGCATCTGTCTTGCCCGGTGTTCGGAATCGACCGAGATCTTGGTGGAAAGCAGGATCTTGCCGTCTTCCTTGAGCGTCAGCGTGACGAGATAGGTGCGGTCTCCCATGTTTTCGGTGTCGCATTCCACTTTGACGTTCCGTTGCTTGAAATCCAAATACCGCAGAGCCGCCGAAAGGCTTTTGTCGAGGATCGAGGGAAGGATCTCGCCGCCCAGCTCTTCGGCCACCACAACGCCTTTTTTTGTCACCGCGTACAAAGGCTCGTTTTTATCGTTTTTCCCGACTTCCTCGATTAGGCCGAGGTCGAGCATTTGCGGAAAGGCTTCGGCAAAGTCGAGAAAAAGGACAAAATCGGTTTGCCGGACGATATCGTTGATGGTCACGTAATCGAGCGGATAACGGATATTTTTCATCAGGTACAAAACGAAAATTTTGACCTGGTTCATGTTTGTGATATGAGGAGCCATGGCGTCACCCTCCTTTTCTTTGCCTTATTTTAACATGAATTTTGATTTTTTTCAAGACTTTTCTTGCAAAATGAAAGCTTTTGTGCTACAATATTTCAGTAGCAAAATCCAAAGACAAGAGGACACTTTTATGGTAGAAATCGCGATACTCGGGTTCGGCGTGGTCGGCGGCGGCGCCGCAGAAGTGCTGACCGAAAACAAAAAGCTGATCGCCTCGCACTGCGGGGATGAAATTCATATCAAATACATTCTGGATCTTCGCGAGTTCTCGGATCATCCGCTCGGCGATCGTGTGATTCACGACTTTGATATCATTTTGCAGGATCCCGAGGTCAAAATCGTTCTCGAAATGATGGGCGGCTCGCACCCGGCCTACGATTATTCCAAGGCGGCGCTCCTCTCGGGCAAAAGCGTTGTGACCTCCAACAAAGAGGTGGTCTCGACCTTTGGCGTTGAGCTGTTGCAACTTGCAAAAGAGAAGGGCGTATCCTATCTGTTTGAAGCCAGCGTGGGCGGCGGCATCCCGATCATCCGCCCCATGCAGACCGATCTTTCTTCTAACAAAATTCTCGCAGTTAGCGGAATTCTCAACGGAACAACCAACTATATTCTGACCAAAATGAAGGACGAGGGCGCCGAGTTTTCGGACGCCTTGAAAGAAGCGCAGAGGCTCGGATACGCCGAAGCCAATCCTGCCGCCGACGTCGAAGGGATCGACGCCGCGCGCAAGATCACCATCCTTGCCGCGCTTGCCTTTGGCAAGCTGCAGGATCCCAAAACGGTTCCGACGACCGGCATCACCAAAATTACAAAAGAGCATTCCGCCGTGGCCGAGCGCTTTGGCTGTGCCCTCAAGCTCATCGGGCATACCGAAGAGATTGATGGAAAACTCCTCTCCTTCGTACAGCCCTGCCTGGTTCCGTCTTCCAACCCGATCTCGCACGTCGACGGCGTCTTCAACGGGATTCTGGTCGACGCGGATATGCTTGGCAGAAGCTTTTTCTACGGTGCGGGAGCCGGCAAGCTCCCGACGGCAAGCGCCGTGGTGGCAGACGTGATTCAGATTGCAAAATCTTTGCAGAAACCGCCGAAATGCCCGATTTGGAAAGCGGCCGAAGCGCGCGATCTTGCCCCGATCGATTCCTATGTTTGCCGCCGCGTGTACGTAGTTGAGGGCTGTCACAAGTGCGCCGAAAAGGCGCTGGCCGCCTTCGGAAGCAACAGGGTCGAATTCTTTGACGGTGGATTCTTTGCGCTTCTTACACCCGCCATATCTGGGGAAGAAGCCGATAAGGCTTTTGCAAAGACCGGACTTTCGGCAAAATTCGTTTTGCCGGTTCTGGATTGATTCAAACAGGGACGCTGTCAGTACCATCCGGCGTCCCTTTTATTTCTTTTCGTACATAGAGAAAAAAGAATTTGCCGATACTTTTTCATATCCTTTCCAAAGGGGTACCGAATGAAACAAGCAGTCACAGAACAAGAGCGGCGGGTTGAAATGCTCGAGCGCCCGATCCCGCGTGTGGTCACAAAGCTGGCGCTCCCGGCCGTGCTGACCCAGTTGATCACGCTCATCTATAATACGGCCGACACCTATTTTGTCTCTCAGATCGATAAATCGGCCTCGGCCGCCGTAGGCGCGACTTTTGCCGTGATGTCGCTCATCCATGCCGTGGGCTTTGGATTTGCCATGGGAGCCTCCAGCCTTTCCAGCCGCAAGCTCGGCGCAAACAAAAAAGAAGAGGCTGAGGCTTACGGAAGCAGTGCCTTTGCGGGAGCGGTCCTCTCGGGGATTCTGCTTTGCGTGGTCGGTCTGACTTTTTTGAATCCGATCTTAAGGCTGGTCGGCTGTACCGATACCATGCTCCCGCACGCAAAACCCTATGCCGCGTGGATCCTCGTTTCGGCGCCTCTTCTCTGCGGGACTTTTGTGCTCAACAATCTGCTCCGATCGGAAGGGCAGGCGGCCTATTCGATGATCGGCACGGTCAGCGGGGGACTCATCAACGTCCTGCTCGATCCATTGTTCATTTTTGCCTTCGGCCTTGGAACCTTCGGAGCGGCGATCGCCACCACCATCGGAATGGCCGTGAGCTTTGTTGTCCTTCTTATCCGCTATTTGTCAAAGAGAACCATTCTGCGCCTGAACCTCAAAAAGGTCAGCAGAAAGCCAAAGACTTATTGGGAGATTCTCAGCACCGGATTTCCGACCATCTGTCGTCAGGGGTGGGCGAGCGTTTCCACCGCGGCACTGAGCACCATGGCCGCAGGCTACGGCGACGCTGCCGTCGCCGCCATGGCGATTGCAAGCAAATGCTATCTGCTTGCAAGAAATATCGTCCTTGGCGTCGGCCAGGGCTTCCAGCCGGTCGCGGGTTACAATTATGGCGCCGGAAACTACCAAAGAACCAAGCGCGCGTTCTGGTTTGCAACTGCAGTCGGAAGCGTCTTTTGCCTCTTCCTTTGCGCGGCTTTTGCAATCTTCTTCCGACAGATCATGGGCTTTTTTATCAGTGACGAAGAGGTGATCGCCTTCGGGAGTGCGGCGCTGCGTTTTTCGGCAATGGCGCTACCGTTTTTGGCCTTTTCCACCTATGTCAATCAACTCTATCAAAGCCTTGGCTTTAAGTGGCAGGCAACGCTTCTGGCATCGCTCAGGCAGGGGATCTTCTTTCTCCCGATCATTCTGATCGCCCCGCGCTTTTTGGGTGAGATTGGTATTCAGGCGGCGCAACCGCTTTCGGACTTTTTGACCTTTCTTGTATCGGTTCCGTTTCTGATCGCCTTTTTCAGAAAGCATCTGAAAAAGCAGGAGCCGAACAAAAAATCCCGTAACCTTTGAAGGTTCGGGATTTTTTGTTTTCAGATGTATTTCGCCAAGATCGGAACGGCGGAATCAGGGCAAAGCCTGCGCCCATGCTCGGCAAGATAAATTTTTGCGTCGGTCGCGCTCTCCTGACGGCCATATTCCGAGAGAAAGAACAATTCCTCTGGCATTTCAAAGGGATGAGAAGAGATCAGGCTGAGAATGAGAAACCATTGTTCGCCCTCGTCCACATAGGCTTCACTGTCTCCCGCGTATCCGATCTGAAGCAGTCGCTTGCAGGCGGTAAGCAAGAGGTTCATTTCGCAAAATCGAAAAACGTATTCTTTGCGAAAGCCGGTGATCTCGCACGGAGCAAGAGACGACGCGGAGTTGCTTTTTGGTTCTTTTTCGCGCAAATTGCTGATAAACATTTCACAGCCACCCTCCCGCGACGGAAAATATTGAATGGAAAGTTCTTTGCCGTCGGCAGTAAAACCGCTTCGTCTTTGAATTTCGAGCAAGAGCGATCGAAAGGACCTGTGCAGATCTTCCGAGGAGTCGCTCTCGGGATCAAAGTGAAGTCGCTCTATGTCCGCCTGCGTCAGCATGACCTTTAGTTTGCAATCGCTGATGCGGATGAGTTCCATAAAAAATCCTTCCCGAACGCCGCATACGAGCGCTCTTTGCTTGATAGTATCATTATAGTCAGGAGACTCCGAAAATGGAACCCCTAAAAATCTGGTAATTTCGTTGACAGGCCGAGTGATCCATGATAGAATGAAACGAGAAAACGCCCGGGAGGAAAGAAAATTGAAACGCCTTGTGACAAGAAGCGAACAAAGACGTCTGGAATCGCTTGCAATAAACGCCGGAATCTCCGAGCGAGAGCTGATCGAACGCGCCGCAGATGGGCTTTTTTTGGCCTATTCCTGGCGCGGCCCGGTTCTTGTTGTCTGTGGGAGCGGCAACAATGCCGCCGACGGCTATGCGCTGGCTTTGCGCCTGAAAAAAGCAAAAATCGCCTGCGCGATCCTCCGCTTGACCGACCGCGCGACAAAAGAGGGCGAAGCGCTTCTTGACGAGTGCAAAGAGCAGGGGATTGAAATCTTTTTCTATGATCCCGCTGTCTCGCTATCACCCTATGAAGAAATTGTTGACTGTATGCTCGGGATCGGATTTTCCGGGAAGATGCGCCAACCGTTTGACGAGGCGGCAAAAAAGATCAATGAAAGCGGCAAGGTTGTGATCTCGGCCGACATCAACAGCGGTCTGGATCCGGACAGCGGGATCGGAAACGGCGCGGTCAAATCCACTTTGACAGTCACCTTCGGAGAGCGCAAAGCCGGACTCTATCTTGCCGACGGAAGAGATCTTGTCGGAACAGTCAAACGCGTGGGCATAGGCCTTCCGAGGCCTTCTTACGATCTTGCTCTTGCCGAAACTGAAGATTCTATCGGTATTTTCGGTGAGCGAAAGCACAACTCGCACAAGGGGAGTTACGGCTATGTTTCGATCCTCGGGGGATGCGCCGAATACGCGGGAGCCGTCAAACTGGCAAATCTTTCTCTCTCAGCGCTGAGATCCGGATGCGGCGTGTCTCAGTTGATCGTTCCGGCTTCGATTGCATCGAGCGTTTCTCCTTATCTTTTGGAATCGACCTTGTATCTTCTCTCTGATAGGAACGGACACGCGCTCTTTGACGAAGCAAAGCTCCGGGAAGCACTTTCCAGCAAAAAAGCACTTGCGATCGGCATGGGATGGGGAAGCTCTCCCGAAAACGAAAAAATCCTGAATTGGATTTTGACCCATCTCGATATCCCTCTTATCATCGACGCCGACGGGCTCAATACGCTCTCGAGAATGGACAAAACGCTTCTTTCTTCCTATCGCGGGCAGGCGATCTTAACCCCGCACCCGAAGGAACTCGAGCGCCTGACCGGGATCCCGGCCTCGGAGATTTTGCAGAATCCGTTGGAAATTGCGAAGAATTTTGCCAAAGAGAATCGTGTAATTCTCCTTTTCAAAGGGGATACGACCGTTGTCACAAACGGCGAGAGCACCAGACTGGTTGCAAGAGGATGCCCCGGAATGGCAACGGCCGGGAGCGGAGACGTGCTCTCGGGAATCCTTGCCGGTCTGCTTGGTTATCTGCCTGCCACGCTCGAAACCGTGACCTTTGGCGCCATGCTTGCCGGGATTGCAGGCGAGCTGGCAGAAGCCGAAGTGGGGCGCATTGGCATGACCTCCTCGGACACCGTGAAAAAAATTCCACAAGCGGTTGTGCTTTTTTCTCCAAAAACTTGACTTTTTCCACAATCTGTGGTAAAATAGCCCTTGTATGATCGATCGGAAAATCTTCCGGTCCATTCAAATCTTAAAACAGAGGTAACATCATGAAGTACGTAGTCCTGTACAATCCCCTGTCCGGAGGCGGAAACGGCAAAGTCAACGCCGAAAAAGTCCGCGCACTCGTTTCTGACGCGGAACTGACCTTTACCGATGTGAGAGAGGTCAAAGACCTTGCTTCTTTCTTCGCTTCTCTTGCTCCGGAGGACGCGGTTGTCCTGACCGGCGGAGACGGCACGCTCAACCATTTTGTCAACGATCTCGGCGACTTGGAAGTTGTAAACCCGCTTTACCTCTTTGCAGGCGGTTCCGGAAATGATTTTCGCACCGACGTAGCCCCTGGAGACGAGGGACTTATTCCGCTCAACAAGTACGTGAAAGATCTGCCGATCGTCAAAGTCAACGGCATGACCCGCCGCTTCATCAACGGCGTTGGCTATGGCATCGACGGTTACTGCTGTGAAGAGGGCGACAGGCTTGCAAAAGAATCCTCCAAACCGGTCAACTATGCCTCGATTGCAGTCAAGGGACTTCTGTTCCATTACCATACCACCCATGCGACCGTCACCGTGGATGGCGAGACGCACGAATTCGATCGCGTCTGGCTGGCTCCGACCATGAAAGGCCGCTACTACGGCGGCGGTATGATGGCGGCTCCCGCGCAGGATCGTTTTGATCCGGACGGCAAGCTGACGACCGTCGTTTGGTACGGCAGCGGCAAGCTCAAGACGCTCATGGCCTTCTCCAGCATTTTCCAGGGCAAGCACGTCGAGCATACCGATATGGTCTCGGTTTTCACCGGGAACGAGATCACGGTCAGGTTTGATCGTCCCACCGCGCTCCAGATCGACGGCGAGACCGTTTCGGGCGTGACCGAATATCAGGTCAGCTCGGGAAAAGCAAAAAAGGCCGGCAAAAAAGAAGCAGAGACCGCGGCCGTCTGAGTCTTTTGAAATGTTGAATCTGATCTTTTTCCTATTGAGCGGTGCGGGTGCGGCTTCGCTGTGCGCCACGTCGGAAGGGCTTTCCTTTTGGTGGCTCCCTCTGTTTTGGATCGGTTTTTACCTTGCGATCACGCTCGTCTTTTTCCTTGGGTTCGTGATCTCGATCCCGTTTATCTCCCGCAACCCGAATCCCGAAAAGCCCGACCGTTTTTCCATGAAGTATCTGCATTTCATGACGAACTGGCTGTTCGGATTCCTTTGGGTGCGCATAAAAAGGGAAGGCTTTGAAAAGCTGCCAAAGACGCCCTTTGTTCTGGTTGCCAACCACATTTCCAACTTTGACCCGATGGTTGTGATGGCGGCTTATCCGGGTGCGATCCTCTTTATTTCCAAGGAATCGAATTTCAAGATCCCCTTCATCGGCAGTCTCATCCGCAAAGCCGGATACCTTTCGATCGACCGCGAGAACGGCATGCGCGCGCTCCGGACTCTGAAGAGCGCCGCCGACCTCGTGCAAAACGAGGGCCTTAGCATCGGCATTTACCCCGAGGGAACAAGAAGCCGCTCGGGAAAACTCCAGGAGTTCAAGGATGGAGCCTTTTACCTGGCCAAGAAAGCCGGAGTCCCGGTCGTGGTCATGGCGTCGCACAACACCGAGAAGATCCGTATGGGCAAGCACTTTTTGCCCATAACCGTGACCTTGAAGGTGCTCGACGTCTGGCAGCCCGAAGAGCTTGCCGCAACTCCTTTGCCCGAACTTGCTCAAAAATCGCACGATCTGATCCTTGCCGAGCTCCATGAAACCGATTGACCAAAACGCTTGTCGCGGACAATTTGACGCGATCTGCCCTTTGCCCGGAATTTTGCCTTCCGAGTATCTGAATGCGGCAAAGACGCGCGGGATCACAACGCTGTTCGTCTTTCTGCAAGGAGAAAGTGCCGGCACGTGGCGGGCATGCGAAAGCGATTCTGTTGTGATCCTTTCGCCTGAAGACTGGGGCAGACCAGAGATTTCGAAAAACGATTGTTACTTTTCTTTTACCCATTTCTTTTACGAGAAATACGCTTGGAATCTCTTGAATCCGGACGAGTTTTCCTTGCTCTTGTCCCGCTTTTCGGGAGGCGCCGAGGAATTTCTCTCTGCCTACAAAGAAGCTTTCAAGGCAGTACTGAGGATTTCGAAAAGCCGGATCGCATTCGGTCTGGAAGCGGTCGCAAAACTCCTTGGAACAAAAATTTGCGATTCCGCGCTTTATCGCAAGACCATGCTTGATCTTGCCGACGAACTGGTCGCGCGCGGATTTGCAGTCTGCTATGCGACGGGGCATCCGGTCTGCGACCTTTCACCCTTTGTGCTTCGCCGCATGAGTGAGCGCCGCGGAGACATTCTGCTTGCCTCGTTTGCCGAAAAGCCGGAAGACGTGGGGCAGGGAATCAAAAAGTCAGCTTTATCCGCCAGAGCCGCAGGCTTTGGAGGCTATGTCACTTATTCTAATCGGGAGCTTGTGCGCGTCCCAAATGCAATCCAAAAGGAGACCCTATGAATTTTTTTGACGAACTTGCAAACTACGACAAAGAGGTGTTCGACGCCTGTGCGCTCGAGCTTGGCCGTCAGCGTGAGAACATTGAGCTGATCGCATCCGAAAACGTCGTGTCAAAGGCCGTGCTCCTTGCGGCCGGAACCGTGCTGACCAACAAATATGCCGAGGGATTCCCCGCGCACCGTTACTACGGCGGCTGTCAGTATGTTGACATTGTGGAAAACATCGCCATTGAGCGCGCCAAAAAGCTTTTTGGCGCAGAGCATGCAAACGTTCAGCCGCACTGCGGTGCCAGCGCAAACCTCGCGGTGTTCTTTGCGCTTCTCAATCCCGGCGACACGGTGATGGGGCTGAATCTTGCTCACGGCGGCCACCTCTCGCACGGCTCTCCGGTCAACATTTCGGGCAAGTATTTCCATATCGTTCCTTACAGTGTGGACGACAAGACCGAAATGCTTGATTACGATGAAATCCGGAGAATTGCGCTCGAGTGCCACCCCAAGCTCATTGTGGCGGGTGCTAGCGCCTATTCGAGATTCATTGATTTTGCAAAATTCCGCGAGATCGCCGACGAGGTCGGCGCCTATCTCATGGTGGATATGGCGCACATTGCAGGGCTTGTTGCAGCAGGACTTCATCCGAGCCCGGTGCCGTATGCCGATGTGGTCACCACCACCACGCACAAAACGCTCCGCGGCCCGCGCGGCGGCATGATCCTTTGCAAAGAGGCGCTTGCCAAGCAGATTGACAAAGCGATTTTTCCAGGTACGCAGGGAGGGCCGCTCATGCACATCATCGCCGCAAAGGCGGTTGCTTTTGGCGAGGCTCTGACCGACGAGTTTAAGGAATATCAGAAAAAGATCCTTTCAAATTCCAAAATCTTATGTGCGGAAATGCAAAAACAGGGCTTCCGCATCGTCTCTGGCGGGACCGACAATCACCTGATGCTGGTTGATCTCCGTTCCTTTGGCGTCAGCGGAAAGGATCTGGAACACCGCCTCGACGAGGTGCATATCACCGCCAACAAGAACGCGATCCCCAATGATCCCGAAACGCCGTTTGTTACCAGCGGCATCCGGCTCGGTACGCCCGCTGTCACCAGCCGTGGCTTTGGCGAGACCGAGATGAAAAAGATTGCCGCTTGGATCAAAGATATTGCCACCGATTTTGATGGCAATAAGGATCGCGTCAGGGAAGAAGTGTTGGCGCTTTGCAAACAGTATCCTCTTTATGAATAAATAAATCAAAAAGGAGTTTTTCATCATGAAAGGAAAGAAAGCCAAAAAGAGCGGATTTTTTGCCGATTTCAAACAGTTCATTACCAAGGGTAATGTACTCGACCTTGCCGTTGCAGTGGTCATCGGTGCCGCGTTCGGTAAGATCGTCACGAGCCTTGTCAACGACATCATCTCTCCCTTGACCAACCTCTTCCTCAAGGATATGGATCTTACGGGCGTCAAGACGGTTCTGCGTCCCGAGGTTCTGGAAGCCGGTGAAGTGGTCAAGCCCGAGATTGCTATCATGTGGGGCAACTGGATTCAGACGATTATCGACTTCATCATTGTAGCACTCTGCATCTTTATCATCGTTCGCGTTGTCAAGAAGGCCGAGAACAAGATGAATGCCAAGAAGCTTGCTGCCGAGGCCGAGGCTGCTGCCGCTGCCAAAGCAGAGGCCGAAGCAAAGGCCGCCGAGGAGGCTGCCAAGGCAGAGGCGCTCAAGGCTCGCGAGGACGAGTTCTACGCCAACGTGAAAGAGCAGACCGAACTGCTCCGCAAGCTTGCGCAAAAGTAAGATTTTCTCATCAAAAAAGAGGACTTCGAGGACTTCGGAGCCCTCTTTTTTTGCAAAAATCTCTTTACAAATCATAGGGGCAGTGTTATAATAAAGAAGATGGAAATTTTTGAGGGAGGTGGTCTTGTGCGGCTGGATAAATTTCTTTCCGACATGGGTGTTGCAAGCCGAAAAGAGACCGCCAAAGCCGTTCGCGCAGGGCTTGTCCTTGTGAATGGGATCCCGGCAAAATCTCCCGATCAAAAAGTGGACGAAACGAAGGACACCGTTGCTTTTTGCGGGCGAGAAATCGCCTATCAAAAGTTCGTTTATCTCATGCTCAACAAACCGGAGGGATACCTCTCGGCAACCGAGGATGGGCGCGGAGCGACCGTTCTTGATCTATTGCCCGAGGAATACCGCCGCATGGAGCTTTTTCCCTGCGGAAGGCTCGATAAAAACACCAAGGGCCTTTTGCTCCTCACCAACGACGGCGACCTTTGCCACAGGCTTCTTTCTCCGAAATACCACGTTGAAAAGACTTATGCTCTGACCGCAAAATTCCCGATCTCGGACGAGGACATTCAGACTCTCGAGTCCGGCGTGGATCTTGGCGACTTTGTTACCAAGCCGGCAGGAGTCAAACGCACCGGCGAAAAAACGCTGGAGCTGACCATCACCGAAGGGAAGTTCCACCAGGTCAAGCGGATGCTCGAAGCACTTCACAACCAAGTGATCGATCTCGAGCGTATCGCTTTCGGCGGCCTGACCTTACCAAAGAATCTTGCAAGGGGCGATTTTCGCCCTTTGACCGAAACAGAACAAAATACCCTTTTTGCGAAAGGAAACAGAACGACATGACCATTTCCCAGCAGTTAGCAGAAGAATTTCACCTTGGTGTCGAGCAGGTGGAAAAGACGGTAGCGCTCATCGACGAGGGCAACACCATCCCCTTTATCGCGCGCTACCGCAAAGAGGTGACCGGAAGCCTTGACGACGAGATTCTCCGCAACCTTTTTGATCGCCTGAACGCCCTGCGCAACCTCGAAAAGCGTAAGCAGGAGGTCACAGAGCTGATCACCGCGCGAGAGAAGATGACCCCCGAGATCCTCTCGGCCATTGAGAACGCCAAGACCATCACCGAGGTCGAAGATATTTACCGTCCCTTCCGTCCGCACAGAAAGACGAGAGCCTCGGTGGCAAAAGAGAAGGGGCTCGAACCTTTGGCCGAGCTCATTCTGCGGCAGGATCCCTCTTATGATCCCTCGATCGAAGAGCAGGCCGACGCCTTCATCGACGAAGAAAAAGGCGTCGCCACGCGCGAAGAGGCGCTTGCCGGCGCGAAGGATATCATCGCCGAGATCGTTTCGGACAATGCCGAATTCCGCAAGGAAATTCGGCGTCTTACCATGCAGTTTGGCCTGATCTCTTCCAAAGCCGCAAAAGAAGAGGATTCTGTTTACGCGCAGTATTACGATTATTCCGAACCGGTGGCAAAGATCCTGCCGCACAGAGTTCTTGCGCTCAATCGCGGCGAAAAGGAAGAATTCTTAAAGGTCTCGATCACAGTCGACGAAGAACTTATCTTAAAGTTTTTGTTCTCCGAAATGATCCTCGGCAATCGCAGTCCGGCCGAGCCCTACGTTGAGGAAGCGATTCGCGACGGGTATGATCGCCTGATTGCTCCGTCGATCGAAAGGGAAGTGCGAAGCGATCTGTTTGACAACGCATCGGAGGGAGCCATCAAGCTCTTTGCCGACAACCTTTCTCATCTGCTCATGCAGTCGCCGCTCAAGGGCAAGATCGTTATGGGCTTTGACCCCGGTTATGCACACGGGTGCAAACTCGCCGTCGTTGATCCCATCGGCAAGGTGCTCGACACCGCTGTGATCTACCCGGTCAAGCCGAGAGAAGAGATTGAAAAGAGCAAGATGATCGTCAAACGACTCATCGCCAAGCATGGGGTACAGGTCATCGCCATCGGCAACGGAACCGCCTCCAAAGAGAGCGAGATCTTCATCGCCAGACTTCTCAAGGAAATTCCGGAAGACGTGAAATATATCGTCGTCAGCGAAGCGGGAGCCTCGATCTATTCGGCCTCCAAGCTCGCGGCCGAGGAGTTCCCGGACTTCGACGTGATGCAGCGTAGCGCCGTCTCGATCGCAAGAAGATTGCAGGATCCGCTGGCCGAGCTCATCAAGATCGATCCCAAAGGGATCGGCGTATGACAATACCAGCACGACATGAAACAATCTCGCCTTGACGAAGCGCTCGGCGGCGTGGTCGAGGATTGCGTCAACGCGGTCGGCGTGGACGTCAACACTGCATCCTATTCGCTTCTTTCCTATATTTCGGGCATCAACCTTGCCTCGGCAAAGAACATCGTCAAATACCGCGAGGAGACCGGGGCCTTCACAACCAGGCAACAGCTCAAAAAGGTGCCGCGCATCGGCGACCGCGCCTTTGAGCAGGCGGCGGGATTTTTGCGCGTTCCGGGAGGCAAAGAGATTTTTGACAACACCGGTGTGCATCCCGAATCCTACGAGGCGGCCGAAAAACTGCTCGCGCATTTCGGTTATACCAAAGCCGATGTCGCCGCAGGAAATCTCAAAGATCTTTCCACCAAAGCCGAGAGCGCGGGACTCATCAAACTGGCCGAAGAGATCGGCGTGGGCGTCCCGACGCTCAAAGATATTTTGACCGAGCTTGAAAAACCGGGCAGAGACATTCGAGACACGCTTCCGCCTCCGGTGCTCAGAGACGATATTTTGTCTCTTGAAGACCTGAAGCCGGATATGGAATTGACCGGCACCGTGCGCAACGTCATTGACTTTGGCGCGTTCGTCGATATCGGCGTGCATCAGGACGGACTCGTTCATATTTCGCAAATTGCCGATCGCTTTGTTAAACATCCGTCCGAGGTGGTCAAGGTGGGTGACGTGGTCAAGGTCAGAGTCCTTGCCGTCGACGTTGCCAAAAAGCGCATCTCATTGACCATGCGTTCCAAGCAGAAGCAATCATGATGCTTTTCATTTGTCTTGTGCAATTTGCACAAGAACAAAGGGCGAAATTTGGGGAATAAAGCCCTTTCATTTTGCAGAGATATTTGGTACAATAGTATATACTCAAAAGCTATGTCCCGAATCAGGAGGATTGATCTATGGCAAGCCTGTCATTGCGACACATTTACAAGAAATACCCGGGCGGCGTTACCGCCGTTTCGGATTTCAATTTGGAGATCAAGGACAAAGAATTCCTTGTTCTGGTTGGCCCTTCCGGCTGCGGAAAATCCACTACGCTCCGTATGATCGCGGGACTTGAGGAAATTTCCGAGGGCGAACTTTTCATCGGTGACCGCCTTGTCAACGACGTGGCGCCGAAGGATCGTAAGATCGCCATGGTGTTCCAGAACTATGCTCTTTATCCGCACATGTCGGTGTTTGAGAATATGGCATTCGGTCTGAAGCTCAGCAAAGTGCCGAAGGAAGTCATCAAGAAAAAGGTCGAAGAGGCCGCAAGAATCCTTGACATCACCCACCTGCTTGAAAGAAAGCCGAAGGCTCTTTCCGGCGGTCAGAAACAGCGTGTGGCACTCGGTCGTGCCATCGTGCGCGATCCGCAGGTCTTCCTGCTTGACGAGCCGCTCTCCAACCTGGACGCAAAGCTTCGTGCCGCAATGAGAACCGAGCTGACCAAGCTCCATAACAGCGTGGGAACCACCTTCATTTACGTTACGCACGACCAGGTCGAAGCTATGACCATGGCAACCCGTATCGTCGTTATGAAGGACGGTCTCATTCAGCAGGTTGCAACGCCTCAGAAGCTCTATGACGAGCCGGTCAACATCTTTGTTGCAGGCTTTATCGGAACTCCGCAAATGAACTTTATGAACGGCACGCTCGAAAAGAAGGGCGACGGCGTTTACTTCGTTTACGAGGGAAATGCGCTGAAGCTTCCCAAAGAGAAAGCCGAAGATCCGAAGCTTGCCGAATATATCGGCAAAGAGGTTGTCTGCGGACTGCGTCCCGAATGCATTGAAGACGCTCCCGATCCCGAAAAGTACAAGGACGCCATGCTGGATGCCAACGTCGATGTGACCGAGCTGATGGGCGCCGAGATTTATCTCTACCTCAACGTAGGCGAAGAGGGCAAACTCATTGCAAGAGTTTCGGCAAGATCTCAGACCCGCGCCGGCGAGACTGTCAAGGTTGGCTTTGACATGACGAGACTGCACATTTTTGATAAGGACACCGAGCGGTGCATCCTTCACTGAGTTTTATCAAAAAACCGCCCTCGGGGCGGTTTTTTGTGTTTGAGGTGAGATATGGAAACAGTTGATACCACCTTTATGAAACGCGCGATCGAGCTTGCAAAAGCGGCAGGAGAGTCGGGGGACGTTCCGGTCGGGGCGCTTGTGGTTCGGAACGGAAAAATCCTTTCCGAGGCGTCCAACGAGTGCGAGAGAGCGCAGGACGCAACCGCGCACGCCGAGAGTCTTGCCATTTCGAGGGCTTGCCGCGCGCTTGGAAGCACGCGCCTTTGCGATTGCACGTTGTATGTCACCATGGAACCCTGTCCCATGTGCGCGGGCGCCATTTTGCACGCCAGGATCGGACGTGTGGTCTTTGGAACAAAAGACCCGCGGGAGGGAGCCCTCGGGAGCCTTTTGAACCTTACGGCCTATCCTTTGGAGAGCACTCCGCAAGTCGAGGGAGGCATCCTTTCAAAAGAATGCCGCGAACTTTTGTCGTCATTTTTTGAAAGCAGACGAAAAAAGTGAAAAACTTTGCCCAAAACCATTTACAAACAAAGGATTATCGGGTATAATAATTTTATTATAATTTGCTTATTTTCAAATCTTTTATCCCACACCGAGGAGGTGCCCGTCCATGTCCAATATCATCATTCCAAAAGATTATCATTCGCACCTGACCCTGCGCCAGACCCAGTATGCCATCAAAAAGGTCAAAGACTTTTTTGAAAAGGATCTTTCGGTTCAGCTCAATCTCATTCGAGTTTCGGCTCCTTTGTTTGTTACAAAAGAAAGCGGACTCAATGACAACCTCAACGGCGTCGAGCGTCCGGTGAATTTCGACATTTACAACGGTCCGGAGCTGGAGATCGTTCATTCGCTTGCCAAGTGGAAGCGCTTTGCCCTGAAAGAATACGGCTTTGACGTTGGCGAAGGGCTTTACACCGATATGAACGCCATTCGCAGGGACGAGGAGACCGACAACCTGCACTCGATGTTTGTCGACCAGTGGGACTGGGAAAAAATCATTACCAAAGAGCAGCGCAACGAGGCCATGCTCCGCCACACGGTCAAGGCCATCTATCGTGCGCTCCGTCATACCGAAAACTACATTGTCAACGAGTATGCCTTTATCGGTAAGCTCCTTCCGAAGGAGATCACCTACATCACCACGCAGGAGCTGGAAGACCGTTGGCCGGACAAAACGCCAAAAGAGCGCGAATATCTTGCTGTCAAAGAATACGGCGCGATCTTCCTTATGCAGATCGGCGGCAAGCTGAAAAGCGGCATCATTCACGACGGCAGAGCGCCCGACTATGACGACTGGACGCTCAACGGAGACATCATCGTTTATTACCCGATCCTTGACTGCGCACTCGAGCTTTCCTCAATGGGCATTCGTGTCGATGAGGACGCGATGCGCCGCCAGCTGAAAGAACGCGGATGCGAGGAGCGGGCAAGCTTGCCTTTCCACAAGGCGCTTCTTGCCGGTGAGCTTCCTTACACCATCGGTGGCGGCATCGGACAATCGAGAATGTGCATGTTCTTTTTGCGCAAAGCGCATATCGGAGAGGTGCAGTCCTCCTATTGGAGAGAGGACGAGGCTCGTCTCTGCGAGGAAAACGGAATTCATCTGCTTTGATTTTTCAGATTTACAAAAGAAAGAGGTGGAACCCATGAACACGAAAATACGCAGTTGTATTTTGTTTCTCGGGATCCTCCTTTTCTTTTCGCTTTTTGCTTCCTGCAAGGCACAACAGACGGCTCCCGAGGTCAAATTGATCCCGCAAAAGGGAGCGATCGGCGTGGCAGAGTCCTTTCCCAAGGCCGAAGATTTCTTTGAATCCTTACCCGCCGGAGCGACGGTCAGGTTCTCGGAGGACACCAAGATGGATTCCATCGGGCAAAACCGGGTTACCTTGATCCTTCGCACCAAAGACGGCAAGGAGTTTACCTATTCCAGCACCTTTACGCTTATGTTTGACGATGAGGCGCCGGTCATTTCCGGTGCAAAGGATCTTGCCACCGTGCTGGGCGACGGCGTTGCCTATCGTTCCGGCGTTACCGTGACCGATAATCTTGATCCCGCACCGGTTCTGTCCGTTAACACCGATAGGGTGGATCTGAGCCGCGCGGGAAGTTATCCGGTCGTTTACGAAGCCAAAGATTTTGCCGGGAACACTTCAAGTGTGACGGTCTACCTCCACGTCTACCGCGAACTCGTAACAAAAGAGATGCTGAACGAGCTTCTTGCAAAACAGCTCTCGCCGCTCATCGGCGTCAACATGAGTACCGAAGAGCGGGTGCGCGTGGTTTATCAATTCGTTTATCAATCGATCTCCTACCAGAACGATTCGGATAAAAGCGATTGGGTGCGCGCCGCCTATTACGGCCTTGTCAACGGATACGGTGATTGTTTTACCTATTTTGCGCTCTCCAAAGCCTGCTTTGAATACCTCGGCATTGAAAACCTGGATATTCAAAGGACAGAGGGCATTGTCACAGAGCGGCACTATTGGAATCTGGTCAATCTCGGGAATAACACCTGGTACCATTTTGACGCCTGCCATTTGCTTGACAAACTGCCGCCTTGGGGATGCCTCATGACCGACGCGCAGCTCGAAGCCTACAGCCGTTCGCGCGCTTTTGAGACGACCGGCGTAAAAAACTATTTCTACGCATTCGACGGCAGTGCTTATCCAAAGCGCGCCGAGACGATCATCACAGAGGTTCACTGATATGAGAACCAACATTTTAGAGTATCTGGAAGAAAGCGCAAAGAGAGTTCCGGACAAGCTTGCGTTTTCGGATGGGGAAGAGAGTTTAACCTTTGAAAGAGTCCTTTGCACCGCCCAAAGCCTTGCCACGGGACTGCTTGGGACCGCGCAACCGGGAGAACCGGTCGCCATTCTCATGAAGCGCAGACCTGCGCAAATTGTTGCCTTTTTCGCCTGTATCTATGCGGCCTGTCCCTACGTTCCGCTCGATTCCTCCATGCCAAAAGAGCGCATGGAGTTGATCCTTTCGAGCGTTGGCGCAAAGTATCTCATCTATGACGACGAGGGCAAAAAGGCGCTCGAAGGGCTTGGCTTTTCGGGCGATGCACTTGCTTACGACGAGCTTGCAAAAGCCAAAATTAACGAAAATATCCTTGCAAAAGTGCGGAAAAAGCAGATCGATACCGATCCGATCTACATGGTGTTTACCTCCGGTTCCACCGGGGTTCCCAAAGGCGTTGCCGCCTGCCACCGCTCGGTAATCGACTACACTGAATCGCTCTGCGAGGCGCTTCCGTTCTCGGAAGATACGGTCTTCGGCAACCAGACGCCGCTTTTCTTCGACGCGCCCTTAAAAGAGATCATGCCGACCATCAAATATGGTGCTACGACCTATCTCATTCCCAAAAAGCTCTTTTTGTTCCCGACGCGGCTCTGCGATTTTCTCAACGAACACAAGATCAACACCATCTGCTGGGTTGTCTCGGCTCTGACCATGGTCTCCAGCTTGGGTGTTCTTGAGACGAACCCGCCGAAGTATCTTTCCACAGTCGCATTCGGAAGCGAAGTTTTTCCGCTTCCGCAGTATCGGCTTTGGAGAGAGGCCTTGCCGGGCGCGACCTTCTTCAATCTTTATGGGCCTACCGAAGCCACCGGAATGTCCTGCTATTGGAAGGCAGAGAGGGAGCTTGCCGATGGTGAACCGATCCCGATCGGTCGTCCCTTCCGCAATACCGACCTCTTCCTTTTGGGGGAGCGGGACGAGAAGATCGAGCAAGCAAACAAACCCGGCGAAATTTATCTGCGCGGCACCTGCGTAACGCTCGGTTATTATAACAATCCCGAGAAAACGAGTGAAGCCTTCGTGCAGAACCCCTTGCAGAATCATTATCCCGAGCTTGTCTACAAAACCGGCGACAACGCCTATTACAACGAGCTTGGCGAACTCATCTTCGTCGGGCGCAAGGATGCGCAGATCAAGCACATGGGGCATAGGATTGAGCTTGGCGAGATCGAAGCCGCAGCTGCCACAGTCAATGGATTGCAGCTTTGTTGCGCCCTCTACGACGAGGCGCAAAAGCAGATCGCACTCTTTTATACCGGTTTGGTGGATGAGAAAACAATTCTTTCCGAGCTTTCCAAAAAACTGCCTCGGTATATGCTCCCAACCCGATTGGAACGCCTCCCGAAGATGCCTCTGACGCCAAACGGAAAGATCGACCGTAGGGGCCTTAAAGAGCGATTTCTTTTACAAACGCAAAACTGACTTGACAATTCCATAGAACTGTGCTATAATTTTTCAAATTCTATTTTCCAATACGAGGAATCCTATGAAACGAGAACTGATTAAAAGTATTTATGCAGACCAGACCGCCTTTTCGGGCAAAACCGTAACGCTCGGCGGCTGGGCGCGCAGTATCCGTGACAGCAAGGCGTTCGGTTTTATTGATCTTTACGACGGCAGCTGTTTTGGCACGCTCCAGGTCGTTTTTGAGCGTGACAAGATCGACAACTACGACGAGATCGCAAAACAGAACGTCGGAGCCGCGCTGGTCGTCACCGGTGTGATTGAACTGACCCCAGAGGCAAAGCAGCCCTTTGAACTCAAAGCGACCGAGATCGCGGTGGAGGGAACTTCCACTCCCGATTATCCGCTCCAGAAGAAGCGCCACACGGTCGAGTACCTGCGCGAGCAGGCCTATCTGCGCCCGCGTACCAACCTGTTTTCGGCAGTCTTCCGCGTGCGGAGCGAAGTGGCATACGCCATTCACAACTTCTTCCACAGCCGTGGATTCGTCTACGTACATACGCCGCTGATCACCGGCTCTGATGCCGAAGGAGCAGGCGCTATGTTCCGCGTCACCACGCTGGATCCCGAAAACCCGCCGCGTAAAGAGGACGGTAGCATTGATTGGTCGCAGGATTTCTTTGGCAGATCGACCAACCTGACGGTCTCGGGGCAGCTCGAGGGTGAGACTTTTGCGCAGGCTTTTGGCAACATCTATACCTTTGGCCCAACCTTCCGTGCCGAGAACTCCAACACCGCGCGCCATGCCGCCGAGTTTTGGATGATTGAGCCAGAGATCGCGTTTGCAGATCTGAACGACGATATGCAGCTGGCTTGGGATATGATCAAAGCCATCATCAATCATGTCCTGACAACCTGCTCACAGGAGATCGAGTTCTTCAACAAATTTGTTGACAACACGCTCCTCGAACGCCTGACAGCTCTTGCAAACAGCGATTACGAGAAGGTAACCTACACCAAAGCGGTCGAACTGCTCAAAGCAAGCGGCGAAGCCTTCAAGTACCCGGTCGAGTGGGGTTGCGACCTGCAAACCGAACATGAAAGATACCTGACCGAAAAGATTTTCGGCAAGCCTGTGTTCGTTATCGACTACCCGAAGGAGATCAAGTCCTTCTATATGCGCTTGAATGACGACAACAAGACGGTTGCTGCGATGGATCTTCTGGTTCCCGGCGTTGGCGAGATCATCGGTGGAAGCCAGAGGGAAGAGCGACTCGACGTTCTGACCGATCGTATGAACGAGCTGGGACTCAAGGAAGAGGACTATTGGTGGTACGTCAACCTGCGCAAGTACGGTGGCACCAAGCACGCCGGCTACGGACTTGGATTTGAACGTATTATCATGTATATCACCGGCGTCTCGAACATCCGCGACGTGCTTCCTTATCCTCGCACGGTCGGGAACGCAGAATACTAATTATCAAAAAGAAAAGAAGCCTTGCGGCTTCTTTTCTTTTTGCTTTATTTTATTTCCCAAAACTATCCTTCAGCGGTACGATCCTATTAAAGGTATTCTCGTTTTTCGTGTCCTTGCAGAAGTAGCCGAAGCGGACGAACTGGAACTTGTCGCCAGGGGCGGCGTCGGCAAGAGCAGGCTCGATTTTTGCCCCTTTGACTACGATAAGCGACTCGGGATTGATGAAATCGGTGTAATCCTTGTCGTCCGGCTTGTCCGAGGGATTCTCCAGCGTGGTCAGGTTGTTGTAAAGGTGGAGTGTTACATCCTTTGCATAGTCGGCAGAGAGCCAATGAATGGTTCCTTTGACCTTTCTGCCGTCGGCGGGCATACCGTTGCCGGTTTCCAGGTCGGCCGTGCAGTGGATCTCTTTGATACTGCCGTCAGCGTTCTTTTCAATGCGTTCGCACTTGACGATATACGCACCCATAAGTCGCACTTCACCGTCCGGCTTCATGCGGAAGAACTTGGGCGGCGGTACTTCGGCAAAGTCGCTCTCGTCGATGTAAAGTTCACGCGTAAATGGGAGCTTTCTCGTCCCGGCGGCTTCGTCGCTCGGATTGTTGGAAACTTCAAAATACTCGGTTTTGCCTTCGGGGTAGTTATCGACCACGACCTTGATCGGCTTTTCGATGGCAATGCGCCTGGGCGCTTTTTGGTTCAGCTCGTCGCGCAGGCAGGCTTCGAGCTGACGGATATCGACAAGGCTATCCGATTTTGCAACGCCGGTGCGTCCGATGAAGTCAAGGATCGACGCCGCGGTATAGCCTCTTCTGCGAAGCCCGCAGAGGGTGGGCATTCTCGGGTCGTCCCAGCCGTCCACCACGCCGCCTTCGACAAGGCCGCGAAGGAAGCGTTTGGAGAGCACCGTGTAGGTGATATTCAGCCGAGCAAACTCGATCTGGCGAGGAAAACCGGTCGTGTTGCCCGGAATGTTCACGTTGTCACGCACCCAGTTGTAGAGTGGGCGGTGAATCTCATATTCCAGCGAGCAGAGCGAGTGGGTAACGTGTTCGAGCGCGTCCTGAATCGGGTGGGCAAAGTCGTACATCGGAAAGATGCACCATTTCGTCCCTTGACGGTGATGCTCGACGTATTTGATGCGGTAGATGACCGGATCGCGCATACAGAAGTTGCCGGATTCGAGGTCGATCTTGGCGCGCAAAGTGTATTTGCCTTCGGGGAATTCTCCCGCTTTCATTCTGCGGAAGAGGTCGAGGCTTTCCTCGGGCGAGCGGCTTCTGCAGGGCGAGACGGCCGGATGAGTCAAATCTCCGCAGTATTTGGGATCGCGGAATTCTTCTGCCGAGAGTTCGCAGACGTAGGCAAGACCACGCTTGATGAGATCTTCGGCAAGTTCGTAGTCGATGTCAAAATAATCCGATCCGTAGAAAAAGCGGTCGTCCCAATCAAAGCCAAGCCAGTGGATATCCTCTTTGATCGCATCGACGTACTCGGTATCCTCTTTGGCAGGGTTGGTGTCGTCCATGCGGAGATTGCACAGACCGCCGTACTTTTTGGCGGTTCCAAAGTCCACGCAAAGCGCCTTGCAGTGGCCGATGTGGAGGTATCCGTTCGGCTCGGGCGGAAAGCGCGTGTGCACCTTCATATCCGGATGCTCGGCAAGATCTTTGTCAATCAAATCATAAATGAAATTGTTGTTCATCTCTTCCATGCTGGTTTCCTCATGCGTTTTTCAAAGTTTCAATCATGCGATTCAGGCGTGCCTTGACGCGATCTTCTCCGAGCACCTGCATCACAGCGTACATATCCGGGGAGTTGAGCTTTCCGGTGACGGCGACGCGCAAGAACATACTCACGTCGGCGACACTTCCGGGGTAGGCGGCGGGGTCGGCTTTGTAGGCTTTCATATCCGAGGCATAGCCGAGCTGTTCGGCCACAGCCTTGATCTTGTCGAACCAGACCGTCATGTCGTCGGCGGAATCGTAGGTATCAAGGAAAAGCGAGAGCGCCTTTTCAATGTCGGCTTTTGCAAAGTTTTCGGGGTAGGCGTCTTCGATGTTAAAGAGCTCGTCGTAGAAAAATCCCATATAGGGCTTTGCATCGCACCAGGTGGCAAGGTCTTTTCTTGGCTTTTTGCCGCCTCTGCCGATGGCAAAGATGGCTTTTGCATAATCCGGATCGGCGGCAAGCAGCTTGCCAAAGTCGGGGTCAAACGCATTTGCCCATTCCAGACACTGGTCGTAAACTTCTTCGGCGCTCATGCGCGAGAGCACGTTTTTGGAGACGTCGTTCAGTTTTTGGAAGTCGAACAGACAGCCCGAGTTGCTCATCTTCTTGATGTTGAACGGAAAATCGGTGTAGGGAAGCTCCGGGTTCTGCGCGTGCCACTCTTCGTAGTTGGAGTTGAGCAGGGTCATAACATATTCGCAGACCGACGCAGGAGCGTATCCCATGCGGCTGTAGTCGTCCATGTTGGCGCCCATATCGCGCTTGGAGAGCTTTTTCTTGTTGCCGACTTCGTCAAGCCGCATGATCTGCGCGATGTGCATATACTTCGGCAGTTTGAATCCGAGATAGCGGAAGAGCATGATGTGCTTGGCAAGGCTCGGGAGCCATTCCTCGCCTCGAATGACGTGTGTCGTTCCCATGAGATGATCGTCAACGGCGTGCGCAAAATGGTAGGTCGGGATTCCATCGGATTTGAGCAGAACGAAGTCCTCGTCATTCTCGGGGATCTCCAGATTGCCTTTGATGAGATCAGTAAAGCGGATCTTCTTTTCGGGGTCGCCGTCGGCCAAAAGACGAAGCACGAAGGGGTCGCCTGCCGCAAGATGCGCTTTGACCTCGTCCAGCGTGATCTCGCGCTCGGCGCGCTGCTTTTCAATCTGGCGCGCGTCGTCCTCGTGCCAGTCGCGTTCCTTGATCTCGGTCTTTTTATCGACTGCGTTCAGGGCTTCCAGCTCTTCCTTTGTGGTAAAGACCGGGTAAGCGCGCCCCTCTGCGACGAGCTTTTTTGCATAAACGTGATAGATCGGCCCGCGCTGACTCTGGCGATAGGGGCCGTAGATGCCTTGATCCGCGATTTTTCCGTCCTTGCCGATCACCGCACCTTCGTCAAACCGGATTCCGTAGTGGGCAAGTGTTTTGATCAGTCCTTCGGCCGCACCTTCGACTTCGCGCTTGGCGTCGGTATCCTCAATGCGCAGATAAAACACGCCGCCGCTCTGGTGGGCAAGCCGCTCGCCGATGGTGGAAGGGAAGAGCCCGCCGAAATGCACAAAGCCGGTAGGACTCGGCGCAAAACGGGTTACCTTGGCACCTTCCGGAAGTACCCGGGCCGGGTATTCGAGCTCCATATCTTCCGGCGCTTTGGTAACGTTCGGGAAGAGAAGCTCGGAGAGCGTTTTGAAATCAAGTTCTGTCATCATAAAATGATTATCCTTTCCTGGATCAGACGTTGAAGCGGAAGAAGACGATATCTCCATCCTGCATGATGTATTCTTTGCCTTCACTGCGAAGCAGTCCCGCTTCGCGCACAGCGTTCGAGTTGCCGTCAAACTTTTCAAAATCGCTGAAAGCGACCACCTCGGCGCGGATGAATCCGCGTTCGATATCCGAGTGGATCTTGCCGGCAGCTTTCGGAGCTTTCGTTCCTTTTTTGATCGTCCAGGCGCGGCATTCATCCGGGCCTGCGGTCAGAAAACTGATCAGGCCCAACAGGGCATAGCTCTTTTTGATGAGCTTGTCCAGTCCGCTCTCCTCAATGCCGAGGTCGGAGAGGAACATCTCTTTTTCTTCGGCGTCAAGCTGAGCAATCTCGGCCTCGATCTGACAGCAGATCGGCAGGATCTCGGAATGCTCCTCGGCGGCAAATGCCTTGAGCTTTTGATAGAATTCCAGCTCTGTCGGCTCTTTTGCGGCGTATTCTTCGGCAACGTTTGCAACGTAAATCACCGGTTTTTTGGTGAGCAGGGGCGTGTCGTAAAGGCAGGCCTCCTCCTCGTCGGAAAGCTCGACCGTGCGAGCGCTCTTGCCTTCTTCCAGTGCGGCATAGAGCTTTTCGAATACGGCGAGCTCTGCGGCGTATTTTTTATCGGCGCGCATGGCTTTTCTTGCGCGGTCCATGCGCTTTTCCAGCATTTCCATATCCGAAAAAATCAGCTCGAGATTGATGGTCTCAAGGTCTCTCATCGGGTCGATCTTACCGTCGACGTGAATGATGTTGTCATCCTCAAAACAACGCACCACGTGAAGGATCGCGTCCACCTCGCGGATGTTGCCAAGGAACTGGTTGCCAAGTCCCTCGCCTTTGGAGGCGCCCCTGACAAGACCCGCAATGTCCACAAATTCAATGACGGCCGGCGTCACCTTTTGCGGGTTGTGGATCTTTGCAAGATAGTCGAGACGATGATCCGGAACGGTGACCACGCCCACGTTTGGGTCAATGGTGCAAAAAGGGTAGTTGGCAGATTCGGCTCCGGCTCCGGTCAGAGCGTTGAAGAGCGTGCTTTTTCCTACGTTGGGAAGTCCCACAATACCAAGTTTCATAAAGTCTCCTATAGAAAACATAATAATACAGTTTCTATTATATAACAAAAAGAGCAGTTTCGCAAGCCCTACGAAAAAAATCTGTAAAAAAATCAAAAAAATGTTTCAAAACCAGTTGCAATCTGTTCAATTTTTTGATACAATATCGTAAAGATTCCGAAATGAATTCGGAGGACGCGCCATGTTTCACCCATGGACAGGCAGAAGAGGAGGCAGCATCCGTGACCGACACAAAGATTCTTGTCATCGACGATGATCCCGAATATACCGAGCAGGCAAAAACGCTTCTCGGCAACGAGGGGTATGCTGTCAAAATTGCCTCGAACGGACTTGATGGCATGGAGTTTTTCCGCATGTTCGAGCCTGATCTTGTGCTTCTGGAAGTCCTGCTTCCGCAAAAGGACGGCTGGCAGCTCTGCCGCGAGATCCGCGAGCAGTCGCAGACGCCCATCATCATTACCTCCACACGCGGTGAAGTTTTTGACAAGGTCCTCGGCCTTGAACTCGGAGCCGACGATTATATGGTCAAACCGATCGATCCCAAAGAACTTTCCGCCCGCATCAAAGCGGTGCTTCGCAGGACAAGGCTTTCCGCTCAACCCGGCAGCAGTGACGTGGTCAAGTTTGATAACATGGAGGTCAGCCTGCAAAAATTTGAACTGAGGCTTGGCGGCAAAGCGATAGATGTTCCCCCGAAGGAACTCGAGCTTCTGTATTTCCTTGCTTCCAACAGCAATCGCGTCTATACCCGCGACCAGCTTCTCGATAAGGTATGGGGATTTGATTACCTCGGTGATTCGCGCACGGTCGACGTGCATGTCAAACGCCTGAGAGAAAAACTGCAGGGCGCGTCGGATAAGTGGTCGCTCAAAACGGTTTGGGGCGTTGGCTACAAGTTTGAAGTGATCGGATAAAATCAAAAAAAAGAGCGGACAGGCGTCCGCTCTTTTTATCGTTTGTGATGTTTGCTTGGCACCCGCGGCAGGCCCGCATATCCGCCGACTACTGACAGCGCAAGAAAAGCGATGTGCAGTGCCGCCGAGAGGAGAGGGCCGTATCCTGTGGCATAGGAACGGAAAAAGAGCGAAATAAGCAAAAGAAGACACAGGAACAAACTGCCGTTGACAAGGCCGCAGAAAAGCGCCGAGCTTTTTTGCTTTTTGCAAAGAATATACCCGCCGAAAAAGGCAGTGACGGCAGAGACAACATAGGAGAGCGGCAAAACGTAAGGCGCCGGATCCTTGAGAAAATAAAGGATCAGAGAGACGATCAGATTCAATCCGAGAAAAATCCCGAGCGTTGCGGGCAGGCTGTAGCGAAGATTGGAAAAAAGCCCGGCCATCGAGTTTTCGCCGTCGGGTTTGCTTTTCTTAGGTACTCTATCGCGCTTCATAAAAATTCCCTCCGTGAACAGATTGACTACTCCAATCTATGTTCAAAGAGGGAATTTTATTCATCAGATGATTGACAGACTGCGGCAGTCTCAGTCTTGTGCGTCTTCGGCTTTGACATCCACGCGGCTGATGGCCGATTTCAGAATGCGGATCTTGGTGCGCTCGTGTGCAGTCTCGATCACGCAGGTCTCTTCCTTGATGCTGACGACTTTTCCGATGATGCCGCCGATGGTGGTGATCTCATCGCCGACGCTCAGCGAGTTGCGCATGTTGTTGGCTTCCTTTTCCTGCTTCTTCTGTGGGCGAAGAATGAAGAAATAGAAGAAGACCGCTACAAGGACAAGAGAGCCGATCATCAATACCGTGCTCCAGATATTGCCGCCGGTGGCGGTCGTAGCTTCTCCATCGAGTGCAAATTTCAAAAACATATTTTCTTACCTCCATTTTGAGTTGCCTCTATTGTAACCTATTTTTTCCAAAATAGCAAGTGGGAAAAGAAAGTTTTCACAAGATTTTCAAACTTTTTGCCCAATTTTAGCACTTTTGCAAGGAAAATGCTTGCAAAAAAGCGAATCCTATGTTACAATAGCCATGCCAAAACGACTTTTGAAAGGAGGCGTTACCCTTGAAACAACCCTATCTTTCGGCCGGGCGTGTGATCAATACCCACGGCTTTCGCGGAACGGTCAAGCTGGAATCCTATTGCGATAGTCCGGAAGTGCTCTCAAAGCTTCCCGCGCTCTATTTCAAAAGAGGCGACGCCTTTGAAGAAAAGCGCCTGCTTCACGCCTCGGTCTTTCGTCAGTTCGTTCTGGCCGATCTGGAAGGAATTACAACCGAAGAAGCCGCAAATGCTTTGCGCGGCGTGGAAGTGTTTGCAAAACGCGAAGACCTGCCGCTTCCCAAGGGCGCCCATTTCGTGGTCGATCTCATCGGACTTCCGGTCAAGCACATCGATACCGGGGCAGTTCTTGGTAGCATCCTTGATGTCGAAACCCGCGCCGGAAGGGAACTCTACAAGGTAGAGACGCCGGACGGGGTATTCTATCTTCCCGCGGTCAAAGAATTCGTCAAGCGCGTGGATCTTGACGAAGGCGTTTTCGTCGATCCGATCCCGGGACTGCTGGATCAGGGAGGCGAACGCGTATGATGCGGTTTGATATTATGACCCTGTTTCCCGATCTTGTAAACAGGATCCTCGGGGAGAGCATCATCGGCCGGGCGCAGAAAAGCGGTGCCATCCGGGTGGAGACTTACAACATCCGCGATTATTCCGAGGACAAGCACCATCGCGTGGATGACACGCCTTACGGCGGAGGAAAAGGGATGCTCATGGCGGCGCCGCCGATCTACAACTGCTTTGAAGCGGTTTTGAATCGGCAAAAAGAGGAGGGCTTTTCCTCCCAAAGTCGCCGTGTGATCTATCTTTCGCCAAAAGGGAAAGTCCTGACCCAGGCCCACGCAAAAGAGCTGGCGCAAACCTACGACAATCTCATCCTGCTCTGCGGCCACTACGAAGGGGTCGATCAGCGTATTGTCGATGAGATCGTGGACGAAGAGATCTCAATCGGAGATTATGTTCTGACCGGTGGGGAACTGCCGGCCTGCATCCTGACCGATTGCGTTGCCCGCATGGTGGAAGGGGTTCTTGCAGATTCCGAATGTTACGAAAAAGAGAGTCTTTCGGACGGGCTTTTGGAGTATCCCCAATACACGCGCCCCTACGAGTTTCACGGACGCGTCGTGCCGGAAATTCTCATTTCGGGGGACCACGCCAAGGTGGACGCCTGGAGAGATGCGCGTGCCAAGGAGCTAACAGAGGACTTGCGTCCCGATCTTTTGCAGGAGAAAATCAAGTAAAAGCGCAAAAATGTAGAGAAAATGCACGAAAAAAAACAATTCGTCTTGTAAAAAAAGAAACAAAATGACTATTGATTTTTTTCTTCTACTTTGTTATACTATCTTTACATGTAGAATGATCTTTGTTTTCTTTTGACAAGAAAGCAAAGGATGGCAGGAGCGCGAACTATGATTTCAAAAGAAATTACCATCGTCAATACCAGCGGGCTGCATGCAAGACCCGCCACCTTCTTTATCCAGAAGGCCAACACCTACAAGTCTCAGGTTTGGGTGGAAAAAGAGGATCGCAGAGTCAGCGCAAAAAGCCTGCTTGGAGTGCTCTCTCTCGGAATTGCCAAGGGCATGACCGTTACGATCATTGCAGACGGCATGGACGAGAATGCCGCGGTCAACGGCTTGGCCGAGCTGATCGACAGCGGATTTTCCGAAATTTGAGAGCAAGATTATCATACGAAAAACCAGCCATAGAGCGGGGTGTTTCGGCGGACGAAAAGGTTCCGGCTGGGATGCGCCGCTTTGTTTTTTCTAAAAATTTTTTAACAAGGAGGAACCTGTATGCCGGCAACCGAAGAACGCCGCCAGGCGCTTTTGGAAAAAGCGAATACGCTTCCTCTTTGTCCCGGGGTCTATATCATGCGGAACACCGACAAAAAAGTGATCTACGTCGGCAAGTCCCGCAAGCTCAAAAACCGGGTTTCACAGTATTTTCAAAAGAGCGAAAAGGACGCAAAAACCTCCCGCATGGTCTTTTTTGCGGAAGATTTTGATTATATCCTTTGCGACAACGAAATGGAAGCGCTCTCGCTTGAGAACACGCTCATCAAGCAGTACACGCCAAAATACAACATTCTCCTCAAGGACGCAAAATCCTATCCCTATATCAAGATTACAAACGAGGAATACCCGCGCATGGTCTTTTGCCGCAAGCGCGAAAAGGACGGCGCAAAATACTATGGGCCTTATTCGGGTTCGGGACACGCCAATGCACTCATGGAGCTGCTCAACACGGCCTTGAAGCTTCCGACCTGCAAACGGAAGTTTCCAAGAGATATCGGCCGCGGTCGCCCCTGCCTTTACTACCAGATGCACAAATGCGCGGGCCTTTGCACCGGCGAGGTCTCAAAAGAGGAGCACGCAAAACAGATGCGCTATTGCATGGATCTGCTCAGCGGCAAAAACAAAAAAGCCGAGCGTCAGATCGAGGAGGAGATGTACCGCCATTCGGAGGCCGAGGAATACGAGGCCGCCGCGCTTTGCAGGGATACGCTGCAGGCGCTCCGCGCGATCTCGCAAAAGCAAAAGGTGGTCTCGGCTCCCGGAACCGAGCGCGACGTCATTTCGCTCTATTCGGACGACTCCGGCTCCTGCATCTCGATCTTTTATATCCGGGACGGGATCCTTCGGGACAAATCGGATTTTCTCTTTGGCGCCGATCATATTCTCGCCTCCGAAGATCTTTCGGCCTTTCTCTATGAGCTTTACAAGCAACGCGATATGATCCCGAAAGAGATTCTGCTTTCTCAGGCGGCCGATGAGGCCGACAAAGCGCTCCTTTCGCAGGCGCTCTCGGAGTATTCGGGGCATAAAGTCCAGGTTTATACCCCGCAAAAAGGGGAAAAACGCACGCTTTGCGATCTGGTTGATAAAAACGCGAGAGAACAGGCAAAACTATATCAGATCAAGTCGGAAAAAAGCGAGGACACCCTCTATCGTCTTGCCGATCTTCTGGGGCTTGAGACCTTTCCGACTCGCATTGAAGCCTACGATATTTCCAATTTCGGCAAAGAGCATCTATCGGCCGGTATGGTTGTTGCAAAAGACGGAAAGTTTCAAAAGAGCGATTACCGTTCCTTTAAGATCCAGACTGTCAAAGGCGGCACAGACGACTATGCCTCGATGAGAGAGGCGCTTGCAAGAAGAGTGGCGCACCTCTCGGACGAGGAAGGTTCTTTTTCCGAGATGCCTGACCTGATTCTGCTTGATGGCGGCCGCGGCCACGTTTCGACCGTGCGCGAGCTGTTCTCGGAATTGGGCATTTCGATCCCGGTCTTTGGTATGGTCAAGGACGATTCGCACAGGACGCGGGCATTGACAAGTGATACTGAAGAGATCCCGATTGCAGGCGATCAACCGGTCTTTCGCTTTATTTACCGGCTCCAGGAAGAGGTACACCGCTTTACCGTCGGCAAAATGGAGTCGGCAAAAGGGAAGACACTAAGGACTTCCTCTTTGACCGAGATCCCCGGCATCGGCCCCGCAAAGGCTAAGGCACTGCTCGCACACTTCGGCGGGCTTTCCGGTCTCAAAGCGGCAAGTGAAGCAGAGCTTGCTCTGGCAAAGGGAATCGGCAAAAAGGACGCGAAAACGATTTACGAATTTTTACACAAGGGAGATACCGACGCATGATGCGCATCATCACAGGCTCCGCCAAAGGAATTCCGCTTGCCACGCTTCCGGGAGAGACCACAAGGCCGACCGCCGAGCGGGTCAAGGAAGCGGTCTTTTCCATGATCCAGTTTGAAGTGGAAGGCATGACCGTGCTCGACCTGTTTGCGGGATCCGGGCAGATGGCGCTGGAAGCGCTCAGCCGCGGCGCACGCCGCGCAACGCTTTGCGATTCTTCCCGTGAGGCGATCTCGATCATTCAAAAGAATGCCGAAAAGACCAAGCTCGCGCCTCTTTGCGAGATCCGGAATATCGACGCGTTGACCTTTCTCAAAACAGCTCCCAAAGAAAAATATGATCTTGTATTTCTGGATCCTCCGTACCGCCTCAGCGCCATCCCGGTTGCCCTTCGTCTGCTCCTATCTGGCGGACTTTTGCGACAAACTGCAAGGATCTTTTGCGAGAGCGCTTCCTTTGAAGACGTTTTTGCCGGTGACGAAAATCTTGCCGGCAGGTTTGATTGTCTGAGACAAAACCGCTACGGTGCGGCACATATCACACTTCTGACGCCGAAAGGAGAGTGCTTGTCATGAGCCTTGCCATTGTTCCCGGCAGTTTTGATCCAATGACGCTCGGTCACCTTGCGTTGGTCAAAAAGGCGGCAAAAAAATATGATCGTGTGATCGTGGCTGTAATGGTCAATCCCGCAAAACGCTATACTTTTGACGAAAAGACTCGCATGGAGATCGCAAAAAAGACGGTTGCCGAGCTTCCGAACGTGCAGGTGATCTCGGATCGCGGTCTGCTCATCGATCTCTTTGACCGCACCGGTGCGACGGTTGTTTGCAAGGGCTGGAGAAATCGCTCGGATTACGCGTACGAGCTCAAAATGGCCGAGTGGAATAAAACCCACAATCCGCGGTTCCGCACCGAGCTTTACAAGTCCGAAGGGAAGTATGCAAACCTTTCCTCCACCGAGGTGCGAACGCTTCTTGCAGAAGGGAAAGTGCCGGAGGATTTGGTCCACCCAGACGCGCTTCCGATCCTTTTGGAGAGTCTCAAGTTTTAATTGTCTGACAACAGGAGAAGACCATGGATTTTGATCGTATGAATAAAAACGGGCTTTGGAGCCGGCTTTTCACTTTGCTTCTCGGCCTGACCTTCGGGCTTTTGCTCTGGCTCGTGAACGCCGACGCGCTCGTTCGCTTTGTGTTCACCTTTTTCGGCTTGTTTGTGATGATCTCCGGGATTCCGGGGCTTGTCGCCGGAATCGCCTCTTTTGACAGCAAAGAAGGAAAGTGGATCGCGCTTGTCTCGGCGCTTACCATTGCGATGGGGCTTGTTTTGATTTTTTACCACGGCATGCTTCTTCTCATTCTGCTTGGCATTTTTCTCCTGCTTTCTCCGATTCTGGAGATCGTTTTTGCAAAGAATAAATGGGCCGCAGTCCGCAAAAATTTATACAAGTGGATTCTTGGCGCCGTTCTCATTCTTTTGGGCCCGGCGCAAACGCTCGACCTCTTTTTTGACGTGGCAGGGTGGACGCTCATGGCGCTCTCGGTCGTCAGCTTTTTCATTTCCTCTATCCGTCTGAACAAGAAAAAGAACACGCCCGGAAACCGCATTTTTGCCGATACCACCGGGGACGGTGAGATCGATACGGTCTTTGTTGATACCACGGGAGACGGCAAAGCCGATACCGCAACCGATTACAGAAACAGAAAGAGATAAAATGAACCGATACAAAAAACTATTTTCGGATACCGGAATACTGGCAATCGGGACCTTTGCTTCCAAACTGCTGGTCTTTTTGCTCATGCCTGTTTATACGGCGGTGCTCGCGCCCGAAGCCTTCAGCACAGCCGAACTCATTACCGGGACTTCCAATTTACTCATCCCGGTTGTTTGTCTCGGCATTACGAATGGGATCTTTCGGTTTGCCGCCGAAAAGGAGACCGACAGGGAAGCGGTGTTCTCCTCTTCGCTCGTCCTTCTTTTTTGCGGGCTTCTCGGATTTGTTGCGCTCTCGCCTCTTCTGGAATTCGTTACCTACCTGAATTCCTACGTCTGGCTCATCGTGGCCTATGTCTTTTTTGCCAACCTGCAATCGGTCATGGCACAGTATATCCGTGCGATCGACCGCACCAAGCTCTTTGCCGTTCAGGGAATCCTCAATACCGCGCTGACCATTCTGTTTAACCTACTCTTTTTGCTTGTCTTCAAGATGGGCGTTGTCGGCTATGTTCTTTCGGTCGTGGCCGGAAACCTTGTCACTACCATCTTCCTGTTCTTCTTTGCAAGGCTCTATAAGGCATTCCACTGGAGCAAGGTCAAAAAAACACTTCTTTTGGAACTCCTTCGCTTCAGTCTGCCGCTGGTACCCACCACGGTTTGCTGGATGATCACCAACCTCTCCGACCGCTATATGGTCACCTATTTTTCGGGCGCCGAGGCAAACGGCATCTATTCGGCGGCTTATAAGATCCCCACCATCGTGACACTGCTTTCCGGCATTTTTATGCAGGCATGGCAGTTTTCGGCCATTGCCGCCGAGGAGGATCCGGCCGAATCCAAGCGTTTTTTCAACAAGGTCTTTTCCTCGTTTTTGGCGCTGGCTTCCATTTGCACCGGCGGACTCATCCTGCTTTCCGGAATTCTCACCAAACTGCTCCTTGCGTCCTCCTATCACGACGCCTGGTACTATATGCCGACGCTCCTTTGCGCCGCCGCTTTCGAGGCCGCGGTCTCTTTCCTTGCCACCGTCTACCTGGTCAAGAAAAAGCCCTCGCATTCGCTGGTGACTGCTCTTGCGGGAGCGATCCTCAACGTGATTCTCAACTTTGTTTTGATTCCGAGATTCGGGCCCCTGGGAGCGGCCTTTGCCACCATGCTGGCCTACGGCTTTGTTTTGATCCTCCGCATGATCGACGCGCCGCGTATGATGGGTTTTTCAGCCTCTCCGGTTCAACTGCTTCTTTGCACGATCCTTTTGTTCGGCGAGGCCTGGTTTATGACGACAGACATTGCCCTCAAGCCGCTTTTTGCAGGGATCCTTTTGATTGGGATCATCCTTGTAAACCTCAAGCCGCTGTTTGTGATCGCTCGCGAATTCTTCCCGAAAATAAAAAAGTAAAGAAAATCAAAAAAGCCCTTGCAAAACAAAAAAAGGTGTGCTATAATAAGGCGTCGCTGAAAAGCAACGCCTTATTTTTCCATACGGAAGAGTATCGAAAAGTAAGTTTGCAATTTCAGAGACAAATCATATACGGAAGAGTATCGAAGTGGGGAGCGAGCCGAGCGCCGCCGGTGGCGGAAGAAGCGAGGCGAGCGAGTGGCAGCGGTCGAAATTTTTGGAGCAACGCAGTGCGACCAAAAATTTCGGGCACCGCAACAGGACATAACGGCCCGGCCGTCCCGCAGAATAAAAAAGGTTCTAACCAACTTTTGTTGGAGAACATATACGGAAGAGTATCGAAGTGGTCATAACGGCCCTGACTCGAAATCAGGTATACAGAAATGTATCGTGGGTTCGAATCCCACCTCTTCCGCCACAGCAAAAGGGAGTCCAGGCTGACTCCCTTTTGTTGTGGCGGACAGGTTGAGGATGAGACCCCACCGCTGTTTTCGGTTTTTGCCGCAGGCAAAACGGAGGCGTTTAGCCGACGAGAAAACGGTTCAAAATCCGCAAATAAAAAAAGAAAAAGTAGCGAAGAGAATAACCCTTGCGGATTTTTGGGTTCAGAATCCCACAGACACACTTGATAAGAAGGCACCCAACCGACTCCCTTTTGCTGTGGCGGAAGAGGTGGGCAAAGAGAAATCCACCGCGCTTTTCACCTTTTCAAAGCAAAACATCATCGTTTTGCCATGTGAAATTTTTATCAAAACATATTGAATTTCAGGGGCTCTTATGATACAATAAAACAGACCCATTTGCTTTATTATCATCGACAGGAGGATATTTTTGGATGCTGAACGTTAAAGTCGTAAAAAACGGCAATCGGGCGATCGTTGCAACCGAAGGAGTGATCGATACTGAGACGGCTCCCAAGCTTAGCGAGGCCTTGCTTGAACTCGACTACAAAGACCTTGATCTTACGATCGATTTTGAAAAGACGGACTATATTACGTCTGCGGGTCTGCGGGTTTTGCTGGTCGCAAGAAAGAAACTGACCGATGAAACCATGCGGATCATCAATGTCAACCAGATGATTTTGGAGGTGTTTCAGGTCACCGGCTTTTCGAGTATCCTGAACCATGCCGCAAAAGAACAGGATATTGTTGACTGCCACCTGAGCTTTAAGGCGTTTTTGAAAAAGCGAGTCAACGACGGACTTGCGTTCGTCTTTGCCGGGCGCGAGTACACCTGGCAGGATGTTGACCGCCTGTCGCAGATCGTCGCGGACGACCTTGCAAAAGCTGGCGTCAAAAAAGGCTCGCACGTGGGTATCTGCTCGCCGAACTCGATCAACTGGATCGTGACCTTCTTTGCCGTGCAGAAGCTCGGAGCAATCGCTTTGCTTGTGAACTACGGGCTCAAGCCGGACGAGATCGCTACGCTGGCAGAGATCGGCGACATCACGCATCTTTGCTACGGCGCAATTCCGGGATTGACCGACTTCAATCTCTTCTCGGCCGCCCTGCTTGGAGGCAGATCTGCCATCACCTATATGTATGATATCGGTATGGAGCGAGATTTCACCGAGCGGCTTTCGGAATATGACGCGATCAAGGACAAATACAGCGAACTGTATCATTCCGACGATCCGAGCGTTGTGATTTTCACATCGGGCTCGACAGGAAAGCCGAAAGCGGTTCTGTCCTCGTCCTTCAACCTCCTCAATTCTGTTAAGGCGATCAGCGTGGAATGCAACTTTACCAACGCCGACAGATGTTGCGCATTCCTGCCGTTTTTCCATGTATTCGGTTTTTGCTCCTGCATTGGAATCGGCCTGCTTTACGGCTGCGTTTCCTATATTCCGGCCAACAACAAGCCCGCAACTTTGATTGATTTGATCCGCGAACAGCGCTGCACCGTTTTCAATACTGTTCCGACGATGTTCCTGGGGATGATCAGCCAGCCTTCTTTCTCGCCCGAGGATCTCTCCTCTCTGCGTGTGTCGGTCCTCGGCGGATCGGCTACCAGCGAATCCCAGATGGCGATGTTCCGCTCGCTCCTGCCGAACAACCATTTCTGCAACATTTACGGAATGTCCGAAAATGCCGTTATCAGCATGACGCGCTATGAGGACAGCTTTGAGCATATGACGCAGACGGTCGGAAGAAGAGTGGACGGGATCGAGATCGAGATCCGCAATCCCGCAAACGGCGAAAAAGTCCCGGACGGACAGCCCGGAGAGATCTTTATCCGCTCGAAAGAAATGATCGTTTGCTACTATCGGCTTCCCATTGAAAAGCAACCGCTTGACGACGAGGGCTGGCTTGCAACCGGCGATCTTGGCGTAATTGTCCCGGAGGACGGATACCTGAAACTGGTCGGGCGAGTCAAGGATCTCATCATCCGCGGAGGAGAGAACATCTCTCCCGGAGAAATTGCCGATGAAGTGGCCAAACTTCCCGGTGTTGCCGACGTCAAGGTGATCGGCGTGCCGCACGAAGTCCTTGGTGAAGAGGTCGCCGCGGTCATCTTACTAAAAGAGGGCGCAACCTTTGACGAGGAGGCCGCCAGAACGACGCTCTCCGGCAAGCTCGCGAAATATAAAGTCCCTGCGTATTTTGTGATCCTTGATAAATTCCCGCTGCTTGGAAGCGGAAAAATTGACGCCATTACGCTCAAAAAGGACGTTTTGGAAAAACTGAAAAAGGGGTAATTGACCATGACAGAAGCTAAGACAATTGCAGCTCCGCTTGAAGAGAAAAAGCGCGACTACGCGCAGGATATCGCAAAGGGGATCGGTATTTTGCTGGTGGTGTTCGTACATATCTTCGACTACCCGAAGTGGTATGAGATCATTATGGCGATCACCGGCGTGTGGCTGATGCCGTTCTTCTTCACGCTCTCGGGATACTACTACCGTCCGGGCGCAAGAACGCCGGGCGAGTGCATTCGCCGCCGCGCAAAGCAGTTGCTCAAACCCTATTTCATCTATTCCGGCGTGATCTGGTTTTGCACAACGGTTTATAACCTGATCGTGGCCTCCACAAGCTTTGGAGAAACGCTTTGGGAGAGCGTCAAGCAGTATCTCACCTTCCTTTTCAGCCGCAACTCGCTGGTTCTTGTGGGCCTTGCCGAAAAAGGAAAGATGGCAACGCCTTCCTCTCTTTCGGTCAGCTTTACGAGCATTACCGTGCCGTTCTGGTTTATTGCGATGATGTTTTTTGCAGATATCATCTTTTTCCTGATCGCCGACTTTGCGCTTGCAAAAATGAAACGCTTTATTTCGGTGACGTCGGGATTGATCCTGCTCTCCTTCCTTCTGAACGTTCTGGTCGACGCGATTGGTTTCGGCCTCCCCTGGAACATTCAGAACGTACCGATGGCGACGGCGCTCATGCTCGTTGGAGCAATGTTCGGGCAAACTAAACTGCTCTCAAAGGAAACAGTCAAGACAAAATGGCTGGTCATCAATTCGCTGGTCGCTTTGGCGATCGTCGCTTTGATACAGTGGCAATTCCCGGGTGCCGGATCCTTTTCCGCCGGCGTGTTCTTCTATTTTGGCGCCGTCGAGGTTTTTCCCTGCGTCCTGCTTGGCATCATAGCACCCTTTATGCTGGTTTCTTTCAGTCGCCTGATCGAGAAGATCCCTGTGCTGAGCAAGGCGCTCATCTGGGTGGGATTCCGCACCCTGCCGATCCTGCTTGTGCATATGTTCATCTCGAAGTTTATCACCATCTTCACCGGCATCGACGCGAAAATGATGGGACAAAAGGGCGCGATCCCGGGAGAGAGCGCTCTCAATCTGCTTTTGACGATCGCCGTGATCGTTCTTTACCGCATCGTCTGGGAACTTCTTCTCAAAAAGATTCATTCCAAAAAGCAAGCTGCCTGATCGCTTGCAAGAAACACAAAAACCGCTTGGTCACAAGCGGTTTTTGTGCTTTTGCAGAAGGGAATTGCGCCCTCTCTTTGTGCGATTTGTGCAATATATATATATTTGCATTTTTGGAAGATTTGTGCTATGATGAAGTTGAAAAAGTTTTTTTCAAAATTTTCCGACAAAATGATGATTTGATTCGTTATATGATTGTAAGGAGGAAGTCGACATGGCCAAAACAGCCCGCATGGCCGATGCGGATTTTGAAGCCTTTTACGAAAGACACTGGAAATACGTTTTTCGCCTTTGCTTCACTTATATGAAGAGCGAGGCCGACGCGGAGGATTGCGCCGAGGATGTTTTCGTCAAGGTTCTGACCGGTTCCTTTACTTTTACAAACGAAACGCACGAGCGCAAGTGGCTGACGGTCACGGCAATCAATCTCTGCAAAGATAAATTGAAAAGCTATACGCGCAGGCAGGTTGGCTCGATCGACGACGACAGAATGCCGGAGATCGCAGCTCCCGAAGAAGAGGATCAATCGGAGGTCTTGGACGCGGTAAAAAGCCTGCCGCCCAAACTCAAGGACGTGATTTGGCTTTACTACTATGAAGACTACTCCACAGACGAAGTCGCCGCGCTGTTACATCGCCCCGCATCCACCGTGAGAAATCAAATGCGGGACGCAAGACTTCTCTTAAAAAACATTTTGGAAGGAGGTGGGCAGAATGGATGAGAGAGAGAATCGCATCAAAGGTGCAATTGATGAAATTGAACCGGCAGACGGTGCAAAAGAGCGGATGCTAGCAAACATCAAACGAAAAGTCGAAGATAAAAACATCCAAGAAATCCTTGCAAAAGAGCCCCAAAAAGCCAAAATTCTTTCTTTCAACCGCGCCATGAAATGGGTTTTGCCTGTCGCCGCCTGCTTTGTCATTGTCCTGGGTGCTGTGCTGATTCTCCCGAATCTTCTTTCGGGAAAGCAGGCTGACGCCGCCGAAATGGCCGCTCCTCATGATTCTTATATGAACGCCGATTATGGCGCCGATTATGAGCCCGCCTCGGAAAAGAGCAACAGCGGCGCTTTTAGGCTTCCTGCGAACGCATCTGATCCTATCGAGATTTCCGATTCCGATCAACTTGGCTACTCGTTTACGGTTGATGGGTATTCCTATGTTTTTAATAGCGTCAGTTTGGACGAGTCCCAAAAAGCTGCCGCGTATAAAACAGAAGAATTGGAAGAGGATGCAGGAATCCCTTTGGAAGAAGATGCATGGATCTTTGAGCGAAACGATGGCTATGAGATCATTTGGATTGGCGAAGGGTACCTGAATTCGATTTCCAATACCAATGGAGCTGACAAGGAAGAAGTCATAAAGGTTTTTGAATCAATGAGATAAAACAAATTTGATCTTACACGCGGCAGGGCCGCAAAGGAGGGTATGATGAAAATGATGAAAAGAGTAATGGCGATTCTGCTTACCATTTGTTTTGTGTTTGGAATTGCCGCTTGCGCCAACATCCAGGGAAAGGATGACTCCTATTCCAATGGGGGAGAGTATCCTGCCGCCGAAGTCGCTCCGTCAAAAAGCGACGGATACGGATCTTCTTATTCTTACCATTCAACAAAAGAAGGCACGCTGAGAGATGGAGATTACGGTACAGATTTTGCCGGCGGAGTCGCGGGGGAACCCTCAGATATGCCGGGCGAATGGACCGAATATGAGCAAATCAATCCTCGCGCCGGGCTCATTACAGCCTCGGCATGGAATGAAAATGTCAACTACGATTTTTGGAGATCGCTCTTCAAAAAAGGACAGAGCAAAGAAGAGAACGGCAAATTCGTCTACTTCTACGAAGGCGATCGTTGGGGTTTTGATTCGACCAATCGCGTCAAGGTGACCGTAAAGGTCGGTGAGACCCCTGTGGCAGGCGCAAAGGTGGTTTGCCTTGACAACGAAGGGGAAGCCCGCTTTGCCGCTGTAACCGGCTCTGACGGCGTGGCCTACCTTTTCCCGGAGATCTCGGAAGGAAGGATCAAAATCACGAGCGGCGACGCCGAGACCGAGCTTTCCTTTGATGCGCCTACCTGCGAGCTGGTTGCTGGGCTGAATACCGCAGAAGCCAAAAAAGAAGTGATCAAAATGATGCTTCTCATCGACGCAACCGGTTCAATGGGCGATGAACTGAACTATCTGAGAGCCGAGCTTTTGGATGTGATCGAGCGGGTTGCCACCAAGAACGACGGCGTGCGGATCGATCTTGCAATTCTCTTCTATCGCGACGACTACGACGAGGAAAAATTTGCCTACTACGATTTTGTCAACGTCACCGATCAAGCGGGCCTTGAGAAACAGATCGCAAACCTCAAAGATCCCAAGAACGATGCAAACGGCGGCGACGACATTCCGGAAGCCGTGGACGAAGCATTGCAGATGGCCGTGGAAAAAGATTGGGGCGACGACACCTCTACCAAAATCGTTTTCCACCTGCTTGACGCACCGCCTCACACGGATGAATACAATCCGCAAAGAGGCTACGAAAAACGCTTTGAAAACGCGGTCAGACTGGCGGCTGAAAAAGGCATTCGCCTTTGCCCGATCCTTTGCAGCGGGGCCGATGAGCTCTGCGAATACCTCGTTCGTCAAGAGGCCATCTACACCGGCGGCACCTTCATCTTTGTGACCGACGACTCGGGCATCGGCGGCGAGCATCTTGATCCGGACATTCCGGACGCGGTCGTGGAAAATCTCAACGATCTCATGGTTCGTCTCATCAACGGTTATTACACCGGCACCTTTGCTGAGCCGGTTGAGTGGAACCCGGGAGAACAGCCGCAACAAAGACAGGAAGAGGAGCCGCTCATCGACACGTTGGAGCCGGATTTTGTTGAAGAAGCCGGAAAAGACGGCGATAACGAAGTGGTAGGGCATTATATTCACAGCTATTCCAGTGAAGCACCTGAGTTTTCCGACTCGTTTTCGATTTCCTTGAACGAGGATGGGACGTTCAGCTATTACGAAACCGTGATCAGCAGTCACATTGGCATGGGAAACTATACGGTGGAAGATGGCATTGTAACGCTGACCGAAGCGGGTATCCCCGGATTCTCCGGAACGATTACCCACATCTATAAATTCAGATACGAAGACGGCAAGCTGATCTATCTTGCCGATCAATCGAATCAGTTTATGTATGTCACGCTTTCGGACGGAACGATCTTTAAGCGTTCTTGATCCATTGATTAAAACAAAAAGCAGCCGCAAGGCTGCTTTTTTATTTTGGCTCTTATTCTGGAATTCCACCGTAATAATCGATGCGTTCGGTGTTGTCAAAAATCGGCGGGTAGAGGTTTTCCTTGGGATCAATCCCGGCCAGTCGGCAAACCGCTTCGTGCGCACGACGGACGAGGTCCTCTTCGCGCTCTTTTCGTTGCAGGGCTTTGTCGGGAAAGATCGGCTTGCCGATCGAAAGCGTAAAGAGCGCGGTCTGCCGGAAGATCTTTTTGCGGATCCAGCCGGGTTCGCGGTAGGAAAACGCCATCGGCAGGATCGGTTTGTCACACTGCGAGGCAAAGTAGCCAACGCCGCTTTTGAAGGGCCGGATCGGCGCGTAGTATTCCCACATACTGCCTTCGGCGTAAACATGGAGCCAGCCGCCGCTCTTGAGCAGATTTTTGATCGTATGAACAAATGCGCCGGTTGCATGCGGATCGCCCACCGGGATCGGAATGCCGCCCACCATGCGGATGATGGTCGCATTCTCGCCGCGAATGTTTTTGTCCCAGGCAAGGAGGTTTGCGCGAAAAGGTCGGATCGCCTTCATCACCGCAATGTAGTCCCAAAGATGCACGTGATTGGCGCAGGAGACCACGCCGCCGCGCAGAAGTGCTTTGTTTTCTTTGATTATCTTTCTCCCCTTGATCTTCAGCCCCAGACGAACCGTGGCAACAGGGAAGACGATCGTGGAAAGCAGGACGCGCACGAGAAACTGCTTAAAGCGGAAGGCGGGCGAGCGGTCGATGTATGGATAGTTCTTGTCAAACACCGTTCCATTGTCCTTTTTGAGGACCAGATAGTGGCGGTCGGTGTATTTTGGGAAGGGGTATTTGGTCGGTTTTGGATCAAACATGATGAAATACCTCGTTTGAAAAGTCAGTCTTCCTTTTTCCAGAGCCACAGGATCGTGTGTTCCGAACACTTCATGCCGAGCTTTTTCTGCAGGGCGAGCGAGGCGGCATTGTTTTTGTCAACCTGCGCGAAAGGAACAAAGCCTTTTTTCAAAAACTCGGCGATTTTTGCGCTTTCAAGTGAATAGGCAAAGCCCATCCGGCGAAAGGCAGGGAAGACGTAAAGCAGTCCCATGCTCCCTTCGAGGTGCTCGCCGATAAAGCCCACAAGCTGTCCCTCATAATAGCCGAGCAGGATCGAGCCGCGCAAAATAATCCTTTTGAGGTCGTCATCGCTGCACTGGTGATAGTTTTCCGCAATGATCTGGAAATCGCCAAGGTCTGCTACACGCATGGTCAGGCGCTCGTCGGTTGCAGGAATCTTACCAAAGTAGGCGACCTGATAGCATTCCATGCAGTCGTCAAAGCCGTAGCGCGCAAGGGCAATTTTGCCGATCCCAACGTTGGAAGTCATCAAAACGTCAATCTTTTCTGCGTGGCGGCCGAGCATTGCAAGCCCGGTTTTTACGTCCTCGCAGGCCAAAAAGAAGACGTCGCTGACCGTATCGCGCAGAAGGCAGGCTTCTTTGCCCGTTTCCAGTATTTCACCCGTCCCACGTTTCATAACGTGGTCAAGGCCGAGATGTTCCAGAGTCGTAAAATTCATGAGAACCTCGAAGTGCTTTTTTTATTTAGTATAGCAGATTTTTGTAAAAGTTGCAAGAAAAATTGAAAAAAGTATTGACAAGTAAACTTGGCGGTCATATAATAGGGATGACAACAAAACTTGGCAAACTTGAAAGGAGATTTGAAGATGGATCGTGAAGAAATCCTTGCAAAAGCGCAAAAAGAAGGGAAGGAGCAGGATCTCCCCGACCGCGAGGCGCAAAAGAGCGGCGCGTGGCTTAGTTATATCATTGGCGTCGTGCTGCTGATCCTCGTGGATACCGTAAACGGGTTTGTACTCCACAACGTGAACAGGGGAGCGGATTTTGCTCTGTTTTCGATGGCGTTTATTATGTTCTTGACCAAATACCTGCGGCTGAGAAAACGCCATGAACTCATCGTGGCGATCATCTGGGGACTTCTTGCGCTCTCCATGCTCGTCGTCTGGATTTTGCAGCTTTCGGGAGTGCTTTAAGATGGAAGATAAACTCGTACTCCGGAATCGCCTCGCACTTTTGCGAAAGGAAAAAGGAATTTCTCAAGCCGAGCTCGCGAAAATGGTCGGTGTTTCGAGAAACACGATCAGCTCGATCGAGACCGGCCAATTCAATCCGACCGCAAAGCTCGCGCTCGTGCTTTGCATCGCGCTGGATCGGAAATTTGAGGAAGTGTTTTATTTTTAATGTATCTTTGATGGGAATCTGAACTCATACGGGCGGTATCATTTGGCGATTGTGGAATGTCAGCGTCGCCGCCCGCGAACAAAAGCCTTGCGGCATTTGCGTGGGCTCGATTTTATAAATTTTTCGCCAATCAAAAAAGAGGGAATCGCCTTGCGGCAATCCCTCTTTTTGATTGGTGGAGATGATGGGAATCTGAACCCATACGGGCGGTATCATTTGGCGATTGTGGAATGTCAGCGTTACCGCCCGCGAACAAATGCCTTGCGGTATTTGCGTGGGCTCGATTTCGACAAACTCGGCAAAAAGAGAAGCAGGGAGAGCCGTTAGCTCTCCCTGCTTCTCTTTTGGTGGAGAGTCTGCCAAAATGGTCGAACCTGAATCAAAAGAAGAAGATGATTTTGCCCGTTCTATCTGCTGTTCTTCTCTTAAAGTTTGCTCTTTATTGACTTTGAGATGTTCGGGGCTATCGGTAAAGTTGTAGGTGATGACGACTTCATCGTCGTATAATATCACTTCGCGGACGAAGGCGTTTATTAGGAACTTCCGCACCTTCATATCGGTTGGGTTGTCAAAGACAAAACGACTCAAATAATGCTCGATTTGCTCGACCGTCAGAAAAGCGTAATTATGCGCTTTTTCTTTTGCGATTTCAAATTCGAGATGATTGATTTCCGTTTCAAGTTCGGTCAATCTACCTTTTGTCGCTTCGGTGATAATGCCTTGCTCAATGGCTTTTATCATATTGCTTTGCGCGCGCAAGGCTTCTTTCCGTCTTTGTTCCAAAGACTTTAACGCCGTATCGTCTGCCGTTTCGTTTTGGTGAACGTCATAAATCTTTTGCGCAAGTTCGCTTATGATAGAAACACTGCTCAACAGTTTTACCGTCGTGTCGATGACGATATCTTCGAGATACTGTTTTCGTATCGGCTTCGTTGGACATTTTACCTTTTTGCGCCTGCCAGCCTGACAAGCATAATAATAATGAGAATCCCCGGTGTGAGAAGTTCCGCTTATACCTACCATTCTGTGCTTGCAGTTACCGCATATAAGTTTACCCGAAAGAAGGAAGTCGAAGATCTCCTTCTTGCGGCTTGGCGCTATCTTATTGTCGTCCGTGATAGTACTGACTGCCTGCCACAGTTCGTCCGATACGATTCTCGGAAAGATTTTGTCGTATATTACGCCTTGGTGTTCAACGATACCCGTATAACGGATATTACGTAAAATACGATAAAGATAGTTTTCGTCTATATACGCACCGTTTTTGCGGCGATATCCC
>JAFSSP010000016.1 GCA_017450945.1 Clostridia bacterium | reverse complement strand
TCCCGCATCCCGGCATTCCGATTAAAACGACGTTTTTCATTTTTTGCTCCTACTCTGCGTAGTACTATTGGTCGCTTTTATTATACATGAAAAAAGCGAAAGTTGCAAGCGGGGTGAGAGAAAAGAGTCTCCCTGTTTCCAACAATACAAAATGCACCCGATCGGGAGCCTTTTGTATTGGTGGAAACAGGGAGACTCGAACTCTCGACCTCACGGATGTGAACCGTGCGCTCTAACCAACTGAGCTATGCTTCCGTTTCGCGCGTGGGATTATTATAACACAGGCTTTTTGAAATTGCAAGCCTTTTGCAAAAGTTTTTTGCAAGAAAATTTGAAAAGCAAAATTCCTCAGCCGCTTTTTCTTTGGCAACGCGGGCGCAAAGAAAAAGCTAACAAAAAGAAACGCGGTTTTCGGGGCTACTCGCCCCGATCCCTCGCCGCTTTTTGAAAAAAGCGGGCAAAAACTTTTGTTTTCAGTTTTTGAAAAGAGCGCGAGAGAAACTTTTTGTCTAAAAAGTTTCTCTCGCATCTCATCTTTCTTTTCTTACTGCTTCTTATACACGCCCTTGTCCTTGAGCATCTGGTGTTTGATGTCCCAGAGCTTTTGGGAGAGGTCGACGTAATAGTTATGCGGGTTGCTGAAACGGCGGACTTCGTCCCACTGTCCGGCGATCTCCTCTTTGCAGTGGTTGCGGATCTCCTCGAGCGTGGGAAGCTTATAGACCTGTTTGCCGCCCACAAAAATCGGCACAAGCAGCTCTTCGGCACAAAAATCGGTCAGCGTCTTGCACTTCCAGGTGTAGTCGGGATCGAAAATCTCGAGCGGTTTGGTGTCGTCGATGACTTCATCCCAGACGCAGATGAGATCGGCCTCGGCCTTTCCCGTCTCTTTTCCGCGCAGGCGATACACTTTTTTGAAATGCGGCGTGGTGATTTTACCGACGTTCTCGCTGATCTTGATTTTTGGAATGATATTCCCTTCCCCATCCTCTACGGCGCAGAGTTTGTAAACGCCGCCGAAGACCGGATCGCTCTTGGAGGTGATGAGCCGCTCGCCCACGCCGAAGGCGTCGACCTTGGCGTCCTGACGGATCAGCTCGCGGATCAGGTACTCGTCCAGCGAGTTGGAAATGATGATCTTACAGTCTGTCCAACCGGCGTCGTCGAGCATTTTGCGCACCTTTTGGGTCAGATAAGTCACGTCGCCTGAATCAATCCTGACGCCGCATTTGGTGATTCCCTGCGGCTTTAAGACCTCATTGAACACGCGGATGGCGTTCGGGATACCGCTTTCAAGCACGTTGTAGGTATCGACCAGCAGGGTGGCGTTGTGAGGATAGATCTTGCAATAGGTGGTAAAGGCCTCGTACTCGCTGTCAAACATCTGCACCCAGGAGTGCGCCATGGTTCCGGTCGCCGGAACGCCGTAGACTTCGTCGGTGATGGTGCAGGCGGTGCCGGTGCAGCCGCCGATGTAGGCGGCACGCGCGCCGAGGATCGCCGCGTCGGCGCCCTGCGCTCTGCGCGAACCGAACTCGCTGATCGCCCTGCCCTTTGCGGCTCTTGTGATGCGCGCCGCCTTGGTGGCAATGAGCGACTGGTGGTTGATGGCCATCAGTACATAGGTCTCAATGAACTGCGCCTCGATCGCCCGCCCTCTGACCGTCATGAGCGGCTCGCCCGGGAACACGACGGTACCCTCGGGGATCGCCCAAATATCGCCGTGGAATTTGAAATTTTTCAGGAAATCCAAAAACTCCTCCGAAAAGCAGTTTTTGCTTTTCAGATAGGCAATGTCGTCTTCGTCAAAATGCAGATTGTTGATATACTCCACCACCTGCTCAAGGCCCGCGCAAATGGCAAAACCGCCGTTGTCCGGGTTGTTGCGGTAAAAGACGTCAAAATAGACGATCTTATCGCCCATGCCGGCCGTAAAATAGCCGTTTGCCATGGTGAGCTCGTAAAAATCGCAGAGCATGGTCAGGTTGCGGGAAAGATTTTTCATGGTTTGTCCTTTCGGTTTTGTAAAATCCCCTGCATTGTAACACAAAAAGCGGGAAAATGCAAGGGTCAGTCTCTGAAATAGAGGTCGCGGGTGTAAACCTTGTCCTTGACCGGCAGGAGCACGTCCTCCATACGGTTGGCAACAATCACGTCGGAAAGACGGCAGAACTCGTCAAAATCGCGCAGGACGCGACTGCGGAAAAAGCTGTCGTCACGCATGGTCGGCTCAAAGACGATCACTTCCACGCCCTTGGCCTTGATGCGTTTCATCACGCCCTGGATCGACGACTTGCGGAAGTTGTCGCTCCCGGCCTTCATGGTGAGGCGGTAGATACCGACGGTTTTCGGGTGCTTTGCAAGGATCTGGTCGGCGATAAAGTCTTTTCTCGTCCGGTTGGCCTCAACGATGGCCGTGATGAGGTTCTGCGGCACGTCGCTGTAATTGGCAAGAAGCTGTTTGGTATCCTTGGGCAGGCAGTAGCCGCCGTAGCCGAAGGAGGGGTTGTTGTAGTGGTCGCCGATGCGGGGATCAAGGCCGACGCCCTCGATGATCGATTTGGAATCGAGTCCGCGCACCGAGGCATAGGTGTCGAGTTCATTGAAGAAGGCGACGCGAAGAGCCAGATAGGTGTTGGCAAAGAGCTTGACCGCCTCGGCCTCGGTCGGCTTCATAAAGAGGGTCGGGATCTCTTCCTTGATCGCACCTTCTTTTAAGAGTTCCGAAAATCTTTTTGCGGATTTTGCAAGCTTTTCGGAGCCATCCGGCACGCCGACGATGATACGGCTGGGGTAAAGATTATCGTAAAGTGCTTTGCCCTCGCGCAGAAATTCCGGCGAGAAAAGCAGGTTGCAAAAGCCCGTCTCGGCTCTCGTTTTTTCGGTAAACCCGACCGGAACCGTGGATTTGACGATCACCACAGCATCCGGATTGACGCGGCTAACCGTCTCAATGACCGCTTCGACCGAGGAGGTGTCAAAATAGTTTTTGGTCTCGTCATAGTTGGTCGGGGTTGCGATCACAATAAAGTCGGCGTTTTTGTAGGCGCGCTCGCCGTCAAGCGTGGCCGTCAGGTTCAGTTGCTTTTCTGCAAGGTATTCTTCGATCTCTTTGTCGACGATCGGGCTTTTGCGCCGGTTGATGAGGTCTACTTTTTCGGGCAGGATATCCACTGCCATCACTTCATTGTGCTGTGCCAGAAGCACCGCCATGGAAAGACCGACGTATCCGGTCCCTGCAATTGCAATTTTCATGAAAAACACTCCTTTTCTGTTTTTTAAGATAGCATAACCCATTTGGCACGCAACCAAACGAGAAATGCCGGGTTGTCTCAAAAAGCAGTTTCGTCCCTGCGGTGTTCCCCATGGCAACAAAAGCTGCAGTCTTTCAATTAAACTTTGTAAAATTCTTTATACCATTCGGCAAAATGGCGAAGGCCCACGGCAAGCGGGGTGTGCGGACGGAAACCGAAATCCTCTTCGAGCGCGCTCGTGTCGGCAAAGGTGACCGGAACGTCGCCCGGCTGCATGGGAACGAGCTGTTTGTGCGCTTCAAAATCGTAATCTTTCGGCAGGACTCCGGCACGGACAAGCTCTTTTTGGAGCGTGTCGACAAAGTCAAGCAGATTCTCCGGGCTGCTGTTGCCGATGTTGTAGACCTTGTAAGGCGGCAGAGGAAGTCCGTCCTCACCCATGACTTTTTCGGGAGCCGCCTGCATGACGCGATAGACGCCTTCGACGATATCGTCGACGTAGGTGAAGTCGCGCTTGCAGTTGCCAAAGTTGAAAATTTTGATGGTCTCGCCCTTTCTTAACTTGTTGGTAAAGCCAAAGTAGGCCATATCCGGGCGGCCGGCCGGGCCGTAGACGGTAAAGAAGCGAAGTCCTGTCGAGGGGATGTTATAGAGCTTGGAGTAGGCGTGCGCCAAAAGCTCGTTGCTCTTTTTAGTGGCGGCGTAAAGCGAGACCGGGTTGTCCACCTTGTCCTCGACCGAATAGGGTACCTTTTTGTTGGAACCGTACACGCTCGAGGAAGAAGCGTAGACCAGATGCTCGACCGGATAGTTCCGGCAGGCCTCAAGAATGTTGTAAAATCCGATGAGGTTGGCTTCAATATAGACGTCCGGGTGATCGATCGAATATCTCACGCCCGCCTGTGCGGCAAGGTTGACGACCACCGAAAAATGATAGGTCTCAAACAAAGAGGTGATCGCCGCTTTGTCGGCAAGGTTGCCCTTTACAAAGATCCATTTGCAGTCGGGATGTTTCGAGGCGATTTTTTCGAGTTCGCCAAGGCGATACTCCTTGAGAGAGACGTCGTAGTAATCGTTGACGCTGTCAAAGCCCACAACCGTCACGCCGGGTACTTCCTGCAGCAGTTTTTTGACCAGATTCGAGCCGATAAAGCCGGCCGCACCGGTCACAAGGATGGTTTTTTGTTTCAGATCAATATTGGGCGCTCTCATTTTTCCACCCCTTTGTAGATTTTTTGCACGTTTTCGTAGCTCTCAAGGTTCCCGATGTCGTAGCGGCTTCCGGGCATCTCCATGGCCGAGACGGTCGTCTTCTGTGCAAGCCATGCCACAAGACTGCCGGGTGCGTCCACGCCACAGCCGTCGGCGATCGCCTCTCCTACCCTTGCAATGTCGTCCTTCTTGTAGAAATAGAAGGGCGGCGTGCACCAGTGGGTTTCGGGCGTGGGCGATTTTTCGGTCATGCGGAGGATCTTGTCGTTTTCGTCCACCGTGACCACCCCGCACTTGACGAGCTTTTTCTCATCCGGCTCGTAATAGCGGAGGATCGCCGAGGTATTCTTCTTTTTTGCGTACGCAAGGAAAGCGCAAAGGCTGAAATCAAGCAGGTTGTCGCCGGCGATAATGAGAAGATCGTCCGAAATTCCCATCTGCTCGATGGCAAACTGAATGTCTTTTACCGCGCCAAGCCTTGTTTCGTTGCTTTCGGTACCGTCATCAATAACG
>JAFSSP010000015.1 GCA_017450945.1 Clostridia bacterium | reverse complement strand
GTTCATCCTGAGCCAGGATCAAACTCTCGAAATCATGGTATTAAAACCAGTCCCGAAGAACCGGATTCAATCTCTTATGCTTCGAGTTTCTCTCTTAGCTTTCTTTACTTTTGTTGAGTAGTATTCTCATTACGAATTGTCGAGATCCGTACACAAGTTTTTTCGTCCTTGTACTTCTCTCTTGTTGTTCAATTTTCAAGGATCAGTACCATCCACCCTTTTGGGCGACAGCTTAAGTAGTATATCATAAGCGCCACTTTTTGTCAAGTCTTTTTTTGCAGTTTTTTCAAAGTTTTTCAAAGATTTTTTTGATTTTTTCACCTTCCTGCATAGTCCTACGACAATCTTCTCAATCTATACAAAAAAGGAGGCCGAAGATGACCACCATTTTGATTCGGACGCTCATCGTTTACTTCTCGCTCATGCTGACTCTGCGGCTCATGGGCAAGCGGCAGATCGGCGAGATGGAAGTGACCGATCTTGTAACCACGCTACTCATTTCGGAGATTGCTTCTCTGCCCGTGACGAACCTGGATATCCCGATCTCTTACGCGATCATCCCCATGATCACGCTGCTCGGCCTGGAAGTCGGCAGCTCGATGCTGCTGCTTGCCTTTCCGAAAAGCAAAAAACTGCTCTCAGCGCGCCCGGCGATCTTGATTCACAACGGCCTGCTTGATCAAAAAATGATGAAAAACACTCGCATGACCTTGGAAGAGCTCATGGGCGAGGTGCGGCAGAACGGGCTTTGCGACATTTCACAAGTCAAGGACGCCATTCTCGAAAAGAATGGGAAAATTACCATTTTCCCATTTGCAAAATACGCGCCTCCAAAGGCCTCCGATCTGAAGCTTTCGCCAAAGGAGGAGCCTCTCTCGCACGTCGTGCTCTTTGGCGGAAGGATTTGCGCCGAAGGGCTCTCGCTCATCGGAAAAGACGAAACCTGGCTTTACGGTCAGCTCGGCCGCCGCGGCCTTGAAGTAAAAAAGCTCTTTTCGGTAACGGCAAACGAGGCCGGAGAACTCCACTATATAATAAAGGAAGAAAAGTGATGAAAAGCTTTGTCGTATCTCTCATTCTGTTTGCCTGCATGATCCTTGCGATCGTGTGGAATTTTTGCTATATCAACAAAACGGCGGATCGCCTATTGGAGCTTGCAAATTCCCTGCCCGACGCGCCCGCAGGCGCGCTGGAGAAGGCCGAAGCGCTCTCGGACTTCTGGCATGACCGCATGGATCGGGTCGGCTTTTCGGTTGGATACACGGTTCTTGACCGCGTCAGTGAGCAGGCGGCTACGCTTGTCTCCGCCGCAAAATACGAAAGTGAATTTGATTACCGGCTTGCCAAAGCCCTCCTTGTGGACGCCGTTGGCGATATGCGCCGGCTGGAACGCTTTTCGATCGGGAATATTTTTTGATGAGTGGGATGGTTTTGCGGGAAAAACTTTTTTGCAAAAAGTCTTTCCCGCACCCTTTTCAAAAACCTTAAAGCCATTTTTTACACCCGCCGGAACGTTTTATCGTTTTTTGGAGAGGGGGCGGGAGAACTCTTTTTTTCAAAAAAGTGGTCTCCCGCTATTTCTTTTTGTCCTATCAAAAGGGGCTGCCTTGCGGCAGCCCCTTGCGGGTTTTAGTTGTGCTTAGTCGACCTTATGGAAGATTCCATAGAACTTTTTGCAAAGTCCGGTCCAGGCATCACCGATTCCGCGAATGACTTTCCAGAATCCGCCTTTTTCACGTCCGTCTTTTTCATCCTTGCGATAAAGAATCGTCTGAAGGAGAATCAGAAGCGCGAGAATTGCGAGGAGGATCCAGAGCCACAGGAGGTTAGCCTTGGTCTCGTTGTGCGAGAAGATCGCGAAGCTGTAAATTCCAACCTCTTTGGACCAGCCGTTGAACACTGCGCTGCCCTTATCGGTAGGATCTTCTTTCTTGCCCCACTCAATGCCGTTGTAGACCTTGACAGCACTGTAGGAGATCGTTTCGACCTCGTAATCAACACTGATATTGTTCTTGGAGAGAAGCAGTGCGTAGGTCAGTTCCATGCTACCGTCTTCGCCCACATAAGAATTGATCAGCGCGCAACCTTCAGGTGCGGTCTTGAGGAATTCATCCGGCTCGAGCTCGATGGTGAAGGTCACTGTCTCTTTGTAGAGACCCTGTCCGGGCTTGCCTGCGATCGTGTAATTGTAGGTCTGACGTCTGATGTAAACAATCACACCAACATTGCTTGCGGGCATCTCGAAGGAGTTGCCTTCCAGCTTGGTCATCTGATCGTTCACCACGACAACGATAGAATCAAACTCGTAGCCTTCTTCAATCTCGTCCACGGTAATGGTCACCGTCTGACCGGCTTCGTAAACCTCTTTGTCAACCGACACATTCGCTTCGCCGGGCGTGTTGTCTTCCTCGTGGAGGACTTCAATACCGTCGACCGAGTAGGTGCTGACAACCGGAGTCGTCGGCTTGACCACATAGACCGTGACGTACAGGTCGCATGCAAAGTCGATCATCTTAAGCGGCTCGGTGTAAGTTTTTTCTTCGTAGTCCTTTTCGCTGTAATAACCGACATGATCAACGATATACTCTTCGGTGTTGAGGGACTCAACCGTCAGATCAACGATGTCTTCAACGTCCACGGTCATGTCGCTCAAAGAGCCGAACACGCCGGACACCGAGTACTCAACATGGACGGTGTACTGAATCAGTCTTGCAGTGATGGTAAGCTCGGATACGCCCTTCTTTGCGACCGGGCCATTGCCGCTTCCATCCACGAGCTTGCCGCCCTTGAATGTGTAGACGGTGCCGTCATAGATCACGGTATCAACTTCATAACCGGGAGTGGTGACCTTGACCTTAATCGGGTCGCCGGCCTTCACAGGAGGCTGATTGATCGTGCCTTCAATGTCCTCGGGCCAGATGGGATTGAGTTCAACCTCAGGTCTGGTCAGGTGAATGACAACGTACACGTTCTCATTCGGCATCTCAAAGCTGTTGCCCTGCGTGAAGTCTTCTTCCGACGCGAATCTGTATTCGACGTAGTCGAGCTCATAGTACTCGGTCAGATTGTCGACTTCGATGGTCACATTGTCGCCGTAATGCTTGGAGGTTCCGGGAATAAAGTTGCCGCTCACAGCTCTGCCGTCATCCGAAACGAAGGACGGATAGATGGTGTAGTCGATCTGCTTGAGCACGATCTTGACTTCCACATTACCTGCAGGCATCGAGAATCTGTTGGTTGTGGTAGAAACCTGGGTGTAATTGTTGGCGCCGACTTTTCTGTACTCGAAGTGATCAAGTTTGTAACCGGTGCTGGTGATATTGGCCCCCAGCGTGATCATGTCGCCGTAATGGTAACCGGTCTCCGCGTTGGTCAGACTTGCGGACTTCTGCGCACCGTCCGTGTCAACCACTTCGGCGAGCGTCAGCGTGTAGTTGGTCTGCTTGACCACGATCTTGACTTCCACGTTGGCCGCAGGCATCGAGAAGGTATTGGTTGCTTTAGAAACAGTCTGGTAAGAGCCTCCGACTGTTCTGTACTCGAAGTGATCGAGTTCATAGCCGGTGTCAAAGCCGGTTGCAGACAGCGTAACCGAGTCGCCATAATGGTAACCGGTGGTCGCGTTGGTCAGGCTTGCGGACTTCTGTGCGCCGTTCGTATCAACCACTGTGACACAAGTCACCGTGTAGTCTTTCTGCTCCAGAACGATCTTGACTTTAATCTCGTCACTGAAGTTAGGACTGTCGACCGTAAAGTCGGTGCCTTCAATCGTAAACTGATAGTTTCCAGCGTTGTCGGCAACGACCTCGGTATAGTTCACGCCGTCGACGCTGTACTTAAATCCCTTGAGTTTATAACCAATGGATTCGGTGTCGGTTGCCGTCAGGGTCACGGTGCTACCGTAATGGTAACCGGTGGTCGGGCAGGTCAGGGATGCGATTGCTCCCAACGAATTGTTTCCTTCAACCACATCGACAAGCGTCAGCGTGTAGTTGATCTTGGTCAGGTGAATGATGACCTCAACATCGCCGCCAAACAGCGTGATCTCGTCGCCGATGGTGTAGTTCTGGCTATTGCCGCCGTCAATGCTGTATTCAATGTAATCCAGCTTGTAACCGGGCGTAAAGTGGTCGGCACCTATCGACAGCTGGAAGCCACTCTGGTAAATGGTGGTGGCAACATGAGCGGTACCGCTCACGGTCGCATCATCGTCGGAGACAAAGGTGGTGGAGATCGTGTAAGTCGGAACGTTGACTGCTTCCAGAACGATCTTGACGATCACATCGCCTGCGGGCATCTCAAAGACATTGTCGGCATTGACAACATTAAAGTTCACACCGTCGGTGCTGTACTCAAAGTGATCGACTGCGTAACCGTTCGTAACGCCGGCCGGAACCAACTCAACCTGGTCACCGTAATGGAAGGTGCTGTTGGCGGTAATGCCTTCGAGAGACGCCGTTGCGTTCGGGTTGCCGTCAAGTGCCACAACCGTCTTGGTGATGTGATACTCACTCAGTTTGGTGCGAATGACGATCTCGGTAACGTCCTCAACCGCAACGAGCTGGTTGGTGTTGGGATCGTCGTTCTCAATGTCTCTGAGAACGCCGTCGTCATCCGGTCTATAGGTCTTGCCATCGTATTCCACTTCTTCGACCTCGCGGCCGGGAGTGGTAACTTCGATCACGATCGGTTCGCCTTCGCTTGCAGGCTCAACCGTACCTTCGACGCCATCCGGCTCCCACTCGGGCTCAAATTCCATCTCGGTGGTCTTCAGGTAGACCGTGACTTCCAGGTCTCCCATCGGCATCGGGAAGGTGCTGCCGGGCGTGTAAACGGTTGCTGCAGGCTCGCCGGGAATCAGATACTTGATCTCCTTGAGCATATACCCATCGGTGAAGTTGCCGACCTCGATGGTCACGTCATCTTCATAGTGGTAGGTATCGGGAGAAAGCAGATCGCCGGAAACCTGAGTCTGGTCGCCTTCGGGCGCGACAAAGGTCACGTTTACATTGTATTCGATCGTGTAATCCGGCGCAAAGATCGGATAGTAGTCGGCATCGTAGGAAGTAATGGCGTCAATGGGCTCCTGCTCAGCGTCCGCGCTCGGAGGATCGAGCGACCAGCCGGCAAAGACATAGCCGGTAACCTCTTCGGTGTCGACATAAGCGATTTCGCGGTTGTCGGCATTGGGATCCAGATTGGTACCCATGGGCAGGAAGGTGACGAGCTGTTCGCTTCCGTCCACTTTGTGGAAGATGGCCTTATAAAGACCGTTCTGCGTTGCCGAAACAACGACCAGGCGGGATTCGCTCAGATTGCCGATGAATCCATCCACGATCTTGGCAATGTCTTCTTCCTCAAGACTCAGTCCTGCCGAAGCGAGTGCCTTCTTGAGTCCTTCGTTGATGAGCTTGTTCTCATCGAGGGTCACGTAGGTGCTCTGGCTGGAATCTTCGGGCTCGCTCTGGAAGAAGCTGTCACCCACATAGAAATCGCTGAATGCCGAAGTCAGAATGGCTTCGGGGAACTTCTCAAAGCTGGTCCTAAGATGCTTCTGAATATTCTCATATTCATCGTGCACAATAGCATGGAGCACGTCTTTGAAACTGTTGTTTTGATCAAGGAGCGCTGCGCTGAGTTCGGTTGCGTCCTTATTAAAGGCAAGAACTGCCTCGCTGAGGAAGGTACCGACATACTCATATTTGTTCCGATCTACCATTTCGGCAAAATCGGTATTTCTGGTGTATTCTTTGAGGTTTTTTGAAGTGATCTTGTTCTTGCGAATGGTCTCAAGAATTCCGGCAAGCGTATCCAAAGAACTGCCGCGCGAGACAAGTGCCTGCTCCAGATCCTTCCAGTGCGCAAGGCCCTGCCAGATCCACTCGGCGTTCACATACCAGCCGTTTTCTTCGGTCCATTCGGGATTGACGTAATAGAGGGTTCTGTCGTGCTCGGCATCATAATAGGCGGTAGTCTCCTCGCCGTTCTCATACCATTCGGCGATCTGGTCCTCGTAGCCGATGAAATCGAACAGGAGCATGATGAACTTGCGTCCTCTGCCGGTAGCGCCGGGATTGGGGTCGTTCTCATCGTAAACGTCGTTCCAGAAATCTGCCAGAACAGCGTCCAGATCGAGCGCGTCGATCATGGCGTCGAGTTCCTCTTTGGTAAAGAAGTTCTCGTTGGTCAGATCCTCGGGAGTCTTTTCATAAACAAATCTGTAGAGTTTTTCCTTGATTTCGGGATCCAGCTCCGATTCTGCCAGGTTCTTATAAACAAAGTTCAGAACGTAAGGCAGATCCAGTGCAAGGTCGATTTCGTCATCGCCCATGACCACGTTGACCTTGTTGTAGCGGTTGGTACGGTTTCTCTTTTCCGCGGTCAGCAGACCGTAGTCGTTCGTTTCACCATAGACACCGTCGTACTCATAGTCGTAGATATAATCAAAGTCGATATCGTGCTCGATATCTTCCCGATACTTCTCGGTGAGTCTCTTGATGTTGTTCAGGTTACCGGTCAGGTAGATCTCAACATCCACGTCGACCGTAATGTAATCGGGCTCGCCGCTGTCATTGCCGCTCGGCTTGGTTGTTGCGCCGCCGTCGTGCGGAATGTAGGCCTTGGTGGGAACAAGACCGGTCGTCTCGCCCCAGTAGTAGCGATCGGGGAGCGCTCTATAAATAATATTGAAGGATTTGACAAATCCGGTTTCCTCGTCGATCTCCTCGACCTCTTCCAGCGTGGGAAGAATGACGTTGTAGATACGCTCAAGAAGTGCGGTTCCGTCAATCACAAGGTTTCTCGCAACGCGAAGGTCGTTCGGGTTACTGCCTGTGCTTGCAACCGTATCGGCAATATCCTGTTCGCCAATCACAAGATCCACACCGTTCTGGAAGAGGTTGTCGATCATATTGATGATGAAGCTGCGCAGGATCTTTTTGCCGTCCAGCTCGTCCTCGGTCTGAACGGGGTTGCCGTTATCATCGATCTCGGTGGTATCGTATTTCTTCACCGGTGCGTTCTGCAGTGCGGTGATGATGTTGGAGAAGTCTTCGCCGTCCACACCTTCCACAGTGAGCCAATACTGCAGGATGGTGTTCATGCCCTTGGTGGTCATGTATCTCTGCGGATGTTCAAAGATGATATCGGTGAACTTCTTACCGTCAAAGATATGCTCGGCTTTCTCGTTTTCGGTGACAAAGATCGCGTTAAAGAAGACGTCGGTCTTGAAGTAGGTCTCGTAATTTGCGTAAAGATCTTCAATCGTCTTTCCGGCAACCGCTTCGACCACTTTGCTTTGGATAAACTCGCGGCCGGCATCGGTCAGGTAGTTGTTGTAACCGTACTCGGAGACCAGTTTTTCCTTGATCGTTTCCCCGTCTGCCAGCTCAACGTCAAGAAGCGCGATCACGTTATCGAGGTTCAAAAGATCCGCGACATTGTAGCCGTCGATCTTACCGGTCGCCGGGTCAACGTTGTTGAAGAAGTAGTAGATGAGATTTGCGCCAAAGAGCGTTTCAATGCCTTCGGGCGTGATGTAGGTCGAAGGAGCGTCTTCGATCAGAGCTGCGACGTGCTGCACGAATGCATTTTTTCTATCCACGTCGCCGTTCTCGATCTCCTCAAGAAATCCTATTACGATAGTTGCAAGCAAGTCCTCTTTGAAGGGCGTGGCATCGATCTGTTCGATCAAGCTCTCGAACTTGTTGGGATCTGTGCTAGCGATGTAGGCTTCCAGAATCTCGGCAGCCTCGCGTTTGCGCGGCTGATTGTTGATGATGGAAACTTTTACAATCTCCGATTTCAGGAGAACTTCGTAAAGATCAGTCAAATCATAGTTGAAAGCACCAAGCAATTCTTCCACTTGAAGAGACGCGGCGGCGGCATCCATTTCGGCATCGCCTCTCAAATAGTCGAGGACCGCATCTTCTCCACCTGCAAGCACAAAGTTTGTAGAGGCAAGGAGCACTTTGATCGCAGCATTAGCCGCTTCCACGTCATCGCCGTAAATTGCCTCCAACAGTCTGACTGCATCGACGTAAGGCAGAATTGCGCTGACCGGCGAACCGTTCATAATCATGCCCGCGACCGTCATCTTTTCGTCGAGGTTGGAGCCGTTGTCGTTTTCGTCGATTACGATATTGTCAAGATCGGTTTGGATTCTCTGCTTCGCGTCGTCGTCCAGTTCGATATTCATCGCGTCAACGACAGGGTCGATGTTCAGGCAACCGCTGATCTCTTCAATGGTCGCGTTACCGCTTTGGATAAACGCCAAAAGATCGTTTTCGGTGCCTTCCACGACAAGTCCCGCCGTAACGGCACGTGCAATTGCTTTTTCCAGAATGTCGTTTTCAGTGAGGCCAAAGCCCTCTTCAAGGATCGTTGCGACATTCAGATACTGCATGAGCTCCTGAAGGCTCTTTTCCTCGCGGATCGCCTGTGCAAGTTCGGCAGCCTTGCCTTCCTGAACATAGCCCTCTTGAATGCAGTAGGAGAGGATGTAGTTTGCAAAGTTATCCTTTTCGTTTTCGCCAAGAATTGCCTTTGCGTTATCAGCATTGAGGATGAGATAACCGTAAAGATCCTGCACCGTGATCTTCTGATTCTCGAGCAGGTATTTGATGATGTCAAGCTTATGAGCCTCAACGTAATTCTGGCCAGCATTCTTCAGATAATCGTTGAAGTCGGGATCATCCGGCTCGGCCTTCTTTTCGATTGCTTCGAGAATATCGGCAAGAAGGTCTTCCACGATTTTCTGGAAGTTCAGATATCCGTTGTTGAAAAGGGCAATAAAGTCCTCGGCCGTGAGGCTTGCAAGCACATCTTCCTTGGTCTTGCCGGCAACGCCCTGCAGTGCCGCCTTGCCCGCATCGGTCAGATAAAGATCTCTCTCCTCTTCAGAGTCCAGATAGCTGGCAAGGATCTTCTTGAGCGTGGGATTGGTTTGCACTTCATCGAGGACGTTCTGCATGTAGATCTCGTCCTTCAGGGTCTCCTGATTGTCTTCAATGAGTTGACCAAGATCATCGACATACTCTTCCACAATGGTGGAGATTCCGATGATGGCGGTAGTGCCGACCACATCCAGCACACTATACTGGCTGTTCGTAGCAGAACCGGTTTCGTCGTCTACTTCATAGACGATCGGGAAGATCTTGAGCAAGTCTTCCATGGAAATAATACCGGAATTCGCTACCTCTTTTGTGCCGAGTACGGCAGCAAAAAGATCGTCGGAGCTGATACCGGAGATTTTTCCTTTTTTAATTTTATCCATGTTCAGTTTGATTTTGAGCGTGGATTTCCCGGTCTGCGGATCGGTAGAAGATTCTACCTGCAGCCAGGGAGAGTCATCGGTGTCGTCTGCGATGGCGGCCATGGGAAGCATGGTCAGGATCATCACAACGGCAAGCAATGCTGCGAAGACTCGTTTGAAGTTTTTCATCCTTTTCAACCTCTCTTTTCTGGAAATCTCGAAAAAATTGTTCCTGCCCGATGTGTTGGGGAATCCTTCGGGCATGAGGATAGTTATACGGATACATTGTAGCACAAGCCCCTCGCTTTGTCAATAGCAAATACCAATTTTGCCACGCATTTCAAAAAAATTTTAAGAAAATCTACATTATCATAAAAAGAAATGGAAAAAAGAGGCAATTTTTGCCGAGATCTGCCCGACAAAAAATCGGAAAAAGAGAAAAAAGGTATTGACAAGAAAGAAAAAAACAAGTATAATAAACGGGCACAAGGCAAAGAAAACGGCGCCTTCTGCAGCACTTCATACGGAGAAGTACTCAAGTGGCCGAAGAGGCCCCCCTGCTAAGGGGGTAGGCGGCTAATCCCCGCGCGAGAGTTCAAATCTCTCCTACTCCGCCAACAAAAAGGCACCCGGCGGGTGCCTTTTGTTTGGCGGAGAAGGAGAGTCTCTCGCGCGGGAGCGCGAGAGGGAGCGCGCCGAGCGCCGCCGGGGGCGGAAAAAGCGAGGCAAGCGAGTGGCAGGGGCCGAAATTTTGGGAGCGGCGAAGCGCGACCGAAAAATTTCGGGTACCCCAACAGTGCGTAGCCGCCGAGAGGCGGCAAGATGGCTTCGCATTCTCTCTTTCTTTGGAGGGTAATCCATTTTCTTGTTTTCGGTTTTTGAAAAGGGTGCGGGGAAAACTTTTTGCAAAAAGTTTTCCCCGCATTTTTCTTTTTTTATTTCTTATTTCATCAAGCTATGGTACATTGCTTCGATCTGTTCGACGCTGACGTCGCGGGGGTTACCCGGGCGGCAGGCATCGGCGTAAGCATCCAGCGACATCTGGTGGACGTCCTCGGGTTTGACGACGCCCTTGAGGCTGAGCTCGATTCCCACGTCGTTGGCAAGCTTTGCGACGGCGTCGATGGCGGCGCGGCGGTATTCGTCCTGGGTCATATCGTCAACGCCTTTTACGCCCATCGCTCTTGCGATCTCGCGGTACTTCTCACCGGTGGCGGGAGCGTTGAACTCCATCACGCAGGGGAGAAGCGTTGCGCAGGCTTTGCCGTGCGGCATATCGTAGTAAGCCGACAGCGTATGCGCCATCGAGTGGTCAACGCCAAGACCGACGTTCGAGAATCCCATGCCGGCGATATACTGGCCGAGTGCCATGCCTTCTCTACCCTCTTTGGTATTGGCAACCGCACCGCGCAACGACTTCGAGATCACTTCAATCGCCTTGAGGTGGAACATATCCGAAAGCTCCCATGCGCCTCTCGTGATGTAACCTTCGATGGCGTGGGTCAGCGCGTCCATGCCGGTCGCGGCGGTCAGTCCCTTGGGCATGCTCGACATCATATCGGGATCGACGACGGCGACCACCGGGATATCGTGAACGTCCACGCAAACGAACTTTCTCTTTTTCTCCACGTCGGTGATGACGTAGTTGATGGTCACTTCTGCCGCGGTTCCTGCCGTGGTCGGGACGGCGATGATCGGCACGCAGGGGTTCTTGGTCGGTGCTACGCCTTCGAGCGAGCGAACGTCCTCAAACTCAGGGTTGCGGATGATGATGCCGATGGCCTTGGAGGTGTCCATCGAAGAGCCGCCGCCGATGGCGACGATGCAGTCTGCTCCGGATGCGCGGAAAGCCTTGACGCCGCCCTGCACGTTCTCAATGGTCGGGTTCGGCTTGATGTCGGAATAGATCTCATAGGGAATTTTTGCGGCGTCGAGAAGAGCGGTCACTTTTTGCGCCACGCCGAATTTCAGCAGATCGGGGTCGGTCGCAACAAAGGCTTTTTGAAATCCTCTTGCTCTCATTTCGTCGACGACGGCCGAGATCGCGCCCGCGCCGTGATAGGAGGTTTCGTTCAGTACGAATCTGTTCATGTCAATTCCCTCTTTTCTTTTATTTTTCTATTGTATTCGCAGTTCCCTGCTCGTTAATATTTTAACACATCCCGCGGCGTTCGTCAAGGGAAAATAAGAGAAAAAGTTTTTGCGGGAACCCTTTTTTTGAAAAAAAGAGGTTCCCGCTTTCCTGTTGCGGTACCCGAAAAAATCTGCGCGGCTTATACCGCTTGATTTTCTTCGACCGCGGCTACTCCTCATGCTCCCTTTTCCCGCCACCGGCGGCGGTCGCATTCGTCCCTTTTTTCAAAAAGTTCCTCCCGCAATTCTTTAGGGTTGATAGGCAAACGTAGTGGTCCCGACGGCGCTGCAATTGACACAGGAATAAAAATAGAGCGCGGGGCTTTGATCGGTTGCTTCGACGGCCAGGCGGTCGGGCAGAATGAGCTTCATGGTGAACACATGCGGCGAGGCCGGGCAAAGGTGTTCGCAAACGACGCAAACGGCGGGGTCCAGACAGGTGCCGATCGTGTTGCTCACATGCAGCTCGGTTCGCACTTCCCCACAGAGATCGCAAACGAGCGTATGCTGGTTTTCGTCGGTGTTTTCATCATCGGTAGAAAACGCATGGTTTTCGGGGACCGGGTCGCCAAAGGCAAAGGTCGCAGTCCCGGTTTTTCCACAGATCGAGCAGGTTTTGTAATAGAGCGCGCCGCGGATACAGGTGGCGGAAGACGCAAGCGTTTCGGCAGAGGCGCTCTCCAGAGAAAAATCATGCTCTCCAAGCGAACCGAAAGTTTGCCCGCAACGGGTGCAAACCGCTTTTTTCAGACAGGTCGCCTCTCCCGTATGCCCCAAAGGTTCTCCGTCGGTAAAGGTTTCGGCATAAACGAATCCGCAAAGCGCGCAGGAGGCGTGATAGGACGCGCGCCGGGTGCAGGTGGCCTCGCTCTCCAAAAACTCTTCGGAGGCTACATGAACCTTTTGGTGCGCGGCAAGTTTTCCGTAAGGCTCGCCGCACTTCTCGCAGATCGCCTTTTGCTGACAGGTAGCTTCCCCGCCCGTGTGCTGACAACCGCTCGCTTTTTCTGTCTCTTCCTTTGCGGCGCCGCAAATGGAACAGATTCCTTCTTCAAACCGGTGCTTTCCGTTCAGCGTCGCCTGTCCACAAACCAGGCAGGTCTGGCAATGCTCCTTTTCGTCCGCGATCCAAATACCGTCCGGCTTGCAGGCGGCCGGGATCGTCACCTCTTCCAAAGAGATCCGGTTGCCGTCGGCGTCAAACAGCTTGTGACAGCGCGCGCATTCGCTGTAGGCGACCGCGCCGTCTTCTTTGCAGGTGGGATCAACGGCGGAATGAAAAACCAGATCGTGTCCGGTTTCGCAAAGCGTAAACGAGGTCTTTTGCTCCTTGCAGGAAACAAAACAAAAAGAAAGGAGGATCGCAAACAAAAAGCAGAGCCGCGCTCTTGCTTTCATGGCAGATTCCCCCTCTTTTTGAATTTTCAGAGCCGCTCTCAGTATAGGCACCAGAGATTCGAACCCAATCGGTTTTTGCAGGCGGTTTTCCGCCCATGCATTGTCAAAGCCCTTGCCAATACCGGCGTATTGCCTGCGGGCTTTTTCGCGCCTCGACGAAAAACCGCTCTGTAAAAACTGCTACG
>JAFSSP010000014.1 GCA_017450945.1 Clostridia bacterium | reverse complement strand
GTGGGCAACGTGGGTAGCAATACCTTTACTGCGAACTTCACTCCGGCGGATACCGCGAACTATAATACTGTCAGCAACGTGAACGTGACTGTGACCGTCGGCAAGAAAGCGGCTACGGTCACTGCCAACAACAAGGCAAAAACTTACGGCGAAGCCGATCCTGCACTGACTGCTACCGTTGAAGGCACTGTCGGAACCGATATCATCAACTACACGCTGTCGAGAGCCGAAGGCAATAACGTCGGCGATTATGCGATCACGGTAACGCTGGGCGAAAACCCGAACTATGAAGTTGCCATTACGAATGCAAAGTTGACCATCGGCAAGAAAGCGGCTACGGTCACTGCTGCCAACAAGTCCAAGACTTACGGCGAAGCCGATCCCGCACTGACTGCTACCGTTGAAGGAACCGTCGGAGCAGACACCATCAACTACACGCTGTCGAGGGCCGAAGGCAATAACGTCGGCGATTATGCGATCACGGTAACGTTGGGTGAGAACCCGAACTACGAAGTGGCCGTTACAGGCGCGAAACTGACCATCGGCAAGAAAGCCGCAAGCGTCACTGCTGCCAACAAGTCCAAGACTTACGGCGAAGCCGATCCTGCACTGACCGCCACCGTTGAAGGCACTGTCGGAACCGATATCATCAACTATACGCTGTCGAGAGCCGAAGGCAATAACGTCGGTGAATATGCAATCACGGTAACGCTGGGCGAAAACCCGAACTACGAAGTGACTGCAACAGACGCGAAACTGACCATTGGCAAGAAAGTCGTTACTCTCACCGCCGATGCCAAGAGCAAGACCTACGGCGATGAAGATCCCGAGCTTACTGCAACGGCGATCGGACTCGTTGGAGACGATGCGCTTGCTTACACGCTGTCAAGAGTTCAGGGCGAAAACGCCGGCGAGTATATCATTACTGTCACTCTCGGTGAGAATCCCAACTATGACGTGGTTGCCTTGAACGGCATCTTCACGATCACCAAGAAGGCTGTCACCGTTACCGCAAACGATCTGAGCAAGGTTTACGGCGATGCTGATCCTGAACTGACCTACACGGTCGAGGGACTGCTTGAGGGCGACACGCTCACAGGTTCTCTTGCAAGAGAAGTGGGCGAAAACGCCGGAACCTATGCGATCACGCAGGACACTCTTGCGGCAAGCGATAACTATTCTTTGAGCTTCACCGGCGCTACGATGACCATTGGCACAAAGAATATAAAAATCGTTGCAAACGACCAGAAGAAAGACGTTGAAACCGCCGATCCCGAACTGACCTACACGGTTGAGGGACTGCTTGCGGGCGATACGCTCACCGGTTCTCTTGCAAGAGCCGAGGGCGAAGCCGTTGGTATCTATGCGATCACGCTTGGCACTCTCACGGCCGGCAACAACTACGTTGTGGACTTCACCGGCGCAAAACTTACTATCTGCGCAACGCACGTTGAAACCGACGTCAACATCGACGAGAACGCTCCCGAAATGAACGTTGAGGGTATCAACGAGGATGTTGCAAACGCTATTTTGACCGAAGAGGAAAAGCGAGCAATGGACGAGGGCAAAGAGGTCAAGGTTTATCTTGAAATCATTGCTGTCGATGAAAAGACGGTTCCCACGGGCGATAAGGCCGAGATCGAAAAAGAAGCTGAAACCTCGGGTATGAAGGTCGGGATGTATCTTGACCTGTCTCTGCTCAAGCAGATCGGTGAAAGCGAAGCTATCGCAGTTCACGACACCGAGGGCAACATGATCAAGGTCACGATCACAGTCCCGGAGGAACTCCGCAGCACCAATCCGGGCATCAAGAGAACTTTCTACGTCGTTCGTGTTCACAACGGTGAGACGACGGTCCTCGGCGAATCCACCGAAGATACCGTATCGTTTGAGACCGATAAGTTCTCCACGTATTCTTTGATGTACAAAGACGTGTCGTTCATCTGGCTGTGGATCCTTATTATCGCGGTCGTGATTATCGCGGCCTGCATCGTCGTATTCTTCGTAGTCAAAAAGAAGAAAAAGACGACCGAATAATCCTTCTTTAGCGTAATTCGCTATAAGGAAACAATTTAGGCGAACAGATGATCTTCTGAAAAGAAGATTCATCTGTTCGCCTTTTGTGTTGATAAAACAGGGTGTGGATTTCGAGATTATCTCAAAACGCACATTTTTTCGACAAATTGGAAGAGGAAATTATCATTTTCTTATTATTTAATTCCTGAACTTTCACTTTTTAGCTTCAAATCCTCCTGGGTAATCGTTTTCAGGGAGTATTTCCTCCCCGGGAAGCAGATCTCTTGCCAATTCATAAATATATTGCCAAAGGCGATCCGTTGTTGAACACAAGCGACAACGCATCTAAATATCACGGGAAGTTCATGCAAATGTCTTGAAAAAGTCGCAATAAAAACACATCAAATTTCAATTTTTTCTTCGATCAAAGAGTATTGCTCGGATAGGTCATCAAAAACAACTGACCGCTTTTTCCTGTATCTTTGGTCGTCTGATCTTGTCCGCGCTGTATTCCTTTGTATAACCGAGTTGATAAGCCGTCCGCAACGAATTTTGCATCACATTGATGATGCTACCGACAGAGTTTGCCGACAATCCTTTCCCTGTTCTCAAATTCCCTGTTTGCAACAACTCTGTAACGAAATGTTGTAGGACAATCGGTGTGATTTCATCCATCTCGCTTTCCCCGAGTTTTGGAATCAAATGTTGCCTCACGATTTCAGAATACCGATTATATGTCCTAATCTTTGCCGTAGGTTCGATGTAGTGTTCGAGCCACTCCTGTAACCAATCTTTGTACTTCATGTTTGCACTCCTTTTCTGTTTTTTATTTTTTCGCCTTCATAAATATAATTTTATATGAAAAAAGGCCGTGAGGAAATATCCACACGACCTACTGAATAATTATGAAATTCATTTTTTGAGCAGTTATTTACCCGCCGGATTTCAGGCTTTGAACGAAAGTCGCTGGTTCAAAACCTGTTTTTTTGAAAAAACGCAAAAAGACAGCAGTCAAAATCAATGATTCTGAAGCACTCGCTTTTTGCGTAAAAACCACAAGATATAGCAAAAACCACAAGATACGGAAACCATATCTTGTGGTTTTTGTTGTGCGTAGCATTTTCGTACTACTTAGATGGTGGCCCATCAAGGTCTCGAACCTTGGACCAACCGGTTATGAGCCGGGAGCTCTGACCAACTGAGCTAATGGGCCGTCAGGATTTTATTATACAGAAGGAAGAAAAGAAAGTCAAGAGATTTTCAAAAAGTAGGAAAAAAAACGGGGCATGCGACAGGTTTCCCATTCTTTTTCTCTTCCTATATGTTAGGATAAAGGCGGACAACCATAAAAAAGGAGGATTTTATGAAACGATCAAAAAAGATCCTGCTGTTCTCGCTTGTTTTGCTTTTCCTCTGCTTTGCCGTTCTTGCCTGCAAAGATATTGCCGAACAATCGGCAAATCAAAGCGCTTCGCCCGACGAAGTCACCTCGCTCCGTCTGCAACTCGACTATTACAAATCTCGCACAGAAGATCTGGAAACCGAATTGACCGCCGCAAAGGTACAGCTCTATCTGCAGCGCTCGGCATATGAAAAAAGATTGCAGGAATTAAAAGAGAGCATACCAACCGATGCAAAAGCCAACGCACCGGAACCTGTTTCCAATCCAAAACCACCCGAGACCGTCTGGTTCCACGAAGAAAAAGACGATGGCGTTGTGATCACCGGGGTGTCGGATGGCGGCGAGACTCTGGAGATCCCGGCCGCGCTGAACGGAAAAGCGGTGATCGCCGTCGGCGAGAGCGCCTTCGCAAATTCCTCCTTTTCCTCGGTCGTCCTTCCGGATGGCCTAAGAGAGATCGGCTGGTTCGCCTTTTCGGGATGCACCAATCTGACAAGCGTTTTCATCCCCGCCTCGGTGGAAAGGATCGGTTACGGCGCGTTTGAAAACTGCTCCAAAAATCTGCAATTCGTTTGCGCGGAGAATTCTTATGCCGCCGCGTTTGCCCGCAGTTACGGCTATGCTTTGAAAACCGACTGAGAAATTTTTACGCGCCTCTTGAAAACCTATCAAACCTATGGTAAAATAGGGTAATAAAAAAGAGGGGTGAAAAACATGACCATTTCCACACGCGGCCGCTACGCCCTGCGCATGATGGCAGACCTGGCAGAATGTCAGGGAGACGGATACGTCTCGCTCAAGGAGATTGCAGAGCGTCAGGAGATCTCCAAAAAATACCTCGAACAAATCATTCCCGAGCTTTCGCGTGCGGGACTTCTTGCCACCTCGCGCGGCTACAAGGGCGGTTACCGCCTTGCAAAAGCGCCCGGCGATTACACGGTGGGCGAAATTCTGCGCGCCACCGAAGGCTCGACGGCACCGGTCGCCTGTCTTGAGGGCGGGCAGAATTCTTGCACCCGCCGCGCCGCCTGCAAGACCCTGCCGGTCTGGACAGGTCTTCAAAAGGTGATCGACGACTACCTCGACGGCATCACGCTGGCCGATCTGATCAATCCCAAGCAATAACCTTTGCCGTTTCGCACAAACAGGGCGCTTCCCCGCCCTGTTCTTTTTTCTCTTTTTACGAATTCTTATAAAACCTATTGACAAAGTAGGTTTTAAGTGATAGAATGAGTTTGCACGAAAAAAAACAAACGAAACGAGGAAATCAAAATGGCTCGCATTTACCGCTCGGCCGATGAACTCATCGGAAAGACGCCGCTTTTGGAACTAACCCACATTGAAGCCGAGGAAAAGCTCCCGGCAAAAATTTTTGCCAAACTCGAATACTTTAACCCGGCAGGATCGGTTAAGGACAGAATTGCAAAATCCATGCTCGACGACGCCGAAGAAAAAGGACTGCTTGCTCCATGCGGCACGATCATTGAACCGACCTCCGGCAACACCGGCATCGGTCTTGCCTCGGTCGCCACGGCAAGAGGCTACAAACTCATTCTCGTCATGCCGGAGACCATGTCGGAGGAACGCCGCAAGCTCATGAAGGCCTACGGTGCCGAGTTGGTGCTCACCGAGGGATCAAAGGGCATGAAGGGCGCGATCGCCAAGGCCGAAGAGCTTGCAAAAGAGATCCCCGGCGCTTTCATCCCGGGACAGTTCCAGAACCCGGCCAACCCGAAGGCGCACAGAGAGGCGACCGGCCCCGAAATTTGGGAAGATACCGACGGCAAGGTGGATATTTTTGTCGCGGGCGTCGGCACCGGCGGTACCGTAACCGGGGTTGGCGAATATCTCAAATCCAAAAATCCCGCCATCAAGGTTGTTGCCGTAGAACCGGCAAGCTCGGCGGTACTCTCGACCGGAGTGGCCGGCCCGCACAAGATTCAGGGCATCGGCGCGGGTTTTGTTCCCGACGTGCTCAACACAAAGATTTACGATGAGATCATTCCGGTCACCAACGAGGACGCCTTTGCCACCGCAAAGAGGATCGGCAAAAAGGAAGGCGTGCTGGTCGGCATCTCCTCGGGAGCTGCAACCTTTGCCGCCCTGGAACTGGCAAAACGCCCCGAAAATGCAGGCAAAAAAATCGTCGTCCTGCTCCCGGATAGCGGGGACCGCTATCTTTCCACAACGCTCTTTTCGGATTGAGGTGCAAATTTGATCTACGCAGATAACGCCGCCACGACAAAGCCGTCGAAGGCGGTCATTGAGGCTATGCTTCCTTATTTTGAGGAAGTCTATGGAAACCCCTCCAGCCTCCACACACCCGGACAAAAGGCGGCCGAGGCACTGCAACTCGCAAGGGAAAAGATCGCCGCCTGTCTTGGCGCGTCTCCTAAGGAGATCACCTTTACTTCGGGCGGCAGTGAAGCCGACAACCAGGCGCTTCGCTCGGCGGCCTACCTCGGAAAAAGAAACGGCAAAACGCACATTCTCTCCACGGCGTTTGAGCATCACGCAGTCCTGCACACGCTGAAAGCACTTGAAAAAGAGGGCTTTACAGTAGAGCTTCTGCCGGTCAGTCCAGAAGGGCTTGTCACCGCAGAGCAGGTCGAGACGGCGATCCGCGAGGACACCTGCCTTGTTTCGGTGATGTTCGCGCAGAACGAAATCGGCACAATCCAGCCAATCGGCGAGATCGGCGAGGTCTGCCACCGCCACGGCGTTCTTTTTCACACCGACGCGGTGCAGGCCGCAGGGCACATTGCCATTGACGTAAGAGACCTCAACGTCGATCTGCTCTCGCTCTCGGCACACAAGTTCCATGGGCCAAAAGGCGTGGGCGCACTCTACGCAAGAAGCGGGATTCGCCTCTCGAGCATCATCGAGGGCGGCGCGCAGGAGCGCGGCAAGAGGGCCGGAACCGAAAACCTGCCCGCCATTGTCGGCATGGCAAAAGCGCTTGAGGACGCCACGGCACACCTCGAAGAGAACGCACAAAAAGTCACCGCCCTGCGCGAGAGGCTCATCGAAGGGCTTTCCAAAATCCCGCACTCGGCACTCAATGGAGATCGCTACGCGAGAGTTCCCGGCACCGTGAACTTCTGCTTTGAAGGGATCGAGGGCGAAAGCCTTCTCTTGCTGCTCGACATGGCAGGCATTGCCGCATCTTCCGGAAGCGCCTGTACGTCGGGTTCGCTGGATCCCAGCCACGTTCTGCTTGCCATCGGTCGGCCACACGAGGTGGCGCACGGCTCGCTTCGCCTGAGCCTTTCCGAAGAGAATACCGACGAGGACGTAGATACCATCCTAAAAGAAGTCCCCCGCGTGGTCGAGTACCTACGCTCGATGTCGCCGGTCTGGAAAGACCTTGTGGCCGGCAAGCGCAAATTCATTTTGTAAGGAGACACCCATCATGGCACTTTACAGCGAAACCGTCATGGATCACTTTCTGCACCCGAGAAACGTCGGCAGCATTGAGGATGCCGACGGTGTGGGAGAAGTCGGAAACGCCAAATGCGGCGATATTATGAAGCTCTATCTGAAAATCGAGAACGGTATCATCGAAGACGCGAAATTTGAGACCTTCGGTTGCGGAAGCGCGATCGCTTCTTCCTCGATCGCAACCGAGATGATCAAGGGCAAAAGCGTTGACGAGGCAATGAAGCTCACCAATCGCGAGGTGGTGGACGCGCTCGGCGGACTGCCCGCGCACAAACTCCACTGCTCGGTGCTGGCCGACGAATCGATCAAAGCGGCGATCAAGGACTACTACGACAGAACCGGCGTCGCCTACGATCCTGCCGACTTCCCTGCCGCCTCCTGCGCACATTGTCACGAATAAAGAAAAAAAAAGAATCCCGACTTCGGAAGCATCCGAAGTCGGGGATTTTTTTATTGTTTGTCGTATTTGCGCAAATGCTCTTTGATGGCAAGGAAAGTCTCGTCGCTGATATAGTGTTCGATCCTGCAAGCGTCCTCGGAGGCTGTCTTTTCGGATACGCCAAGCAGCTGGAAGATCCTTGTCAAGACGGTATGCCGCTCATAGATAGTTTCGGCGTGCTTTCTTCCCGGCTTAGTCAGGGTGATATACCCTGCGGGATCCACTTCGATGAGTCCCTGCGCTTTGAGAAGTCCCAACGCGCGGCTGACCGACGGTTTGGAATACCCCATCGCCTCGCCGACGTCGATCGCGCGAACGCGGTCGCTCTTTTTTGACAGGAGCAAAATGGTTTCCAGATACATTTCACCCGATTCCTGTACTGCCATGGTTCGCTCCTCCTTTGATTGTTTTTTTCAGTTTATCATAAATGGGGGAAAAAATCAAGACCGAAATTCCTTTTTCCCTCTTTTTCGAAAATTTTTCAAACTTTTTTTGAAAATCCTCTTGACAAGTTAGCGTAAGCTAACTATAATGACGGTGAAAGGTTAGCATAGGCTAACTTTAAGCGAAAGGAGACCGCTATGCCATTACATTTAGCAGAACCCGGAAGGCCGCAGATCGTTCGTCGCGTCGGCGGAAGTCCCGAAGTCAAGAAACACCTGGAAGACCTCGGATTTACCGTCGGATGCGAAGTGACGGTGGTCAATTCCCTTGCGGGAAACATCATTGTAAAGATTCGGGATTCTCGCCTGGCGCTTGGCAAAGACCTTGCGGGGAAGATCTTAGTGTAAAAGGAAGGAGAAGAAGATGAAAACCTTGAAAGAAGTGCCGGTCGGAACAAGCGCGACCGTGGTCAAACTCCACGGAGAGGGCGCCGTCCGCCGCAGGATCATGGACATGGGCATCACCAAAGGAACGCTTGTCTACGTGCGAAAAGTTGCGCCCTTGGGCGACCCGATCCAGGTATCGGTCAGAGGATACGAGCTTTCGATCCGCAAAGCCGACGCAGATACGATCGAAGTAGAATAACCCCATTCAGGCTACGGCAAAAAGCCGCTCAAAGCCGCAAAAGCGGCAGAAAGGAATTTGACTATGAATCTGAAAATTGCTCTTGCGGGCAACCCCAACAGCGGTAAAACAACGCTGTTCAATGCGCTGACCGGCGCCAACCAGTTCGTTGGCAACTGGCCGGGCGTAACGGTTGAGAAAAAAGAAGGAAAACTCAAAAAAGACAAAGAGGTCGTCATCACCGACCTGCCGGGCATTTACTCGCTCTCGCCCTACTCCCCCGAGGAAGTGGTGGCAAGGAATTATCTTGCCGGCGAGCGTCCCGACGCCATTCTCAACATCGTTGACGCAACCAACCTCGAGCGCAACCTATATCTGACCCTTCAGCTCCTCGAGCTCGGCATCCCGACCGTTGTGGCGCTCAACATGATGGACGCCGTCAAAAAGAGCGGGGACAAGATCGACGCAAAGAAGCTGGAAGCCGCGCTCGGCTGCCCCGTGGTGGAAATTTCTGCGCTCAAAGGAACCGGCATTGAAGATGCGACCAACGCCGTTCTGAAAGCGGCAAAAGCAAAAGAAGCGCCGACTTTCAAAACCTTTTCGGAGCCGGTGGAAAAAGCGCTCGAAAAGATCGACGCGCTCCTCGGCGATGCTTCCCCTGACCGCCGCTTTCTCTCGGTCAAGCTCTTTGAAAAGGATACCCTGGCAAGAGAAAGTTTTTCCGAAAAGAAAGAAACGCTCGCCTCGATCGACGCGATCGTCTCAGAGGCCGAAAAAGCGCTGGACGACGACACCGAGAGCGTGATCACCGACGAACGCTACAACACCATTGCCTCTCTCGTTCAGAACTGCTATAAAAAGAAAAACAAAGAAAAACTCTCGGCTTCGGATAAGATCGACCGTGTAGTCACCAACCGCTGGCTGGGTCTTCCCATTTTCGCCGCCATCATGTTCCTTGTTTACTGGATCTCGATGGTAGCCGTTGGAACGCCCGCGACCGACTGGGTCAACGACGGCGTCTTTGGCGACGGCTACCACCTCTTCGGCATCGGAGACTCGGCTTACGAGGCGGCCGCGGAAGAATACGGCGACACAAACCAAATTCTCGACGCGCTCGTAGAAAAGTACGGCGACGACGAGATCGCCGCCGCACTTGACGCCGAGAGCGAAGACTACGACGAAGAAGCGGCAAAGACCGCTCTTGCAACTCTTACCTCCAAAATCCCGGCAAACAGCAGCATCGACTACACGCTCGAAGACGAGGAAACGCTGGAAGTGACCGAAGAGACGGCCGACTATGAGGCAATTCTCGACGCGCTCTCCAAATACGGCACCGAACCCGATCCCGCCGACTTTGGCGTCTGGGTCCCCGGCGTCCCGGTATTGCTCGGAAATCTGCTTGAAAAAGCGAACGCCGCCGATTGGCTCTCGGGACTCATCCTTGACGGTATCGTGGCAGGCGTGGGCGCCGTGCTCGGCTTTGTGCCGCAGATGCTTGTGCTCTTCCTGCTCCTCGCCATTCTCGAAGCCTGCGGCTACATGGCTCGAATCGCCTTCGTGCTCGACCGGATCTTCCGCCGCTTCGGCCTCTCCGGAAAATCCTTTATCCCGATGCTCATCGGTACCGGTTGCGGCATCCCCGGCATCATGGCCAGTCGCACGATCGAGAACGAAAAAGACCGCCGCATGACGGTCATGACCACCACCTTTATCCCCTGCAGTGCAAAGATCCCCTTTATCGGCATGATCGCGGGCGCGATTTTCGGAGGCTCGGCATGGGTCGCGACCTCGGCATACTTTATCGGAATGCTCGCCATCATCACCTCGGGCGTGATGCTCAAAAAGACCAAGCCCTTCTCTGGTGACCCGGCACCCTTCGTCATGGAACTTCCCTCCTACCACCTGCCGACCGTCGGTGCGGTTCTCCGCTCGACCTGGGAGCGCGGCTGGTCGTTCATCAAGAAGGCAGGCACCGTGATCCTGCTCTCGACCATCCTCGTCTGGTTCACCTCCTTCTTCGGATTTACCGCAGACGGGTTCCGGATGCTGGCCGCGGAAGAGCTTGATCAATCGATTCTCGCAAAGATCGGCGGTGCGCTCGCATGGATCTTCGCTCCCTTGGGCTTTGGTACCTGGCAGGCAACTGTGGCCTCTTTTACCGGACTTGTGGCAAAAGAGAACATCGTCGGCACCATGGGCATTCTCTACGGCTCGGGCGAATTGACGGCTTGGCAGGCGCTTGCAAACGCATTCACAGGTGTCTCGGCCTACGCGTTCCTTGCCTTCAACCTGCTCTGCGCTCCCTGCTTTGCCGCCATGGGCGCGATCCGCAGAGAGATGAACAGCGCCAAATGGACCTGGTTTGCCATCGGTTATCAATGCGCATTTGCCTATGTGGTGGCCTTGATGATCAACCAGTTCGGCAACATCTTTATCGGCAAAGCGAACGTCATCGGCATCATCTTTGCTGTGCTTGCTCTGGCAGGAATCATCTACATGCTCTTCTTCAAAAAGCAAAAGGCGGCAAAAGCCCTGAAAACGGCATAATCCGTTACATCTGAAAGGAGGATTTTTATGAGCTGGTTTACAAACAATCTCGGTAGTATTCTCATCGGCGGCGTGGTTCTGCTCCTTGTCGCGGGCGCGGTTTTTGTCCTTGTTCGCAACAAGAAAAAAGGAAAATCCTCCTGCGGTTGCGGATGCGCCAACTGCGCAATGAAGGGCTCCTGCCATAAAGGCTAAACCATTTTCCATACCCTCATCCGTCACGGCTTCGCCGTGCCACCTTCCCCTCAAAGGGGGAAGGTGGCTGCCGCAGGCAGACGGATGAGGGGTAAAACAAAAAACGCGGTCTTTCTTGCAAAAAGGAAGACTGCGTTTTTTATTTTTATCAAACGATGCAATCGTAGCGAATCGTGTCGCCTGCAATCGTGTAGCTCGGGGCCTTTTCTCCAAGGAATGGTGCGTTTTTGGGCCGTTTTACAAGGATCTTTTTCGGGTGCGCCGAAATTGCCACAGAAAGCAACTCTTCGCCGTTCTCCTCCGGTCGCTCGAGCTTTTGGAGAAGCTGGAACTTCTTTTTGATCAGCCCACTCTTGGCTCGTGCCGGAAACATGGGATCAAGATAAACCAGATCATATTTTCCGTCGGCGCTCTGCAAAAGTTCTTTGCTGTCGCCGAAATACAGCTCCATGCGAGAGAGGATCGGCAAAAGCGCTTCTTCTCTTGCGCGTTTCATTGTGTCAGCAAGGAGCGAGAAAATCACCGGGTTGCGCTCGCAGAGTGTGACGCAAAAGCCTGCCGCCGCAAGCAGAAAGGAATCCTCCCCGAGTCCTGCCGTGGCGTCAAGCAGAGTCGCGCCCGTGGAAAAAGACTTCGGCTTTGCCGCTTTAACGAGTAGCTCGCTATTCAGCCGGTTCTTTTCCACGCGCGCAAGTAGCGTGTGAAAATCGCCCTGATAGGAAAGTGTTCCGTCGGAGAGAAAGAGCCCGCGATCGGATAAGACAAGGCGCAAAGAATCGTCTTCCGGCTCTTTATCAACCGGCAAAAACGGAATGCCGGTCTTGTCGGAAAGCTCCTTTGCCCAGTCGTGATCTCCCGAAGGGAGCAAATAGAGCATCATGCGTCTGCGAGCGCTTCTTTAACGAAAGAGCTTCCGCCCACGGCATAGATTTTATCCCAGGCGAGATACTCGTCGAGATTGGAAGAATCCACTCCGCCGGTGGGAATGAATTTGATTTGCGGAAAGGGTGCGGCCAAGGCTTTCATGGCTTTCATGCCGCCGTAGATATTGGCCGGGAAGAATTTGACCACCGTGATGCCAAGAGAAAGCGCCTGCATGATCTCGGTCGGGGTCACGCAACCGGGATAGTACGGCACGCCCTTTTCCTTGCAGTAGAGGGCTACCTCCTCGGAAAGCCCGGGAGAGACGATGAACTTGGCTCCAGCCTTGAGCGCACGGACACATTGCTCTTTATTGATGATCGTGCCGGCACCGATCTCCATATCCGGAAATTCGGGGACCGCAAGTTTGATTGCTTCCTCGGCACAATCGGTGCGGAAGCAGATCTCGGCGCAAAGGATGCCCTTCTTTTTGAGCGCGGAAAGTACCTTGGTGCGTTCTTCGACACTATTTAATGTCACGACGGGAATGATACGATTCATTGAAAACTCCTTTTTGAAAAAAGCGTTAGTTTTTCAGATAATAGGTGTAAATCGAGGGTAGGCCGGGCGAGCCAAATGCAAGCTCGTCGGGAACCTCATCCAAAAAGTGAAAACCCGAAACCGGAATTTTGTTTCCGCGGAAAAGAGAGACAACCTTGCCAACCGTCACGCCGTCAATTTTGCAATCCGACAGATCAGCTCCGTCCTTGACGTAAAACACGCAGTTTGCGTCCTCTCCCATCATGGTAAGGCCGGTCATCCGAATCTCGTTTCCGGTAAAATTCGGGCAAAAGCGGGCAAGGATCGCGCAAGTCTTTTCGGCACGGACGTGTTCAACCGTCACGCGTTCGGTCGGCTCGGCAAAGATCATCGCGTACTGTGCCGAGGTGGTCAGGTTGCGGACGGTGATATCCGAAAACTCGCCCGCGATTCTCGGGCGCACCTTGGCGTACCGCGCGTTCTCTTCCCCAAAGCGGATTCCCGCCGCCGAGATGGCCTCTCCCGTGTCCTCGACGCCGTCGATGCGAATGTGTTTCATTACATAGCCGTCGGCGTTGAGCAGACGCACCAGAGCGCAACCGCAGGAAGCGGCGCGGACGTTTTGGATCGTGATATTTTGAATATCGTTGTGCTTGCCCTCTACGCGGACAAGCCTTCCGTCAAGCCCTGCGTCCGAGAGGGCCGTCAACGCGATGGTGTCGTCGCCGGTCAAGCCGGTGATGTTCTGAATGACAATCTCCTCACACCCGACGCGAATGTCGATCCCGTCGCGATTGGGGAGCGTTGCGTCCATGTGAAAATCGAGATCCGAGAGAAGGCCATGTCTGCAATAGTGGAAGCAGGTCGCCCACCAGCGGCTCTCGATAAAGGAGATCCCTTCGACCGAAAAATCCCGGACGTTGCAGAACCAAACGAGCAAATTGACCTTCATGGAAGGATACTCGTCGGGGTGCTCGCGGCAAAGCGTCTCGGACATACCGTTCGGTGTGCCTCCGTCAAGCACAGCACCGTTTTTCCCCACAAGGTGGATCTCGCACTGCTCGCCGTCGAGCGTTGCGCCTTTCTCTGTTGCGCAGTTTTGATTGCGGAAGATGTTGTCGCGCACACCGTCGGCAAGCCGCAGGTGCGCGCCGTCCAGCTCGACCGTGATGTGATCCGGCAAAAGAACAGCAGAATCAATCACCCAAAGCTCGCTTTTTGTACGCTCGTTTTCCCGAGGAATCAAAACGGTTTCAATTCCCTGCTCTTTTGCAAAGTCGATCGCATTTTGGATGGTCTCAGAGTCGGTTGCGCCGAAAAAACGGGGATCGTTTGCAGAAACAAAGCTCATAAAAGCTCCTTTTTATACTCCGCTGTAAGCGTTAAAGCCGCCGTCCACCGGGATGATCACGCCAGTGACAAAGCCGCTCGCCTCGTCCGAGGCAAGGAACAAAAGCGTGCCGATGAGGTCGGACACTTCGCCAAAGCGTTTTTGCGGCGTTCCTGCAAGAATTTTGCCTGTGCGGACAGTCGGCGTGCCGTCCTCGTTGTAGAGGAGCGCGCGGTTTTGGTTGGTCACAAAGAAACCGGGTGCGATCGCGTTGACGCGGATGCCGCAGGGCGCAAAATGCACGGCAAGCCACTCGGTAAAGTTGGAAATACCCGCCTTTGCCGCACTGTAGGCCGGGATTTTGGTCAGAGGGCGGAAGGCGTTCATCGAGGAGATGTTGATGATGTTACCGCCGGTTTTGACCATATCCTCGGCAAAGACCTGGGTCACAAGGAAGGCCGAGGTGATGTTGAGATCGAACACGAATTTGAGCCCGCTCTCATCGAGGTCAAAAAAGGTTTTGGCACCCTCGAGGTCGGGGGTCATATACTCGTTGTCGCAGGTCGCCCTCGGGTTGTTCCCGCCCGCGCCGTTGATGAGGAGATTGACTCTGCCGAACTTCTCCGCGACGGTCTCTTTTGCTTTTTTGATACTTTCTTTTTCGAGACAGTTGGTGCCGATGGCAAGGGCGTTCGCGCCGATCTCGTCTGCCACTGCTTTTGCCGCGGCTTCGTTGATGTCGAGCAGTGCGACCTTAGCTCCGCAGGCGGCAAGGGCTTTGGCAAACTCGCTCATGAGTACGCCGCCGGCGCCGGTCACAACCGCGACTTTATCCGAAAGATCGATTTTGTATGGTAATTTCATCATGATTTGACTCCTTTTTCCACGGCTTCAAAGAGGCCGCAAAGATAGGTGGCTCCGAGCGCCCGATCGTAAAGCCCGTAGCCGGGTTTGCCGTCCTCGCCCCAAATGTTTCTGCCGTGATCCGGACGGACGTAGCCGTCAAATCCCGCGTCCACAAGAGATTTGACGATGCCGTACATATCGAGCGAGCCCGCGTCGGTCCTGTGTCCACACTCGCAAAAGTCCTTTTCTCCCGAGAATTTGATCTGCCGCAGGTGGGCAAAATAGGAGCGTTTTGCAAGCAGAGACGCCATTTCTACCAGGTCGTTCTCGCGCGCGGCACCGAGAGAGCCGGTGCAAAGCGTGATGCCGTTGTGAAGATTCGGGACGGCGGCAAAGAGCTTTTTGTAGCTCTCCATGCCGGTGATGATGCGCGGAAGACCGAACATATCCCACGGCGGATCGTCCGGATGAATCGCCATGTTGATCCCGGTCTCGTCGCAAGCCGGCATGATACCATTCAGAAAATAGACAAGATTCTCAAAGAGCTGTTCGTGCGTCATGCCCGAATAGGCGGTAAGCAGCCCTTGCAGTTCATCCGAGGTATAGCTCTCATCCCAGCCCGGCAGATGCAGGTTGTGCGGATCGAGGCGCATGAGCTCCTCGTGGTTGTAGGAGAGCGCGTTCGAGCCGTCGGGAGAGGCGGTATGCAGATTGGTTCTGAGCCAGTCGAACACCGGCATGAAGTTGTAGCAAATGCACTTGACGCCGAATTTTCCAAGGTTGCGGATGGTTTCGGCGTAGTTTTTGATCAGTTTGTCACGCGAGGGGCGTCCGAGTTTGATATCCTCATGCACCGGAACGCTCTCGATCACTTCCATCTCGAGCGACTCGGCGTCGCAGAGCGATTTCAGGTGGGCAATCTTTTCGATCGGCCAAACCTCGCCGACCGGAACGTCGTAGACCGCCGTGACGACCCCGGTCATGCCGGGAATCTGGCGGATGTAGGAGAGCGGGATGCTATCCTTTTCTCCATACCAGCGAAAGGTCATTTTCATAATCTGCTTCTCCTTTCAGAGCGTAACGGGTTCCCCGCCCGAGCGGTAGATCCCAAGCACCATCCGCACCGATTTTGCGCCTTCTTCCCCATCAATGGGAAAATGGCTACCCATGCGGATATGATCGTAAAAATCACGGATGAGAGCCTCGTGGCCTTTGCCCCAGACCAGCTTGCCGCCGAGCGTCGGTTGCCGCAGCGTTGCGGATGCACTGCTCAAGCCGATCGCAAACAGATCGTTCTGGCAGAGCGCGATCTCTTTGGTCGAGAGGCGCACCGAAATTTCGGGCGGAAAGTCCTTTGCTCCCGCGGTGGTGGCAAAGAAGTTGAGTTTTTTGCCGTCGGCCGTCTCAAAGACTGCCGTGACCGTGTCCTCGACTTCGATCTCGCCCTTCAGGTGATCGTTGAAAGCGTGCGCCAGGACGGTTTTGGGCATTCCGCAAACCCATTGTAAGAGGTCGAGCGTGTGGATCGCCTGATTGATGGCCACGCCGCCGCCCTCGTGTGCTTTGGTTCCGCGCCATGCGCCCGAGCGATAGTAGTCGACTCCGCGGTTCCAAACGACGGTCGCATAGGCTCCGTCAAAGCCTTTTTCCTCGACGAGGGCTTTGAGTTTGCCCGAATTGACCTCGTAGCGGTTTTGCAGACAGACCGCCAAGTGCCCGCGGCTCTTCTTTTCGGCCGCAAGGATCGCGTCAAGCTGTTCGTAGGAGATGCAAAGCGGCTTTTCGCAGAGCACCGAGAGGTCACGCGCGAGCGCCTCGATGCACATCTCTGCATGCAGATCGTGCGGGGTGCAGATGTGCAGAACGTCGATTTTCTCCTTGTCGAGCATCTTTTTCCAGTCGGAATAGAGCTTCGTATGCTCCAGCGCGAGTTTTTCCTTCAGTGCTTCGGCTCGCTCGGGGAGAAGATCGCAGAGCGCGACCAGTTCTTCCCCGGCGGCCAGGACTGCAGATGCATGGATCGGGCCGATCGCGCCGCAGCCGATGATAGCGACTTTCAGTTTTTCTGCCATTATTTGTTTCCTTTGTTGCCGTAGGTTCCGGAGGTGTCAAAGACCTTCTCCTCAACCTTTTTGATGCGGCCGGTGGCGACTCTCTTCTGGAGTTCGTTGTAGTAAAGATCGTCGTCGATCGGAAGCGTGACCGCCTTGCCGAGCCAGGTGGAAAGGAGCATCGCGTCCATGATCTCCACGCCGCGCAGGCCTTCCTGTCCTTTGACGTAGAGCGGTTCCAGTCCGAGAATGGCGTTGGAGAAGTTGTTGAGGATACCGACGTGTGCGGGATCCTTGCCGTCGGTCTCGATCTCGATCGGGGTCGCCTTGGGAGCGCCGAAACCGCCCTGCCAGGTCGCGTTGAACTCGCGTTCGGGCGTGTCGAGCTTCCAGAAGGTCAGCTTGTGCTTCTCGTAGACGAGTTTCCCGTTGTTGCCGGTGATCTCCAGGCGGTTGGTGCCGGGAGCGTCGGCGGTCGAGGTCACAAACACGCCGGTAGCCCCGTTGTCGTATTCGAGATAGGCGGTCACGTCGTCCTCGACTTCAATGTCATGCCATTTGCCGAAGTGGCAGAAGGAATGGATCTTCGAGGGCATCATGCCGAGGATCCACTGGATGAGGTCGAGCTGGTGCGGGCATTGATTGAAGAGCACGCCGCCGCCCTCTCCGCGCCAAGTTGCGCGCCAGTCGCCCGAATCGTAGTAGCACTGCGCGCGATACCAGTCGGTGATGATCCAGTTGACGCGGCGGATCTCGCCGAGGTCGCCGTTCTGCACCATTTCGTGCATCTTGCGATAGAAGCAGTTGGTGCGCTGGTTGAACATCATGGTAAAGAGCTTGTCGGTCTTCTCTGCCTCAGCGTTCATCTCTTTGACCTGCTTGGTATAAACGCCGGCAGGCTTTTCGCAGACAACGTGCAGGCCTGCGTGGAAGGCGTCGATCGCCATCGGCGGGTGGAAGTAGTGCGGCACGGCGATGATCACCGCGTCGATGAGTCCACTTTTGAACATATCATGATAATCGGTGAAGGTCGCAACATCCTTTGCGCCTTCGAGTTCGAGAGACGTGACGGCTTCCATTCTCTGCGGTTTGATGTCGCAGATGGCGGTCAGAACGCCGTTTTCAATGTTTCCCTTAAGAAAATTCTTTGCGTGTGCGGAACCCATGTTGCCCACGCCGATAATACCGTATCTTACTTTTTCCATACTCTGTTCTCCTCGTGATATCCAAGTTTTGTAAGTAGTGTTTTGAGTGCGTTTGCCGCCGCGTCAAAAGCCGCGTCGGCGCTTTCAAATTCGAGCTCGGTTTCGAGCTTGTGATTGTCGATTTTTTTGTAGGCGTCAAAGATAAACAGGTGCGGCTCGAGCGTCAGATAATAGGTCTTGTCGCTCTTGCCTACGCGGCGAAGCACCTCTTCGTACTGCGCTCCTCCCATGCCGACCGGAACGAGCGGTCTGTCACCGTCGGCTTTTGCGTCCTTAACATGGAGATATTCGAGCGATCCTGCGGTTGCTTCAAATCCCTTGATCGGATCCTGCCCTTCTCTGACGTAATTGGCGCCGTCGAAGATGCCGCGAAGTCCCGGAAGCGAGGCATAGAGGTCGGCGACCTCTTCTGGGTTTTTTCCGTAGATTTCGGATTCGTTCTCGTGGCAAAGAAGCACGCCGGCTTTCTCTGCCTCGTCGAGCATGCGGGAAAGCCTGCGAAGCACCTCGGCGCGGTAGCTTTTCGGATCTTCTCCTTTGGGGAGGAAGAAGCTGAACATCCGCATGCGGGGCGTCCCAAGGATTTTGCAAACCTCGAGCGCGCGACGGAAGTCGGGCAGGTGTCCCTCGAGCGGCTCCTCGATCTTGTATTTTCCGATCGGAGACCCAAAGGCCGAGAGCGTGATCCCGGCTTTGTCAAGTTGTTTGCGGATTTCTTTTAATTCGTCGTCGCTCTTAGAGAGAAGCCCGCCGTCGATGTTGCGCGGCTCAATGCAGGGGATGCCGTTGCGCTTGAGCGCGGCGATCTGCTCCTCTAGGTGCGGCGAGACCTCGTCGGCAAAAGCCGAAAGAATAAACTGTGCCATGCCGTTACCTCAATGAATGATCGGGCGCAGGTTGTTAAAGCCGATCTCCATCTGCTCGAAAGGATCGGGCATTTCAACCGCGTTATCCTGCTCGATGAGAACGTGTTGAACACCAAGCTCTTTGCAGGTGTCGTAAATTTTTGCAAAGTCGAGCACGCCGGTGCCGCAGGCGACAATGCTGCGCTTTTTGCTGTTGGCCATATCCTTGAAGTGGACGTTGACAAGCCGCTCGCCGCCGATCTTGCGGAGGTACTCGCAAACGTCACGTCCGGCGTACTGCACCCAGTAGGTATCAAAGATCATCTGCCAGTTGGGGCAATTCTCAATGAGATAGTCGTAAAGCGTCTCTCCGTTCTCCATTTTGAGATTGAACTCAAAATTGTGGTTGTGATAGGCAAAGCGCAGACCGGCGTCCTCCATCTTTGCGATCGGCACACGCATTTTTTCCACGAATTTGCGCGCCTCCTCCGGATCAGCCAGCGCCTCTTTGGTCATAACTCCAAGGCCGATGACCGGACAGCCGACGATCTTGTGCTCCTCGATGAGGCGGTCGGTATCCTCAAGCATCCTGGTCAGCGAGGAATGGGTCAGCACGATGGGGAGATCAAACTCATCTGACAGCGAGCGGATATACTCGGGATCCGAGAGCGGTGCGCCCGAGAACTGGACGTTCTCGTAGCCGATCTCCTTGACTTTTCGAAAAGTCTCTCTGAGATCTTCGGGGGTTTTGAGAAAGTTTCTGAGCGAAAACAGTTGTGCGCCGAGTGTCATAGTATCATCCTTTCTTTGAAAGAAAATCTTTCAAGTTTATTCTATAATATATTGGCGCAAAAAATCCATTGTCTTTTTTGCAAAATATATTGCAAATATTGTCCTGTTGTGCTATTCTAAAAGCAGAAGCAAAGTTTCTTTCAAATGAGGGAGACATCATGGAAAAAATGCAAGAAGATTCCCGATTGTTTATTCGGCACCATCACCTGCGCACAGAAACGCCGGACGCCTCGGTGTTTGAACGGCATTGCCACAACTATTTTGAACTTTTATACGTTGCGGCAGGCAGTGGAAAAGCCGTTGTGGAGGGTGCCGAATATCCGCTTATCCCGGGCGCACTTTTTTTGTTCCGCCCCCTGGAATACCACTACGTTCGTCCCGATCACACCACTCCGTACGAGCGATATGTCATCAATTTCGGCAAGGATATTCCCATGGAGGAAGCCGCACGCTTTCCCCTTTTGCAGCACGGCACCGACGTTCGCACCGGAGCCTTCTTTCCGCCGGGACAGAACAGCGAAAGCTTTGCAAAGATTTTCCCGCTCCTCGACCTGGAAGAAGGGCTCTCCGACGGAGCAAAACGGACGCTCTCGCGCACGGTCGTCACTCAGGTGCTCCTCCTGCTTGGAAAGAACGAGCTTCCCTCGAGTGAAGCCGAGGAAACGCTCGCCGCCCGAATTGTGGACTATCTCAATGACAACCTTGCCACCCCGCTGACGCTCGACGAAGTTGCCAAACGGTTTTTCATCAGCAAATATTACCTCTGCCGCGTCTTCCGGGGAAGCACAGGCGTATCGGTCATGCATTTTGTCAACACCAAGCGCGTGGCATTTGCGAAAGAACTCATCGAAAAAGGCGTACCGGCAACTGAGGCCGCGCTCGAGGCCGGTTTTCACGATTATTCGGTCTTTTACAGAGCCTGCAGAAAAACGACAGGGCGCGCGCCGGTCGCGGGACGTGGGCAGAGCAAGAACACATAAGAAAGGCGGCATCCCTGCCGCCTTTCTTTATTTATTTTGTCAGCGCCGCGCGGTTGTAAAACCGAATGATCGAGAGCGAGCGCTCGTCAAGCTCCATGCAAAGGAGAGTCCTTTCCTTCCCTTCTCCGAAAAGGATCAGATATAGGTTTTCTCCCGCAAGATCGGGAATGGCGTAGATCGAATGCCGCGCGCCGAAGGCTTCGGCCTTTTTGCGGTTGGATTCTTCAAACGGGAAGGCCGCGGAGATCTTTCGCAGATCGATCTCGGCCATGCACTTCCGCTTGCTCCCGCCGTCGATGCGGGACACCGTCAAAGTCTCGCCAAAAAAGGAATACTCGTACTGCCGGCTCCAGAATCTTCTTGTAAGCAAGATTAAGATCGTCTCGAGGATCGGCAACGAGATAAAAAGCAGCCACGCAAGCCCGAAAAAGAAGCAAACGAAGATAAGGATCGCTCCCGCAAACAGGCAGAGCGCGACAAAGAGAAGCCGGATCAACCGGTTCTTTCGTTGCGTTCTTCCGGGCAAGGCGCGCTCATAGGCAAACCTGTTTTCACTTTGCATAAGGATTCACCTTCTCTCTTCGTCTATTCTATCACAACCGGAGGCTTTTGTCAAAGAAAAAGCGTTTTTTCTTGACAAATCACGGCCTAAGGGGTATAGTATAACTATATTGATTCGCTTTTACAAACAGGAGGAACCAACATGAAAGCCGTCATCACCGTCACCGGAAAAGATACCGTCGGCATCATTGCCGAGGTCGCGGGCGTTTGCGCCAAGCACAGCGTCAACATTCTGGACATCACCCAGAGCGTGCTGGACGAGTATTTTGCCATGATCATGCTGACCGAGATCGACAAGCTGAACGTGGGCTTTGCCGAATTTGCAAACGAGCTCTCTGAGCTCGGCCGCTCCAAGAACCTCGACATTCACGCCATGCACGAGGATATTTTCAACACCATGCACCACATTTGAGGAAGCCCTATGATTAACACAAAAGATATTCTGGAAACCATCCAGATGATACGGGAGGAGAACCTCGATATCCGCACCATCACCATGGGGATTTCCCTCTGGGACTGCGTCAGCGATGATCCGGGCCGCCTCTGTAACAATATTTACGAAAAGTTGACAAGGAAAGCCGAGCGCCTCGTCTCGGTCGGAAAAGACATTGAGACCAAGTACGGCATTCCGATCGTCAACAAACGCATCTCGGTCACGCCAATCTCGCTCGTCGGTGGAAAATCCTCGCCCGAGGATTATCTGAAGATTGCAAAAACCTTGCAAAAGGCCTCGGATGAGCTTGGCGTCAACTTCATCGGCGGTTTTTCGGCGCTCGTGCAGAAAGGCATGACCGAAGGGGCGAAGAACCTCATTTCGATCATCCCCGAAGCTCTGACCGAAACGAGAAATCTCTGCTCATCGGTCAACGTCGCCTCAACCAAGGCCGGCATCAACATGGACGCAATTGCCCTGATGGGCAAAACCATCAAGCGCGCGGCCTACCTGACAAAAGATGACAACTCGATCGCCTGCGCCAAGCTCGTGGTCTTTGCCAATGCGCCCGAGGACAATCCCTTTATGGCCGGCGCCTTTTGTGGTGTGGGTGAGCCGGATGCCGTCATCAACGTCGGCGTCAGCGGCCCGGGCGTTGTTGCCTCGGCCGTAAAACGCGCCGGAAACTGCGACCTCTCGGAGCTTGCCGACGTCATCAAAAAAACCGCCTTCAAGATCACCCGTGTGGGTCAGCTCGTTGCAAGCGAGGCGGCAAAAGAGCTCGGCGTGCCTTTTGGCATCGTCGATCTCTCGCTTGCTCCCACTCCGGCCGTCGGCGACTCGGTCGCGCACGTTCTGGAAGAAATGGGGCTTGAGCGTTGCGGCTGTCACGGGACGACCGCGGCTCTTGCCATGCTCAACGACGCCGTCAAAAAAGGCGGCGTGATGGCCTCCTCGCACGTGGGAGGGCTTTCCGGCGCGTTCATTCCGGTCTCGGAGGATGCGGGCATGATCGCCGCCGCCGAGTGCGGAGTGCTCACACTTGAAAAGCTCGAAGCCATGACCGCCGTCTGCTCGGTGGGCCTTGACATGATCGCCATTCCGGGAGACACCTCCGAAGAGGTCATCGATGGGATCATCGCCGACGAGATCTCGATCGGCGTCGTCAACACCAAAACCACCGCCGTCCGCGTCATTCCGGCCTACGGAAAGAAGGCCGGCGACCGGGTCGAATTCGGAGGCCTGCTCGGATACGCACCGGTCATGCCGGTCAAAACCGAGTCCCCCGCGCGACTCATTGCCCGCGGCGGCCGCATCCCGGCTCCGATCCATAGCCTCAAGAATTAAAAGATTGCAGGGAAAACTTTTTGCAAAAAGTTTTCCCCGCACCCCTTTCAAAAACCTCTGTCAAAAAAGAGAAACATAAAAACGCCGACCGCAGGGCCGGCGCTTTTTATTCAATCGGTGTGATCACTCCAGCGTCCAGACGCCTTTTGTAGCGGCGCATTTCGACAAAGCAAAAGACGTAGACTGCAATCACCAAAAACAGCCAGGAGATCGGATAGGTCAAATAAAGAATGACCGGCGTATGGATCGCGCGAAAAACGGTATAGATCCAAATGATCCGGATCACGCAGACACCGAAAAATCCGATGACCATTGCCGTTGTGGATTTTCCGAGCGCACGGAGCGTACCCGAGCCAACCTCCTGCATTCCGCAAAGAAAATAAGGCAGAGCCATGACGGCAAGCCGCTCCATTCCGGCGGAAATCGCCTCTTCGTTCCCCGGTGCAAAGAGCGAGAGCAACGGTTCGCCAAAGAGGTAGATGCCGACGCCTGACAAAACGCCGACCGAAACCACGATCAAAACGCAATACCAAAAGCTCTTCACCATGCGGCGGTACTTCCCCGCTCCCGCATGCTGACCGACAAAAGCCAACGCCGCATGATATAGGGCATTCTGTGTGCAATAAATGATATCTCCAAGGGTTGCCGCCGCGGTGTTTCCCGCAACGGTCGATACAGGAAAGGAGTTTACCCCTGCCTGCACCATGACGTTGGAAACCGAAAAAAAGATCCCCTGAATGCCGGACGGAAGCCCGATTTTGAGCATGCCGCCGAGCTTTTGTTTGTCCGGGCGCAAACGCGAAAAAGAAAGGTGTAAAGGCCCCTCTAAGCGAGCCATGTAAATCACAACGAGAATTGCCGCAACCCAGTTGGAAATGGCGGTGGAGATCCCAACGCCGAGTGCGCCGAGCCCAAGAAGCACCACCGAGACAAAATTGAGCGCCACATTGACAAACCCAGAAATCGTCAAAAAAGCAAGCGGACGGGCCGAGTCTCCGGCCGAACGCAGACAGGCGGCCGCATAATTGTAAATGAGCGTACCCGTAATGCCGAAAAAGACGGCTCGCATATAGGGGACAGCCTCGTCGAGCACCTCGGGAGCAACTCCCGTCCATTGCAAAAGGATCCGCGTGGAAAGTACGCCGACGATCGTCGAAAACAGGCCTGCAACCAAAGACACGAGGATCGCCGTGTGGGTCACCTTTTCCACGTCCTCGTATTTTTTGGCTCCCATCGCGTGTGCAACAAGCACGCCGGCCCCGGCAGAAAGTCCCAAAAAGAAATTGACAATGAGATAGGAGAGCGATCCGCAGGAGCCAACAGCGGCAAGCGCAATCTCACACTCCTCGGCGGTTTCTCCTCCCCAGCGTCCCACCATCATGGTGTCGGCAATATTAAAGCAGCGCTGCAAAAGAGCGGTTGCAATCAAAGGGAGAGAAAAAAACAGAATTTTAGAAAACAGCGGCCCCACGGTCAAATCTTTTACGCCTTGCGGCTTTGTTTGTTCCATGCTTTTCCCTCCTTTCTCTTTGATCCGAACGCACCAATTTTACTCTTCTTTTCGGTCTTTTACAAGTGGTTCTGTAAAAAATCTTGAAAAACAAGACCGAATGTGCTAAAATGGATCATAAGAACTTCCCCGCACAGGAGGAAAACGAATGAAAGAACGCATGGAACACGACTCGATGGGCGAGATCGCCGTCGAGGCCGATAAATACTGGGGCGCACAGACCGAGCGTAGCCGCCGCAATTTTGAGATTGGAAAAGGACAGGAAAAGATGCCTTGCGAGATCGTAAAAGCGATCGCTCTCATCAAAGAGGCCGCCGCCCTTGCCAACCGTGAACTCATCCCCGAAAAGATGACCGAAGAAAAATGCAACGCCATCGTCGGCGCGGCCGAAGAGATCCGCAAAGGGGATCTCTCGGAGCATTTTCCGCTCGTGGTCTTCCAAACCGGCTCGGGCACGCAGACAAACATGAACGTCAACGAAGTGATCGCCAATTTTGCCAATGAAAAGGCCGGCAAAAAGCTCCTGCACCCCAACGACGACGTCAACCGCTCGCAGTCTTCAAACGACGTTTTCCCCTCGGCCATCCGGATCGCGGGGGCCGAGAAGATCGTCTCCTGCCTCTTCCCTGCCCTGGAATCCATGATCGCTGAATTTGCGCGTCTGGAAGAAGAAAACGCGGGCGTTGTCAAATGCGCCCGGACACATCTGCAGGACGCCGCGCCGATTGCCTTTTCACAGGAGATCTCGGGTTGGAGAGCCTCGGTCGAAAAGGATCGCAAGCTCATCCTGACGACGCTTCCCGACCTCTCGGAACTGCCGCTCGGCGGCACGGCGGTCGGAACCGGACTCAATGCGCCGACAGGGTTTGATACGCTTGTGGCCGAAAAGGTTTCCGATCTTTCGGGCCTTCCCTTTACAACCGCAAAAAACAAATTCCACGGGCTGACCTCGCTCGATGAGGTGGTATTTACGCACAGCGCCATCAAAGCCCTTGCCGCCGATCTTTGGAAGATCGCAAACGATGTCCGTCTGCTTGCTTCCGGTCCTCGAACCGGCCTTGGAGAGATCTCAATTCCGGAGAACGAGCCGGGTTCCTCGATCATGCCGGGCAAGGTCAATCCCACCCAATGCGAAGCGATGACCATGGTCGCCGCACAAATCATGGGCAATGACATGACGATCTCGCTTGCCGCCTCACAGGGCAATTTTGAACTCAACGTCTTTTTGCCGGTCGTGGCCTATAACTTTTTGCAATCGATCCGGCTTCTCTCGGAGGCAATCGGATCCTTTACCAAAAACTGTCTCTCGGGTCTTATAGCCAACCGCGAAAAGATGAAAGAAAACCTCGACCGCACGCTCATGACGGTCACGGCGCTGACCCCGCTGATCGGCTATGAAAAGGCGGCCAAGATTGCCAAAACGGCAAAAGAAAAAGACCTGACCTTAAAAGAAGCAACGCTCGAGCTCGGATACCTGACCGAAGAAGAATTTGACAAGAATTTTCATCCCGAAGAGATGGTCTGATCAAAAACAGTTAGAAAAAGGAATTTTTTATGAAACGAATCCGCATCATTTCGCTTTTCCTTGCGTTGCTTCTTCTGGCAAGCGCTCTCTCCGCTTGCAAAGCAACCGACGAAGGCGAGCAAAATCAAGCCGAAGAACCTGCTCTTTCGGTCACTTACGAATTGTTGGTGCATAGCGACGATCCGCACACCGAAGCGCAAAGAAACTATCTGCAATCGAAAAATTATGACACGCCAACCGCCGATATGGACGGAAAAGAGGAACATAGCAAGCCGAATCCGATCATCCTCAAATGGAACCCGACGGTAGTCGGCGCCCGCGCCAGGGAGATCACGGAGGTTGCCGTCATCAGCGAAGATGCGACCTTTTCCGACCCGATCCGGATCGCTTCCTCCAGCAGGCGCGTGGAGCTTTACAATGTGAAAGTCGGGCAAACGCTTTACTGGTATGTGGAAGGAACGCTTCGTGGCGAAACCTTCAAAAGTGAAATTGCAACCGTGACTGTAGTCGACGCCGCTCCGCGCAATCTCGATGTTCACGGAGTGAAAAACTGCCGCGACCTCGGCGGTTGGAAAACCGCAGACGGTGGAATCATTCAGCAAGGCAAAGCTTTCCGCACGGGCGGGCTGACCGGAATCAAAAGTGATGGTGAGCAGGTACTTTTGAAGGACCTCGGCATCAAAACCGAGATTGATCTGCGGACAGAAGCCCACGTGACCTCGCAAGGCGATTCAACCGACAAGAGCCATCTCGGCGATAAAATCAACTATGTCTTTGCTCCCATGGATGACGCGGCTTCCAATCTGCTCACCGACAAGGTCAACGAAGCCTCGCTCTTAAAAGTGTTTGAAGTATTCGGCGACGAAGCCAACTACCCCATTCTGTTCCACTGCAACGTCGGGACCGACCGCACGGGCCTTGTCGCGTTTCTCCTTTTGGGGCTTTGCGGCGTAGAAGAAGAAAGCCTCTATCGCGACTATCTCTTTTCCAACTTTGCGTCTCTTGGCAAGCAGCGTTCCGGCAGTGTAATCGCAACATATCTGGGCATCGTGTCAGAATCCCCGGGCGATACGCTTGCTGAGCAAATCGAAAATTACCTGCTCTCCCGCGGCGTCACCGCAGACCAGATCGCAACGATCAAAAAGATGCTGAAGGGATAAAAGAAGAACCCCGCACTACGCGGGGTTCTTCTTTTAGTCTTCGAGTCGCTCTCCGAGGATATTGCGGTACTTTTGATAGAAGGATTCAAAGTAGCCGCCGTCGAGGGCTTCGCGGATCTTTTTCATCAGGTCATTGTAGAAATAGAGGTTGTGAACAACGGCAAGGTTGGAGCCGACATTCTCCTTGGCGCGGATGAGATGGCGGATGTATCCACGGCTGTAATTTCGGCAGGCCGGGCATCCACAGCCCTCCTCGATCGGGCGCGGATCGTCGGTGTACTGCTCGTTGGTCAGGTTCATCTTGCCCTTCCACGTAAACAGGTTTCCGTGGCGGGCGTTGCGGCTGGGCATGACGCAGTCGAAGAAATCCACGCCTCTGTGAACGGCCTCCAAAATGTTGCAAGGGGTTCCGACGCCCATGAGATAGCGCGGCTTGTCTTTTGGCATATTGGGTTCGACCGCGTCGATGATGCGGTACATTTCCTCGGTCTCTTCTCCCACGGCAAGGCCGCCGATGGCATATCCGTCGCAGGGAACCTTTGCAATCATCTTCATGTGCTCGATGCGCAGGTCCTCGTAGGTGCCGCCTTGGTTGATTCCAAAGAGCATTTGATTGCGGTTGATCGTGGCCGGATCGGCGTTGAGGCGATTCATTTCGACCCGACAGCGCACGAGCCAGCGGTAGGTGCGCTCCATACTCTTTTTGCAGTAGTCGTAGGGGGCGGGATTTTCGACGCACTCGTCAAAGGCCATGGCGATGGTCGAGGCCAAATGCGACTGGATCTGCATGCTCTCCTCGGGGCCCATAAAGATCTTTCTGCCGTCGATGTGCGAGGAGAACTGCACGCCCGCCTCGGTGATCTTGCGGAATTTGGCAAGCGAAAAGACCTGAAATCCGCCGCTGTCGGTCAACACCGGACGATCCCAGTTCATGAATTTGTGGATGCCGCCCATGCGGTAGATCACGTCGTCGCCCGGGCGCAAATGGAGGTGGTAGGTGTTGGAAAGCTCGACCTGACAGCCGATCATTCGCAGCTCCATGGTGTTCACGCCGCCTTTGATGGCGGCGGCAGTTCCCACGTTCATAAAGACCGGCGTTTCAATATCGCCGTGCACGGTATGAAAGCGGCCACGTCTGGCTCTTCCGTCGGTGGAGAGCAGTTCAAAGTTTTTTGACATGGTTGTCCCTTCCCTGCAAAAGCACAGTTTGCAGTCTGTTTTTTTTGCGTTTCCCCGAGAGTCAAAACAGGACAGAGGAGAAACAAAAGGATTTTTTATGGGCAATCCTTAAAACCCCATACGATCAAATTGTCCGTCGATGGTTTTGTGAGTGAGCTCCATGGCAACAGGCCTGCCGTGCGGACAAAAAGTGATATCCGGCAGCTCCATGAGCTTGCCTACGATCCACTCCACGTGTCCGTCGGCGTATTCCCTGCCGGCTTTGATTGCGGCCTTGCAGGCGGCCTGGTAGAGGGCTTTTTCAAAGAGAATGTCACGCGTCAGTTTGACGCTCCCGGTGCCGGTCAGGATCCGCTCAGCCATGGTCGAGAGCATATCGGCGACAGCACCGCTCTCGATGCCTTCTGGAATGGCCGAGACTGTCAAGGTTTGCTTGCCGAATTCGATCGCAAAGCCAATCTTTTCCAGCTCGCTCCGGTACTCCTCAAGCGCGCCGACTTCGCCTCTGGTTAGCATAACTTCGAGCGGCAACAGAAGCATCTGCGATACGACTTCGGCCTTTGCAAGATTGGCCTTGAGCCCTTCAAAGAGAATGCGCTCATGCGCGGCGTGCTTGTCGATGAGGAGCAGTTTTTCTCCGACTTCCACGATCACGTAGGAGTGAAACACCTCGCCCACGATGCGGTATTCGGGCAGGATCGGAGTTTCAGTTTCGGTTGGCATCTTTGGAACCGGCTTTTCGGCCTTTGCCTCCTGCTTGGGAGGAGGCGGCGTCTGCGTCATCGGAATGTTCAGGCCACCCTGCTTGACAAATGTGGGCGGCGTTTTGGGGTGCGGCTCGTCTCTGCCCAACCTGCGGTATTCCGCGGCGGTCATGCGGTCTTTGACCTCGGGCTGTCTTTGGACTTTCCCCAATTGGTCGTAGGAAAGCTGGCGAGAAGAAAGGCTCTCTCTCTTTCCGTCTTCAACCGGGACTCTTGCCTCCGAAACTCTCGGTTTTTGCGGCTCCGAGAGCCGTTGCCCAAGCGAGAAAGTCGGGCGCGTGGTATCGTTTTCGAGTGCCGAGCGAACGGTATAGTAGACCGCGTCAAACACCGGTTTTTCGTTGGAGAATTTGACCTCGAGCTTGGCCGGATGCACGTTGACGTCCACGCGGCTCGGGTCAATCGTCAAAAAGAGCACGCAGGCCGGGAAACGCTCAGGCGGCAGATAGGAGGTATAGGCCTGCTCCACGGCCGCCGTCACAGTTTTGCTTTTGACATACCTGCCGTTGAGATAGCAGTTTTCCCAGTTGCGGTTGCCTTTGTAATAGTCGGTTCTGCCGATGAGCCCCGCAACCTTGATTCCCTCGTTTTCACCCTCGATGGAAATGAGCTTTTGCGAAAACTCTTTCCCCATCACGGCGTAAACGGCCGACATCAGATTGCCGTCGCCTGCGGTCTCAAGCCTGACCGAGCCGTCGATGATGAGTCGAAAGGCCACTTCGGGGTGCGAGAGCGCGATCTTTTCAACATTCGCGGTCACAGCCATGGCCTCGGTCTGGTCTTTTTTGAGGAACTTGCGGCGGGCCGGGATATTGGCAAACAGATTTTCAACCAGCACGGTCGTGCCGTCCGGACAACCCTGTTCGGTCACCGTCGGCTCTTTCCCCGGATGGACTTCCAGCATGGCGCCAAAGGCCGCATCGGGCGTTTTGGAAAAGATGCGCAGATCCGAGACCGAAGCGATGGCGGCGAGCGCCTCGCCGCGGAAGCCGAGCGTGGAAATGGCGTCCAGATCCTTTGCCTCTTTGATTTTGCTGGTCGCGTGCCGCTTGATGGCAAGCGGCAGATCCTCGGGAGAGATGCCCTGGCCGTTATCGCTGACCCGCATGAGCGTCACGCCGCCGTGCTGGATCTCCACCGTCACGCGCGTGGCACCCGCGTCGATGGCGTTTTCCATGAGCTCTTTGACGGCAGACGCCGGGCGATCCACCACTTCACCGGCCGCGATCAGGTTTGCGACCGAGATCGGAAGCAGGTTGATTCTTCCCATCTCTCTCCCTCCTTTATTTCAGAATTTCGTAATTCACAATGCCCATGCTCTGGGCGTCGGCAACCCATTTATTCTGCTTTTGCGAGAAGAGCAGACGCAGATGATACTGTGCGTAAGAATATGTTGTGGCTCCGAGCACCTCGTCGAGCGGCTTATCGGTCGCCGCCTGCCGCAGATCGAGCGCAACAAAATCGCAAACCGAAAGAATGCGCTCGAGAATTGTTCCGGAATCCTCCCGAAGCAAAACCTCATAGGACAGCGCAACGCCGACCGCCTTTTGCCCCACCGCGAGCTTCAGTTGCTTGATATAGGAAACGCTTTCCGAGGTCCCGCCGGAAAGATCCAATCCGCAAAGGATCATATCGTTGCCGCCAAGGTGGAAAAACTCTTTTGCCGCCGCGGTCTCCACGGCCTCTTTTGCATAGCGGAGATCCGGGCTTTTCTCTGCGCAGGAAGTGGGATAAAAGATCCCGCTGACGTAGACCCGGGCGTTGGAAAGAGAAGCCAGCGTCATATCAAGAGCTGCGCCCCCGCTCTTCCCTTTTTGAAAATAGTCGAGCGCATCGGAGCTATAAAGATACGTTCCGTCGGAATTGTTGAGTGCCAGCGAGACCGCCGCGGCCCCGCCGATCTCCGAAAGGCTCTCCCCAAAGCTGTAGGGCTGTGCGATCACATCCGAAATGGAAGGTACAAACAGGATGGTATCGTCTTGCTTATTCCTCGGTTTTGTCGTCAGGCGATAGTAGGTCTCCTCATCCAGCGAGGCGTTGAGGATCAGCCCGATAATCAGCGCGATCAGAAGAGCGGCTCCAAAGCATATGCCCAAAACGCCTAAAAGCGGGATCTTGCGTTGTCCCGTCCGATTGCGATAACGGCTCCGTTTCACAACAGCTCTCCTTTCTTAGTGTCAGTTCAAAGTAACAAAATCAATCGCTTTTCCGCGCTCGTTCCAGTCAATGACAATCCTTTCACGATAGGATTCCACCAGTCTGCTTTTGCGGGAGGTCTTAAAATCCGAAAACAGATCGTCGGCCTGCCCCTCCAGAAGCCCTGACGGCTCCTCCATAGCGACAAAGACGTAAAAGCCTTTTTCGGTCTGTACGACCCGGCTCACCTGCCCCGGGAGCATCAGCTCCTTCAGCGTTTGCCAAAGGTCGTCCTCGCATAGCTCTCTCACAAAAAAGCGCGGCGCCACGTTGGAAAGATCGTCGTTGACGGCGCTTCCGAGATATTCGGCAATGTCTTTTCCCGCAAGCAATTCTTCCCGGATGCGCTCGGCCAGCGCCAGATTTTCTTTGGGATCTTCGCCCGGATCGTTGGAAAGATACACATACTGCAAATAGACGCAGTTGCCGTCCCGGAGCCAGTCATAAAAGGATGCGGTATCGGCAAACCCGACGATCTCTTGATTCGAATCCAGTTTTTCATAGAGTCTTGTTTGCAGAGCGTCCACCCAAAGGGTAAAGCGCAAAAAGGATTCGGTCAGGTTTTGTCCTTTCAGAATCTCCGCAAAAGAATCCCCGTAATAGGCTTTGAGCTCGTCGATCTGGGCGTCGACCGTCGCGCCGAGGCTCTTGTCCTCGATCTCCTCTTTGGAAAGATGGTCTTTTGCGGTGGCAAGGACGGCATAATTGTTTTTCAGCTCGCGCGTTACCGTCTCTTCCAGCTCGGATCTGTGCGCTTCGGTTTTTTCGGGGTCTTTCCAGACGTCCTCTCCGTATCGGGCCTCGAACTCGGCGCGGTAAAGGAGCGTCACATAGCGCACTTCATCCAGGGTCATATCGTACCCTACGCAGGAGGCGACGACGTTTTTGTCCTCGCGCCATCCGAGCTTTTCCGGAAGCGTGGTAAAAAAGAGAATATAGATCGCCGCGGAGAGGATCAAAAGAAGGAGCAAAATGAGTGCGGGGAGCTTGGAACGAAACGATTTTTTCATTCTGAAATCTCCCCCTTTCGCTCTTTTCCTTTATTATACAGAAAAAAAGAGGATTTTTCAAGGCGCGCGGGAGATAATTTTTGAAAAAGGGCTTTTCATCTTGAAAAAATTATGATAAAATGAACACAGATTCAGAAACAGGGGAGTTTTTTCCCGGAAAAGGCGGTGGATTACATGAGCGATCCCTACAAAATTTCGCTTGCGGAGCTGGTAGAAGAATTCAAGTTTGAAGTGCTGGTCAGGCCAGAACGCTTTGAAGAGATCAACGTCGTCTCCAACGAGGTCAACCGTCCGGGACTTGCGCTGACCGGCTTTTACGGCTGTTTTGAGCCCGAGCGGATCCAGTTGATCGGCAACGCCGAAAACCGCTATATCCTCTCGCTTGAAGAAAAGACCCGTCGCTCGCTTCAGGAGCAATTTGTAGATGCCCGTCCGGTCGCCATTCTCTACACCACCGGGATCGAGCCGGACAAAATCCTGCTTGACCGGGCAAAAGAAAAAGAGGTTCCGGTGCTTCGCACCCGTGAAAAGACCAGCCCCATCATGGCCTCTCTCATCGCCTCACTCAACAATCATCTGGCTCCCCGCATCACCCGACACGGAACGCTGGTCGAGGTCTTTGGCGAAGGTCTGCTCCTGCTCGGCGACAGCGGCGTGGGCAAGAGCGAGACCGCGATTGAACTGATCAAACGCGGGCACAGACTCATCGCCGACGACGCGGTGGAGATCAAGCGGGTATCCGACAAAACGCTGGTCGGCTCCTCACCCGAGATCATCAGGCACTATATCGAACTGCGCGGTATCGGCATTGTGGACGTGCGCAGACTGTTCGGCATGGGCGCCGTCAAGAACACCGAGCGCATCGACCTTGTCGTCCAGCTGGAAAACTGGGTGGAGGGCAAAATGTACGACCGTCTCGGAACCGACGACGAGCATCTGAACATCCTCGGCATCGACCTTCCTGCCATCACCGTCCCGGTCCGTCCCGGCCGGGATCTTGCCGCCATTCTGGAGATTGCCGCCATGAACCATCGGCAAAAGAAAATGGGCTACAACACGGCAGAGGAATTCAATAAAAAGCTCATGCAGCAAATGGGAATCGAAGAAACCTGACGGAGGAATCAAATGAATCCGAAAGCAAAAAGGCCCCGTCCCGATAAGAGTTTTGAGATCCGGAACGGAGTTCTGATTCAATACTACGGAAAAGAGACGAGCGTGGAGCTCCCGGAAACCGTTCTGATCGTGGGAGAGAACGCCTTTCGCGGCAACAAATCGATCCGCCGCGTCACGCTCGGCAAAAACGTCTCGGTCATCAAAGGCCGGGCTTTCTGCGCTTGCACGGAGCTTGCAGAAGTCGTTTTTTCACAGCATCTTCGGCTGATCGACGATTACGCTTTTGAAAAATGCGAGTCGCTTTTGTCAATCGCATTGCCCGCGTCTCTTCTGACGCTCGGAGACGGCGTATTTTCCGGCTGTAAATCGCTGGAGAGCGCCACGCTCCCGCAAGGGCTGGAGGCCATGGGGCGCTTCTGCTTTTGCGATTGCGAATCCTTAAAAGAAATCAAACTTCCGGACAGTCTGGACAGCGTTCGCCACGGCTGTTTCTGGAACTGCCGCTCCATCGAACAGATCACCCTGCCGAAGCGGCTTGCCGCCATCGGTTCCACTGCGTTCGGCCGTTGCAAATCCCTCTGCAAGATCGATCTGCCCGAAGGACTCCACTATATCGGCGAAGGAAGTTTCAGCCAGTGCGTCTCTCTGGAATCCTGCACACTTCCGAAGGACGTTCGCTTTGTCGCCGACTACACCTTTTGCGAGTGTTCCTCGCTTGAGAACGTAACATTGCCGGAAGGGCTTACCCATATCGGGATCGATTCTTTCCTCGCCTGCAAGAATCTCAAAAGCATCACGCTTCCGGAAAGCCTTGCAAAAATTTCAAAAGCCGCGTTCTTCGGTTGTTCTTCGCTGGAAGAGATCGCGGTTCCCGCCGCGGTTTTGGATTTGGGGGAAGAAGCTTTTGCGTTTTGCTCCTCGCTCGAGCGGGTGGAGATCAAAGCACCGCTCACCATCCTGAAAAAAGAGTGCTTCCGCGGAGACACTTCTCTGACCGAAGCGATCCTTCCCAACAGCATCCGCGTCATCGAGGCGCGCGCCTTTTTCGGCTGCGAGCGACTTCCGCTCATCCACATTCCGAGACTGCTCAAATTGCTTGACCGCAGGGCCTTTGAAAAATGTCGGAGTCTCCGGGCGATCAGTCTTCCGGCCGGACTTTCCCGGATCGGAGACGGCGCGTTTCTCGGCTGTTCCTCTCTGCAAACCGTTCTGCTTCCCTATCGGCCGGCAAAACTCGGTCGCGGGCTTTTCTTTGGCTGCAACGATCTGCGCGGCGTGGTGGTACCAGACTCGCGTCTGCCCTTCCGCCGTTTGCCCGAGCGTTGGGCGCTTCCCGAAAAAACGCAGATCATCCGCTACAGCGATCTGAAGCTCTCTCTTCTTTTTGCCGAATACACCAGCGAGGAGACCACGCCCGAGCGCAAGGCCGCACTCCAGGCAGAGATCAAAGAAAATCTGCAAAAGTTCAAAAAGCGCAACAAAGGCTCCATGCAGTCGCTCAAACAGAACCTCGATTCGGCGACCACGCTCATCAAACAGGACTTAAATCAATAAAAACCGCAAAGACGGCGCCCGGCGCCGTCTTTTTTCTTTTCTCACTCCCATTGGCGCGTCGGCATAAAATGACAATGGCCGCTCATCGGTCAAAACCTTGTTAGGAGGAACGCATGTACTTCAGTCAAAACAAAAAGCCAGCCGAACGCAGGGCAAACGACGAGTATCGCCGCCGCATGGTCGATGCCAAATCGGCGCCGGTCGAAGAGGAGATCCCGGCCTGCATCCTGCCGGATCAAGAAGCTCCCGCTCCGGACTGCACGCCACTTCCCGGCGGTCTCCCGCTTGCCATGGTCTATTCGCCGAAGCAACCCTTTGAAAACCTTTACGAACCAATGGAAGGGCTTTCCCGCGGCACGCTGTTTTCCGCGCTCGATCTGCCCTTTCAAGGAAGGAGCGTGACAAGACGATGACAAGAAGACCTATTCGCCCGACTTTTCACGAAAGCGATCAACCTGCGCTCCAAAACCTGCAGGCGATCGATTTTGCCCTGCAGGATACCGTTCTCTATCTGGACGCATATCCCGAAGAAAAAGAGGCGCTTGACTATTATCATGCGCTCCTTGAGCGACGGGCGGAACTTCTGGAGCAACTTTCGCCCGATCATCCCCTGACGGTCTACGACAACATCGGCGACACCTGGAACTGGGGCAAAAACCCCTGGCCGTGGGAAGTCGAGTCGAATTAAAAGGAGAATACGCCTATGTGGACCTACGATCGAAAACTGCAATACCCGGTCAAAATCAAAACCCCGAACCACAACCTTGCCGGCATCATCATCTCTCAGCTCGGCGGCCCGGACGGAGAGCTGGCCGCCTCGATGCGCTATCTCAATCAGCGTTTCTCCATGCCCTACCGCGATGTGGTGGGGATTCTCACCGACGTCGGCACCGAGGAGCTGGCGCACCTCGAGATGGTCGGCGCCATCCTCTATCAACTGACGCGCGATCTCAGCCCTGATGACATTGCCGGCACGCCGTATGCCACCTATTTTGTCGATCACACGGTCGGCGTCTACCCCGCCTCGGCTTCGGGCGTGCCCGACGACATGAAGTACATCGGCGTCAAGGGAGATGTGATCGCAGACCTGAACGAAGACCTTGCCGCCGAGCAGAAAGCAAGAGTCACCTACGACAACATCATTCGCCTTTGCGACGATCCAGACGTTCTCGACCCGATCCGCTATCTGCGCGAGCGCGAGATCGTACACTACCAACGCTTCGGAGACGCACTTCGCAGAGCGACCGAACAGATGAACCAGAAAAATTTCTACGCGATCAATCCGTCCTACGACAAATAAAAAAAGGGGAGTTTACCGTAAGTTCCATAGGGAATTTTCGGTAAAGCGGCGGCTCATTCGAGCACAGGCGTGGCGTGAAGCCACGCCTGTGCTCATTTTGTTTGCTTTTGTTTGTTGTTCAGTCGAAATTGGGGTGTTCCACAGCTCCGACAAAGTTGTAGATGATCTCGATGGTGTGCCTGTAATGTCCGTCAACCTTCTGCTTCTCGTGGATCAGCACCTTGTCGATAAACGCCCGAAGGATCTCAGGCGTCAGTTCCTGAAAATCGCTGTACTTGTCCACAATGGCAAGAAACTTGAGAATATCGTCCATTTGGTTTTTGGAGTGCTGAATACTGCCTTTCAGTTTCTCTGCCTTTTCCTTGAGTTCAGCTTGTTCGGTTTCGTAGTTCTCACTCATCTTCAAATAACGTTCTTCGGAGAGCTTTCCGGCAACCTTATCTTCGTAAAGACTTTGGATGATCTTATCAAGAGTTTTCATCCGATCCTCAATCTCCGCAACCTCTTTCAAAGACTGACTAAGTTCGCGTTTCGTTTTTGCGTCACTTCGATTTTTCAGAATGTTGTAGAACTCCTCTTTGTTCTCGCTTGCAAATCGGATGGTGTATTGCAAGTCGTTTTTGATCAACTCTTCCACGGTGTGCGCCATGATCTGATGAGAAGAACAACTCTTCTTTTTCTTTTTCCGATACGATGAACAGTTAAAATATTCCGCCTGTTTCATTGTCGTGCAACGGCAGAGATACATTTTCTGTCCGCAGTCGGCGCAGTAAAGCATCCCGGAAAGCATATTCGGCTCTCCCATATCGGCATTCCTTCGTTTTCCTTGACGGATTTTTTGAACAGTATCGAACGTTTCCTGATCAATAATCGGCTCTTGTGTGTTCTCAAAAATTACCCAGTCTTCCTTTGGCGCGTCTATCCGTTTCTTAGCTTTGTAAGATTTTTTGAAAGATTTGAAATTGACTGTATGACCGAGATATGCCATGTTGGAAAGAATATGCAAAACACTTTCGGTACACCATACTTCAGACCCTTCTTTTAACTTAATTGAAATAGGCAACCCCAACCGCTTACAATGAATGACAGGTGTTTCAACGCCGTTCTCAGTCAAAATTCTTGCAATCTGTGTAGGACCGTATCCTTTGACACAAAGGCTGAAGATCTCTCTGACGATTGCCGCGCCGTTCTCTTCAATTATCCACTTTTCCTTGTCATTCGGATCTTTCATATATCCAAGTGGTGGAATATATGCGATATGTTTTCCCGAATTGCCTTTTGCCTTGACGACTGCCTTGATCTTACGACTGCAATCCTTTGCATACATCTCATTGAGAATATTTTTGAAAGGCGTAATATCGTCGTCGGGATTGGTTTCGCTGTCCACTTGGTCGTAGATAGCGATAAATCTGATGTCTGCTTCGGGCAGGTAATACTTTGTGTAGTACCCGACCAAAATATGATCTCTTCCGAATCGGGACATATCCTTTACAATAACCGTGGAGATTAGTCCGTCGTCGATATCTGAAATCATTCGTTTGAAATCCGGTCGGTCGAAGTTCGTTCCCGAAAAGCCATCGTCCACATAGTATCGGATGTTCTTAAACCGATGCTCGTCGGCGTACTGCTTTAAGAGAATCTTCTGGTTTTTGATACTGTTGCTGTCGCCTTGAAGATCGTCGTCACATGACAGGCGGCAATAGAGCGCCGTGTACTGTTCTTCTGCGTTCTTGGTTCTTTTATGTTTGTTTTGTTGTAGTTGCAAATTCATTCTTTAACCTCCCGAATTGCAACCTTCAAACGGTTTCTGTTGGATAAGACTTTCGGCACTACGCTCGATCAGTCTTTTTGTGATGTCGAACGCCGTTTCTTTGGCGTCCTCTTTTTGTCTGGCAATCACGGTGTAGATCGTATTGCCGATTTTCTTTTCCCGACTTCTTACAAGAGAGCCGTCGGGCTGTTCTTGATAAATGATAAGTCTGTTTGCTTCTATAATGTTTTTCCTTCTCGGACGGCGGGGAATCCGTTTATTTTTACCCGTTCCCACAAGGAAAGACGATAGCGTTTATTTGTTCTTTGAGGCTTTTTCTGCAAGAGTTTTATAGCCAGCCCTAATCAGCTGGACTTTGGTGAAGCCATTCGCCTTGAGAAACGCATTAATCTCTTCGGCAAGCGGTCTTTCTACGCTTGTCCCCCAGATCATACACTTTGCTTTTCGTTCTTCCTTGTGTCTATCCTCATATCTCTTGTCTTTTGACACTTTTTGCTCTTTTTTCATCTCTTTCACCTCAATCTTGCGAAGTAACTGCGCAAAGAATTGCGCCGACGGCACTTGCCGCCACATCCAAAAGGATCAGCCCAAAACCAAGTCCGACTCTTGCGGTTTTGCCGGCAATGGATACAGTTTTTTGCATCGTTTCTTTTTCCATGATCCGTACCTCTCAAACATAGACAATTTCTTGTAGAATCTCGGTTTCAATACGATTGCGGATTTCTGTTTCGATCCGTAGGTCGTGGAGAAAATCTCCGGTTTTACGGTAACGCTCGGAAGCAGAAAGTTTAGCGTACATTGAGTCAAACATACTGTCTGCCGCTTTGTCGATCCCGTGTAAATACGCAGGCAGACTTTCAATCGACCAGTATTTGCCGGGATTATCTTCTTCAAGGTACTTCTTTGCCAAAGTGCCGTACTTTCCATAGGTGTGCTTTGTTGGCTTGACAAGGCGTTGATAGATCTTGATCTCCTCAACTGTCAGCCCTTGTCCGGATTCGGCTTTTCGTAAGATTTCGTTACTGTTCATCTCAAACCTCCTGTGATGCAATAGTCGTATTTATACGATACCTATATTTTACCATACCTGAGGAAGTTTGTCAAGCTGAAATTGAAAAATGAGCATAGAGATATGCGATTGTTTTTTCATATCATAGCGATTCGGCTCGCTGAACCTTTTGCTTCTGTTCTGTTTCGGGCGTGAACAGATTGCAACTGTAGAAAGACGCCTTGATGTTATTTGCTCCAATTATACTTTGAGCTTGCTTGCACTTTTTGTTCTTGCTGTTTTCGTTCTTCCTCTATTTCCTCTTCGATGTCCTGTAATCTGTGGGAGTAGTCCCGTTCCAGTTCGAGAAGACCGGTTGCAAAGCCCTCGAAAAGATATTGAAAGCGCTTGCCGACGTTCCGCTCGGAAATGGCAAGCCGGCGCTTGAGTCGATTGTCGTTGACCTTGTACTTTCGTTTTGGGTTCAGTTCCCGATGCTCGGCTTTGATGAACATTGCCGCGCGAAGGACGATATTTCCGACTCTTTGCTTATAGTCCTCTTCCAGCTTGTCCACATATGCGGTTGCTTCGGAATTCTCCCCACACGTCTCTTTGATCTTTTGACGGATTTCGCTGAATTTTTTCCACACACGTTCGTCGGCTTTGCTTGTCTCCCTGTCGCGCAAGAACAGTTTTACCGCAATGCTGTCTATTTGCCATCTGTAAGGTTGCATTTCTTTTCTGCCGTATTCATACCGAATGCCTGAAGGCAGAGCTTTGCAGAGTTTCATCATTTCTTCTTTGATCTCGTCGTCAACGTGCTTTTCGCTGTAATACTCGCCCAACTTACGCAATTGGTAGAGAGACCTTTGACGAAAATCGTAGAGATCCTGAACCTTACCTGTGATGTAGAGCGACAGTCGTGCCTTCATATTGTCGATGACAGACTGTTGTATTGTTCCTTTGTGGCGGTATTCGGGATCTTTCTTACGGTATTTGCACTTCGGTTCCTTCTCCCAAAAGGCAAAATGGATATGATAGTGTTTGACGCGATCAAGATGCAAGGCGCACATCAGATCGACATTGTCGGGGGCAAGTCCCATATCCCGAAAGAACTGTCCGAAGTTCTTTTTGACGAGTATCATGCACTGCTCAGGGGTTTCGATCTTGTACGAGTTCTTCTGATCGATTGAAATGAAACCGTGCCAAAGATTTTTCTCGCCGGCTTGCGCTCGCTTTCTCATTTCTTCCAATTGAGATGGAGTGATATAGCCGTCACCGTTGAAGACTCCGTAGTTCTTTTCAAAATAATGTTGAGCGGTATCTACTCTCTTTCGTTTCTTCTCCGCGTTGATGTAACCGTAGATATTCTTTTCGGCAGACATATCGTAGAAAGCTCGCTCTGCTTTGTGCTTTGCGATCTCACGTTCGGTTGCACCTTTTTTCAAGGCATAGGGCGTGTATCGGATGTTGAAAATAACCGGATTGTTGCTGATAATATTTCCTCCTTTTTCTTCTAAAACGAGGCAGGTTTCCTGCTCGTCAGTCCGCCGAGCCGGCGGACTCTCAAAAATGTGATTTTGCAAAAAATTGCATTTTTCTTATCCTGCTACCAAAATGCAACAGATAACCAAAATTTGCTTGCATTTTGCTAACACTTTGCTTGCGCTGTTCAGCCACAAAGGTGGCGCGCAAATGTTCGGTCAAATTGACTGCTTGGGATGGTCTCTCGGTCGGTTCATATGTATCTCCTTTCACAAAAATATCCCCTCAATAGGTAGCCAGCGAAAACAGGCATTTGTCCACGCGAAGGGCAAAAAAATTTTTAACAAAAAGATCTCTCTACTTAAATGGGCAAAAAACGGGCAAAAACGAACCCCCTAAAATGCAAAATTCACGAAGAATTAACAAATCCCCCTCAATAGGTAGGCAGCGAGATTGCCATTTTCACAACCGATTTTTAAAAATTTGTAATATCCCTCTATAATGAAGGGCAAAAAAACGGCAAAAATATAGCTCCAAAAAGACACAATTCACAAAGAGTTAACAAGTACCCCTCAATAGGTAGCCAGCGAAAAGGGTCAAAACTTTACACTTCTCTGAAAAATTCACGGATTGTTTTCATTTGAAGAAGATCCCTCTACTTAAATGGGCGAAAAACGGCAAAAAGTGGCGGTCTTGGAACAAAATAATTTTTCTTTTTTCAAAAAACTGTTGACAACTACTATTTAATAGGGTATAATGTTAGTGAGAAAAGAAAAAGGAGTTTCATATGACAAGAGCGTTTGTTGAACTTCCGTTGTTCAGTTCCAAATGGAAAGGACTTGGGCTAACCGACGACGATTTACGCAGATTGCAGGAAGAATTGTTAGCGGATCCGAAAGTCGGCGCCGTAATGCGGAAAACCGGTGGAATCCGTAAAATGCGGTTTGCATTTGAGCAACGAGGAAAAAGCGGAAGCGTACGCGTTATTTATGTGGACTTCGAGATTTATGAAAAAATCTATCTCTTGACCGCATATGCTAAGAACGAAAAGGAAAACTTATCTGATGAAGAGTGCAACGAATTGCGGCAATTGATTAAGGTCTTGGAAGATCAATTATCCGAGAACGCACAGAAAGGAGAAAAGAAATGAGTTTGTTTGATGATCTGAAAACCGGACTGAATCAAGCAATTGATTACGAGAAAGGTCGCGGCAAAGCAAAGGTTACGGTTCTCTCGATTCAACCGGTGGAGTCTTTTTCAGCAGAAGACATTAAGAGCATTCGGCTTGCAACCGGACTGACGCAGGTACTTTTCGCCAAATATATGGGTGTTTCTCCGAAAACGGTGGAAGCATGGGAAGCCGGAAGAAATCATCCTGAAGGCACAGCTTGCCGGCTACTGACGATGACGCAGAAGGATCCGTCGTTTCCGATCAAATCCGGGATTGTCACTGCATAAAAGGAAAAAGGATCAGGATTTCGCTGTTTTAGCGGGATCCTTTTTCTTTTCAGATCAGCCCCTCTATAATGAAGGGCAAAAAAAGGACAAAACGTGGCGGTCAAAGGCATAAATAATTTTGTCCTCCACTAAGAAGGGCGATTTTTAGGCAAAAAACAAGGCTGAAATCTCAATGTTTACAATTTGTTTCCACTTTTACGATACCCCTCTACTTAAATGTCCTGAAAACGCCGTTTTGGGGGTCAAAACCTCGAAAATAGATTTTCCCCTCAATGGGTAGCCGACGAAAACGCCATTTTCACAACCAGTTTCGAAGAAAAATAAAAAAAGCCCCTCAATAGGTAGGCAGCGAGAATGGCCAAAAGTCTCCACTTTTCTGAAAAGTTCACAAATTGTTTTCATTCTGCGTTTCCGTATCCTCTAAAAGTTTTTTTGCCAACACAAAAGGCGAACAGACGAATCTTCTTTTCAGAAGATCATCTGTTCGCCTAAATGTTTCGTTTAGCGAATTACGCTAATGAAGAATTATTTGGTATCGTTTTTCTTCTTTTTATCCTCTTCTTTGTTTCTCTTTTTCAGCAGGAAGAAGAGGAGGAAGAAGATGACAAGCAAGACGACAGCAACGCTTGCAATGATGATGCCGGTTGTGCTTCCTTTGGAGGTCGTTTCGGCCTTTTCGCTGACAAATGCGAACTGGCTGAGTCTGTCGACCTGGATGCGGATTTCTCCGTTTTCAACGGTGTACTCTACATATTCAATGTCGTCTGCGCTGTGAATATGCATCACCTTGAAGTCTTTGCCCTTCAGTGCGGAGGGGATCTCCATCGTTACAAGGATAACGGTGCCTTCCTTGATGTCGCTCGGCTGGATTTCCTTTTCAACGCCGTTGATGATTCTTACCAGTTTGACGTCGTAAACAGCAAAAATTTCCTCGTTGTCCGCAAGGAGCTTTTCGACCTTCTCCGAATAATCTTCGGAAGCACTTTCGGATTTGACCTCTGTCTTCAATTCCACTTTGAGTTCGATATCGAGCGGAATTAAAACGCTACCATCCGGGATCGTGACCGTAACATTTCCCTCTTCGAGTTTCTCTTTGCCTTCTTGTTCGAGTCTCTTGTATTCCGCTTCGGCGGCAAGGAGAGTGGTTTCATCCACAAGAGTTTTTTGAGAAGCGGTCAAAGCATTATAGGCAGTTCTTGCCGCGCCGATCTTTCCTCTGCAAGTTTCGGTATATTCCACCGTGCCGATGGCGTTGATCAAAGCCTTGACAGCGTCTGCCGCTTCATGATCGGCTTTCAGTTTGGCGTAAGCCGCCTCGGCATCGGTCAGGACTTTGTATTCCGCTTCGGTGATGAGTGCTTTCTGATCGGCGGTCAAAGCGTTGTATGCCGCTCTTGCTGCGTCAATCTTGGCTTTGCAAGCCTCGGTGTATTCTACCGTTCCAATGGCGTTGATTATTTCTTTCGCGGCGTTGGCGGCGTCACGGTCAGCCTTCTGTTTTGCATATGCCGCTTCGGCTGCAGCTTTCTTTTGTGCATACGCCGCTTCTGCGTCGGTCAGGACTTTGTACTCCGCTTCGGTGATGAGCGCTTTCTGATCGTCGGTCAGTTTGTCATACGCTTCTCTTGCGGCGTCGATCTTGGCTTTGCTTTCGGCGGTGTAGACCACGACACCGATCGCATTGATCTTGCCCTTGACAGCGTCTGCCGCATCGTGATCGGCTTTCAGTTTCGCGTAGGATGCTTCTGCATCAGTCAGAACTTTGTACTCCGCTTCGGAGATCAGTGCTTTCTGATCGTTGGTCAGAGCGTTGTATGCCGCTCTTGCCTCATCGATCTTGCCTTTGCTCTCGGTCGTGTAGACCACGGTGCCGATAGCGTTAATCTTTGTCTTGACAGCGTCAGCTGCATCGTGATCGGCTTTCAGTTTTGCGTATGCCACTTCGGCGTCGGTCAGAATCTTGTATTCGGCTTCGGTGATGAGCGCTTTTTGATCGGCGGTCAGTTTGTCATACGCTTCTCTTGCGGCGTCGATCTTGGCTTTGCTCTCGGTCGTGTAGACCACGGTGCCGATAGCGTTAATCTTTGTCTTGACAGCGTCAGCTGCTTCATGATCGGCTTTCAGCTTTGCGTAAGCCGCTTCTGCATCAGTCAGAACTTTGTATTCGGCTTCGGTGATGAGCGCTTTTTGATCGGCGGTCAGAGCGTTGTATGCCGCTCTTGCGGCGTCGAT
>JAFSSP010000013.1 GCA_017450945.1 Clostridia bacterium | reverse complement strand
GTGATGATGGTGTTCATGCTCATCCTCATCGTCGTGGTGGTGATGGCATTCGCAGTCGGGATCGTCGCACTCGTCGTCATCGTCGTCTTCGACCTCGGCGGCAAGGCGGGCAAGCTCTTCCTCGATGGTGTCTCTGCGCTCCATGGCAGAGAGCAGTTGCTTGCCGTCCAGTTCATCCCAGGGGGTGGTCACGATCACGGCGCCGGGGTTCTTTTCGCGCAGAAGAGAGACCGCCTCGGCAATCTTCTCATCGCTTGCCTCCTGCGTGTGCGAGAGGACGATGCAACCGGCATTGGAAATCTGGTCATTGAAGAACTCGCCGAAGTTTTTCATGTAGATTTTGCACTTTTTGACGTCCGCAACCGTGGTAAAGCCATTGAGAAGAACACCCTCCTCGTGCAAATTCAGCACCGCGCGGATGATATCCGAGAGCTTGCCAACGCCCGAAGGCTCAATGAGGATGCGGTCGGGGTGATACTCGGAAATGACCTTGTGGAGCGCCTTGCCGAAGTCGCCAACCAGCGAACAGCAGATGCAACCGCTGTTCATTTCGGTGATCTGAATACCTGCGTCCTGCAAAAAGCCGCCGTCAATGCCGATTTCGCCGAACTCGTTCTCAATGAGCACAAGCTGTTCGCCCGCATAGGCCTCGGCAATCAGCTTTTTGATCAGCGTGGTCTTCCCCGCTCCGAGAAATCCCGAAAAAATATCAATTTTAGTCATGCTTTCATCCCTTTTTCTAAAGTTTCTTTCAATCTTTTATTATAGACCGCAAAAAGAGAAAAGTCAACTGGTGCAGGAAAAATTTGAAAAGAAAAATAAAAATGCGGGGAAGAACTTTTTGCAAAAAGTTCTTCCCCGCACCCTTTTTCAAAAACCGGAACCAATCACGTTTGCAAAAGCAAACACATCACTTCGCGCCAGCGAAACATCATACGGCAGGCAGGGTATTCCCTGCCTGCCGTACATCATGTTGCATGGCAACACATCATGCCGCAAAGCGGCACATCATTGCTTTTGAATGTCGCCGTCCGTGCAGTGGATGGTGTAGAAGCTTGTCTCTAAGTCCCAACCGGATTCTTTTTCAATTGCTTTCCACTGGGCTTTGGTGCCGGTGTAGGTGATGCTCGTCAATTTAGAGCAATCATAGAACGCCATGCGTCCAATATTCGTGACGCTGTTTGGAATTTCGATACTCGTAAGAGATTTGCAACCGTCAAATGCATAATCTCCAATGCTCGTGACACTACTGTCGATCGGAATTACGCTGGTATTGCAACCAGCAATCAAGGTTCCTGTTGCTGTTTCAATAATACAGTTTCCGACGCTGTAATAAAACGGGTTACCTTCGGAAACGGTAACGCTTGTCAAAGAGGCACAATGGCAGAACTCGCCTCCTCCAATAGTCATAACGCTGTCCGGAATCTCGATGCTTGTCAAGGAGGAGCATCCAAAAAATGCCAAGCCAACAATCACTTTATTATCTGGATGAATAATGCAAGAGGAAATAGAAGTGTTGACTGCTTTAATCAATGCATGATAAGGATTGCTTTTGCTTCCCAGGTATTTAGCATTGCTGTAGGTGTTATACTGTAAGTTAGTACATTCAGAAAAAGCACTCAACCCAATGTTTGTAACTCCGTCTGGAATCTCGATGCTTGTTAATGTATAGCAATTCCAGAACGCACCTTCTCCAATGCTCGTGAGTTGGCTGTTTTCTCCAAAAGTCACACTTGTTAGTGCGATGCAATTATTGAACGCATAATCTCCAATAGCCGTGACGTTGTCTGGAATCTCGATGTTGGTAAGTGCGGAACAACTAGAGAATGCGCCGTCAATACTCGTAAGCTGGCTGTTTTCGCCAAAGGTCACGCTTGTCAGAAAGGAGCAACTGGAGAACGCATATTCTCCAATGCTCGTGACATTGTCCGGGATCGTGATGCTAGTAAGTTTGGAGCAACCAGAGAACGCATATTCTCCAATGCTCGTGACATTGTCCGGGATCGTGATGCTAGTAAGTTTGGAGCAACCAGAGAACGCAAAATTTCCAATGCTTTCAAGTTGGCTGTTCTCTTTAAAAAGCCTACCCGTTAAGGCATCGCAATCGCGGAACGCATAATTTCCAATACTCACGACACTCTGCGGGATACTGACGAGTTCAAGTGAATAGTTTTGAGCAAACGCATAATCCGCAATCACCTTTGTTCTGAAATGAATGTCAGGAAATTTGATAGAACTCCCGTTTACTCTTCCAATCAAAGCAATGTAAGGGTTTTCGATGTTGCCAAGATATTTGTAATCATAATAGATGTTGTATTGCAAGGAAGTGCAATCTCGGAACGCACTCTCTCCGATGCTTTTGATACTGTCTGGAATTTCGATGCTCGTCAACTCGGTGCAACGGTAGAACGCACAATCTCCAATACTCTCAAGTTGACTACTTTTTCCAGATACAAATGCTTGTAGTGTGGAATTGTGAAATGCGTCGTTTCGAATGCTTATGACACTATCTGGGATAACTACTCTTTTAATCTGCTTACACTCATAAAAACCAGCGGTATCAATAGACTTTCCGTCTCCAATTGCTGTAACCTTATCTCCAGCGGGTGACACCGGCGGAATGACGATATCAGTATCGGTGCAAGTTCCTATTCCTGCAACATAGCAGGTTCCGTCGCAATTGGAGACGAATTCAAGACCTTCACTGTAAACCGGAGGTTCCGGCTCCTCTCCAAGGAAAATCACCACATAGTCGCCGGTATTATAGTCCCAGTTGAGACCTTTATCAATTGCATTCCATTCAGCCTCGGTACCAAGGAAGTAAATAGTCTCCAAGGAGGAACAACGAGAGAATGCCTCCCGTCCAATGCTCGTGACGCTATTCGGGATTGTGATGCTCGTCAGTGCGGTGCATCGGTAGAACGCATAGTCTTCAATGCTTGCGACGCTACCGTCGGTCGGGATTACACTGTTTTTACACCCGGCAATTAAAGCTTTGGTGCTTGCTTTAATCAAGCAATTTTGAATTGCAGGATAGCTCAGGTTTGCACTGGTGATACTCTCAAGTGCGGAGCAACTAGCGAACACAGCCACTCCAATGCTCGTGACGCTTTCCGGAATGTCGATGCTGGTCAGCAATTTGCAACCTGAGAACGCCCCATCCCCAATGCTCGTGACGCTGTTCGGGATCTCAACGCTCGTAAGCTTCGAGCAACCGTAGAACACATAATTTTTAATTCTCGTGACACGGTCTGGGATCTCGATGCTATTCAGAGAGGAGCAATCTGCAAATGCATGCTCATCAATGTTCGTGACGCTGTTCGGGATCTCGATACTCGTAAGTTCCGAACAACCGGTAAATGCACCCCATCCAATGCTCGTGACGCTATCTGGAATCACGATACTTGTAAGAGAGGAGCAACCATCGAACGCATAATTTCCAATACTCGTAACGCTATCGTTCGCAGGCGACACCGGCGGGATGCGGATATCGGTATCGGTACAGGTTCCGATGCCTTTCACATAGCAAGTGCTGTCGCCGTTGGAGACAAATTCAAGGCCTTCGCTGTAATTAGGCTCCCCAAGGAAAATCACCACATAGTCGCCGGTGTTGTAATCCCAGTAGAAGGCTTTATCAATTGCATTCCATTCAGCCTCGGTACCAAGGAAGTAAATAGTCTCCAAGGAGGAACAACGAGAGAATGCCTCCCGTCCAATGCTCGTGACGCTATCCGGAATCGTGATGCTCTCAAGCGAGGTGCAATCGTAGAATGCACAATCTCCAATGCTCGTGACGCTATCCGGAATCGTGATGCTCTCAAGCGAGGTGCAATCGTAGAATGCACAATCTCCAATGCTCGTGACGCTACCGTCGAGCGGAATCTCGCTGTTTTTACATCCTGCAATCAAGGTATCCGTTGCAGTTTCAATAATGCAGTTTCCGGCGCTGTGATAAACCGGATTGCCTGTGGCTACGGTCATGCTCTCAACCGCGATGCAACCTGCGAATGCACCGATTCCAATGCTCGTGACGCTGTTAGGAATTATGACGTTCGGCAAAGAATGGCACGCAAAAAAAGCCCAATCTTCAATACTTTCGATGCCGTCGCCAAGCGTGAGATCGATAAGACTCGTACACTCGCGAAAGGCTTGGGGGCCAATACTTGTGACACTATTCGGAATTGCGATACTCGTTAGGTAAATGCACCTATAAAACGCAGACTCTCCAATGATTGTAATGCTATCATCATCTGGAATTACACTGTTGTTGCATCCTACAATCAAGGTTTTTGTTGCTGTTTCGACGATACAGTTTCCCGTGCTATGATAGATTGGATTGTTTTCGGCAACTGTTATGCTTGTCATAGAATAGCAACAGTAAAACGCTAACTGTCCAATACTCGTGACACCGCTCGGAATCTCAATACTTGTCAAAGACCGGCAATTTGAAAATGCAAGCTCTCCAATGCTTGTAACGCTATTCGGGATTTTAACGCTGTTAATCGTGTCGTTAAAATAAAAGCCAGTATATCTATCATTGACATATCCTTTTCCAATCGCCGTGACCGTATCTCCATCCGGCGACACCGGCGGGATCTTGATATCGGTATCGGTGCAAGTGCCAATGCTTGCAACGTAGCAGGTGCCGTCGCCGTTGGAGACAAATTCGAGGCCTTCGCTGTAAATGATTGTCGGCTTTTCAATTGCCGTATAGGTTTCATTACCTGCAACGATTACGACCAGAGTGCTTTCGGTTCCAACCGTCTCACCGGCAGAGTTTTCCCAATGGTCAAAGTTCTCGATGGTGGCGGTCAAAGTTGCCTGCTCGCCAATCTGGAAAAGACCGGACTTGGTGGTATCCGGGAGCATGCCGTTTGCCACTTTGATCTGGTAGTAATCGGCGGTCGCAAGGCGGTCGGTGTGATAATTAAAATACTTCTGTGCCGACGCGCCATAGTGGAGGATGTCCTGAATCAGCTCGCCAAGCGTGATGGTACCGCCGCTCAGTGTGGTGTCACTGCCTTTTTTGTTGTAGCAATATTGCAGGACGCTGTATTTATCCAATTCGCCGTAGGTGATCTCGTCGCCGATTTTGATATATGTTTTGGCATAGATATCCTGCGTCATCATCTTGGCAGACACGCCGGTGAAGTAGTAGATTGAGTAACCGTTACTCACATCGACTCTGTCGTAAACTGCTTTCGCGGTTTCGGTGCCATAGGCATAATTCTCCTGCGGATTATTCCAGACGAGCACGCCGGTCTCAGCTCCATCCGGGATATTTTTGAAATCTACATAATACAGGATGTAGATGTTGTCGTTGAGCGACAGGCTGTGAGCTTTGATCGTCGCCTCGGGCGCCCCGTCGGCCGCCACGATGACGGCGAAAACGCCGATCATGCAGGCGACGGCAAGCAGAATTAATCCAGTTCTCAAAAAGCTCTTTTTCATGTTAATCGTTCCCTCCTGGTCCTATTTCATCAATTGGCAATGGCTCAATGTTTGGGGGCGGGGGCGGGGGCGGGGAAGTTCTGATCACGTCGGCGCACCCTAAAAGAATCACGTCGGCGTTTGGGGTGTTGTAGTGTTTTTTCATTTGTTTTCCTCCTCAAAAAGATTGAAAAAATAAAAAAGTGCGCCAACCGAAGTCAGCGCACTGAAAAACGCAAGCTCCGATTGCTGCGACACAATTTCTTCTCGTACCACAAGTATGCGAATGCGAAAAAGGAGCATGCATTTTTGCCGAAACAAAAAAATGCACACCTGTGGCAATATAATATGAAATTGTGTCGCAAGATAAGAATATCATAAAAAAGAAAAAAAGTCAAGAAAATTCACAAAAAGCGAAAAAAGCCCCGACCGGAGTCGGGGCTTTCCAATGGAAAAATTATTTCTTTTCGGCGTTGAGAGCCTTGTAAAGTCCGGCTGCAACAGCGGCGCCAACCAGCGGAGCCACGATGAAGATCCAGACCTGAGACAAAGGTGCAGGGTTGCCGTTGTAGATCAGAGCCGTAAGAGCGGTTGCGATGCTACGAGCCGGGTTGACCGAAGTACCGGTCAGCGTGATGCCGATCAGGTGAACGAGCGTCAGAGTCAGGCCAATGATGAGGCCGGCCTTTTTGCTGGTGCCTGCTTTTTCATCGGTGACGTTGAGAATCACGTACACGAAGATGCAGGTGAGAACGATCTCGGTGATGAGAGCTGCAATGATGCCGCCGGCGTTCACAGTGCCGCCAACAACGCCGTTGCACGCGTCACCGGGAATGACGACACCGGCCATTTTGAAGAGACCGAACACAAGGGCTGCGCCGGCAAATCCGCCGAGGATCTGGCTGATCACGTACACGCAGAACTCTTTGACGTTCATTCTCTTGGTCAGCAGGCAACCGAGAGAAACGGCGGGGTTGATGTGGCAACCGCTGACTCTGCCGATCGAATATGCCATTGCAACAATGACAAGACCGAAGGCAAGAGAGGTGGCGACAAGTTCGCCTCCGGTTGCGCCCGCAACGCCGCAAGCGGCGAAAACGAGTACGAAGGTACCGATGAACTCGGCAAGCGCTTTTTTGAACATTTTTTCTTCCTCCAACAAAGAAAAATTTTTTATCATTACCCTTCCCGCCGGAATCCCGACGGGAAGAATAATTCATAGGTTATTGTGTCAGCGATCTTAGTGGTAGCTGACGTTGATTGTGCCGGTCTCGGCATAGGTGAGTCCGTCTGTGAGCTCGGCATGAAAAGTTCCGCCGGCTGTTGTCTCATCGATGATAATATTGACCGTCGGTGAACCGTACCCCTGCGAGCTGAAGATCTGCTGGTCTTCGCCGCCGGCAAAGGTGACCTCTCCTTCAATGATCAAAACAATATTGATGGTGTTCGTTGCCTCGATCCGGAACAGGCTTGCATAGTTACCTGCCGCAAGCGTCACGTCTTTGAGCTTGATGTAAACATTGGCTTCCGAAATGCTCGAATCGGTCTGGATCACCTGAATGACGTTGTCGCACCATTCTACATTTTGATTTTGGATCAAATAGGGACTCTCCGCAGAGCTTTCAAACGGCGTCAGATTGTTCAAACCGCTTTCCGATCTTGCATAACCGGTTGGAGTGATATAAAGATTATCATCTCCAAAGGTGATTTCTCCGCTCGCGCTATCGCCGCCCGGGAGATCGCCGCTCGTGCTATCACCGCTCGGGAGATCGCCGCCTTCGCCTTGATCAACCCCGGGGGTTTCTACCGTGTAGTAGAACGTCAAGCCGCCGTTAATCATTTCAAGCAGGTTTGCAATCGTTGTATCGACGTCATGGTTGGCTCCAACGTCTGTGCACACACCGTCCTCGAATCTGCACACGTAGAAGCCTTCTTCATCAAAGGCAAAAATGACGTAGGACATGCCTTCCATATCGAACTGCATGTTGCTGACCGACGACCAGTTCCCCTCTACAAAACCGTCAAGAAGATTTGCGCTGGGGTGTCCTTCGGGATCGATCTGGTCGCCCGAGAGCATGTCCGCGGTGATTGCTTTGATGCCTTCAACAATGCCGCCTTCGCCCCCCACCGTGTAGTAGATCGGTGTGGTTTCCATAGAGAGCATGTAGCGCAGATTGGTGATCGACATATCAGAGAATTGAGGCTCATCAATGTTGCACACGCCGTCCGCAAAGCTGCACATATAGAATCCATCCGGATTAAAGCCACAGATGACAACGATCGTACCCTCGATGTCGAGCTGCCAAGTCTTCAGCTCTTCCCAATCGAATGCCACAAAGCCTTCAAAATCTGCGGCCGTGGGAATGTTATCGCTGTTCTCGGGAAGCATCTCCAAGGTAACGAGTCTCACATTGCCGGAATTGCTTTGACCACCGCTCAGGCTTTCGTCGGATGTGTAGTAGAAGCGATTGCCGTTGTTAAGCAGCTCAAGCAGGCCTTCAATCGTCGTGCTGACGTCACAGTAGGGTTCATCATCTGGATTTTTGCAGACACCGTTCTCAAACCTGCCTATGTAGAAGCCTTCAGAATCAAAGGCATAAATGATATAGAATCTGCCTTCGTCTTCGAACTGCATGTTGCTGATCGACGACCAGTTCGCTTCTACAAAGCCGTCAAAGAGGTTTGCGCTAAGGCGTGCCGAGGAATCAATCTGGCTGCCCGAGAGCATGTCAGTCGTGATGGCTGTCAGGCCTTCGATCGGGATGATCTCAGCCGGGCTGCCGCTCGGAAGATCGCCCTGCGTGCTGATGGCAAGCTCGTCTTCGGTCGTCTCATTCATGTTTTCATCGAAGAGCTTGTGGCAGATCGAGCACTCGTAGTGAGCCGCAAGACCGTTGCCGTTGTAGTTTTCTTCGATAAATTCATAGTCGTGACCGGAGCTGGGAAGCAGATATATACGGAGATAAGCGGCATCCAGCGAAACTGCGCTTAGCGCTTGAATCATACTGCTCTGATATACAATCGTGTATGGATTGTAGCTGGGTCCTATGCTCAAAGAACCGGACTTTTTAACGCTTATGTTCGTTGCAGTCTCGCTAACAAACTGGAGCGTACCTTCCTCGACAACGACATAGTGTCCGTCGGGGCTTACCAAAGTTACTGTTCCATTGCCCACTTCTTCAATGGTGAATTGGGTAAACAGACCGGATTCCGTGGCAGTGTTGTTCGCCTGTCCAAGAGAGACGCCCACGCTTCCATCGTCAACCATTATGTAAACCTTGCTGCCAACAAAATCGCCAGTCAGGTTTTCAGAGGTCAACTTCGTAGGATCGCCGCTTGCAACGCCGATTGCAGGAAGGATCAGCTCATCTTCGCTCACTTCGTTCTGATCCACATCAAAATACTTGCCGCAGACCGGGCAATGATAGTGCGCCATCATACCGGCGGTCTCGCAATCGGCCTCTACGGTTTCATAGAACTCGTAAGTATGTCCGAGCGCACTTCCCTCCTCGGTGACGACCTTTTCGTCGTTGTACTCTTCATCCTGGTAGAGCACGCTCGCATAGTAAATGACGTATGCGTCGTCCTCGCAATCCGCAGGACTATCTTCAAATCCGACCTCGGCTTCGATCTCGAGCCGATGCGTCGAATCGTTGAGGCAGGTAAAGACCAGCATTGCGCTATATCCTTCGCCGGCTTCGGTCCATTCAAACACGCCTTCGCCGTATTCATGACCGAGAGCAGAGCCTTCGATCACAACCACCTGTTCCTCCGAGTAGGTCTCGTCCAGGAAGGTGACCGTTGCGGTGTAGGTGATGAAAGCATCCTCGGTACAGGTTGCGGGAGTCTCGACAGACTCAAGAAGCGCTTCGATCTCTTCGACGTGCGTCTCATCGTTTGCACAGATGAAGGTAGCCGTTGCAGAGACGTATGTACCTTGCTCGTCGATCCACTCGAAGGTGGGTTCTCCATACTCATGGCCAAGAGCAGAACCTTCGATCACAACCACCTGTTCGTCCGAGTAGGTCTCGTCCAGGAAGGTAACAGTTGCCGTATAGGTAATGTAAGCATCCTCCTCGCAGGTTGCGGGAGTTTCGACAGACTCAAGAAGCGCTTCGATCTCTTCGACGTGCGTTTCATCGTTTGCACAGATGAAGGTAGCCGTTGCAGAGACGTATGTACCTTGCTCGTCGATCCACTCGAAGGTGGGTTCTCCATACTCATGGCCGAGCGCAGAACCTTCAATTACAACCACCTGTTCGTCCGAGTAGGTCTCGTCCAGGAAGGTGACCGTTGCGGTGTAGGTGATGAAAGCATCCTCTTCGCAGGTTGCGGGAGTCTCGACAGACTCAAGAAGCGCTTCGATCTCTTCGACGTGCGTCTCATCGTTTGCGCAGATGAAGGTTGCCGTTGCAGAGACATAGAAGCCTTGCTCGTCGATCCACTCGAAGCTGGGCTCGCCATACTCATGGCCGAGTGCAGAGCCTTCAATCACAACCACCTGTTCGTCCGAGTAGGTCTCGTCCAGGAAGGTGACCGTTGCGGTGTAGGTGATGAAAGCATCCTCCTCGCAGGTTGCAGGAGTTTCGACACTTTCAAGGAGTGCTTCGATCTCTTCGACGTGCGTTTCGTCGTTTGCACAGATGAAGGTAGCCGTTGCAGAGACATAGAAGCCTTCTTCCTCGATCCACTCAAAGGTGGGTTCACCATACTCATGGCCAAGAGCAGAACCTTCGATCACAACCACCTGTTCTTCGGAATAGGTCTCGTCCAGGAAGGTAACCGTTGCGGTGTAGGTGATGAAAGCATCCTCGGTACAGGTTGCGGGAGTTTCGACAGATTCAAGGAGTGCTTCGATCTCTTCTATGTGCGTCTCATCATTTGCGCAGACAAAGGTTGCCGTTGCAGAGACGTATGTACCTTGCTCGTCGATCCACTCGAAGGTAGGTTCGCCGTAGTCGTGGCCAAGAGCAGAACCTTCGATCACAACCACCTGTTCTTCGGAATAGGTTTCGTCCAGGAAGGTAACCGTTGCGGTATAGGTGATGTACGCATTCTCCTCGCAGGTTGCAGGAGTCTCGACGCTTTCAAGGAGAGCTTCGATCTCTTCGACGTGCGTTTCATCGTTTGCGCAGACAAAGGTTGCAGTTGCAGAGACGTATGTACCTTGCTCGTCGATCCACTCGAAGGTGGGTTCTCCATACTCATGGCCGAGCGCCGAACCTTCAATTACAACGACCTTTTTGTCAGAATACTCTTCTCCCTCGGAGGTCAAGGGTACAGTGTGGGTTTCTTCAGAATCTTCTTCGTCCTCGGAGGTCAGGGTTGCGGTGTAGGTGATGTAAGCATCCTCCTCGCAGGTCGCAGGAGTCTCAACAGATTCAAGGCGTGCTTCGATCACTTCCACATGCGTCTCGTCTGTTGTGCAGACGAAGGTGGCAGTTACAGAGACATAACGTCCCTGTTCTTCAATCCACTCAAAGGTAGGCTCGCCGTAGTCGTGGCCAAGAGCCGAACCTTCAATCACAACCACCTTTTCATCGGAATACTCTTCTTCCTCAAAGGTCAGGGTTGCGGTGTAGGTAATGTAAGCGTCCTTTTCGCAGGTTGCGGGTGTTTCGACGCTTTCAAGGAGAGCTTCGATCTCTTCGACGTGCGCCTCGTCGTTTGCACAGACAAAGGTAGCCGTTACAGAGACATATGCACCCTCTTCGTCGATCCACTCGAAGGTGGGCTCACCGTATTTATGGCCGAGAGCAGAACCTTCGTCAATGAGCTTTTGCTCCTTTGAGTAGACAGAGCCTTCGTACTCTACGGTTGCACTGCAAACGGTAAATCCGTCCTCTTCGCAGGTCGGATCGGTCGCTTTCTTTTCAACAATTGCAGAAAGAACGAGGGGTTCTCCGCCGTTAAGATCAGCAAAAGAAACACTTGCTTCGCTGCAATCGTCATTCCAAGTCCAGGTACCGTGTTGCAAATCGTAAGTCGGTTCGGTGGGCTCGGGATCCGGTGTGGGATCGGGTTGATGCTCGACGATAATCGACGCCATGTCGTAAACGATGCCGTCGATCTCCAACGTGAAATACAGACTATTGGGTTCCGGAATTTCAAATTGGAATTCCGCATCGGGCTCGATAGCGTCTTTTGCAAAAACGCTCTTTCCAGCTTCGTCCTTTGCAAGTACCGTGTAGTATTCGCCGGGCGAAAGCCGGACATTTTCGACCGAAACCGTAATCTGATTTTCGTTCATAGAAGCCGAAATGGAGCCTTTTATAATCTCCTCTTCGGCAGTAAAATAAGATTTTTCTGCAAAAATCTTTTCTTCATTCCGGATTTGAATGGTATATTCGGTTGCCCGAGAAAGATTTTCAAAAGTCAGGTAAACAGTGTCTTGCCGGACTTCTTGAATCTGCTCGGTGCCATCCTCACCTGTTAAAATCGCAAAAATCGGAGTTTGAAAATCCTCTTCCTGTGCACCGGTCATCTCGACTTGAAAGACGAGACTGCTGATGGTGGACATCGCCAGCGAAATATTTATTGAGAGCGTGCTGACAAAAACCGCCACAACAAGCACTGCCGTAACAACGGTAGAGGCAACGGTGCCTGCCAATGCGCCGATACTGCTGCCAATGGAAGAGGCAACCGACGACGCCGCGGAAGACGCGGACGACGCTGCGGAAGAGGCCGAAGAAGAAGCCGAAGACGAGGAAGCGCTCGACGACGAGGACGAAGAGGAGGAAGAGGAACTGTTATCGGAATTCGTCTGTTGTTCCTGCTCTCTTTCCTTCTTTTTGGAAGAGCGCCCCTTGGGATCGTCAAAAGTTTCCGAAACGCGAAAACTTTCTCCAACTCCCTGCATCTGGTTTTCTTGAACGCCGCGCGGATTGTCGTTTTCAAACCGCAGTTTCCGCAAATCCATCTTTGCGTTTTCAAAGCCATCCGGATTATTAATATTATATGTGTTTCGTTCGTCTTTCACTATTTCACATCCTCATAATATCCGAATTATCGTTCAAAAATCAAAATCCTGTTTTTGGAAAGATCAGAAAGTATTTGCATCGGTCTCTGCGATGCCCTTGCTGAGTTCCTTTTGCTCTTTGACAAAGGAATTTGCTTGCTTCTGCTGATAAGCCGTTGCATCCTCAAAGGAAGCAGGCTGATTGAGAACAATCTGCGGGAACGGAATGTTGATATTGTACTTGTCGAACAGCAGTTTGAACTGACGGTTCATATCGCGCTCCACCTGGTATCTGGTTCCCTCTTCACAGCCGGCGGCAAAACGAATCACGACCGCAGAGTCGCCCAGCTCGGAAACGCCCTTGTAGAATGGGCCTTCCTTGATATCCGGGATTGCTTCTCTGATCTTCGGGAAGTTTTCTTTGAGAATTGCTTCCACGCGCTCAAGAGATTCGCCGTACTCAATGCCGATATCGCAAATAGCAAGGGAGAGCTGGTTTGTCATGTTGACAATGCTCTGGAGATGCGCGTTGTTGATGATTTTGACGTTTCCGCCGGTATCCACGATCTGCGTGGTGCGGATGCCGATCTCCTTCACCGTTCCGCGGAAGCCGTCGACCACGATGATATCGCCAACGTCAAAGATGCCTTCAAAGACGATGAAGAGACCTGCGATAATGTCGGCAACGAGGGGCTGTGCGCCGAGACCGACGACAAGGCCGAGGATTCCGATACCGGCAAGGATTGCAGTGGTGTCCACGCCCAGAGTCTTCAGCACGAAGAAGAGGAGCGCGAGGACAGCCGCATACTTGATCAGGCTGCAAAGAATGTCAACAATGGCTTTTCCCTTCTTGAGCGGCTTGGAGAGCAGCTTCAGAACGAAGCGCAGCACCCAGCTGGCGCCCAGGAAGAAAATGAAGTAGCTTGCAATCCGGATAAAAGGATTAAACTCTCCGGATTTGCCGAGGAAGTTCAAACTGCGCCAGAACATGCTGAGCGGGCTGAACCAGTTCTTTCCAAACACCATCAGAACCGCATAAACAATCAGAATCAAAAATCCGACGCACTTAATTGCGGTACCAAAGGAAAACTTGCTTTTTTTCGTTTCTTTTCCCATTTTGAAATAACCTCCATTTGTAATGCAACTCCTCAAAAGATATTATGTTGCAATTGTAATCATACCAGAAAAAGAGAAAAAAAGCAAGTATTTTTGCAAAATTCGTCAAAAAAAGCAGAAATCTAAAAAAAGGATTTTTTAGGTTTTCACCCAAAAAATCCCATTTTTTTAAGTTGTTCGTTGATTTCAGAAAAATTTGGTATTGCAAAATCAACCCTACAACAGGTTATATTGATCGGTCACAAGATCCCAGGTGAGTTTTCCTACTCTTCCTGTAGCGGGAAGAAAGTTCTTTTCCTGAAACGAGCGCACGGCCTCCTCGGTGTCCTCATCGAAAAGACCGGTCAGTTCCACAGGGAGAGAGGCACCGTAGTTGACGCGAAGTTCGCGGAGCATAAATTGCAGAGTCAAAACAGGAAATCCGCTCTCGCCGGGGCGCAATTCGTAATCGTTCGGGTGTTTTGGAAAAATGGCGACGCACTCGGGCGGCGAATACTCGGCGACCGACGCGCGGTAAGCGGCATAAAGGGTGTCCCAGGTCTCTTCGTCGGCAACGCCTGTGACCGGCAGACCGTAGATCCTTTGAAAGGCCTCAAGCGAGGCTTTGGTCTGGCTCTCAAACACGCCGTCGACCGGCGGCATGGGGATCTCAGGGTCGTGATAGGCAAGCTGGCGCAGATACCGTTGGAGATTGCGCACCGCCGTAGAATTGTTTTCGTTCATGTCTCTCCTCCCACCGCGTAGCCGGGGTACTGCCCTTCCTGCAGTTGTGCGCCCCGGTAGAGCGTCTCGTAAAGATCGGTCAGATAGCGCCATGTAACAGCGCCCACCACACCGGTCGGCTCGAGATCGACAAGGTTCTGGAAAGCAATCACGGCGTCGCGCGTCGCCTGCCCGAAATATCCGGTCGGGTTGACCGGATTCAGCTCATAAAAGCTCTGCGAAATGTAATTGAGGTATTCCTGAAGCAGGCGCACCTCATCCGAATCCGAGCCGATCTGCAGCGGCACGCCGTTATAAGGGAGCGTAACCCCTTCGACATACTCGCGCGGGATGGTGGTGATCACGCCGCGGTAGGCACGGTAGATCGCATTCCATGTCAAAAGACCGACCACACCGTCCGGGGTAAGGCCAAAGGTCTTTTGCGTGTCCTCGACTGCGTTTTTTGTCTCGGGGCCGTACACGCTGTCGATGGCGAGCGGAGGGATGGTGCTGTAATAGCTTGACAGGAAACTGATGAAATATTGTAGGTCGCGCACGTTTTGCCCGGTCGATCCCTCCGAGAGAATCCCCTCGAACTGCTCGGAAATTTCGTCGAGCCGGATGCCTTCGGAATCGAGATCGTTGAGTCGTTTGACGCCGATGTAAACGTTCTGGATGCGGTACCAGGTGTTCTTCCCTACCACGCCGTCCACGTCAAGCTCAAACACCTTTTGGAACTTGCGCACGGCGGCGTCGGTGTCTTCCGAGAAAGTTCCGTCGGTCTGCGGAATTTTCGGGATCGAGGGAAAATTGGCCGAAATACGGTTGAGCCGGATCTGGAGCGTACGGACATTCTCGCCGACAGAACCAAGTCGCAGCGGCACGCTCGGCGCGCCCCCGACGTTTCCTGTAATCGGCGCGTTTTCGACAAGCTCGATATCCTCGCCATAGTATTCGCGCAAAATTTCCAGCGGGGAGAGTCCGTCGTTTGCAAGCTCCACGCTTCCCCATTGCGAGAGCCCCGGGCATTTGGTTCTGACGCCGTCGCAATAGCTCGCAAAGAGCGGCTCGACGCTCCCCACTCTGCGAATGTAATTGTTGAACAGCTCGCCCGCGATCTCGGAGACGTTCTCAAAGACGTTACGCCCTGCACATAGTACTGGTCAAAGGCGGTGTCGTTGGTAATATCAAAGTCATAGCCGCGCGTGCGGTAGTATTCGGTGTAAACGCGGTTGAGCGCAAAGGAAACCTGCGCGTAGATATTGGCGCGGATCGCGCTCTCTGGCCAGGTCGGGTAGATCTCGCTGGAGGCCACGTTTGCCACATAATCGAGGAACGGCACCGTGACGTTCTCGGCATTGCTGGAAGGAGAACCGAGGTGCACGGTGATGGTCTCTGGAACTGCCGGAATGACCGCCATTATGCTTCCTCCTCTCCGGGCCCAAGATCGTTGGGACCTGTCTCAAAGAACTGTTCGCCGTCCGGTGTGACCGAGTTGGTTCTGCCGTTTTCTGGGAGCGGGACCAGATTGATCGACTGTACCGAGGTCACGCCGTCAAAGACCTGAACGCCAACGAAATACTGCGTGTAATAGCCTTCCAGCTCGACCTCGGCATTATAGGTCGCATACGGAAGCGGCGTTCCCGGCGAAAGCGACTCGTCCTTTTGGGGAGCAAACAGTTTTAACATCCGCGTTTTGCCGTCGTCGCCCGAGACGACCGAGAACTGCACGTCACCCCGGTGCGGCATATCCTCTTTGATGTAGTTGTAAAGTGAAATTCTCGCTCCTCCTAAAGGGATGGCTCCCCTTGCCGTGGTGACAAAGAATACCAGATTTCCTCCGCCTGCGGGAGGCGTTTGCGTCTCGTTCATGCGCCCTCCTTTTTTGAAAATGGATTCCCTATCATGATATTCTTTTTTGCAGAGTCGCGTGAAAAAACCGCCTCCCGAAAGAGGCGGTTTTCAATAGGTTTCTCTTACAGCTTTGCAATCAGATCGGCAAGCGGAACCAGTCCTAACGGAAAAAGGACTGCCGGCATGAGATTCATCACTTTCATTTTTTTGATCCCCATCATATCAAAGGAGAGCGCGACAAGGAGAAGGCAACCGACCTCCGAGATCGTGGCGATCATATCCTGCGAAAGAACCGGTGCAAGAGCGCCCGCAAGCAGGGTGATCCCGCCTTGCAGAAGGAAAACCGGGAAGATCGAGAATCCCACGCCCACGCCGAGCGAGAGCGTCAGAACGATGGCCGAAACAAAGTCGATGGTCGCTTTGGTAATGAGGATCGTGTGGTCGCGGTAGAGTCCGCTGTCAAGAGAACCGACGATGGCCATAGACCCCACGCAGAAGAGAAGCGTTGCCGTCACAAAGCCTTCGGCAACAGAGCCGAAGCGGTTCTTGGCTTTTTCCTCGATGCGCGCGCCAAGGCGATGGATGCGGCGGTCGAGATCAAAGAGGTGTCCCACAAGCGCGCCGAGCGCCACCGAGAGAATGACGACGAGCGTCCGCTCGGGCGAGAGCGCTTTGGCAAGGACAAGCGGAGCTTCGGCGCTTCCGGCATAGCTCCCTTCGAGCGCCGAGAGGATCTGCCCGTTGACCGCGCACTTGATCACGCCCGCAACACCAATGGCAAACACGCAAAGTCCCATACCGCGAAAGATGGCTTCGCTCAGGCCTTTTCCCTTCTCCGAAGGCTCTTTTTTGCCTTTTGCAAGTTTTTTTACCAAAAGTCCCAGCGCACAACCAAGAAGGATCGCAAGGACGTTGACAATGGTTCCGAAGAGCTTTATGTTTTGAAGATTCATGGTATTGGTTTCCTATTCGCTTTGAAAATTGGGTTTGATCCCATCGGTCGGGTGGATACTGCCGTCCTTTCCGACAAGGATCGCTTCAAACGGACAATTGCTCGCCTCATAGAGCTTCAAAGACTCCTCAAGCCCCATGCAAAAGAGCGCGGTGGAGAGCGCGTCGGCAAGCGCGCCGTCGCGTGCGACCACAACCGCCGAAGAGAGTCCCGACTCGGCCGGATAGCCGGTCTTGGAATCAAGAATGTGATGGTATTTCACGCCGTCAATCTCCACGTAGCGTTCGTAATCGCCCGAGACAGACAGCACTTCGCCCTCCGAGAGGGTCAGCGTCCCGATGGTCCCCTGCTCGTCAAACGGATCGCGGATCGCAACGCGGAAAGGACTGCCGTCCGGCTTTTTTCCAAAGACCGCGATGTTGCTTCCAAAGGAAACAAGGCCGCCGGAAAGCTCCAGCCCGGAAAGCTTTGCAATCAAAATCGAGATCGCCGCACCCTTGCCGATGCCGCCAAGGTCAATTTGGGTATTTGGATCGGTTTTTACCAAGGCGTGATCCTGTAACGTCAGCCTTTGATAGCCGACGCAGGCGAGGACCTCCAAAAGCTCCTCCTTTGTCGGCAATTCCTGCTTTTCTTCCGCGTCCGCCCAAAGATCGACCAGCGGAGCCACAGTGACATCAAAGGCCCCTCCGCTCATTTGGGAAACGGCAAGCGCGGTTGCAAACAGAGTTTCGCTGTCTTCGTCCAACTCAAAAGACTCTGTCCCGGCCCTGTTGATGCGATCCACCAAAGAGCCGCTTTTTTCTTTTGACCAGCGATCATCCAGTTCCGAAAGCAGAGTTTGACAAAGCGAGAACCCCTCGTCGGCCGCCGCTTTGGTTTTAGCATAAAGCGTAACACCGATCAGCGTATCCATAAAGAAAAACTCTTTTGCATAGCGTTTTTCCCTGTTGCAGGAGGCAAAAGAAGGGATCAAAAAAAGCAGGCAAAGAAGAAAACAAAAAATCCGAATTCCGCATTTCATTTTACCGCCTCCTTTTTCTTCTGCAAGCGGTGCAAAACAAGGTTTGCAAGCAGGCCGAGAAGCCCGCCGTAAAAGATGGAGGCAAGCAAAAGATACGGCAGATAGGAGCGCGCGACAAAGACGCCGTAGAGCGTCATGGCGGCAATGATCTGTCCGCAGTTGTGCGCGGCGGCAGACAAAATCGAAATTCCTATAAAACTGCATTTTGCTTTGATGAGATAGAGCAAAAGCAAAACGAGATAGGAACAAAGCCCGCCGAGCGCCGAAAAATAAAGAGAAGTCGCAGAGCCAAAGAGAAGACCGGAAAGAAGGATTCTCAGGGCCGATACGACCGCGGCGTCAAGCGGTGACAAAAGCGAAAAAGTCAGCATGACGACAAGGTTGGCAAGCCCCAGACGGAAGCCGGGAAGCGGAACGACCGCTCCGATCGGGAGCAAAAACTCAAGATAGGAAAGCCCCATGGCAAGGGCTAAGAGAGCCGCATCGAGAGAGAGCCTTTTGACGCGGTTATCCCGCCACGAAGTCCACATTGCTCTTCCCTCCCTTCACGAGGATCCGCACGCCGGCCGGTACGCAAAGAATGACCTCTCCGCTCTCCCTGATCTTCCCGGTATGCAGGCACACCTTGTCCTTGCAGTCGGTGTCAGAGACGTAGGCAGCACCGTTTTCAATGACAATTGTCAAATGATGGCCGTTCGATTCGATCTCCAGCGTTCTGGAAATCGAAAGATCGTATTCCTTGGTGCTGTCCGCAGTCGTGATCACCAGCGTCTTCCCTTCCGACCTGACCAGCATCGGCAAAAACAAAAGCAGAAGGGCGAAAAAAAGGACGACCAGCGCGACAAGTCCGTCGCGCAGATTCGGTTTTGTCGAAAACACGATCCTATCCCCCTCCCAAAAAAACTTCGACTTTATTCTAACAGAAGGAAGCGAAAAATGCAAGAGAAAAGCAAAAAAGAAGAGGGCGCAATCTTGACTTTTCTCTCTTTGCGTGATAAAATACTTGCGGAAAAATTTTGAAAGGATCTTTTATGAACCAAACGCAAAACGAAATCTCAAGGCGAAGGACTTTTGCCATCATCTCGCACCCGGACGCCGGAAAAACCACGCTGACCGAAAAATTTTTGCTTTACGGCGGCGCGATCCAGAAGGCCGGAAGCGTCAAGGGAAAAGCCTCGGATCGCCACGCCGTTTCCGACTGGATGGAAATGGAGAAAAAAAGAGGCATCTCGATCACCTCTTCGGTGATGCAGTTTGAATACGAGGGCTTTTGCATCAACATCCTCGACACGCCGGGACACCAGGACTTCTCTGAAGACACTTACAGAACGCTCATGGCCGCCGACAGCGCCGTGATGGTCATCGACGCGGCAAAAGGCATTGAGCCGCAGACGCGCAAGCTGTTCAAGGTCTGCGCCATGCGGCATATCCCGATCTTCACCTTCATCAACAAGCTCGACCGTGAAGCGCGCGACCCGTTTGACCTCATCGACGAGCTCGAAAAAGAGTTCGGCATTGACACCTATCCCATGAACTGGCCGATCGGCTGCGGCGTGGAATTTCAGGGAGTCTATGACCGCGACGGGCACAAGATCCTTGCCTTCGGAGACTCGCACAGAGGCCGCGACCGGCTCGCTTCGATCGACTGCGATCTTGCCGACACCGAAGGGCTCGACAAACTGATCGGCCCCTACGCAAGAGAAGCGCTCATTGAACAGGTGGAGCTGCTCGACGGCGCCTGCTTTGATTTTGACCTTGAAAAGGTCAGATGCGGCAAGCTCTCGCCGGTCTTCTTCGGCTCGGCGCTCAACAACTTCGGCGTGGAGTTTTTCCTTGAGCATTTTCTTAAAATGACGACCGCTCCCCTCTCTCGTCGTGCAGGGGAAGATACGGTCAGCCCCTTTGATCCCTTCTTTTCGGCCTTTGTCTTCAAAATTCAGGCCAACATGAACAAAGCGCACCGCGACAGGATTGCCTTTCTTCGCATCGTCTCTGGAAAATTCGAGAGTGAAACCGAATACTTCCACGTGCAAGGCGGTCGGCCGCTTCGACTCTCGCAACCCCAGCAGATGATGGCCGACAGCCGTCAGGGCATTGAAGAAGCCTATGCGGGAGACATCATCGGCGTATTCGATCCGGGCATTTTTTCCATCGGTGACACGGTCTGCGACAAGGGCAAAAAAGTAACCTTTGAGGGTATTCCCACCTTTGCGCCCGAATGCTTTGCCATTGTCGAGCAGATCGACAGCATGAAGCGCAAACAGTTTGCAAAGGGTATGAGCCAGATTGCCGAGGAGGGCGCGATCCGCATTTTCACAGAACCCTCCGGGGGACTTGAGCGCGTCCACGTCGGCGTGGTCGGCATGCTCCAGTTCGACGTGCTGGAATCGCGCATGCAGAGCGAATACGGCGTGACCTACAAAAAATATCCGGAGCCCTACACGACCATCCGCAAGATCGGCGGCGGGATCGATCCGAAAAACCTGCGCCTGTTCGACGTCAAGTGGGTCAAGGATTTCCGTGGAAACGACTTTCTCCTCTTCCCCAGCGAATGGCATATTCGCCATACGCTGGAAAACAACGAAGGGCTTGTCCTATTGGAATTCGGAAGCGAAGCATAATACAAAATTGCCGGGAGCAACCTGCTCCCGGCTGTTTTGTTATTTTTCCAAAAGATACTCTGCAAAAACCTCAGCAAACAAGATTGCACTCCTGTTTGCTTCCTCGACGCTGTTGCCTGCCGCTCCGATCTTTATAAGCAGCGAATGTGCGGCAAGGTTCTGGTTGTACGGGCTGTTTTCCAGCGTCACAGAGCGGAAAATGCCCGGAACGGCTTCGTTCAGGCCTTCTCCGATCCTCTCTGCAAGAGCAAGGTTTTCCTCCCATGGATACTCGGCGGAGCCGTCTCCGTTGGTCCCGACGAGCATCGAGATCTGCGCAAAGTCTGTTCCGTCTTTTTCTGCAATACAGCCGATCAGCGCGCCGTCCGCTCCAATGATCTCCTCTCTGTGCAGATCGATCACATAGCGAATCCCCGGATATTCCTCCAGAAAGCGGGAAATGTGTTCGCCCGCCCGCCTGTAGGCTCCTGCAATCGTGGGCATATCGTATTGGCTGTCGCTGAAGACGGTTTTGATTCCCCTCTCGCCAAGGCTTTTTGCAAGAGTCCCGGCAACGGCAAGCACTCCCGCTTCGGGATCGTCCGAATAGATCGCGTTGCCGATCGGTGAGACGACAAACTCCCCTTTTGCATAGCATTCGCTGCTGTGTGTGCAAAGGATCAGAACCAGCGGTTCCTTCCCTGCGGCCGACTCGGCTTTTGAAAGGCTTTTCTCGATATTTTCAATCGAAAAAGTTGATCGATTCTGCAAAGCATTCGCCCCGGAAAAAGTCTCTTTGCGGATGGGGATCGCTCCCACCGGGATCGTGTTTTCGGGCGTCAAAGTCTCTTTTGATTCGTTTTCCGGATTGCTTTTTGCAGGCTCCTCCTGCGGCTTTTCCATTTGCGGTTCGGACGTTGCTTCAGAATCCGTTTTTTCGCCTGCAAACCAATCGGTTAAAAAAGCGGGAATGCGGTTTTTGGTCTGCAAAAGAAGGCCAAGCCCGAACGCGGCAACAAAGAGCGCCCCGCAAAGAAGCAGGGTAACAAGCAGTCTCCATCCCCGTTTGGGCGGCTTTGGCAGGCGCACCGGGATCTGCCCCTCCGGCAGTGCGTCGCGATCCTGTCTCTCCTCTTCTTTCACTTGCCCACTCCCCCTCGTTTGCGTTTTGTTTCACTCTATGCAAAAGGGCAAAAAAGTATGAATCTCAGAGCCCCGGCGTAAACGCCCGCCGAATGGCGCGCGAGATGAGCGTGGCCGCCTGTTCCACCAAAAAATCCGAATCCTTCGGGGAAACAAAAAAGCTCTTTTGATTGGAAAGAAGCGCCAAGATCATATCGCTCTCCTCCACACCGCCTTTGGAAAGCGCCTCTCTGACCAACGTGGCCGAGTTGACGACCGTTGGGATCCCGAGTGACAGAACCGGCAGTCCCAGCGTATCTTTTGTGAGCGCCGTTCTGTGATTGCCCACACCGCTTCCCGGCTCTATGCCGGCGTCCGAAAGTTGTAGCGAGGAAAAAAGATGATCACATTCCCTTGCCGCAAGCGCATCCACCACCAACACCAGATGCGGGCGGATCGCCCGGACAACGCCCGAAAGTAGCTCGGCGGTCTCAACGCCGGTTTGTCCCAGAACGCCGACCGAAAGGCAGGAGAGCGACGCGCAGCCGAGCTTTTCATAAAGATCCGGCTCAGCCAACTTCAAATGCCGCGTTGCGGAGAGCTTTTTAACCACCAGAGGTCCCACAGCGTCGGCGGTCAGCGAGGCGTTCCCAAGCCCTGCCACAAAAACCTGAAACTCGCCGTTGATCTCTCGTCCGCAAAGGATCTCGGCCATCCTGCGCAATTCTTTGGATAAAAGGCTGAGAAAGGCCCCCTCGGTCGCCTCCTCGATGCGCGAGATGCGCCCGAACTCGATCGTGAGGTAGTTTCCGCAAGGCTTTTGCAATCGCTTTGCCGCCGCTTCTTCCCGAATGGAAAGTCTGTGAAAATACAGATTTCCGATCCGTTCTTCTTTTACTGCGATCCCGTCGCCAGACAGGTGGTTGGCCTCCATCTGCTCCATGGCAAGATCCGATCTGATTCTTTCTTCCATAGCGATCCCCGCTTCCCTTTTTTCCTTATTTTGGGGACGCTGACGAAAAAATATGCAAGAAAGATTCGGGAATCTATTGCATTTTTTGGACAATTGTTATATAATATTTTTGTCTATACGCAGATATCTTCCCTATGGAGGTTGTTTTATGAAGACTTTGCGAACACTGGCGCTCCTTTTGTGCATTGTGATGTTGATCCCGGCCTTTGCCGCCTGCTCGTCAAGCGATGATGAAGGCGCCTATATTACAATGTATCTGACCGACGATTGCTTTGATTTTGATCCCGCGAACGCCGCATACTATGACGCCGCGTCTCAAAACGTGATCAGCCTGATGTTTGACACGCTCTTTACGCTGGACAAGAACGGCAAAGTGCAAAAATCGCTCGTCAAGGATTACAAGATCAAAGAGGACAAGGTCACCGGCGTTGTCACCATGGACGTAACGCTCAATGAGGCCTACTGGAGCAATGGCACGAGACTCAGCTCCAACGACGTGCTTTACACCTTCCAACGCCTTGTCAACCCCGCAAACAACTTTGCAAGTGCCTCTTTACTCTATGACGTGAAGAACGCGCGTGCCATCAAAGAAGGCGACGCTACCATCGACGACATCGGAATTGAAGCAAACGGCATCGATTCCTTCCGCATCACCTTTGAAGGCAAAGTGGATTACGATCAGTTCCTTTTGAATCTGACCAGCCTTGCCACGGCGCCTCTGCTGGAAAACTACGTCAAAAAGAATCCCGACTGGGCAAAAAAATCCTCCACCATCGTGACCAGCGGAGCTTACAAGCTCTCCAAGATCGTATATAGCGACTATGAGGAGAACGGTAAGAGCCTGAAGGTCTCGGATAACAACGCCACCCAAAAAGACGGATCCGTCAAATCGGTCCGCTCAAATCAGGTCAAAGAGATCTCCTACTTTATCCTGGAGCGCAACGTTTATTACTACAGAAACGCCAAAAAGGACGACCCCATCGACAAAACCGTAAAGAATTATCGTCTGCTTGTGGATTGCCGCATGACCGATGAAGAGCTCCTTGACGCATACCGCAAGGGACAGCTTTTCTACATTGGTGAAATTCCGCTCTCGATCCGAGGCGAAGCCGACGTCAAAAAAGAAGCAAAAGTCTCGGATGCGCTTTCCACCTTTACCTGCCTTCTTAACGAGGACGCTGAGATCTCGGGCGAAAAGCTCTTTGCAAACGCAGACGTCCGCCGCGCGCTCTCTCTGGCGCTTGACCGGGAGGCGATCGCAAACGCCGTTGTATTTGCCGAAGCCGCAAGCGCGCTGGTCCCGCACGGTGTCTTCAAAGAAGGCGCAAAGAAAGACAGCAAGGATTTCCGCACCACCGGAGGCGATCTGATCTCCACAAGCGCCAAAGTGGAGGAAGCCAAAGCGCTTCTCAATTCCGCAGGGATCACCTCTTCGCGTTATTCCTTTACCATCAAAGTGGCGGCCTTTGACGACGTCAACGTGGCCATTGCAACCATGATTGCAGACACTTGGAAGGACACGCTCGGATTCAAAGTTTCGGTTGAAAAGGTCTACCCCATTCAGAACAACGACTATTTCAAGGAAGTTGACGACGTTCCCGCAGACGTTTGCGACGATCTTTTCTTAGAAGCTCTGCAAAACAAAGACTTTGAAGTGATCGCGTTTGATCTTTCGGCCTACAGTGCCGACGCGGCCTCCATGCTGGATTGTTTTGCCCGTCCGTTTGCAGGCGGCAAGCTCGACATGGACACCTACGAGCTGGAAGGACACATCACCGGCTATCAAAGCGACGCCTATGACGCATTGATCGAAGCCGTCTATTACCTGCCCTACTTTGCCGAACTGAACGAAAACAGCGACGATTTCCTCGGCCTTTATGACAGTCACGAAGAGTATCTTGCCGCCTACCGCCGCGTCAAAGAAGTTTACGACGCAAACGGCATTACGCCTTCGACCAAATCCTCGGATTGGGCATGGCAAAAAGCCACCCTGCTCCACAAGGCGGAGGAACTGCTTCTTGCCGACATGCCGGTCATTCCAGTGGTCTTCAACAAGACCGCAGTGCTCCAGAGCAATAAACTCTCGGGCGTCAAATCCGATTATTACACGCCCGCCCTCTTCAAGACCGCAAAGCTCCAGAACTACAAAAAGTATATCCCGGTCTTTGAAGAATTCCCCACGCTCGACTGGTCCAAATTGAAATAAAAGAACCCTTCCGGCAATGCAGAACGCGTTGCCGGAATTTTTTTGTTATTTTTTTCAAAAAGGGGCTTGCAATTTGAAAAAGGATATGATATAATAGCAAAGTCGCAACCGGCCCCTTAGTCAAACGGTTAAGACGTCGCCCTCTCACGGCGAAGATATGGGTTCGATTCCCGTAGGGGTCACCAAGCAAAATGCCTACCTGCCTGCAGGTAGGCATTTTGCTTGATTATCCTCTTTCAAAATCGAGCCCACGCAAATGCCGTAGGCTTTTGCTCGGCGGGCGGCAGAT
>JAFSSP010000012.1 GCA_017450945.1 Clostridia bacterium | reverse complement strand
CGAAGACCACGATGACGACGAGTGCGACGATCCAGACTGCGAATGCCATCACCACCACGACGATGAGGATGAGCATGAACACCATCATCACCATCATCATCACGATCACGACGACGATGATGACGATGACGACGAGTGCGACGACCCGAACTGCGCCTGCCACCATCATCACGATGACCACGATGACGATGAGGACGAGCATGAGCATCACCCTCACCATCACCATCATCACCACCACGCCGACGAAGTGTTTGTCAGCTGGGGCAGGGAAACCACCAAAAAGTTCTCCAAAGAGGAGCTGGAGGGCATCCTCGAGGCTCTGCTCGACGAGCACACCTACGGCGCGGTTCTGCGCGCCAAGGGCATTGTGGAATCGACCGACGGATCCTGGATCCACTTTGACTATGTTCCCGGCGAGCCGGATATCCGCTCGGGCAGTGCCGGCATTATCGGCCGCCTCTGCGTGATCGGCTCAAAACTCGACGAAGAAGCGCTTGAAAAACTCTTCGACATTTAAGGAGCAACTATGGCAAAACTACCTGTTTACCTGTTTACAGGCTTTCTGGACGGCGGCAAAACGCACATCATCCAGGAATCCATGGAGGACGAGCGCTTCAATTCCGGTGAAAAGACTCTGCTTCTGCAGTGCGAGGATGGGGAAGAGGAGTACGATCCCTCCCGCTTTTGGGGAAAGAATGTCTATCTCGAAAAAATTGAGAACGAGAGCGACATCAACAAAGAGAATCTGACAAGACTTTCCAAACAGCATAAGCTCGACCGTGTGATCATCGAGTACAACGGCATGTGGAATCTCAACAACCTCTATGTCAACATGCCGGACGATTGGACGCTCTATCAGGAAATGCTTTTTGCCGACGCAAACACCTTTCTTTCCTATAACACCAATATGCGCCAGCTCATGGTGGACAAACTGCTCAATGCCGAGATGATCGTCCTCAACCGCACGCCGGCAAATATTGACAAAGAGGAAGTCCACAAGGTTGTGCGCGGCATCTCGCGCCGTATCACCATCACCTACGACTACCCGGATGGCCACGTTGAATACGACGACATTGAAGACCCGCTTCCGTTTGATCTCGATGCCCCCGTGGTGGAGATCGCCGACGCCGATTATGCCGTCTTTTACCGCGATCTTTCCGAGGATATGCAAAAATACGCCGGCAAGACCATCCGCTTCAAGGGGCTCGTTGCGCGCGATAATCTGCTCGGCAAAAACGGATTTTTGGCCGGTCGGCACGTTATGACCTGTTGCGAGGCCGACATCGCCTTCCACCCGCTGGTTTGCATTTGCAAAGAGGAATTTTCGGCCAAAACCGGCGACTGGATCACCGTCACCGGCGAGGTCAAACTCGAAAAACATAAGCTCTACCGCGGCGAAGGACCGGTCATTTACGTCAAGTCCTCCTCCTTCGCCGTCAAACCGGTGCAGGAAGTGGCAACCTTTTATTAAACCTTGCAAAACCCCTGTTCGGGAGGGCAAAAGGCTCTCCCGAACAGGGTAAAAAAATATCCGAATTGCTCTTGACAAAGCAAAATCGGTGTGTTATAATAACCACGTTGCGCGAGTGTAGTTCAATGGTAGAATTCCAGCCTTCCAAGCTGGCCGCGTGGGTTCGATTCCCATCACTCGCTCCATAAAGAGGTTTTGCTTCCCAAATTGGGAAGCAAAATTCTCTGTAACAGTTGTGCCTTTAGCTCAGCAGGATAGAGCAACTGCCTTCTAAGCAGTAGGTCGGGGGTTCGAATCCCTCAAGGCACGCCAAATATATGGTGGGATTAGCACAGTTGGTTAGCGCGTCAGGTTGTGGCCCTGAAGGTCACGGGTTCGAATCCCGTATCTCACCCCATACGAAAAGCACCCCAAGCGGGGTGCTTTTCGTATGGGGTGAGATACCCAAGGGAGATGCCGGTTTGCGAAGCAAACTACGGGTTCGCATCTTGCGACGTAAGCACGGTGTCCGCTTGAGAGACGCCTGCGAGGAGCAAAGATATTCGCTGGAGGCGAACATCCCGTATGATATGAAAAAGCACCCCAATCGAGGTGCTTTTTTGTGTGTTCGTGATGGTTTTGCGCGAAAACGCGTGGCAAACGCTATTTTTTTCGCTTTGGCGCGTTTTTTTGCTTTGCATGGTGAGAGGGCGCTTTCCGCTTTTGAGCGTTCTTTGAAGTGCTTTCTTGCGGCGCTGCGGGACTTGGCTTTTTTTGCTTCACTTCGGGACGTACCAGACACTCCAGGCCGTTGCCGATGAGATCGGCGCGGCCTGCCTTGATAAGTGCCTCGCGGACAAGCGGGGCATTTTTTGGAACCGAATACTGGAGCAGGGCGCGCTGGAGCTGCTTTTCGTGGTAGTCGGTGGCGACGTAGATCGGTTTTCCGGAAAGCGGGTTGATGCCGGTATAGTACATGACGGTCGAGGCGGTGCCGGGAGTGGGGTAGAAGTCCTGCACCTGTTCCGGTGCATAGTGATTCTTTTTGAGATAGAGGGCAAGCTCCACGGCGTCTTTGAGTGTCGAGCCAGGGTGGCTTGACATGAGGTAGGGAACGAGATACTGTTCCTTGCCAATCTCTTTTGAGAGTTCAAAATAACGCTTGCGGAATTTTTCGTAAACGTCGAACGAGGGCTTTCCCATGCAGGCAAGCACGTTTTCCGAGCAGTGCTCGGGCGCGACCTTGAGCTGTCCGCTGACGTGATCCTTTACCAGCTTGCGGAAAAAGGCGTCGTTCGGGTCGGCAAGCAGGTAATCAAACCGGATGCCGCTCCGGATAAAGACCTTTTTGACGCCCGGAACGGCTTCGACTTCGCTAAGGAGCTTTACATACTCCGAATGGTCGGCCACAAGGTTTTTGCAGGGCGTGGGCGCAAGGCACTTGCGGGTCGAACAAACGCCGTCGGTCAGTTGTTTTTCGCAGGCCGGGGCGCGGAAGTTTGCGGTAGGGCCTCCGACGTCGTGAATGTAGCCCTTGAAATCCGGCAGAAGCGTGATCTTTTTGGCCTCTTCGACCACGCTTTTGATACTGCGCGAGCGGACTGTTCTCCCTTGATGAAAGGCGAGGGCGCAAAAGTTACAGCCGCCAAAGCATCCGCGGTTGTGCGTGATCGAGAACTTGACCTCGGAGATGCCGGGAACGCCGCCCTCGGCTTCGTAGGAAGGATGATAGGTCCGCTCATAGGGAAGCGCATAGACCCGGTCGAGTTCGGCCTGTTCGAGCGGCGGCATCGGTGGATTCTGGACGAGCAGTTTGTTGTCGTATCTCTCGCAAATGGCCTGTCCGTTGATGGCGTCCTGGTTGCGGTACTGAATGCCGAAAGCCTTTGCGTAGGCCTCTTTATCGGTTTTGAGAATGTCATAGTCAAAGGTGGCGGCTACCGGGAAAAAGACCGGGTCCTCCGGCTTTGCAAGATAGACGGTTCCTCTGACGTCGCGGATCTTTTTGATCGGGATCCCCTTGTCAAGCAAGTTTGCAAGACGAACAAGAATCTTTTCACCCATGCCGTAGGTCAGAATATCGGCGCGGCTGTCAACTAAGATCGAACGGCGAACCTTGTCGTCCCAGTAGTCGTAATGAGCAAACCGGCGGAGCGAGGCTTCCAGGCCGCCGAGAATGATCGGCACGTCGCCATACGCTTCGCGGATGCGGTTGCAATAGACGATGACGGCGCGATCCGGGCGTTTTCCGATCTTGCCGCCGGGGGTATAGTAATCAAAGTTGCGTTTCTTCTTTGCAACGGTATAATGCGCCACCATGCTGTCAATGTTGCCAGAGGCGACAAGAAAGCCGAGCCGCGGTTTTCCGAATTCCCGGAAGGCATCGGCGCTCTTATAGTCTGGCTGGGGGAGGATGGCTACGCGAAAACCTGCGTCCTCCAGTACGCGCGAGATGATTGCCACGCCAAAGGAGGGGTGATCGACGTAAGCGTCGCCCGAGACGTAAACAAAATCGGGGCGATCCCAGCCGCGCGCTTCCATTTCGGTGCGATTGATCGGCAAAAAGCCGGATTCATGCGTTTTCATCCGGTTCCTCCTCGTCTTCCCGATAGTCCTTCTTTCCCTTCATTGAGGGCGCGACTTTGAATCCGTCCACCTCTCCGCGCTGGAGCGCGCCGAAGAGACGATAGCGCAGACCGTCGTATTTGCGGTCGAGCGTTGCAAGCAGTTTTTTGATTTCCTCGCGCTCGGTATTTCCGTCGGCGGGGCAGGGGGATTTGATCACCGGCAGATCGACCTTTGCGGCAAAATAGCGCACGTCCTTTTCGGGCAGATACAGGAGCGGTCGGATAAGCTTGATCTCTTTTCTCGATAGATAAGTGACCGGCGAAAAGCAACCGACTCTGCCTTCAAAAAAGAGGTTCATCACAAAGGTTTCCACTGCGTCGTCAAAGTGGTGACCGAGGGCGACGGTATTGCAACCCAGCTCTTTTGCCGCCGAATGCAGAGCGCCTCGACGGAGCTTTGCGCAGAGCGAACAGGGGTTCTTTTCCTTGCGGATATCAAAGACAATTTTGGAAATCTCGGTCTTTACAAGATGAAAAGGAACGTCAAGATCTTTGCAAAAGGCGGCAATTTTTGAAAAATCCGTGCCTTCAAAGCCCATGTCAATGGTAATGGCGCATACTTCAAAAGGCACCGGATAAAAGCGGCGCAATTCGGCGAGCGCGCAGAGCAGGGTCAGGGAATCCTTGCCGGCTGAAACGCCCACGGCGATTTTGTCGCCGGGCGAGATCATTCCGTAGTCGTCCAGAGCGCGGCGGGTAAAACTGAGAATTCGTTTGATGTGTTCCATAGCGATAGGAGAAGAGAGAACCTCCGAGGGTTCTCTCTTTTTACTTTCTGTCAAATTTTAAGCTTCGGATTCGGCATCCTCGCCGTCTTCGGGAGAAAGATCTTCGGCGTTGATTTTTTTGAGCTTGTTGAGCGCATAGGCCATGCCGGCGGAAAAGGCGACAAGACCTGCCGCAACCGTTCCGATGACGACCCATTTGACATCCGATTTTTTCATGGTGGATCCTCCTGTTTTCAATTATTTTTCAAAAGAGGCAAAAGAGGCGGTGTCGTAAATTGCCTCGGCGTCCTTCGTTAACTTTCTCGCTTTGCCCGCACGGGACTCAAGTGTGTAAAGAAAGAGCGGTCTTGTGATAAAAAGCGATGATTTTGCGCCCTTTTGCGCTTCGGTCAGTACCAGACAAGGCTTGCTTATTTCATCCGGATAAACAAGCGTCATGCGTTTTGGTTCCAGATGGTTTTCTCTCAGCGCGGCCATAAGATCCGCAAGTCGCTCGGGGTGGTAGACCGTGTAAAACCTGCCGCCGTACTTGAGAAGCCGGTCGGCGGCCGCGCAAAAATCAAAGATATCGCCGGAAAGCTCGTGCCGGGCGATCCCTTTTTCGTCCGAGCGGTTCATTTTGCCGACGTTTGCCTTGAGATAGGGCGGGTTGGAAATTACAAAATCAACTTCTTTTCCGAGATCCTTTGCCGAAAGTTCCCGCAAATCGGCAGGCAGAACCCGGATGGATTCTTGGCGGCCGTTGATCGTTGCGTTCTTTTCGATCAATTCCGCAAAAGAGGGCTGTACCTCCACCGCTGTCAAAAAGGCGGCTTTTTTGCGTGCCAGAAGCAAAAGCGGAAGGATTCCGGTCCCGCTTCCGAGATCGACCCCGCAGGAAGCAGGCTCCGGTCGGACGTAGGAGGCAAGAAGAAATGCGTCGGTTCCAAAGGTCAATCCGTCTTTTTTCTGCAAGAGCAGGATGCTTTCATTGACGCGGTCAAGCCGTTCGTCTTCTTTTACCGGAATGTTCGGCGCTTCCATGGCGTTCCTTTCAAAAGAGAAATATGAAAGGGGCGGAGCCGGCGGAAAACCCCACTCGCTCCGCCCTTTTGCGGTCAAGCTGTTCGTGAAAAGATGTAATCAGTCCTGCTTGGGAGCACCGACGGGGCAAGTGTCAGCACAAGCGCCGCAATCAATGCACTTTTCGGGATCAATCACATACTTGCCGTCGCCTTCGGAAATTGCTTCCACGGGGCAACCGTCAGCGCAAGCGCCGCAAGCTACGCAATCGTCAGAAATTTTGTAAGCCATTTTTCATACCTCCATAATATTGGGTGATTCTATTGTAACACATTTTTTTCAATTTGCAACGGTTTTTGAAAATTTTTTACAAAAGGGGAGAAAAAACTTATTCGCCCTGCGCGTTTTCCTTTTCTTCCGCGGGCTTTTGTTCACGGCCTTTCCGTTTGTCGGTGGACAGAACGGTCACCTGATCCCTGTGATAGTCCTTGGGCGGCGCGTCTTCCGAGCCGGACAGAAGCACTTTGAGCTTGCCGGAAAGCGGAGCGGAAGAGACGACGCGACCGACACCGTCCGGTGTTTCGACCGTGGCGTCTACCGGAGGCGTTTTGCGGATCTCCTCGGCATAGGTATCCGATTCATAGCGCAGACAGCACATGAGTCTTCCGCAAACGCCGGAAATTTTGGTGGAATTGAGCGAGAGATTCTGCTCTTTTGCCATTTTGATGGAGACCTGCGCAAAGTCAGGCAAAAAGGTGGAACAGCAAAGCAGACGTCCGCAGGCGCCGATGCCTCCGAGGAGCTTTGCTTCGTCACGGATCCCGATCTGCCGCAGTTCGATCCTTGTGTGGAAGGTGGAGGCGAGATCCTTGACCAGTTCTCTGAAATCCACGCGCCCTTCGGAAGAGAAGTAAAAGAGCAGCTTGGAGTTGTCAAAGGCGTACTGCACGTCGATGAGCTTCATTTCAAGCTCATGCTTGGCGATTTTCGCGCGGCAGATCTCCAGCGCCTCGGCCTCTTTTTTCGCATTTTCCTCGTTGTGCGCGATATCCTCTTTGGTTGCAACCCGCAAGAGCGGACGCAACGGCGAGACGATCCGGCTCTTTGCAACCTTTGCGTTGCCAAGCACCACTTCGCCAAATTCCGGGCCTCTCGCGGTTTCCACAATGGCAAACTGACCGGCCGGGATCTTTTTGTCGCCCGGATCAAAGTAATAGACCTTTCCGACCGAACGGAAGCGGACGCCAATGACCTCCACCGTTTCCTCTACCGTTTCTTTTTCGGCTTCGCGGCGTTCAAATTCGTCGAGAAGGGTCGTGTCGGGCTCGGTATCAAGAGACAAAACCGGAGCAGGTTCCTCGACAAGGGGAATGGTCGCCTCGTTTTCTTTTGCGGGCTGTACCACGATCTGCGCGCGCAGATCCTTCAACTCCTGCTCGCTTTTGGAAAGCTCGTAAGGGCTATAAAGCCGACTTTCTTCACGCCCGCGTCCGTGGCGACGGTTATGCCTGCCACCAGATCCGGACGGGCGTCCATTATTTTGTTTTTGACCTTCCGTCGCGCGTTCTTTCGGCGCGCCGGAAACGACGGGATTCTGATTTTTATCGCCGCCTTTTCCGTGATGATGACGGGGTCTGTGACGGCGTTTTGCGTTCTGAGAGCCGTCTTTCCCGGCAACGGGTGCCTGGTTTTTGTTTTCTTCCATAAAAAGGTCCTTTCTCCTGTTTTACAGGAGTCCTGCGTCCGAGGCAAAAGCCGTCAGCGCAAGGCGAATATTTGCATTTCGATTGATGGATTCCGAGAGCGCGGCGACCGATTGCTCAAGCCCGAGTATTTTGGGCAGCGAGAGGGGATATGCCAGTTCCTCGGCAAGAGAGAGCTCCGAAAAGAAGTAAAGCGTCGGCTCGTCAACCCGCTTGATTGCGGCAAGGTCTCGGAGTGCTGTGAGAATCATGCTACAGGTTTCGGTAAGCTCTTCGCGCTTTTGCGGAAATCTGGAAAGCAGATCCACCGTTTCGGCGGCACGCTTTTCGCTTCCCGCAAGGCGAATGAAATCTTTTGCGAGCGTTCTTTTTGCAATCAAAGCCTTTTGCGTTCCGGCGTCCAGATAGGAAAGCGCGCGGCCAAGGCTTCCGTCCGACGCCGCAACAAGTTCCGAGAAGGCGGCGGGATCGTTTTTTGCAAGCGAGGCGGCCTCGGGGGAACGCTTTTTGAGCTCCTCGGAGATCAGCCCGCCCGAAAGCGGTTCCATGCGGAGGAGCGGCGCGCGGCTTTTGATCGTCTCCAGAAGCGGAGAGGCACTTTCGCAAAGCAAGAGAAAACGCACGTATTCGGGCGGTTCTTCCAGGGTAAGCAACAGTGCGTTCTGCGCCTGAATGGTCATGAGTTGCGCTTCTTCAATGACGTAGAGTTTCACGTCGAGATCATTGGGCGCCACGGCGGTGTCAAGCCTGAGCTCGCGGATCGGGTCCACGCCGATGGTGGCCTTGTCTTTCCGCCCGATATAGATGAGATCCGGGCTGTTTCCAGAAAGGATCTTTTTGCAGGTCGGACAGACGCCGCAGGGCAGGGGAAAATCGTCGTTTTCTTTGTTCTCGCAGGAGAGCGCGGCCGCAAACAGGCGGGAGAAGAGATGCTTGCCGCTGCCGTCCTGTCCTTCCAGAATGTAGGCGTGTGCAAGCGTTCCGCCAAGGATTTCATCGCGAAAGCGTTCCTTCAGCATGCTGTTTCCGACAAGCTCCGGAAAAGCGGTTTTCATGCGAACGCCTCCTCTCTGTCATGCTACTCCAAACTAATTATAACAGTTTCTTTTCGCATTGTCAAGAAGAAGCAGAGCTCTTTAGATAAAAAAGCGGAAGGAATTTTCCTCTAACGATTGACAGACGACAAAAAGTGGTCTATAATATCTATATAGTTAGAATACTCTAAGAAAGGATTTTCAAATTATGGTTGTAACAAAACAGTCGATCATCGGTGACGTGCTGGATGCCGCTCCGGATACCGCGCAGTTCTTTTTTGCGATCGGCATGCATTGCCTTGGATGCCCTGCGTCCAGAGGCGAATCGATCGAGGACGCTTGCGCCGTTCACGGAACCGACGCGGACGCGCTCGTTGAGGAGATCAACAAGTTCCTTGCGTCCAAGTAATAGAAAAAAGGCGGGCAGGCGGGAAGTCTGCCCGTTTTGTTCTGTTTGAGAAACTTTTGAGGGAGGTGCCGACTTTGTCAAAACTGAATCCAAGACTTGCGAGCGCGCTCCCATATCTGAAACATGGCGGCAGAGTTGCCGACGTGGGAACCGATCATGCCTATCTGCCGATCTATCTTGTAGAAAACGGCATCTCCTCTTTTGCCGTGGCCTCGGATCTGAGAGCCGGCCCGCTGGCGCGCGCCAAAGAAAATGTCAAAGGGGCGGGGCTGGAAGAAAAGATCGAACTTGTCCTTTGCGACGGACTTTCCAAAATCGAGTCCTACCATCCCGACGATATTTTGATCTTTGGCATGGGCGGGGAACTGATCGTCTCGATTTTAGAGAAAGCTCCGTGGGTCAAAAACGGGAGCATCGGGCTTGTCCTGCAACCGATGAGCCACCCGGAATTGCTCAGAGCCTATCTCTTGGAGAACGGCTTTGCAATCATGGGCGAGAGCCTTTCTTTTGACGACCGCATCTACCAGACCATCTATGCAAGGTATGGCGCAACAGAGAAAGCCGCCCCTTACACCGAAACGGAGTTACTTGTCGGCAGGCAGAACCTCTCCGGCAATTCGCCTTATCTTGTGCCTTTGATTGAACGCAATATCGCCATTTTGGAAAAGATTCTTGACGGCAAAAAACAGTCTGTCGGCGAGGATGTCAAATATGAGAAAACCCTGTTGCAACAACTCAAAACCGAATTGGAGAAGATCAATGAACATTCGTGATTTGTACGCATTTCTGGAAGAAAAGATCCCATCCTCGCTCTCCTGCGAATGGGACAACGACGGACTGCTCGTCTGCCCGAACCCCGAAAAAGAAGTGGGGAAAGTCCTCGTCTCGCTCGACGTGACCGAGAGAGTCGTAAGGAAAGCGCTTGCCGAGGAGTATGATCTCATCCTCTCGCATCATCCGATCATCTTCCATCCACTGTCCTGTGTGGAACCCGGCGATCCGGTCGCCAAAAAGGTGATTGACCTGCTCGCGGGCGGTGTGTCGGTCATGAGTTTCCATACCCGGCTCGATGCACTCGAGGACGGCGTCAACGATCGTTTGGCCGGGATTTTGGGACTTACCGATATTCGTCCGTTCGGGCAGAATGGCGAGACGATCGGCCGCATTGGGAAGATTCCAAAGCCGACCACGCTGGACGAGTTTGCCAAAACCGTCAAAGAAAAACTGCATGCACCCTCGGTTGCCTATGCGGGAAATCGGCGTGTGGAGACGGTCGCCGTTCTCGGAGGCGGCGGAGCCGACGACGTGGAGGCCGCAAAAGAGGCCGGCGCCGATACCTATCTGACCGGAGAACTCAAATACCACCAGCTTGTCGACGCGCCCGAGTGCGGCATGAACCTCCTTGCCGCCGGGCACTATTACACCGAGGCGCACATCTGCGAAAAATTGAAATCGCTCGCCTTGGAAGCTGCCCCGGGACTTGTCGTCGACACCTTTTACGAATGCCCGGTTTTGGAAGTTTGATAGAAAGAGAGAAAGAATATGACCTATCTTGTCTCGGATCTTTGCGGAAACTATGAAAAATTCAAGGAATTGCTTTCGGCAATTTCCTTTTCTGACGCCGATTCGCTCTATCTTCTCGGCGACCTCGTCGACTATGGTGACGCTTCGATCGAGCTTGTCGAAGACCTCTCGCTGCGCCTGAACGTTTACCCGGTGGCCGGCGAGCACGATTACAAAGCCGCCCGGATGCTCTCGGGCTTTGACAAAATGCTCTCGAGCGGAGAAAACCCGGACGTGACCTTCATTCGCGAGATGCAGGAGTGGGTCTCCGACGGCGGGCAGACGACGCTTGACGCTTACCGCACACTCGACAAAGACCGCAGGGAGGGCGTGCTCGAATACCTTTTTGATTTGCCGCTCTTTGAAGAAGTGTCGGTCGGCGACAAGGACTATTTGCTCCTTCACATGGGGCTTGCCAAAGAGAGGGCCGGGGAAGACCTTTACGATCTTGCGCCCGAGGACATTTTCTCAACACCCTTGACCAAAGCGGGCCTGCCGCAAGGTGGAATCACGGTTGCCGTGGGGCACAAGCCCACCGAGAGCGGCAAAATCGAGTACGGCAAGAATTGCATCTTCCTTGACTGCGGCGTCAAGGACGGCGGCAAACTCGGTTGCCTTTGCCTTGAAACGATGGAAGAAACTTATGTCTGAGTATTTCAAAAACGACCTCTTGGAGCTCTCGATTGAGGGACTTTCCAATCTCGGTGCGGGGATCGCGCACGCAGAGGACGGCTGTGTCGTTTTCGTGCAGAACGCCGTTCCGGGAGATACGGTCAAAGCAAAGATCATTAAGACCAACAAGAGCTATCTGGTCGCCCGCGTCGAAACCATTTTACAGCCCTCGCCCGATCGCGTGGAAAACGACTGTTCGTCCAAGGGCTGCGGCGGGTGCATCTATCGGAGCCTTTCCTATGAAGCGGAACTGACAGAAAAGCGTGCCTATGTTGCGGGCGCGTTCCAAAAGGCCGGGCTATCGGTCGAGGTCGAAACCGTTCGCACGACCGGCGTGACCGAGGGATATCGCAACAAGGCGCAATACCCGGTGCAGGCAGGGAAGCATGGGCTTGAGGCAGGCTTCTTTGCGGCCTATACGCATCGGGTTGTCCCCTGTGACGATTGCCGCCTGCAACCAAAGGTGTTCGGCGAGATTGTCGCCTTTACCACCATTTTTTGCAACCAAAACGGCATTTCTGCCTACGACGAAGTCAGCGGCAAAGGCCTTTTGCGGCATATCTTTCTGCGCATGGGCAAAGCGACCGGAGAGATTCTCGTCTGCCTTGTGTTAAACGGCAAAAAACTACCAAAAGAGGCAGCCTTTGCAAAAGAGCTCGTCGAGAGATTTCCGGCGGTCAAAAGCGTGCAGATCTCGGTCAACGAGCAGAACACCAACGTGGTGCTGGGCGACACCTTCCGCGTAATTGCCGGCAGGGACTATATCGAAGATATTCTCTGCGGACTGCGCTTTCGCATCTCGGCAGGCTCGTTCTATCAGGTCAACCACGACGCTTGCGAACTGCTGTATGGAATCGCAAAAGAAAAAGCCGATCTTCACGGCGGCGAGACGATCCTCGATCTCTATTGCGGCATCGGCACCATCGGTCTTTCGATGGCAAAAGACGCTCGTCGTGTGGTCGGTATTGAGATCGTTCTCGAGGCGATCGACTGCGCCAAAGAGAACGCCAAAGCAAACGGTATTGCCAACGCGCACTTCTTCTGCGGGGACGCAGGCAAGGCCGAAGCACTCCTGCAAAACGCCGAAAGAGAACTCGGCGACCTTTCGGGGGCTACCGTCATTCTCGACCCGCCCAGAAAAGGTTGTGCCGAGAAATTACTGCATTATCTTGCAAAGCGGGACTTTCAAAGAATCGTTTACGTTTCCTGCAATCCCGATACGCTGGCGAGAGATTGCAGAATTTTGAGCGATTTAGGATATCAAATCGGGAAAGTAACGCCGGTGGACTTGTTTCCGAGGACGGGTCACGTCGAATCGGTCGTCTTGCTGTCTCGAAACGACTTGAAGGATTCTCAGGAAGGATAGTTTCAGATGAAGTTAAAAAATGTATTGATCGTTGTGAAAGATATTGAAAGATCGAGAAGGTTCTATCATGATCTGTTCGGCCTTGAAATGATCCTTGACAACGATGGAAATATGATCCTCGGCGAAGGACTCGTCCTTCAAGAAGAGAAATACTGGAAAGAATTTATCGAGAAAGAAATCATTCCGGAAAACAATTCCTGCGAGTTGTATTTTGAGGAATCCGATCTTGAAGGATTCATCAAAAAACTTGAGAAGTATTACCCGGAAGTAAAATACGTCAATCGGCTCATGACGCACAGCTGGGGACAAAAAGTGATTCGCTTCTACGATCCGGACGGGAATCTCATTGAAGTGGGAACGCCGGTTTAATATGGCGAATATCCTAACCGGTATCCGGATTATTTGCAGTATCGCCTTGCTGTTCTGTCCCGCGTTTTCCCCGGCGTTTTATGCCTTGTATATCATTGCCGGAGTCAGTGACACGATTGATGGGGCGGTTGCACGGAAGATGGGCACTGTCAGCGAGTTTGGATCGAAGTTCGACACATTAGCGGATTTTGTTTTTGTTGTTGTGTGCCTGATCAAACTGATCCCGGTCATTCACGTGCCGATCTGGCTTTTGGTCTGGATCATCGTGATTGCAGTGATCAAGGCGATCAACTTGATTTCCGGATTTGTCATGCGAAAGGAACTGGTCACTTTACATACAGTCATGAATAAGGTGACGGGAATGTTGCTTTTTGTACTTCCGTTGACCTTGACGTTTCTTGATTTGAAATACAGTGGAGCGTTTGTCAGCGCTGTGGCGACATTCGCGGCGATACAGGAAGGACACCTGATCAGAACAAAAAAAGGAGCACCCAATGCCAAATAACGACACGAAAAAGCCGATCTATCCGAATGCAAAATTCAAGTCCTTTTGCTATATCAACAGCGTTGTGACAAATCCGAATATCATCGTCGGCGACTATTCCTACTATGACGATTCGGAGGATGGCCCCGAATCTTTTGAAAAGCACGTGACGCACCATTACGATTTTATCGGGGACAAGCTCATCATCGGCAGATTTTGCTCGATTGCAAAAGGTGTTGAATTCGTGATGAACGGCGCAAATCATATGCTGGATTGCTTGACGGCCTATCCATTTGAAATCATCGACGAATTCCAAGGCTTGTCAAGGCCATTTGCCATGCGCGGCAATCGGGGAGACACGGTGGTTGGCAACGACGTCTGGATCGGGCAAAACGCAACGATCTTACCGGGTGTAAAAATCGGCGACGGCGCAATCGTCGGAGCCAATGCGGTCGTGTCCAAGGACGTGCCGCCTTATTCAGTGGTTGCAGGAAATCCGGCAAAGGTCAAAAAGTATCGGTTCGATGAAGAAACCGTTGACCTTTTGCTTCAACTGAAATGGTGGGACAGGCCGATCGAAGAGATCAAAAAAATGATCCCGATCCTGTCTTCCAACGAAGTGGGAGACGTCAAAAGCGTGATTCGGAACTGGTTGGATCAAAAAGCGAATTTGCGGAGGAAAGTGCTATGATTCTTAACGAAATCTATAAAAGCGTACTTGAGGCGGACAGAGCCGCAGTTGTCATCTGCGATCTTGAACACAGAATTATCTATATGAATCCTGCGGCAATCAATCGCTATCAAAGATGGGGTGGAAAAGACCTTCTCGGGAAAAGCCTCTTGGATTGCCATAACGAAAAATCTCGGGAAATGATCTTCAAAGTGCTGGATTGGTTCAAGCAATCGGGAGAGAACAATCTGGTGTATACCTTCTATAACGAGAAGGAAAACAAGGACGTCTATATGGTCGCACTTCGGAATGATGCGGGTGAGTTGATCGGATATTATGAGAAGCATGAGTATCGCAATCGCGAGACCATGAAGATGTACGACATAGAATAATTTGCGGAGAAAATCAAAATGAACAACATATCGCTTGCTCCTCTTACGCAAAATGACCGGGAGCAGTTTATTCTTGACAATCAAGAGGCGTTCAACTATGGCGCGCTTGAGGAGTTCGGTCGGAGAGATGATCACTTTGAAGAAGACGGCGAGATCATCTCTCGTGCGACCATCGAGCAGTCGATCGACGGTGGCGAGGCCTATCGGATTCTTTGCGATGGCGAAAAAGTTGGCGGCGTGGTTATCAAAGCCGAAGGGGAACGCGGGGATCTTGATCTTCTGTTCGTCTCGCCCAAAGCGCACAGTAAAGGAATCGGATATGCGGCGTGGTGTGCAGTGGAAAAACTGCATCCCGAAGTGAAGGTCTGGGAGACCGTCACACCCTATTTTGAAAAACGGAATATTCACTTTTACGTCAACCGTTGCGGATTCCATATTGTGGAGTTTTACAACGAACACCATCCCGATCCAAACGATCCGGATACCGGACGGGAAATGGACGAGCAGTTTCCGGATGGGATGTTCCGGTTTGAGAAAAGAATGAAATAACAAGTTAAGATGGACACAGGAGGTTCCTATGCTTCATTTAGAAAAAATTGACGCACACAACGTCTGGGACGTGCTGGATCTGAAGGTTGCAAAGACGCAAAAGAATTTTGTCGCTTCGAATGATGTCAGCATCATCGAAGCCTACACAACGGCGGGGACGGCCTGCAGAGCTTTCCCGTTTGCCATTTGCACCGAGAAGCGCCCGGTCGGGTTTTTGATGATCGGCTACAACGAGGCGGCCATGTACGATTTTTACGGCGACGTGAAGTCTCCCGAGATCCTTCGGGGCAATTACAGCATTTGGCGGTTTATGATCGACAAACGCTACCAGAGGCGGGGATACGGGCGCGAGGCGATGAGGCTTGCTTTGGACTTTGTCAGAACCTATCCCTGCGGGAAGGCAGAGTATTGCTCGTTATCCTATGAGCCGGAAAACGAGGTCGCGGCAAAGCTCTATCACTCGTTCGGGTTTGTCGAGAACGGCGAGATGGACGGCGACGAGATCGTTGCGGTATTAAAACTGTAAGATGTTTGGAGAATGAAGATGCACTATCAAAAAACGATTCGACTGAAAGACGGCAGGGAAGCACTCTTAAGACACGCCGATGGAAGCGACACAAAGGAAGTTCTCGAGCTCTTTTGCCGTGCGCATGGGGAGACCGATTATCTTACCTCCTATGCAGACGAAACGACGCTGACCGAAGAGGGCGAAAGACAGTTCCTTGCGGCCAAGGCGGAAAGCGAGAACGAGATTGAGCTAATTGCCTTTATGGACGGAAAAGCCGTCGGGAGCGCAGGAATTACGGCGATCGGCAAAAAATACAAGATCAGACACCGTGCAACCTTCGGCGTGAGCGTCTTAAAAGACTACTGGGGGCTTGGCATCGGCAGGGCTTTGACCGAGGCCTGCATCGAGTGTGCCAAGGCCGCCGGATACAAGCAGATAGAGCTTGAAGTCGTTTCGGAAAACAAGGCTGCAATATCGCTTTATCGCAGTGTGGGGTTTGTCGAATACGGCAGAAACCCGAAAGCCTTCTTCTCGCGCAGAGGCGTCTGGCAGGAGAATCTGCTGATGCGGTTGGAACTTGACCAATAACGGAGGACACCAATGAGCTACCTCGATGATTTTTACAGCCAGTATGACGAAGATGCACGTCTTATCTCGCGGCATGGGCAGGTCGAGTACCTGACCACGCGAAAATACATCAAAGAATGCCTTGCCGGGCTTTTCGATCCTTCGATCTTAGAAGTCGGCGCCGGGACAGGGCGTTACAGCGTCACGCTCGCCAAAGAGGGCTACTCGGTCACGGCAATCGAGCTTGTCGAGCACAACCTCGAATTGCTTCGGGCAAAGCTCGACGGCACAGAGCGGATCAAGACCATGCAGGGCAACGCGCTCGATCTTTCGGTTCTGTCAAACGATTCATTTGATCTGACGCTTGTGCTCGGCCCGATGTACCACCTCTACACCAAGGAGGACAAGCTGCGCGCGCTCTCCGAAGCGATCCGCGTGACCAAACCCGGCGGGCATATTCTGGTCGCCTATTGCATGAACGAGCCGACGATCATCCAGTATGTATTCAAAGCCGGATCGAAAAACCTTGAGCATGTGCTTGACGATGGTTTACTCACACCCGACTGGCATTGTATCAGCGAGCCGAAAGAGGTGTTTGAGCTGGCACGGACCGAGGACATTGCAGACCTGGACGCGGCTTTTGCGGTCGAGCGTTTGAAGCTCGTTGCCACCGACGGCGCAACCAACTACATGAAGGATTGCGTCGATGAAATGGACGATAAGACCTTTGCCAAGTGGTTGGAGTTCCATTTTGCCACCTGCGAGCGAAAAGATCTCATCGGCGCTTCGCATCACACGTTGGATATTCTGAAAAAACGTGTCGATCGACCGGGGACAAATTATCCTTTGTTGCTCGAGCAGGCAAAAGCACTTGCAGAAGCTTCGCAAGACCCGATCTCGCTCATGGCAAATCTCTCGGCGCTTTTGTTCCAGGAACTGAAAGAAATCAACTGGGCAGGCTTTTATCTGGTCAAAAACGGTGCGCTCCTGTTGGGACCGTTTCAGGGCAAGGTCGCTTGCGTGAAGATCGAAAAGGGAAAAGGCGTCTGCGGGACTGCTTGGGCAAAAGACGAAGTACAGCTTGTGTCGGATGTTCACGCTTTCCCGGGACATATTGCCTGCGACAGCGCCTCGCGCTCCGAGATCGTTTTGCCGATCCATCGGGCAAACGAGGTGGTCGCGGTGTTAGATATCGACAGCCCTTTGCTTGCACGCTTTGACGAGCGGGATCAAGTCGGTCTCTTAGGTCTTGTAGAGCTGTTGGAAAAGAGTTTTGCGAACGATAGGTTTGAGGGATAAAAATGAAGTATCAAGACATCAATGCAAAGACCATCGACCGTTGGATCGACGAGGGCTGGGAGTGGGGCAAACCGATCCCGCACGAGACCTTTGTCAAAGCACAACAGGGCGAATGGGACATTTTTTTGACCCCGACAAAGCCCGTGCCGCACGAATGGTTTGGAGACCTTTGCGGCAAAAAGCTCTTGGGGCTTGCCTCGGGCGGCGGACAGCAAATGCCGATTTTTGCCGCGCTCGGAGCCGACTGCACGGTGCTTGACTACTCGCAAAAGCAGATCGAGAGCGATCGCTTTGTCGCAGAGCGCGAAGGCTATCAAATCCGTGCGATCCGGGCTGATATGACAAAGCCCTTGCCATTTGAAGACGAAAAATTTGACGTCATTTTTAACCCGGTCTCGGACTGCTATGTGGAAGAGGTCAAACCGATCTTTCGCGAGTGCTACCGCATCTTAAAGCGCGGCGGGCTGTTCATTTGCGGAGTCGATCACTATCTCAATCACATCGTCGGCGAGGACGAGACGCATATCGTCAACAAACTGCCCTTTAACCCGCTCAAGAATCCCGAGCAGATGAAAGAACTCATGAACGGCGATTTCGGCGTGCAGTTTTCTCACTCGCTCGAAGAGTTGATCGGCGGCCAGCTTGAAGCCGGCTTCCGCCTGACCGATCTCTACGAAGATACCAATGGGGAAGGGTATTTGCACGAGCTTTGCATTCCTACCTTCCTTGCCATGCGCTCTGTAAAAGAATGAGACAATGGAGAAACCAATGATGAACACGATTTGGTCGGAGAATATTCAAGGAGTCAAGACGCTTTATCTGAGCCGCCGCCTCCGCTTTGACGATTGCTTTTTCGGGCAATACGAAAAAGCCTTCGGGCTTGATCGGAACGCGCCCCTGAAAATTTTGGAGATCGGTTGCGGGCCCGGCGCACTCTGCGAAGCGCTTCGCAGATGGTACCCGAATGCCGAGATCACCGGCATTGACCGGGATCACAATTTTATCGCTTTTGCAAAGGAAAATGTTTCCGGCGTCGAGTTTCTTGAAGCCGACGCGACAAAGCTCCCCTTTGCGGACGAGTCTTTTGACGTGACGATCTCCTATACCGTCTCGGAACACATCGAGCCGACCGCCTTTTTCGGAGAACAGTTCCGCGTTCTGAAACCGGGCGGCGTCTGCCTTTGCCTCTCGGCGCGTAAGGGACTACGTTGTCCTGCCTCCTGCCTTGCGACAACTCCACAAGAAAAGGCCTTTTGGGAGGCTGTTTCCACCGATGAGAATGAACTTGAAACCTACGGCGTGGGGAAGTATGCGACCTCCGAAGCCGAGCTTCCCGCAACCCTTGCAAAAAACGGATTTTCGGGCATCACTACAAGCTATGCCGCAATCGATTTGACACCGGACGATCCGAAATATCCCGAAACAATGGCGCTCGCCATGATCGAGGCCGAACGCGCCGGCGATCTTGAAGCGATTGAATCAATGCACGCAAAAGATACCGATGCGGTAATCAAAGCGGTCAACAAAAAGTACGACGAGCGGATTCGCCTTTACAAGGCGGGGGAGAAGCAGTGGGATACGGCTCTCTCGTTGAATCTCATTGTCCGTGGGGTGAAATGATGGATTGTAAGATCAAAACCGATCGTCTCGTTTTATACCCTGCAAGCGATCGGCAAATGCAAGCATTGATCACAAAAGAAGACGATCCCGAACTGAAAAAAGCCTATTCCGAAATGCTCGACGGCTGTCTGCGTGAGCCGTTTGGCCGCGTCTGGTTTGCGGCGTGGTTTTTGGAGTTGCGGGAGGAGCCGGGTGTGATCGTCGGCGACCTTTGCTTTAAAGGTGCGCCGAAAGAAGGGCGCGTCGAGATCGGCTATGGCCTGCGCGAAGGCTTTTGCAAAAAAGGTTATATGCGTGAGGCTTTGCGAGCGATCATCGAGTGGGCATTTTTGCAACCCGGCGTAACGGCTCTCGAAGCCGAGACCGAACCCCAAAATATTGATTCGCAAAAGTTGCTTGCCGCCTGCGGATTTCTGCCAACCGGAGAAGTTGGGGAAGAAGGCCCGCGCTTTATACGAAAAAAATGATGGAAGGGAACGACAGAAATTTTCATGGAACAGTTTAATTTATTCGGACTTTTGTTTATGCTCATCATTCTGATCCCGAACGCGCTTTACGCATTCTTGAACAGGGGAAGGCTTCCCAAAACCGAAAAGCACAAGATCCTTGAGCCAATTGAGCAAATCGGCCGCATCGGGTGCATCGCATTTATGACGGTCAACATTCCCGGGACAGTCTTTGGATGGCAGTCGGATACTGCTTTTGCCATCTATCTTTGTGTAAACTTTGTGCTTTCTCTTACCTACTGCATTCTTTGGGGCGTTTTTTGGAAATCGCACAACCTGGCAAAAGCCCTGACGCTGTCGATCATCCCGTCGGTGCTCCTTTTGTTCAGTGGCGTGATGTGCCGTTCGATCCTGCTCCTCATTTCGTCCGTGATTTTTGTCCCTGCACATATTCTCATTTCCTGCAAAGACGCAAAGGCCGCCGCAAAAGACGAAGAGGGGCTTGTTTTCTATAATACTAAGCGCTGACACGAATCGTGTCTTTCATTCTACCAATCGTTTCTTGCTTTTTTTACCCGGTTGTGCTATCCTTGATACAAAGCAAATCGGTAGCGAGGCTCATTTATGGAATTTCATGAAAAATTGCAGGAACTGAGGAAACAAAAAGGGATCACGCAGGAGGAACTCGCCGCGGCCCTCTTTGTTTCCAGAACCGCCGTCTCCAAATGGGAGTCGGGCAGAGGATACCCGAATATCGATTCGCTCAGAGCACTTTCCCGATACTTTTCTGTGACGCTCGACGAACTCATCGGATCGGAGGAAATGCTCACAGCCGCAGAGGATGAGAAGAAAAGCGCGATCGAAAAATATCTTGCCCTCATCTGCGGGGCCATTGATCTTTTGCTTGCGACGCTTTTCTTTCTTCCGATCTTTGGAGATGGGAAAGGCTTGTCGACAACGCTTTTTTCACTGAGCGGGATCGAAATTTGGATCAAGATCGTTTTCATCGGTTTGATCGGGCTTTCGGCGCTCAACGGACTTGCGGGTGTGATCGTCAGCTACTTTGAAAAAGCGCTCTGGAACAAGCACAGGATCGCCACGGGACTTGCGCTTTCGATCCTCGGCTCTGCTGTCTTTCTGATGACCAGACAGCCCTATGCCGGGATCCTCTATTTCGTGATCCTATTGATCAAAGGCCTTTTGATTTTCAAAAGCCGGGACAAACTCTAAAAGATTGGATGCATTTTTATGAAAACAGTCGTTTACATTCACGGCATGGGCGGTTCTGCCGCCGAAGCAGGATACTATCAGGCGCTTTTTCCGGGCGTGCAGGTCGTTGGCTTTGATTACACGGCCGGCACGCCGTGGGAAGCAAAGGAAGAGTTCTTTCCGTATTTTCAAGAGCTTTCCAAAACGAGCGAGGGCGTGATCCTTGTGGCCAACAGCATCGGCGCGTATTTTTCGATGTGCGCCGGGGTGGATCGTTTCATCGAGAAGGCCTATTTCATCTCTCCGATCGTCGATATGGAGCGTTTGATTCTGGATCAAATGTCTTTTTCCAAGGTGACCGAGGAAGAACTGAACATGCGGGGTGTGATCCATACCGCCTCCGGAGCCGATTTGTCGTGGGAGTATCTTTCCTACGTTCGCAAAAACCCGATCGTCTGGCGGACAAAAACCTCGATCCTTTACGCCGCAAAGGATACTTTTACCTCCTATGCGACCATCTCAAGTTTTGCAAAAAAACATTCCGCTTTTCTTACCGTCATGCCGGACGGCGAGCACTGGTTCCACACCGAGGAGCAGCTACGCTTTTTGGACGAGTGGATCAAAGCCGGAGAGCGCGTGATGTACGAACAAGACTACATCATCCGTTCCGAGAGAAAAGAAGAGGAGCGAGAGGTGGAAAATCTCATCCGCGAGTCCTTTTGGAACGTCTATCGTCCCGGTTGCCTCGAGCATTACGTGATGCACGTTTTGCGTAAAGATCCCTCCTTTGTCAAAGAGTTGGATTTTGTCATGGAACAGGATGGTAAACTCATCGGTCAAAACATGTTTATGAAAACCAAGATCGACGCCGACGACGGGCGAGAGATCCCGGTGCTGACCATGGGGCCGATCTGCATTGCAAACGAATTAAAACGCAAGGGCTACGGCAAAAAGCTCCTCGACTTTTCCTTGCAAAAGGCCAAAGAAATGGGTTTTGGAGCGGTTTTGTTTGAAGGCAATATCCTTTTTTACGGCAAGAGCGGATTTACCTACGCAAGGGACTTCGGCATCCGTTACCACGATCTCCCAGAAGGCGCGGACGATTCTTTCTTTCTCTGCGTTGAATTGCAAAAAGGGTATCTTGGCGGTGTGACAGGGGTCTACCAAACGCCGAGAGGGTACTACGTGGACGAAACCGAAGCCGAAGAATTTGACAAGGCTTTTCCCAAAAAAGAAAAACGAAAACTGCCCGGACAGCTATTTGGATAGGAGTAAGGCCATGAAACAAACTTTTGAAACCGAACGCATTCTGCTTCGCCCATGGGTGGAGTCGGACGCGAAAGCGCTTTACAACTACGCAAAAGACCCTCTTGTGGGGCCGGCCGCCGGCTGGAAGCCTCATGAGAGCGTGGAAAACAGTCGCGAGATCATTCAAAACGTTCTTGCAGTTCCAGAGACCTATGCGATCGTCTGGAAGGGAACCGGCGAGCCGGTCGGTAGCATCGGACTGCACTTCAAAAGCGATCTTGCAAGAGAGGGCGAGCCCGAGCTTGGCTACTGGGTCGCAAGGCCTTTTTGGGGGAGGGAAATTGCTCCCGAGGCGGCGACGCTCTTACTTGATCACGCTTTCTTTGACCTTGGATTTGAAAAGGTTTGGTGCGGCTATTATGACGGCAACGAAAAATCCAAGCGGGTGCAACAAAAGCTTGGCTTCGTTCACCAGTGGACAAGCGACGACGTCCCTGTCCCGCAACTCGGCGAAGTCCGGCGCGGTCACGTGAATCTTTTGACAAAGGATGATTGGAAAAAGAGAAGAGAGCTCCGCGGGCTTTTTATCCGTCCGATGAACGAGGGCGACCGTGGGGAGGTGCTCTCGATGATGAAGACCTTTTACGCGTCGCCTGCCGTTTCCACAAACGGCTCTTATGAGATCTTTCGTGCCGACTTTGACGCCTGCGTGGGAGAGAACCCGAACCTGTTCGGATATCTGATCCTTGTTGACGATTCCATTGCGGGATACGGCATGGTGGCAAAGAGCTTTTCCACCGAGTTCGGCCGCCCATGTCTTTGGATCGAAGATATTTATTTCAAAGAAGAATACCGCGGGCGTGGCCTTGGCAAAGCCTTTTTTGCCTTCCTGGAAAAAGAATATCCGGACACGCTCTTTCGCCTGGAACTCGAAGAAGAAAACCGGCCTGCAAAAAGGCTTTACACCTCTTGCGGCTTTACCGAATTGCCTTACCTTGAAATGAAAAAATAAATGACCGAAAGGAAAACGACGATGCAACGAAAAATTCCATTTATTCTCTCCGGTATCTTAGCCGGGCTCTTCCTTGTTTTGCTGATCCTGCTTTTTGTTGTTGACGTGGGCAATATTGCTCCCTTGGAAGGAAAGGTCGGCTTTTCAACGATCAATCAGGAAGTTCAAGAAAGTATAGGCGGCTTCAAATCCTCGCTTTATTCGCTGACCAAATGGTCAGGGTATATCGGCATTCTGTCCGCGGCGATTTTTGCTTGCTTTGGTCTTGCACAATGGGTCAAGCGCAAAAGCCTTTTACGCGTCGATAAGGAGCTCTTTTTACTGGCCGGTCTTTATGTTGCGGCAATTGCGTTCTACTTTCTTTTTGAAGTGTTTGTTATCAATGTGCGTCCGGTGCTTTTGGCAGGGGAAACGCTGCCGGAGCCCTCGTTCCCGTCCTCGCACAGTATGCTTGCCATTGTTCTGTTCGGCGGCGCCGCATTGACTCTGCCACGCTATCTTCCGAGCCGTTCGTCGGCCATTGCGGTCTCGGTACTCTGCTGGGCGCTCATGCTCTTTACGGTCGTGGGAAGGTTTTTCTCGGGTGTGCATTGGCTGACCGATATCATCGGCGGTATTTTGCTCGGCTCTTCGCTCCTGCTCGCTTATTTCGGCTTTTTGCGATCGCTCGATGAGCGCACCATGGAAGCGCTTGAAGCAAACGAAGTCGAGTAAAAACAAAAAAGATCCATCGCATGATGGATCTTTTTTAATGCCGGCTTTTCTCTGTCAGTCTTTTACGAATTCCTTGTAGATCGCTTCCATTGCGCGCTCAAGGTCGCCCTCTTCCACACCAATGATGATGCTCAGCTCGCTCGAGCCTTGGTCGATCATGCGGATGTTGATGCCCTGACCCGAGATTGCATCAAAGACGCGTGCGGCGGTTCCTTTTGCCTTGACCATACCGCGTCCGACTACGGCAAGCAGGGCAAGCCCGTCGTCAATGACGATGCTGTCCGCATGGACTCTGCGGTTCATGTTGGAGAGGATCTTTTCGCATCTGCCTTCGAGCTCGCTCGTGGCAATCACAATGCTCATGGTGTCAATGCCGGAGGGCAGGTGCTCAAAAGAAATATCGTTGTCTTCGAGCGCTTCTAAGACCTTGCGGCCAAAACCGATCTCAGAGTTCATCATATCCTTTTCGATGGTGATGACCGAAAAGCCCTTTTTGCCCGCCACGCCGGTGATGATATGCTTTGCGTCGTATTCGGTGGCATTGGCAACGATCATGGTACCGGGAGCGGAGGGGTCGTTGGTGTTTCTGATGTTGATCGGGATCCCTGCGTTGCGCACCGGGAAGATCGCCTCTTCGTGAAGGACGGAGGCGCCCATGTAGGAGAGCTCACGCAGTTCTCTGTAAGTGACCGACTTGATGGGGAGCGGATCTTTGACGATGCGCGGGTCAGCCATGAGACACCCGGAGACGTCGGTCCAGTTCTCGTAGAGATCGGCCTCAACCGCTTTTGCAACGATTGAGCCGGTCACGTCGGAACCGCCGCGGCTGAAGGTTTTGATGGTGCCGTTCGGCATGATGCCGTAAAAGCCGGGGATCACGGCGTTTTTCATCGAGGAGAGCGCTTTGCCCATTTCAAAATTGGTCTTTTCTTCGTCGTAAGAGCCGTCCTCCTTGAAGAACACGACCGATTCGGCATCGACAAAGCCATAGCCGAGGTATTTGGCTAAAATCAGCGAATTGAGATATTCTCCGCGGCTGGCGGCAAAATCGCGTCCCGAATGGTGGAGGATCGCGTTTTTGATATAATCGAGCTCGCCGGAAATGTCAAAATCGAGTCCCAGCTCCTCGATGATCGAGGTGTAACGCGCGGCGATCTTTGCATAAAACTCGCTAATATCTTCGTGTGTGCGAACCATCTCGTAGCAACGGTAGAGCATATCGGTGACCTTTTCGTCGCCCGAAAACCGCTTGCCGGGAGCCGAGGCCACCACACAGCGGCGGGCAGGGTCGGCTTTTACAATGCTTGCGACCTGACGGAAGTGTGCGGCGTCTGCGAGCGAGGAGCCGCCGAATTTAACGACTTTCATTTCCATGTAAATTCCTTTCGGGATATGATAACACTATTTTATGATATTCCATTATATGAGATTTGTCCGGTTTTGTCAAGGGAAAGCGGATTTTTTCGTTTTTTTGCCTGAAATCGGTTGCAGAATCGGCGAAAATCTGTTACACTATATTCGATTCTATTTACAAGGAGTTTCCATGAAACGTCAAAGCGGAGTGCTCATGCACGTCTCCTCACTCTGGGGAGGATATTCGGAAGGATCTTTCGGTACGCCGGCAAAGGAGTTTTGCGATCTGATCGCCGCCGGAGGCTTTTCGGTTTGGCAGGTTCTTCCTTTTTGCCTGACCGACGATTGCAATTCGCCCTATAAATCGGCCGGAGCATTTAGCATCAATCCCAATTTCATCGATCTACCGAACCTCTACAGAAAAGGTCTTCTGACCCGAGAAGAACTGGACGCGGCAAAGGAAAAGACTCCCTATGCCTGCGAGTTTGAACGGCTTTCCAAAGAACGCTTTGCACTTTTGCAAAAGGCATCCGGGCGGCTACGGGATCGATCGGCGATCGAGGCTTTTCTCAAGCTTCATCCCAAAGTGGCAGAGTTTTGTCTGTTCATGGCAAAAAAGGAAGCCAACTCCGGGCTTGCATGGACGGAATGGACAACCGATTCTTACGATAATGACGTTCTTCTTGCTTGGCAATTTACCCAGTATGAGGCCTACACCGAGTGGATGGAGGTCAAGGCCTATGCCAACCGATGCGGGATCTCGATCATTGGGGATCTGCCGATCTATGTTGCGTACGACAGCGCCGACGTTTATTTCCACAAGCAGGATTTTCAACTTGACGAGCGAGATCGACCGACTTCGGTTGCCGGTGTTCCTCCGGATTATTTCTCGGAGGACGGACAGCTCTGGGGAAATCCGCTCTATGACTGGGAAGCGCAAAAAAAGACCGGCTACACCTTCTGGAAAGATCGCCTTTCCTTCCAGCTTGAGCTGTTTGACGGAGTTCGGATCGACCATTTCCGGGGACTCGAATCCTATTATAGCGTCCCGTCAAGCGAGACGACGGCAAAGAACGGCAAATGGATCAAAGGCCCCGGCATGGACCTTCTCAAAGCCCTTTCTCCTTTGACGAAAGGAAAACTCATGATCGCCGAGGATCTTGGAAACATTACCAAAGAGGTTTTGGAGCTGGTCAAAAAGAGCGGATACCCCGGCATGCGCGTACTGCAGTTCGCCTTTCTCGGAGACAAAAACTCTCCGCACCTGCCGCACAACTATGACAACGATTGCGTTGCCTATACCGGCACGCATGATAACAACACGCTGCTCGGGTACGTCTGGGAGATCGATCCCAACACACGAGCCCGTTTGCTTCGCTACTGCGGTTTTAGCGGCGACGATTGGAACGCCGGGTACAACGAGATCCTGCGCACCATGTTCGAGAGCCATGCGGGACTGCTCATTCTCCCGGTGCAGGATCTGCTTCTCTACGGCCGCGATACGCGGCTCAACACCCCCGGAGAGAAGGACGGCAACTGGAGCTTCCGCTTGACCAAAGAGCAGGCGCTCTCGATCCCCCTGTCCAAGTTTTCCGAGTGGAACGATCTGTACGGAAGAAAATAAACAGAAAAAAGGAAGCTCCGGCTCATGGCCGGAGCTTCCGGTGTTTTATGCTTCTTTTTCTTTCGGGGAATCCGAACTTGGAATGAAAGAGGGAATCGGGATCGTTTTGGATAGAGTGAATTTTGCCGCTTCGTAATACTCGGTGATCTGCTTGAAGCAGGCTTCCACAAAACCCTTGATGGTCAGCGCATAGAGCTTGCCGCCTGCGCAGATGATGAATCCGCCGATCGAAGAATCCCAGAAGGCTTTCCAGATTCCGGAAAGAACGTCGGGCGCCGCGTCGACAATGGCGCCGGTCAAAGCGTCCACGCCGACGCCGACAAGCGTTCCGGTGTTGTCGCCGGTTGTTTTGAAGAAATCATATTTCTTACCGAACGCCAAAAACTCGGTTCCGGTCAACTGCTTGCCGAAGAGCTGGATATCGCCAACGGTCAGCTTTGACTTGATGTACTTTTCGAGCGGAGCTACTGTGTAGGTATCCACCGTCATTCCACCTTCGGAATTGCGGCTGATTTCGGAAAGCCCGTATTTTTTCTTGAGCCAATTCGTTACGAACTTGGAGAAGACCTGCTTTAAGGTGTTCATGGAGCAATCGTTGAAGGTTGCCACAATGGCTTTTCCGAAGTCGCCTTTGGTTTCTTCATCCAGATAGTAGTGCTTTGCAAAATTGAGCGAACAGAACGCGGCGCAGAAGCAGGCGCCTTTTTTGAGTTTGTCGCTGTAATCGGCGCCGAACACCTTGAGCAAAGCGCTCTTTGCGTTGTTCAAACTGAAATTCTTGAGCAGCTTTGCACCTTCTCTACCGGCGTTGGAAAGATCCGACCAATCGATATTGCCGAAGAGGGCATCGATTAAGAAATTTTCCGCCATCTCCTCAAAAATGCCGACCACCTTTTCATAGGTAAAATGATCTTGATAAGGTTCTCCCCAAATAAAGGAGTGCAGGTTGTCGGCCGCCGCGCCCACGATTGCGTTTTTGAGCGGCGTAATGAGCATTTCGCCAACGTCTCCGACATAGACCTTCAGAATATAGGAGAAGGCCTGCTGACCGAGCCAATCGAAGAACATACAGGAGTACATTCCAACGCTCATGTAATTGGCGAAGTTTGCCTCTTTCCTTGCTTCTTCACTGTAGTACTCGATGGCGCATCGGAGCACCTGCGCGCGCATTTGCTTGATGACGCTGGCAGGGAGCTCTTCGAGATTGTCGACGAGCGAGGTTGCCTGTGCGTCGTTGTGAAGCCCGTAACGCTCGATGGCGCGCTTGAGCAGCGCGATCTCCTTGTTGCGCTCTTCAACCGGCGCAAGATCAAGCTTTTCACCGGTCAGACGCACCGGCAGATCCAGCCGGAATGCCTGCCCACTGCCGGCGGAGATCGCAGACCACTTAAAGGTGTAGCAGTCGTGCCCGTTGTCCGGAATGGCAACTTCCGGCATCAGGCGGTAAGCCTTTTTGCCTTCGTGGGTAAAGGCCTCTACCTTGTGTTTGAAGCCGTAGATGACGTTTACGCTCTCCGAGTCGTCCTTGCCTTCGATCAAAGTAAGGCACTCTTCCACATCCACGTCGTTGTCCACTTGAACGTTGCCGCTCGGGAGTTTGGAGGTGCGGATGAATTCAAGTTCAACCGGCTTGAAAACGCCGTTTTCATCCTGGGTGTCGATGATGAGTTTGTTGTCTCTGACCTCTCCTTTGATGAGCTTGACCGAAATGCCTTCAGGGTAAAATTCGATCTTAAAGTCGACCTCGGTTTTTTCTTCCTTGTTTTCGGCGAGGATATGGATTTCGGCTTCCTCGGATTTTGCAAAAGCGCTGGAGGAAAGAACATTATGTTCGCCGTAATCCGCGGTTGCGTCATAGTGCGTTCTTGTCACTTCGGGCGCGACCGTTTTATTCTTGATGGCGGCGTAGTGTTTGCCGAGGCGGGAAGGCTTGTAGACCACTTCGATTTTGTCGCTCTGCGAGGTGAGCTTGAAACTCTCTGGCGGGTTTGCAAAGTTTTCGGGAACGAACTCCACAAGATATTCTTTGCTGTCGCCAAGCAGTCCTTTTTTGACAAAGACGGCATCTTCCGGCTTTTTGTCCGGGAAGGTGATGCTACAGTCGCCAAGGATTTTGAAAATGACGTTTTGCGTATAGGAGCCGCCTTCGCCTTCAAAGCGGAAGGTGACAATGCCCTCAGGACGCGGCTCGGCGGTATCCGGAACCGAAACCATAGCACAGCGGTAGCCGTTTGCCGTCATGCCGCCGTCGGTCACGGTGAGCGAATCGTCCGAAGAACCAACCAGGATCGTTTTTGTCAGATCCGGTCGGTCGATCTCTTCACCGGTCGGCTTGATTTCTGTGATGCGCGCGTAAACAGCCTGCGGGTTGAGCCCTTTCTTGAGCGTATCACCGAAATCCTTATTGATATACATTTTGAAAGAGGAACGCTTTTTATCGTCTTCCTTTTTGCCGTCCTCTGCCGCGGCAACCGCAGCGGCGGCTCCCGCAAGAGCCGCACCGACTCCGAGCGTGCCAAGAATGATGATCGCAGGGATGGTCGTGCCGCCGTCTTCACCGGATTCCGACTTTGCTTCGGCACTAACGATCGCTTCATAGTTTACGGTTGCGGGGACGATCGTTCCGCTTCCTTCCCCGACAGTCACTTTCGGTGCAAGAGCCGATTGCAGGGCAGGGTAGATCGTGTTGACGGTGTAATTCTTCCGCTCAAGGAATTCGTTGTACAGGGCTGTGGTGGTCTTATCGTCCGCGACCGTTCCGTTGTCGTACCAAAGATAGGTGCCGACCGTGCAACCGGCGACAAAATAGAATCCCGGATAGGCATCGGATTTGAAAAAGATGACGGTTTGCCATGTCTCCTGCTCGTTTCCCAGCGCCTCGATTCGGTTGACGATGACGTCGCCGTTTCCCTTGAAGGTCCCGGTTCCGTTGGCGTTCGGGCGTTCGATCCAATCGTATTGGTAGGTTTCAAACATGACGCCGTTATTCAGCTTGGTTTCTTTGAATGTAAACCGATCCTTTTCATGCGGAAGCGCGTCGTTATTGGTGGAATAAGTGATCCTTTGTTCCTCCAGGTATTCCTCCCAGGTTTTGCCCCAGCGTTTGAGATCGGCGTCGGTGAACACGCCGACGCTCCTGGGACCGCAAGTGAGCGACGCGCTCAGATAGCTTTGAATGTAGTTGCCGGGCGTGCCGGGCTGGTCGCCCTCATATTGTGCATTCCGATACCACATATAGGTATCGCGCCCTTCTTTTTGAACTGAGGAGTATTTGTGCGCCTGTCCGCGGTTTTCGTAGTCGGCGCCATACCATTCATCGTCCACTTTTTCATAGGTGCGTCCTTCGGTGTAATATTCGGTGTAAAGGCGCGGAATTTCAAAGCGGAAGGTGACAGGCTGGGAATAGACTGTCTTGTTGTAATAATAGCTTGAACCGAGCTGGATCAGTCTATAGGTGCCGTTGATCTCGCCGCCGTTCTGGAGGTGCTCGGTTGACCAATTCAGCTGGCTGCGCTCATAATAGGTCGTTTTTTTCTCGATGATGCATTCAACATCGTAAGCGGGATCGGCTTTGTATTTTTTGTAGTCAAGAAACTCGGTGGCAAAGGCCGAAAGGGAGAGTAAAGAAGCGATCCAGACGCTAAGGATCAAAACGCAGAGCAGGCGAATGAGATTCTTTTTCATGCTGCCGCAACCTCCTTTTTATGACCGAATACAAGAGCCAGAATAAGCCCCGCAACAAAGGCTGCGCCCCCGAGAATCACCGGCAGGTATCCGAATGGGATGAGGCAAAGAAGGGCGCCGATCGTAAATCCGAATGTCATGCCGGAGAGAAGTGCACCTGCTTTTTCGGGCTGAGCCGTACGGGTTTTAGCGGCGTTCTTTCTTGAAGTCAGCGAGGTGGCGAGCCGCCCTCCGATTCTTCCCATGCGCCCGAGCGCCATGATGGAAAGAAGCGCGCAGGAAACTGTAGGCATGAGATCCATATAGGTTGCATTCCCTGCAAAGAACTGGTAAAGGATCAGGGCAAAGCCTGCGCCAAGGAGCAACCAGGAAAGTGAAGAGAGCTGAAAATTCTGCTTTTTGAAAAGCGAAGAGAACCCGCCGCCGAGCGCTTTGAAACCTCCCGTGAAAAGAGAAATGAGCATGGCGGCAATGGCAGTCTTTCCAAAAAATCCGCCGATCCAGCCGAAAACGCTTCTTCCAACACCGCCCTGGGCAAAGGTCAGAATATTCAAGGCTTTTACGTTGACGCCGTTGTATTGCAGAATCATCAATACGATCCAGGCAACTGCCAGAAGCACGGCAAGGATCAATTTGAGCCACTGCTTGTTTTTGAAGAGCCCGACGAGATTTTTGCCGATCGAACCAATGCCCGCAAAAAGCGTTCGCATGGGGCCGAGAATTTCTGCCGCAGAGGTCGCAGCTCCGAAAGATCCGGCAAGACTTTCTCCGGCATGATTCGATGCGGCAGAGGAAAGCTCGCCTCTTACGATCTCGGAGAACTTGTTTTTCGAGCGGTCGTTGGCATCGGATCTTTCAGACGAAGTGTTCCTCTCTTCCGGGGTTTGATTGTTCCCGGAAACAGTGGAAGTTGCAATGGGATCTTGTGGCATGGGGATCTCCTTTCTTGGGATCAGAATTGACGATCAGGTGAATTCTATGGAAAACGCAAGGCTTTTTTCTTTTTTTGGGGCAAGGCGAAAAACATCGGTCTTGTCTTCTAAGGCTTCGATCTTTCCATCCGGAGAGGGGAGTCCGCACCAGGGCTCGATGCAGACGTAAGGAGCGTCGCTTCTCGGCTTGTGCCAAAGACCGAGATAGGGAAACTCGGGATAGACGAGTGTGACCGAGCGACCCGAGAGGTCGCTTTTGAGGGTCGCTTTCCCGGACGTGCGCGAGAGGAATACGCCGTCGATGTCAAAGAGGTGATGCGACAGCGGCAGTTTTCTTGAATCGACCAGCGGGTAGGGGCGCTTTTTGCCGGTGGCAAAGCAGGTGTCCGAGAAAACAAGCTCATCGGGAGAACAGTCCTCGGAAAATTCGAGATACCAGTCGGAAAAGTCGCCCCGGTCAAGCGGCACCATAAAACCGGGATGCCCGCCAAAGGCAAAGGGGAGAACTTTCTTGCCTGTGTTTTTGACCGAGATCGCGGTCGTCAATCTGTTTTTCGTAAGGGTATAAGTCAGAGTGAGAGCAAAGTCAAAGGGGTATTGCTCTTTGGTCTTTTCGTTTGCGGTAAGCGAGAAACCCAACTCAGTATCGGTATGCTTTTCAAGTTTCATGAGCGAATGCCGCAAAAAACCGTGCGTGCCCATTTCGTAGGTTTTGCCGTCGTAAGTGTATTTCGCTTCAAAGAAGCGGCCGCAGATCGGGAAGAGGAGCGGGGCGCGGCTCGTCCAATAAGTCGAATCGCCCTGCCAGATGTATTCACATCCGTCTTTTTTGACCGATTGCACTTCACCGCCGAGATCCGAAATCTCAACCGTAAGTCTATCGTTTTTGAGCGTGTAAATCATAAAAAGCCTTTCTTAAAGCGTGATGATCCAGTTTGCAAAGAGCATGACCAAGGGGAGGGTCGCCACCGAGAGGACCGAGGTCAGTCCCACCGTCTGCGAGGCAAAGCCGGGCTTGATATCATAGACCTCGGCAAGCATGGAAACGGTCGCCGCACTCGGAACGCCGGTCAGCGCCGTGACGAGAAGCACGTAATTGTCGGGAAGCCCCAACAGCTTTGCCAGAACGCAGAAAAAGAGCGGGTAGAGAATCAGCTTGATCGCCGAGTGCAGATAGAGCTTCGGAGTCTTGAGCATTTCTTTCAGCGAAATCGTCGCAAGCAGCGCGCCGGTGACCAAAACCGAGATCGGCGTGCAAAGCCCGGCCAAATATCCGAAGAACTTGTCGGCAAAGTCGGGAATCGCAAAGCCCGGAATTCCTTTGCAGAGATAGAGAACAAGGCCGATCGCGCAGGGAACCGTGCCGAAGTTGAGAAAGATCTTTTTCGGAGTCAGCTTGATATCCTCTCGTTTGCGGCCGAAAATGAGAATGCCCCAAGTCCAGAGGAAAAGATGAAAGCTGATCGTGTAAAATGCTCCCATGAAACTGCCTATGCCCGAGCCGAAGATCGCGTCAAGTACCGGAAAACCGATAAAGCCCGCGTTGGCAAAGACGAGCGAAAATTCAAAAATTTTTGCCTCGTCAAAGTCTTTTTTGAGCGTTTTGCAGATGAAGTAGGAGAGGAGCGCCAGAAGCGCGTGAACAGAAAAGCCGATGAGCGTGACCTGCCATGCGATGGTCAGGTTCTCTCTCGAATACTCGGCGCGGCTCAGCGCGGAGATCACGAGCATGGGTTGTCCCACGGCAAGGATCAGGCGCGAGAGCGCCTTGGATGCCGGCGTGTCGATGACCTTCGTCTTCCGGCAAATAAAGCCGCAGACGATGAGCGCAAACAGCGTCAGCATGATGGTAAGGAGAGCGGGGAAGAAGTTCATTCTTTTGCGCCTCCGAGTTCATCCAGCTTTTTCTTGATCGCCTTCATATCTTCCAGCATATCCTCTTTTTTGCGCGGGTCGCGCAGAAGCGCCGCCGGGTGAAAGACTGCTGTGATGGTCACGCCGTCGCGCAAAAACCACTGCCCGTGTTCTTTTGTGATCTTGAAATCCTCTTTGATCAGCCGCATGGCCGAGATGCGCCCGAGACAAACGATGATCTTGGGCTGAATGAGGCGAATCTGTTCGTTTAAGTAGCCGATGCAGGCGTCCTCCTCTTCGGGGAGCGGGTCGCGGTTCTGCGGAGGGCGGCATTTGAGAATATTGGCGATATAGACCTGACTGCGGGGAATGTCCACGGCAAAGAGAAACTTGTCAAGAAGCTGGCCGGCACGTCCCACAAAGGGGATTCCTGTCAGATCCTCCTGCTCGCCGGGCGCTTCTCCAACAAAAAGGAGATCCGCCGTCTCGTTCCCGGTGCCGAACACAAGCTTGGTCCGTGTGGCGCCCAGAGGGCAATTTTGACAGGACTCGCAATGCGCTTTCAGTTCGTCGAGCGTTTTCATGGCAGGATCTCCTTTTGAAAAGGTTTTATTTCAGTTCAAGGATCGATTCGTCCCACATTGAGGGCGCGTCGTAGCCGAGCAGATTGACCGTCGAGGCGGCGAGGTTGGAAAGCCCGAACTTGCCGTCTTTTTTGACCGTGTAATGCGCTTTTGCGTCGGTGTTGTCGTAGAAGATGCAGGGAACCGGGTTGAGCGTGTGGCTGGTCTTGGCCTTGAAACAGCCGTTTTTATCCGGCTTGGGAAGCCCGGTCTTTTTGTCGGTCTCGTACATTTCGTCGGCGTTGCCGTGGTCGGCCGTGATGATCGCCACGCCGCCGAGCTCGTCGATCACCGGCAGAATTCTGCCGAGCTGGAGATCAAGCGCCTCCATCGAGCAGCGCGTTGCGGCAAGCGAGCCGGTGTGACCGACCATATCGCCGTTCGGGAAGTTGACGCGCAGATATTTGTATTTGCCCGAGCGCAGAGCGTCAAGGAGCTTGTCGGTGATCTCGGCGCACTTCATCCAGGGGCGCTGTTCAAAGGGAACCACGTCGGAGGGAACTTCAATGTAAGTCTCGAGCTTGTCGTTGAATTTGCCCGAGCGGTTGCCGTTCCAGAAATAGGTCACATGGCCGTACTTCTGCGTTTCGGAAATGGCGAGGATCGGGATGCCGGTGTCGGCAAGATATTCGCCCATCGTGTTGGTGATTTCGGGCGGGTTGACAAGGTAGTGCTTCGGAATGTGCAAATCTCCGTCGTATTCGAGCATGCCGGCGTAAAGCACCTTCGGAACGCGGACGCGGTCGAATTTGTCAAACGCACCCTCGGGCGCATCAAAGGTTTTGGAGATCTCGATCGCGCGGTCGCCGCGGAAGTTGTAGAAGATCACGCTGTCGCCGTCTTCCACCGTTCCGAGCGGTTTGCCATCCTTTGCGATGACGAAGGGAGGCAGATCCTGGTCGATGACGTGGAACTCATTCCGATAGGCAGTAATGGCTTCCTCGGCCGAGGCAAACTGTCTGCCTTCGCCGAGTACGTGAGTTTTCCAGCCTTTTTCCACCATTGCCCAGTTGGCTTCATAGCGGTCCATGGTGATCTGCATTCTGCCGCCGCCCGACGCGATGGCCGCGTCAAAGTTGCCGTCGTTCAATTCGCCAAGGAAGGCTTCAAAGGGACGCACATAGTCGAGCGCGGAGGTCTCGCCCACGTCTCTGCCGTCCAGCAGGATATGCACGCGCACCTTTTTCACGCCTTCGGCTTTCGCCTCTTTCAGCATGGCAGTCAGGTGGTCGATGTGCGAGTGAACGTTGCCGTCCGAGAAAAGGCCGAGAAAATGCAGGGTAGAGGAATTCTTTTTGACGTTTTCGATCAATTCACACCAAGTGCTTGACGAAAACATTTTTCGGCTTTCGATCGAGTTGGAAACCAGCTTTGCCCCCTGTGCGAAGACCTGGCCTGCACCGAGGGCGTTGTGGCCGACCTCGCTGTTGCCCATGTCGTCGTCCGAGGGAAGCCCCACGGCGGTTCCGTGCGCCTTGAGCGGCACCATGGGATAGTTCTGCATCAGGCGGTCAAGGTTAGGCGTGTAGGCGCTTTTCACTGCGTTTCCGACCGATTCGGGAGCCAGTCCCACGCCGTCCATGACGATGGTCAGAAGCGGGCCTTTTACGCCGGTGAATTTTTTGGAAGGATTCAGTATTTTGTTCATGTTGTTCTCCTTTGTAAGAGCAAAAATCATACAATCTAATTATACCGTAAAGTACGCAAAATGCAAGCCCTCTTTGGAATTTTTTCCCGATTTTTCAAAAAAAGCGTCCGAAGCCTTGCAAAGGAGGGAAGACTGTGATAGAATATCCGAGGAAGTGATGAAAATGACCGAACAAGAACGCCGCAATTTGGTGGAAAGCTACTACGGAAAACTTGTCAAAATCGAATTCGACCGCCCGGTCGGGACCCGTCACGAAAAGAATGGGAATGCATGGGTCTACCCGATCAATTACGGCTACATTCCCGGTGTGCTTGGCGGCGACGGCGAAGAGCTGGACGTCTATCTGCTCGGCGTGTACGAGCCGATGAAATTGCCCTGTATAGTTCAAGTGATCGGCGCGGTCTTTCGCAGTGACGATGAGGAGGACAAGCTACTCGCCGTTCTCCCCGGCGCGCCTTTGCCGAACGAGGTGGACGCAGCAAAAGAGGTCGATTTTCAAGAGCGCTTCCACACCTCCCACGTTGAGCTTTGGGACGGGAAACTTCGTAAAGATTAAAGAATCCAAAAAAGGATGTGAAAGATATGGCAGAAGAATGTACGCATGATTGTTCCAGTTGCTCGGCAAACTGTTCGTCGAGGCAACAGGAGAGCTTGAAAACCCCCGCCAATGCACTCAGCGATGTCAAAAAAGTGATCGCTGTGGTCAGCGGCAAGGGCGGTGTCGGCAAATCGCTTGTGACCTCGATGCTGGCCGTTCTGCTTCAGCGGGAGGGATATAAAGTCGGGATCCTTGACGCCGACGTGACCGGCCCTTCGATCCCCAAAGCCTTTGGCATGAGCAAGGTGCAGGTCTATGGCGATGACAACGGTATGATCCCGCCTTCGACCAAGACCGGGATCGATCTCATGTCGGTCAACCTGCTCCTCGACGACGAGACCAAGCCGGTCGTCTGGCGCGGATCGCTGATCGCAGGGACTGTCCAGCAGTTTTGGAAGGATACCATCTGGCAGGCCGACGTGCTCCTCGTCGATTGCCCTCCCGGGACCGGCGATGTGCCGCTGACGGTGTTTCAGTCCTTGCCGCTTGACGGCGTAGTGATCGTCTCCAGCCCGCAGGAACTCGTCTCCATGATCGTTTCCAAGTGCGCAAACATGGCAAAGATGATGAATATTCCGGTGCTTGGCCTTGTGGAGAACATGAGCTATGTCAAATGCCCGGATTGCGGACGTGAGATCAAGGTGTTCGGCGAGAGCCATATTGAAGAGGTTGCCAAGAATTTCGGTTACGATCTGCTCGGAAAGATCCCGATGGATCCGAGATTTGCGGCGCTCGTTGACCGCGGGATGATCGAACTGATGGAGACCGACGTCCTCGACGGCGCAGTCAAGACCATTTTGGAAAAACTGAATCTTGCAAAATAAGAACAACAAAAAAGAACCGATTGCAAAAAGCGTTCGGTTCTTTTTTATTCGCTTGTCAGTTCCAGAATCACAAGCTCGCGGCGGTTGAAAAATCTTGGAATGATCGTGTGGTCGCCGAGCCCGCGGCTGACGAGAAGACGATTATCGAAATAGAAGCCGCTCGTGTAGGAGGGGAATAGTCCTTGATCGGGTGCGTAAATACCATGACCGAAGATTCTCCATTGTCCGCCGTGCGCATGTCCCGCGATTGTCAGATCGATCTCGGGATACGAGCGGACGAGCGGGGCAAACTGCTCGGGATGGTGGCAGAGCAAAATCTTAAAACCCGGGGCCGCAGAAAAGCGGTGCAATAGGTCTTGCTTTTGCGGAATGCCTTTTCCTCCGTTTGAGGATAGCCCGCAGATCGAGATGCCTTTTTCAACAAAAAAACGGTCGTCCAACAAGAATATGCCGGCTTTTGCAAGGTTTTCTTTTGCTTTTTCGGCAAGCGGAATCGGTGTGCGGTTTTTGCAAAAGCCCTTTCTGTAGCAACCGACCTCGTGGTTTCCGAGCGAGTAGTAGGTAGGGGCAAGCGTCGAGAGGTTTTGCAAAAAAGCAAAGGCCGGGTCGCTTTCGCTTTCGAGATTTTCCCGGTCGGTCAGGTCTCCCGGGAGCAGGATGAGGTCGGGTTTTTCTTCTTGCAGGATGGCCTCGATCTCTTTGGGATATTCGCCGTGCAAATCGGCTAAGATTGCAATTTTTGCCGAGATCGGAGCGGGGAGCACTTTTTTGGTGAGAACGATCTTTTTTTGTTGTGCGCGGATGAGTAGAAAGATCAAGAAAACAACCAGAATCACAAGAAGCGCGCCGCTTGTGTCGATGAGGACGTCGCGCACTTCACCACTGCGGCCGGGAACAAAGGTTTGATGCAGTTCGTCAAAAGCGCCGGCAAGCGCGGCTGATAGCGTGGCCAAAATGGGCGAGAGCCAGAGCGGAAGACGCCGGAAGGTCAAAAAGAAGAGCAGGGCAAGGCCGCCCAGTATCCCGAATTCGGTGGCGTGCGCGATTTTTCGCACCGGAGGGTCGATGCGTTTGACTGCCGCCTTTTGTTCTTCCACAGGCAGTTTTTCATAATCTTCTATCACAATTTTTGCGATCTCTTCGGTGACGCGCTCGCTCGACTCGGTCGATTTTTGCGCGTCTTCTTTGGAGAATCCGAAAATCATATAGAGCTGTAGACAGATGAGCGCAAATAGCAGACATCTGAGCAGAATGATTGAGCCTCGGTTTTTCATGTAGTGTCCTCGTTGATTGATTTCTTATATCTTAACATAATTTTCGGAAAATTGCAAGCGCTTTTCAAGGATTGCAAAAAAGAAGCAGCGCGAGGATCGGGATAAGATCCTTTCCACCTTCGCTCCCGAGAAGCAGAAAAATGAGTCCCATCAGAAGCAGCTCGTCAAACTCGGGAGTCCCCGCGACCGGTGGATGCCCGAAAAGCCCAGCGAGTGACTGTAAGCCTACCGGCAGGGACGTAGGAGGGGATTGCTGGGGAAGGGCAGCTTGCTCTTTTTGAGGAGAAAAGGCGCTTCCTCCGTAGCGCGGCGGCAGGCGGAATTGGCGTTCCGAAGAATCATAGGATCGTGTGTACATGGCGTTACCTCTCAGGACAGATGCTTGAGGACGTCGCCCAGCTTGGAGAGCTTCAGGATTGCCTCTACCAGATCCTGCCGCTCCTTGGAAAGGAATGGGCGCAAGGAGAGGAGCAGACGATCCCGTTCTTCTTCACGCGAGAGCGGCTTTGCCCCGGCCGGCGGCAGGGCAGGCGAAGCCGTTCCGAGCATGGGCTTGACCATTTCCATAATCTGCGGAAGCCTTGACATAAGCTCGGGATTATTCAATAGAGCTGAAATGCCATCGCCGCCGGGATTTGCGGGCCCTTTTCCTTGCCCGAAGACCATGCTTTTGATCTCTTCCAGCTGTTCGGGGGAGATCTTTGGAGAAGGGGTCGTTTCCAAAGGTTCGTCCATGCCGTTACCTCCGCTCTTTCTGCTCTTCCAGCAGCTTTTGAATGGCGGCGAGGTCGGCGTCGGTGGCGCTTGCAAGCGCCGCTCTTACCTTGTCGAGCTGCCCGAGATCAAGCCCGAGTGCGCCCGGATCGACACCGGCTTCTTTTGCAACGTCGGAAAGGATCTGGCGCAGGGCGGCGTCGGGCAAGGAGAGAAGGAGAGAAAGCTTTTGTTTGTCAAGTTGCATGGAAGAAGGCCTCCTTTTTGATGCGTTCAAAAACAAGATATGAAAAAACGCAAAAAAATGTGCCTCATTTTTGGAAGAGTGTAGACAAATTTTCCTTTGACTGCTATAATAAATATGAGCTTTGAAAAAAGGAGCCTTTCCATGCGGTTTTTGATTGTTTCGGATACCCACGGCAACCGGCGCGGGATAGAGGAGGCCGTCGCCCGCCAGACCGACGGTCTTGACGGAATCTTCTTTCTCGGTGACGGTACCATGGATCTTTTTCGCGCAGACCTTCCGCCCGGACTGCCGGTTTATGCGGTGCGCGGCAACTGCGATTATCCGGGCCCGGATGCGCCGCCCACCGAGTGTCTGACCGCGCTCTTGGGGCATACGCTGTTTTTGACGCACGGCCATCTGTTTGGTGCAAAGAGCGGGATCGGGGGACTTGTCCGCGCAGGGATCGAGCGAGGCGCCGATCTTATTCTCTACGGGCATACGCACAAGCCGCTCGAACAGTATTTTCCGGCCGGAGAGAAGCTTTGCGGATCGATTTTACAAAAGCCGCTGTATCTCTTCAATCCCGGGAGTCTGAAAAACGGGAGCTTCGGCTTTTTGACGCTGACAGAGAACACGGTTCTTTTTTCGCACGGGGCGCTTTAAAAAAAGAACCCCGAAGGGTTCTTTCAATCAGTAAACGAGCGGATCATCCTGCTTTTCGTACTCGGGCGCTTCGTCAAGCTCGTGCAGCGCGGCTTCGTAGGCTGAGATCACGGCCGACTCCAGCGTGGCCCGAAACGACGTGTTGATGGGATGTACGATATCCCGATAGGTGTCGTCCGGATTCTTTCTTGAGGGCATGACGATAAAGAATTTATCTTTTGCGTGAATAACTTTGATGTCGTGGACAGCAAGCTGTCCGTCAAAGGTGACCGAAACGATCGCCTTCATCGGCCCGTCGTCAAATACTTTCCGAATTTTGATATCTGTGATTTGCATAAACAATTCCTCCGATCTTTGTTTTCCGTCTTTTTGCTTTTGCAAATTCAGTATAAATCCAAAATGTGAAAATTATTCAAACAAAACAAGTTGTTTCTGTGAACACGTCCGACAGGAGTTTACATCACCTTTCACCGTTTTGCAAAAAGCCTGACAAAACGAGCCTATTCGCCAACTTTCCCGATTTTTGGAGGAATCAGAATGTCTGTAAAGAATACTTCATACGGCCCCGAATTGATCCGCGGGATGCTTGCTGATTGCCGCCGCCTCTTTTTCATTGGCATCGGCGGGATCAGCATGTCGGCCTTGGCCGAGCTTTCCATGTCCGAAGGATATCTTGTCGGCGGATCGGATCGATCGGGCGGGCCGACCGTAGAGCATTTGAAAGAACTTGGAATAAAAGTGTTTTGTGAGCACAAGGCCGAAAATATCTCCTCCTTTGACGCGGTGATCTACACGGTCGCCATTTCCGAAGACAATCCCGAATACAGGGAAGCAATTTTCAGGGGGATCCCCTGCATTTCCAGAGCCGACTACATGGGATATCTCATGACGGCGTTCCGGGAGCGGATCGGCGTCTCGGGCATGCACGGAAAGAGCAGTTGTACGGCAATGTGCGCCGAAATTTTCCTTTCTGCGACCGATGCGACGGTTCTTTGCGGCGCGCCGCTTCCCGCGCATGGGAACACCTCCTGCGTGATCGGAAAAGCGCGGGAACATTTTTTGTTTGAAGCCTGCGAATACATGGATTCTTTTCTCGATTTTTCGCCGACGACGGCGGTGATCCTCAACATCGGCATGGATCACGTCGATTATTTTCACAGCATGGAGCAGGTGCGAACCTCTTTTTTGCGCTTTGCAGAAAAAGCAAACCGGGTGCTTTACAACGCCGATGATCCCGAGTGCCAACGTGCGCTTGCAGGCTACCCATACGAAAGACACACCTTTGGCCTTTCTCCGAATGCAGAGTTCCGCGCCGAAAATCTTTCGAGCGTCAAAGGGTGCTATTCTTTTGACTTTTACAGAGGGGAAGATCTTCTTTGCCGGGTTTCTTTGCGGGTGCCGGGAAGGCACAATGTTTACAACGCGCTTGCCTCGGGAGGAGCCGCGATCCTGTCCGGTCTTGCGACGACCGAGGTCAAAACCGGGCTTGAAAAATTCCTTGGCGCCGGACGCCGGATGGAGAAAAAGGGAAGACTTGCCTCGGGCGCTATGGTCTACGACGACTATGGGCATCATCCGGACGAGATCCGCGCCACGCTCGCGGGCGCAAAGGAAATGGGATACAGCCGGGTGATCTGCGTTTATCAACCGCACACCTACAGCCGCACGGCAGGACTTTTCAACGAGTTTGCGGCCGCCTTTGATAATGCCGACCGCGTCCTCTTTGCTCCGATCTACGCCGCGCGGGAGCAGAATACATTTGGCGTGTCCTCGGCCTCTCTTGCCGAGCGGATCGGCAAAAAAGCCTCCGCATATCCCGGCTTTTCCACGCTTGCCAAGGTCATCGAACAAGAGGCACAAGAAGAGGATCTGGTCCTTGTTATGGGAGCGGGAGACCTTTACAAGATCTTTGATCTTTTGAAACTTTTTCGGTGATTTCAAAAAAAATTCGCAAAACCCCTTGCAAAATTCCTTTTTGTATGGTACAATACAGCGTAATTATGACAAATCTTCCGGGAATCTTCCGGAGTAGTTGGAGGAAATTATGAAACCGATCGTTTATGTACTGGGCTCGATTCTGCTTGCCCTGACCGTTTTTCTGGTAGTGCTCATCCTGAAGCAGACCGGTAAAGAAAAGGGACTTTCCGGCACCATCACCGGCGGCAGCGCCGATACCTTCTTTGGCAAGGCCGGCGGAGATTCTAAGGACAAACTTCTGTCCACTTTGACCATTGTCGGTACCATCCTTTTTGTCGGTATCACGATTGCTCTGGTTATCATTTTGAAAAAGTCATTATAAATGGAACAAAAAAAGCGGCGCTGCAAACGCCGCTTTTTTTGTTGCAAAATCAAAAAATTTCATTTTCCTATTGACAAACGATATCGCTTTTGATATACTAACAATTGAACAAGTGTTCAACTGTTAAAACGAAGGAGGAATTCAAGTGAACCACTCAGCCGAACAGGGAAGAGGAAAGAAGCGAATGGAATGCCTTGACGACGATGCTATGCTCGAACTGGCAGACCTTTTCAAAGTTTTCAGCGATAGTACCCGAGTCAAAATTCTTTACGCGCTCGCTGACGGGGAGCGCTGTGTCCGCGATATTGCGGAACTGCTTTCGATGAATCTTTCTGCCATTTCCCACCAATTGCGGATCTTAAAGCAGGCAAAGCTGGTCAAAAATCGCAAGGACGGCAAAACCGTATTTTATTCGCTTGCCGACGATCACGTCGAGTCGATCCTTCGCATCGGCATGGAACACATTCTGGAATAAAGGAGAAAGGCCATGAAACGCGTTTACAATTTTGACAATCTCGACTGCGCCAACTGCGCGGCAAAAATGGAAGAAAAGATCAAAAAGATTCCGGGCGTAACGAATGCCTCGGTCAGCTTCTTTGCTCAAAAGCTCGTGCTTGAGGGCGACGAAGCAAGGTGGGACGAGATCCTGAAAGAGGCCGCAAACGCGGTCAAAACGGTTGATTCTGACTGCACGCTACTGGTAAAATGATTCAAAAACTGACCAAAAAACAAAAGAAAACGCTCCTGCGCATCCTTTCTTCGGGGGTGCTTCTGGCATCTCTTATGATCCTCGGATGGACGGGCGTTTTGCCGGAAGCCTGGTATTTTCGTCTGCCGCTCTTTTTGACCCCTTATGGGATCGTCGGCTGGGACGTTCTTTGGAAGGCGATCCGGGGCATTCGGCATGGGCAGGTCTTTGACGAGACTTTTCTGATGTCGATCGCGACCATCGGCGCTTTTTGCATTGAGGAATACCCCGAGGCGGTCTTTGTCATGCTCTTCTACCAGCTCGGCGAGCTTCTCCAGAATATCGCCGTAGGGAAGAGCCGGGATTCGATCGCAAGTCTTGCTTCCATGCGGGCCGAGGAAGCGCATGTGTTCCGTGGCGGCGAGCTTGTCACGGTAAGCCCCGAGGAAGTCTCTGTTGAAGAAGTGATCCTTGTCCGTCCAGGCGAGCGGATCCCGCTCGACGGTGTGGTCCGCGACGGCGAGAGCGAGCTCGATCTTTCCTCGCTCACCGGCGAATCCATGCCGCAGGCCGTATCTGCCGGGAACTGTGTTTACAGCGGCGCGATCAACTGCGGAGGCGTTCTTGAGATTATTGTGACAAAGCCCTACGAGGAATCCACTGTTGCAAAAATTCTTGAGCTTGTCGAGTCCTCGGCGCTGTCCAAATCCAAGGCCGAAGGCGCGGTTACCAAGTTTGCAAAATGGTACACGCCTACCGTTGTCATCGCGGCACTGCTCCTTTTTGCCATTCCGTCGATCATCACAGGAGACGTTTTGCGTTGGCTGAGAACCGCGCTTGTATTCCTTGTGGTGTCCTGTCCTTGCGCTCTGCTCATCTCGATTCCGCTCGCCTATTTTGGCGGGCTTGGATCGGTCTCGCGCCAGGGGATCCTTGTAAAAGGCGCAAACCACCTGGAAGCGCTCTCAGAGCTTGACACCGCTGTCTTTGACAAGACCGGGACTTTGACCGAGGGAAAATTCCGCGTGTTTGCGATCCGACCGGTAGACGGCGTGGAAGAGGATCAATTGATGGAACTTGCGGCGTCTGCCGAAAAACAGTCGAATCATCCTGTGGCAAGAGCCATTCTTGAAGCGCTTGGCGACAAGCCTGTCCCGGATGCGGACTCTTTGGAAGAGTTGCCCGGCCGTGGAATCTCTGCCGCTTGCGAGGGCAAAAGGCTTCTTGTCGGCAACCGGCGGCTGATGGAGGAAAACCAGATTGCCGTCGTTCAGCCGGAAGAATTCGGAACGCTTCTTTACATTGCTTTTGACGGCGTGTTTTATGGCAGTATCGTAATCACAGACGCGGTCAAGGAGAGCGCGGTCTTCGCGCTCTCGGAACTGCGGCGTGAGGGCGTTCGCAAGATCGTCATGCTGACCGGCGACCGCCTTGAGACTGCCGATCGCGTGGCCAAGATCGTCGGCGTGGACGACTATCACGCGGAACTCTTGCCGCTTGATAAGGTTCGTCACGTCGAGGCGCTTTTGTCCGAAAAGCGCGGTACTCTGCTCTTTGCCGGAGACGGGGTCAACGATGCGCCGGTATTGGCGCTCGCCGATGTGGGAGTTGCCATGGGAGCCATTGGGTCGGATGCGGCAATCGAAGCCGCCGACGTGGTGCTCATGGACGACGATCCGCAAAAGATCTCTGCTGCCGTCCGCATCGCCCGCTTTACGAAGCGCATCGTCCGTCAGAACATCGCCTTTGCATTGGCTGTCAAATTTGTGGTATTACTTCTCGGCGTGATCGGCTTTTCCAACCTCTTCGTTGCAACCTTTGCCGACGTGGGAGTTGCCGTCATCGCCGTCCTCAACGCCATGCGGACTTTGGCTTATAAGGCGAAAAAATAAAGAATTCTATAATTTCCCGACAAAATACAGATCTCGTTCGTTATATGGATGGATCCAAATAAGGAGGAGATTTGAAACAATGAAAAAAGTCGGAATTCTACTGTTTGTAGTCCTTTTGATGGCAGGTCTCATTTCTTCCTGTTCTTCGGTGAATAATAAGGACGAACAAACTTCTTACACGATTTCTTACGAGCTTGGAGATCTTTTGGAGGATTTTATCGAACTGCCGGCAAAAGCAAAGGCCGGGGAGACCGTGGAAATCAAGACAGTCGTTCTCTGTGACGCCGATCTCCACGTCTACGTCGATGGGGAAGAGATCGCAAAGTCCCACTACGACAGCGACTATTGGGGATACAGCTTTACCATGCCGGTACACGATGTCACGGTGACCTGCCGCCCCTATACCAAAGCCGAAATCTGGGGAACCGAATGAAACAAAAAAGGAGCTGACTTTCTCTGGTCAGCTCCTAATTGTTTCGGTTTTTGAAAAGGGTGCGGGGAGAACTTTTTTTCCAAAAAGTTCTCCCCGCATTCTCTTTTTTCTTAACTTTACAGCGCGGTTACGATTGATACCACCAGCACCACGAGGATGATGAGCGGCAGGACAAACTTCATGTAAGGACGGATCCAGGCAGGCACCTTGGCGCCCTTACCGGCATTGACCTCGGCGTAGAAGTTATCCCAGCCCCAACCGAACTTCCAGGTGCAGAACAGGACGTAGACGAGCGAACCGATCGGAAGTGCGAGATTGGAAACAAGGAAATCCTCAAAGTCTCCGAAATTCTTGCCGAGGAATACTTTGAAATTGCCCCAGGACTCGAAGCAGTTGCAGAAGATGAAGGGCAGGCAGAGGACAAAGAGGAGTCCCAAGTTGATGAGCGCGATCTGCCAGCGCTTGAGATTGGTTTTTTCAAGCCAGAAGGACATGATGTTTTCGAACACGGCGATGACGGTCGACATGGCGGCAAAGAGCATGAAGAGGAAGAACAGAGTTCCAACGATCCTGCCGACCACAGGTCCCATGCTACCAAAAATATTGGAGAGTGTGATGAAAAGGAATCCGGCTCCGGCTTCGCTTGCGGCAACTTCGGTGACACCCGGATTGAAAGTGAAGTAGGCCGGGAAGATGATAAGACCCGCCATGAGAGCAACCAGTGTGTCAAGACCGATGATGGTGACTGATTCCCCGAGCAGACTGCGTTCTTTGCCGATGTAGCTACCAAAAATAGCCATGCTTCCGATGCCGAGAGAGAGGGTAAAGAAGGCTTGACTCATGGCGGCCGAGATCACTGTCCAAACACCGGAACTTGTGAGCCGTTCGGCGCTCGGCATAAGGTAGAATTTGAGCCCGGTTCCAAGTCCGGGGAGGGTAAAGGAATAGATCGCAAGGCCGATCATAAGCAGGAAAAGCGCGACCATCATCACTTTGGTGACGCGCTCCACACCCTTGTTGAGTCCGAGTGCGCAGACGCCAAAGCCGAGGAGCAGCACCACGGCGGTGACGATGAGGTTGAGCGGCAGGTCGGTTACGGTGGCTCCGAAGGTGGCGCCGAGATCCGAGGCGGGGACCGACAGGATCGATCCGTTCAGATATTTGATGAAATAGATGCAGAACCAACCGGTGATGGTGGTATAGAACATCATGAGCATATAGTTGGCGCCGATGCCGAGATATTTCATCCAGTGCCATTTTTGCCCTTTGCGCTCAAGTGCTTCAAAAGAGGTTGCAATACTCCTCTGGCTCGCTCTTCCCACAGCAAACTCGGCTACCATGACCGGCAGTCCGAGCAAAAGCAGGAAAGCAAGGTAGATCAAAACGAAAAACGCGCCGCCGTAGGCTCCGGTCCAAATGGGAAAACGGTAGACATTTCCAAGACCGATGGCGCAACCTGCGCTGAGCAGAATGAATCCCAGTCTGCTTCCAAGACGTTCTCTTTGCATAAATATCATCCTCCGATGAAAAATTTGGATTTATTTTAGCACGGCTTTTTCAAAAAATCAATTCCTTTTTGCAAAAAAAGTGAAAAAATATGCAATTTTTATCATTTGATTTTTCTGCACTCGAGGTAATAGCGCTTGTCGTGCGCCTGTCCCATTGAAAAAGTCTTTTTTGGAAGAGCGCCGTCAAAAATCACGCTTTGGAAGAGTTCTTCCTTTTTCATGCCGTCAAACAAGAAGCCGATCGCATTTTCTTTTGCGGCGAGAGACCGGAGCGACTCCTCTCCGTGAATGTAGTCCACGCTGGCATCTGGATGATGTTTGCAATAGACGTCGAGAAAGGTCTGCAGAGTTCCTACCGTCAGGTGATGAACCGGGTGGGAGATCACAAGTTCGGTGGCTTTTCCTTTTTGAAGCGCGGTCAGCGTTTGCGGTGCGGCGTTACCGTCAAGCGCGTTTGCATAGTCCGAGAACTCGGTCAGGAGCGCCTCCGGGTCACAGTCGAAGACTACGCGATAGATTGGCTCAAAAGAGAGCGCGTCGTCGTGTAAATTTTCTATTTCACAGAGCGCGTATCTTGCCGGGTGTTTCTTTGCCGCCTCGGCTCCGATCCCTGCTTTGATTTCTTCGTAAACGGTTTTGGCGGTCGCAAGCGAATGGTTGCCGTCACCCACGGCAAAGAGCAGGGGAGCGGCAATGCCGTCACCGTACAACTCTTTTTGGTGAACGGGATCGGCAAGTAACGCAAGTGCGCGTTGGATCTTTTTTTGTTCTTCTTTTGTCAACAGCCAGCCCTTGACATGACCGCCGCCCAGCATGAGCGGAAAATCATAAAGCGCCTCTCTTTTGCTTGCAGAAGATACGGCAGGCTCTATCACCGTCTTTTTGGGGTCGTCGACAAGCAGGAGCACATGGGGAAGCTCCAAGGGCGCGTTACGGCGGATCTCCACTCTCGGTCGGATGCGTTCTTCCACCGTTCCCTCGGTCGCCCGGATGAGCGAGGCCGCGCCTTTTTTGAATTCGTAGGTTTCGAGATCAATCAAGCCGACAATGCCGCGCCGGACGCGGCCGTCACTCTGCGTCCTCTCAAGCGCGATCATGGCGTCCGGAATAGGGTGAAGAAGGCTTTTTTGCGCCTCTTCCATGGCCGAATGGATCTTCGGAATACGGTTTGCACGCTCCGAAAGATAGACCTCGGGCAGGACGAGCGAGAGGGTCGAGGGCGCGCTGCCGACGGTCTTTTCGACCGCTTTCCAGTAGGCGGGTTCGCTGGTGAATTGGTCGCAGGCAACGACAGACCACTTACTTCCGTCGATTTTTGAAAAATCCGGCAAAAGCAATTCAAAACTATCAAAAAATGCGGGATGATCCATCGGTTTGCCTCCTTTGAATATTTGAAAAAAGTATAGCATGAATTTTCTTTTTTGTCAAGGAAAACGGCTGTATTTCGCGGCTTTCCTGTTGCGATCATCAAGAACGACCACTTAAGATAGAAAATCGACCTCTTGGGAAAAATCACTTTACAAATCCTCGATTCGGGATTATAATAAAAACGAATCAAGACGAAGGGGGAATCGGTGTGATCAGGGCAGTACTTTTTGATATGGACGGCACGGTTTTCGACAGCGAAAAGATCTACCGCAAGGCCTGGCTTGCCGTCTTCCGAAAACTCGGGATCGAAGGTTATTACGAGGGCTCCATGCGCGTCGTGACCGGCAGGGATCACGACGAGATCGGAGAATACCTCAAAAGCCCTGTCGGACACGACTTCGATTATGAAGCAATCTGGCGCTACAAGACCGACGTGATCTTTGAGATCATCGAAAAAGAAGGACTTCACCTCAAGCCCGGCGTGCCGGAGGTTTTTGACCGGCTCCACGAAATGGGAATTCTTTGCGCCCTTGCAAGCTCGACCAATTCCGGGCGTGCCGAGAAGTTTCTGACAATCACCGGGATCAAAGGTTATTTTGACCTGATCTTGACCGGCGGATGCGTTGCGCACAGCAAACCGGCCCCCGATGTTTTTCTCCTTGCCGCAGAAAAGCTTGGCGTCACCCCCGACGAATGCCTCGTCGCCGAAGATTCCGAAAATGGGGTGCTGGCGGGATATGCCGCCGGGATGCGCGTGGTTTTTATCAAAGATCTTATGGATTTGACCGACCGGGCCTGTGCCTGCGTCTGGAAAAAGGCGGATACGCTCGCAGAGCTTCCGGAACTTGTCAAATCCTTGCAAAACTCATAGAAAAGAGGATCAAAGCATGATTTCAAAACAGTTTGCCGAACGGCTTCTCGGCATTGCCATGTCTTCGGGAGCCGATTTTGCGGAGCTCTTTTGCGAAGTGACCGAGAGCAACGCGGTCTCTGCAATCGGGTCAACGATCGAGCGCGCCAACGATACGCTGATCTCCGGGATCGGCGTCCGCGCATTTCTCGGAACCAAAACCGTATTTTCTTCCTCCTCGGATCTCTCGGAGGAAGGGATGCTTGCCTGCGCAAAAGCGGTTGCCGCGGCAATGGGGGATCCGAGCACGCCGCAGAACGTCCTTCTTTGCGAGCGCGTGTTCCCAAATCTTCATCCGACCGAAAAACTCACGACCGACGTCGACGCAAAGTTGCGCGCCGAATTGCTCCTTTCGGCCTGCAACGCCGCGCTTTCCTACGATCCTGCGATCAAGCAGGTGACTGGCTCCATTTTCGGTGTGGATCATAAAATCCTTGTTGCCAATACCGAAGGCCTCTATGCCACCGATCGCAAGATCCGTACGCGCATCGGGATCTCGGCGCTTGCCGCAAACGAGAACGATTCGCAATCCGGCCTTGCCGCTCCGGGATCCGGGTGCGGGCTGGAATTCTTTGACCGCGTTACTCCCGAGACGGTGGGAAGAGAGGCCGCGCGTCAGGCCATGGTCAATCTCGGCGCCACCTATTGCCCGGCCGGGCGCATGACGGTCGCCATTGAAAACGGCTTTGGCGGCGTGATCTTCCATGAGGCCTGCGGGCACTCGCTCGAGGCGTCGGCCGTCGCCATCGGCGCCTCTCAGATGGCCGGAAAGCTCGGGCAAAAAATTGCCAACGAAAAGGTGACCGCCGTGGACGACGGCACCATTCCGGGCGCATGGGGATCGATCAATATCGACGACGAGGGAACGCCTTCGCAGAGAAATCTGCTCATCGAAAAAGGCGTGCTGAAAAGCTATCTTGTCGACCGGCTCGGCTCGCGCCGTATGGGGCTCCCCATGACCGGAAGCGGAAGACGGCAGAGCTACCGCTACGAAGCCACCTCGCGCATGACAAATACTTTTATTGAAAACGGCCCGGACAAAAACGAGGATATCATCGCCTCGATCGAAAACGGCCTTTACTGCAAGCAGATGGGCGGCGGCTCGGTCGATCCGCTCACCGGCGCGTTCAACTTCTCTGTCACCGAAGGCTATCTTGTCAAAAACGGAAAGATCGCCGAAGCCGTCCGGGGAGCTACGCTCATCGGCACCGGAGCGGAGATCTTACAGAACATCGACATGGTGGGGCAAAACCTCGCCTGCGCCGAAGGCATGTGCGGAGCGGCGAGCGGAAGCATTCCCACCAACGTGGGGCAACCGCTCATCCGGGTTTCCTCAATTACGGTAGGAGGTCGCTGATATGAAATTTGAAGAACTCAAGACCACGCTCATTGCCGCCGCAAAAAAGGCGGGGATCACCGACTATGAGATCTATTACCAAAGGGGGAGCAGTCTTTCCGCCGAGGCACTCAAGGACGAACTGAATTCCTTTACTTCCTCTGCAGACGGCGGCATCTGCTTTCGCTGTGTGATAGACGGCAAGCAGGGTTACGCTTCCTCCGAGCTTTTGACCAAAGAGGCCGTGGAAGGCCTTGTGGAAAAGGCTCGTGCAAACGCAAAAGTCTCGCAGAGCGAAGATGAGATCATTCTGTTTGCGGGCTCGGATTCTTACGCACCGCTGGAAGCCGTCAGGGCGCAGTTCCCGGAGGCGGCCGAGCTTCGCCGTTCCACCCTTGAACTGCAAAAGGCGCTTTATGAAAACAGCCCGCTCGTAGGCGACGGCACGCAAAGCGGGATCTCCTACTACGAGGACGAGGTCTATCTCTTCAATTCCAAGGGGCTGGATCTGTCCAACCGGGTCTGCGGCGGCCTGCGCTATGCCGACGCCGTGGTAAGACAGGGGGAAGAAGCCGAGAGCGCTTTTGCCTTTGCCGAGGAGCAGAACAAGGAGGATTGTTTTGCACTGCCGGAAAAGACGGTCAAAACCGCACTCAGCCGACTGGGAGCCGTTACGATCCCCTCGGGCAAGTACCCGGTGGTGATCGACGGAAAAGTGTTCAAGGACTTTTTGTCGGCCTTCTCGCCGATCTTTTCGGCAAAGAACGCGCAAAAGGGACTTTCGAGGCTTGCCGGGAAAGAGGGCGAGGCGATTGCCGCAAGCCTTGTGACCATCGTCGACGATCCCATGCGCGAAGGCTCCTTTGCCAAAACCAATTTTGACGGAGAGGGCGTTGCGACCGCGAAACGGGAAGTGGTTAAGGACGGTGTTCTCAAAACGCTTCTTTACGATCTTTCCACCGCGAAAAAAGCAGGAGTGGAATCGACCGGCAACGGACAAAAGCCTTCCTATTCGGCGCCTGTTTCGATCTCGCCCTACCAGTTCTCGATCCTGCCCGGGGAGGATCCGAGAGACGCGCTGTTCGGCCTTGCAAAAGACGGCATTTTTGTCACCGGGTGCAAGGGATTTCACGCGGGCGCCAACGCCGTGACAGGCGACTTTTCGATGGAGAGTTACGGCTTTTTGATCCGCGACGGCAAGCAGGCCGAACCGATCAAATCCTTTACCATCTCGGGCAATATTTTTGAACTTTTCAAGGAGATCGCCGCTCTGGGCGACACCGTCTATTGGAGTATGCCGTCAGGCTTTACGGCTTTCGGCTCTCCCGATCTGTATTTGCCCTTGGTCAGCGTGGCCGGCGATTGACAAAATTCACAAAAATACGCTTGATTTTTCGGGCTTTTTCTGCATTGACAGAAGAATGACCGGTGTGATAAAATAAGGGTGCTTGAAAAATCAATATGGGAAAAAGGAGGGAAGACTTCCGTGAAACGTTTTTTCCTGATATTTCTTTCGCTGCTCCTTGTCACCGGTCTTATCGCCTGCAAAGAAGGGATAGTTGCCCCCGAGCCGGAACCGGCCAAAGAGGATCCGGCGGCCGAGTTCTATGATACCAAAACCGTGCGCGGCGTCTACTACGGACTGGATGAGAACGGCGGAGCTGTGGTGTTCGGCGTTGCCGAGATCGCGCAAAAGGAAAGTACGCTTTCCATTGCAAACGAACCGGCCAGAGGCTACCGTCTGACCGGGATCCGCGAAGGCGCATTCGACGACTGTCCAAACCTGTTCCGGCTTTATTTTACCGGGAGCGCCGAGGAGTGGAATGGGGTATCGGTTCCCGCCGATCTTCCAAGCGTTTACTGCTATGCCAAAACGCAGCCGCCCGAGGAGGGCAACTTCTGGTACTACGGTGAAAACGACAGCCCGATCGTTTGGCACTATCACCACTTTGATTTGAAACTTCAAAACGATCGTTTTCTCGCCTTGCCGGCGGCTTGCGGCGAATCTGCACGGTATTATTATTCCTGCACCTGCGGCGAGCATAGCGATACGACCTGTTTGGGCGAGGCCGAGCCTCACCGCTTCGGCATTGTGATCAGCGACGCCGGAAAACTCGAAACCGTTTACTGTACAAGAGAGGGATGTGGATTTATGGAAAACCTGAATTATGAACTGCCGATGCCGGAGAAGCTTTTTGGCTGTTTCAACTGCTCGATGGGCGATGACGACAACGACTATTCGATGATTGACTCTTCGAAGATCTTTTACTATCCGGATTGCACAAAGGCCGATTATAACACCTATGTCGAGGAAATGAAAAATCTCGGCTGTAAGGTTACAGAGACCTATGAGATGGGGCATAACCGCTATACGCTTCTCTCGCACGAGAAGTTCAGCGCCTACGTTTCCTATTTGAACGATGAAAAGGCGCTTCGCGTTTATGTGGGCCGTTCGGACGATCCGAATCCGTCCAAGGCTCCTGTAGCCGACGCGGGCATCTGCAAGCCGGCGCTCTGGCAGATCAACATCAACTGCGAGGCGGCAAAATCCAACGGCGGCATGGGATACGTCATGCAGCTCACCGACGGCAAGTTTCTTGTGATCGACGGCGGCTACCGGACAAAAGAGGATGCCGACGCCATCTATGAGATCCTGATGGCAAACAAGCCGAAAACCCACGAAAAACCGATCATTGCAGGCTGGTTCTCTACACACATGCATATCGACCACGTCGGCGCGTTCAGTACCTTCACCGATCTGTATCAGAATTCGGTCGTGGTCGAAGGCTTCTATCACAACTTCCTCTATACGAACGTCGGTGATATGTGGCCGAACAACAGCCGCAACTGGGAAAACAAAATGCGCACCTGGCCGGGAGCAGTCCTCTACCGCAAACTCCGCAGCGGAATGCAGTTCTCTTTCTCGGGTGCCACGGTCACGATCATTTGCACTTACGAGGATAACTATCCCTGGGAAAACCGCAAAGAGGACGCGCCTCTCGATGTACCCGGTACGCATTTCAAGAGCGGAAACGATACCTCGCTTGTCTTTAAAGTGGAGGCCGGCGGACAGTCGATCCTCTTCCTCGGCGATGCCGAGTACGGTGAGAGCGACCGCATGATGCACCTCGATGATGAGGTCGTCCATGCCGATATTCTGCAGTACGCGCACCACGGTTACGATCACCAGTGCCGCAACGAGTTTTACGCAAAAGTTAATCCCACCGTCATTCTCTGGCCGATGACCTTTGTCAACTGGGAATCGGATAGCCACGGCACGGTTTTCCTCTGGCGGTATCTGGATCGCAAAGAGAATGCCTGGGCACGCAGTGCCGAAGGGGTCAAGAAGATCATCGTCATGGCCGAAGGTACGACCAAGCTCGAGCTTCCGTACACGCCGACAGGGCCGCGGAATGCCGATTATGACAAGCTCTACAACGAGCAAAAACCGAAGAATTAAAATGAAACAGCCCTCTTTTTGGAGGGCTGTTTTCATAGTTTGAAGAGGTCATCAAGCTCTGCTGCAGTCTCTTTTGAGGGCTCGCACATGGGCAAACGCCAGGAAGGCTTGCATAGGCCTATGCGAGAGGCAACGTACTTTGCCGGCACCGGGTTGACCTCCCGGAACATCGCTTGCATTTTCGGGAGCAGTTCTTTTTCGAGACTTCTTGCCGCCGACCAGTCTCCGATTCTACAGAGCGCCTGCAATCTGACGCAGTCTTCCGGCAAAAGATTTGAGAGCACCGAGACGCACCCCGGAGAGCCGAGCCTTCTTGCAAACAGGGCGTCCTCGTCGTTCCCAGCATAAACGGCGTAACGCTCGCCAAAGTCTTCTAAAAGATCCGACAAAAGTCGCAATTCTCCCGAGGCTTCCTTGACGGCGACGAGCGTATCCAACTCCGAAAGATCGGCGTAATTTTCGATCGTCATGCGGCAACCGGTGCGCGTCGGAACGTGGTAGACCATGAGCGGCGTGTCGGTGGCCGAGGCGATCGCCTTGTAATGCAGGTATAATCCGCGTCGCGTTGCTTTGTTGTAGTACGGGGTGACAGAGAGCAGTCCGTCGGCTCCCGCGCGCGTCAGCTTTTTGGCAAGCGATACCGCTTTTTCGGTATCGTTTGCGCCGCAGTTACCGTACACCGGGATCTTACCTGTGCAAAGATCCTTTGCAAGAGAAGTCAGACGGCATTTTTCTTTGTCGGAAAGTGTCGTTCCTTCTCCTGTGGTCCCTGCCACAACGAGCGCGGATATACCCGAATCGATCTGGCGCAGGACCATGCGCTCAAAGGAATCTTCATCGATTGATCCGTCTTCTGAAAACGGGGTCAAAAGTGCGGTCGCCACTCCGTCAAACAAAGGAAAATTCAGCTTTTTCACGGGTTCCCTCCAAAAAAAGTGCAAAATACCATTGCAATGGAAAAAGAATGGTTGTATAATAGGGTATCTGTTAGAAGGATATGCAAAGGAGTCCCGTATGTCCAATCCGATCGTCAACGAATTACCGAAAACAGATCTCTGCAAACGAGATTTTTATTATGACCTGCCGGAAGAGCGCATCGCCCAGCATCCGATCGAACCGAGAGACGCCTCCCGTCTGCTTGTGATCGATCGCAAGACCGGCGCGCTTTCGCACAGGCATTTTTATGAGATCGTGGACTATCTTTCGCCGAAAGACGTTCTTGTCATCAACGATTCGCGCGTGATCCCTGCGCGCATCTACGGGACTGTCGAGGGCAGGGAAGACGCGCCGATGGAGCTTTTGCTTCTCCGTCAGCGCGATCTGGATACCTGGGAGTGTCTTGTAAAGCCCGGCAAACGGGCAAGAGTCGGCATGAAGCTCTCGTTTGGAGAAGGGATTCTCTCGGGCGAAGTTCTCTCGCTCGTCGAGGAAGGGAACCGCATCATCCGCTTTACCTACGACAAGAAGAAATACGATAATCTCTTTGCCATTCTGCACGAGATCGGACTGATGCCTCTGCCGCCCTATATCACAGAACGGTTGGAAGATAAAGAACGCTATCAAACGGTTTACGCAAAGGAAGAGGGTTCGGCCGCGGCGCCCACCGCGGGACTGCATTTTACCCCCGAACTGCTCGAAAAAATCCGAAGCATGGGCATTGCAATCGTTCCGGTCATGCTCCATGTGGGACTTGGCACCTTCCGCCCGGTCAAGGAGGATCACATTACCGATCACGTCATGCACACCGAATTTTTCTCGGTGTCAAAAGAAGCGGCCGATGTCATCAACGCCCGCAAGGCCGCAGGCGGAAGGATCATCTGCGTGGGTACCACCTCTTGCCGCACGCTCGAGAGCGTTGCCGATGGGGAGGGGATCATTCATCCGATGTGCGGCGATACCGGCATTTTCATCTATCCGGGTTATAAATTCAAAGCGGTCGACGCGCTCGTCACCAATTTCCATTTGCCTGAGAGCACTCTGCTCATGCTCGTCTCGGCCTTCTACGACCGCGAAAAAATTCTGGAAGCCTATCGGATCGCCGTAGAGGAGAAATATCGGTTTTTCTCGTTTGGCGACGCAATGTTGATCATATAGCCCTTGACGAAATTTGCAACATGTGCTATAATGGTGCAAAACGCACAGCGCGTTCCTTTTTTGACAAAAGCCTTTTTCAAAAGAAAGGAATTTTATATGAAAAGAATTCTTGCACTGATTTTGACTGCTTTGATGTGCTTCCCGCTTGTGGCAGGGCTTTCTTCCTGCGAGCAGGCACACGAGCATGTTTACAGCTCGTTCTGGTCTTTTGACGACAACGATCACTGGCACAATTGTGAAGGAAACTGCAATTCTTATATCGACAAAGCACCGCATGAATGGGACGAAGGCGTCGTTTTGCGGGAAGCCGATGAAGAAACGACGGGAATTATGTCCTATCGTTGCCGTGTTTGCGGAAAAGAAAAGGCCGAAACCTTTGAATTTGATCCGAGCAATGGACCTACGACCACAGTTCGCGTGGACCAGATGGAGCGTGCCTTTGAAGCGGCAAGCTTCAAGAATGTGACCATGACCTTCTACGCAACCAATTCCGGTAAGTTTGCAGATAAAAAGGTGTACTATTTCACCGAGAATGGGACTTACTGGTATCAGGAGGACGAGGACGGAAAGATCAAAAACGAGCAATACGATATGGTGACCGCTTCCGGCTATGATGTTTACACCAAAGGCGAAGACGGAATCTGGTATGTCGAGTCCATGACCAAGCAACGCTTTGCCGCAAAGTATGTGGACTATGCTTCTCGGTTTGCCGCTCAATACGCGGTTTTCCCTGATAATTATGAGAAGTATGCTTACAATCCGATTGACAAGCAGTACGAACTGTTCCCGGAGACGATTGCCGGAAACAACATCAGCTATGCAATCCTTCGCTTTGAAGCGAAAAAACTGACTTTCTTTGCCTTCTTACGCCCGATTGGCGAGTCGCTTGACTTTTCCACCGACGTCTACGGCAACTATCAGGAATTTACCTTTACGAATTACGGCAGCACAACCTTTAAGAAACCGGCAAACGCGATCCCGAAATCCTTAAAGTAAACTTGCGTGAACCGAAGAGCGGCGGCTCTTCGGTTCACTTTTTCTTTCCATCTTGCAAAATGCGCAAAAATGGTGTATGATAAAAAAGAAGATCTACAGATTGACCGGAATGTTTATCGCCGGTTTTCATCAACCCTGACGTCTGGAAGGAACTATGGTAACAGAAACCTATATCACAGAAGAAGGCTATCGCCTTTCGATTTTGCAAACGCAAAAGTTCAAAAGTGAGTTTTTCTCGATTTCATCGGCGTTTCCCATCCAAAAGGAGGAGACCCCAATGACCTCGCTTTTGCTCTCGGTCTTGCGGCGCGGGACAGAAGAATATCCGACCCTGCAAGCGATCAATCAAAAACTGGATTCGCTCTATGGCGCCGAGCTTTCCATCCGCAATTTTTACAGGGGAGACTACCAGGTAATCGGCTTTTCGCTCGACCTTTTGAGAGCCGAGTATGTACCGGGCGGGGAGATTCCGCTAAAGGAAGCACTGGAGGTCGTCGCAGAGATCCTTTTTCACCCGCGCCTTGACGAAAATGGGCTTTTGCTTGCTTCCTACGTGGAGGATGAAAAACGCTACCAGCAGGACGTCATTCGCTCGATCAAAAACAATCCATCCGGCTATGCGATGGATCGTTGTCAGGCTCTTTTTTACCAAGACCGTCCCTGCGCGCTTCCGATTTACGGAAGTGTGGAGGAGCTGGAATCGGTCACACCAGAGCGCCTGACCGCGCATTGGAAAAAGCTTTTGTGCAAGTTTCGCCCGGAATGCTTTTTTGTCGGATCTCTGAAAAAAGATACATTGGAGGAAGCTTTGCGGGCAACCGTCGGTAAGGAATTGAAACAAGCGCGCTTGCCGGATTCCACCCGCCGATTTTTTTCGACGGTCGGACATGGGGAGACGGAACACTTTACCGAAGAATTTCCCGCCTGCCAAAGCCATCTTGTTGTCGGGCTTACCACCGGCGTGATTCTGGGGGATCCCGATTACTATGCCGTAAAGCTCTATAACGAGATTCTTCTCGGAAGCTCTCCGGTTTCCAAGCTGTTTTTGGAGCTGCGGGAAAAGCGGAGCCTCTGCTATTCCTGCGTCTCTTCCTATCAAGCCTACACAGGAGCCATTTTTATCCGGTGCGGGCTTTCAAAAGAGAATTCTGAGAAAGCAAAAGAAGAGATCACACATCAGATGTGCGAGCTTGCAAAGGGGCATTTTTCCGGATTCGAGCTGGAAGCCGCGAAAAACGCGTTTCTCACCGTGTTTCATTCCATCGAGGACAGTCCCGAAGCGATGGAATCCTATTTCTTCGGGCGAAGCATCATGGGACTTGACATTTCTCTCGAGGAGACCTGCCGGGCTATTTCGGAGGTGACTCGGGAGGATGTGATCCGCGTCGCAAAACAGGTGAAATGGAATACCGAGTTTTTCCTGGTTGGAACCGGGAAAGAAAAGGCGGATACAGATGAAAACGAAGAAGATTGAATATACCTCTTCGCTTTTTGGGGAATCCTATACGAAGATCCTTCACAAAAGCGGATTGACGATTTACGTCTTCCCGAAAAGCATGACGACTACGCATGCAATCCTTGCCGCTAAGTGCGGCTCGCTTGATCGCAGCGTGCGCTTTGCCGACGGAAGTCTGCGGCGTTTTCCCGCCGGTATCGCCCATTATCTGGAACACAAGCTGTTTGACAATGAGAGCGGGCAGGATACATTTGCAATCTTTTCTTCACTCGGAATGGATGCAAACGCCTATACTTCATATACGCACACCGCTTATTATTTCAGCGCGACGAAAAACGCAAAAGCAGGCCTGAAAGAACTAATCACCTTTGCGATGCATCCGTATTTTACCGCGGCGACTGTAAAAAAAGAGCGCGGGATCATTGCCGAAGAAATCAAAATGGATCGCGATCTTCCGTGGGACAGAGCTTTTCAGAATCTGCTTACCGGTCTCTACGGCCGCCATCCTCTGTCAAGTGAAATTTGCGGAACGCAAGAGAGCATTTCCAAAATCACTCCCAAAAAACTCTATGATTTTTACGGACTGTTTTATCGCCCGTCCAATATGATCCTCTCGGTCTCGGGGCCGATTGACACCGACGAAGTGCTCACGGTTGCAGACCGCCTTTTGCCGGCGGCAGACTCGCTCGAACCGGCGCCGGTACGGGTGTTGCCGAGCGCGTCGGCCAAAGTGGCACAGGTAAGGATTGAAGAGAGGATGCCGGTGGCAAAGCCGATTTTTCAGATTGGGTTCAAAGACCGCGCTCCCGGAAAAACCTCCCTTGAGCGCGTCAAAAAAGACGCGGCAATGCTGATCCTCAACGAGATCCTTTTTTCCAGATCGGGGGATTTTTACAATCGTCTTTTTGAACAATCGTTGCTTACCCCGAGCTTTTCGGCCGGGTATTCCTGCGAAGAGGGGTTTGCCTTCAACTGCATCTCGGGAGAATCGGGGAATGCCGACCGGGTGGTGGAATCCTTACTTTCCTATCTGGATTTTGTCAAGAAAAACGGCATTTCCGGAGCGGATCTTGAGAGGAGCCGCCGCGTCCTTTACGCCGATGAGATTCGCAGTTACGACTCTACCGAGGAAATTGCAGGAAGGATGCTTTCTTTTGCCATGGACGATCTGGATCCCTTTTTGTATCCAGAGCTGATCCAATCTGTATCAAAAGACGAAATTGAGAAATTGCTGCACCAAAATTTTCAAGAAAAGGATTTGTCGCTGTCGCTGATCTTGCCGACAGAAGAAAGGAGCAATCTATGAATACGATCACAACGCTCTCCTTCCCGGGACTCGGGATCGGGGAATTTGACGTCAACGCCATCGCCTTCACACTTTTCGGGAAACTGGAGGTTCGCTGGTACGGAATCCTCATCACGCTCGGGATCGTTTTGGCAATTCTCTACGCGATCTGGCGCGGAAAACGGAACGAGAATATCGTTTTCGATCACTATATCGACCTCTCTTTCTATACCGTTTTCAGCGGCGTCGTCGGCGCAAGACTTTATTACGTTCTGACCACGCTTGACACCGGATCGTATAAAAGCTTTCTCGACGTCATTGCCATCTGGAACGGCGGACTCGGAATCTACGGCGGCATCATCGGCGGGATCATCGGGCTTTTCGTCGGCTGTAAGATCAAAAAGCTCCCCTGGAAAAAGGTGTTTGACACGGTCGGCCCCGGTGTAATGCTCGCGCAGGCGATCGGTCGTTGGGGCAACTTCTTCAACGGCGAATGCTATGGCTCGGAAATCGGTTCCACGACAACTTTTGATTTCTTTACCGCAAAGATCAATTTGCCTTCCGGAGAGGGATCTTTGTTGCACGCTTTACGCATGGGCGTTTTCCCGAGCGATTTTTCCGATCGAGTTATGCTCTATTTCCACCCGACCTTTTTCTACGAGTTTTTCTGGAACGTTGTCGGGTTCATTCTCATCAACGTTTTTTACAAGCATAAAAAGTTTGATGGACAGATCGCCGTGCTGTATCTTTCCTGGTACGGCCTTGGCAGAGTTTTCGTCGAGGGCTTCCGCAGCGACAGCCTTTATATTCCCGGAACGCAGATCCGCATTTCCCAGTTTGTCGGCGCGCTCTGCTTCCTTGTCGGCGCGATCTATCTTTTGGTAGTTTTCATCCTTCGCAGAGCAGGGAAGAAAGTCCCGGCGCTCGAAGTTTACACGCCCGCTCCGGTAGAGAAAAAGACTTCCGGCAAACCATTTTGGAAAAAGGTTGAGACCAAGCAGAATGTCAACGCTTCTGCCGAGACGACCGAAGCACCTGCCGAAAAACAAGAAGCGGCAGAAGAGTCTGTCGAGATAAAGGAGGAAGAAGCAAATGGCAATCCTGATTGACGGAAAAGCAACCTCCAAAGCCGTTCGCGAGGAGATCAAACAAAATACAGAAGAATTTTTTGCAAAAACCGGCGTTCGTCCCGGTCTCGCCGTGGTGATCGTCGGGGAAGACCCTGCCTCTCAGATTTATGTGCGCAACAAGCACAAGGCCTGCGAGGAAGTCGGCTTTGCTTCTTCGATTTACGCGCTTCCCGCCGAGACGACGCAAGCAGAGCTTGACGAGCTTGTGGAAAAACTGAACCGCGATCCAGCTGTGCATGGCATTCTTGTCCAGCTTCCGCTTCCCAAACATCTGGATGCCGGGGAGATCTTACTCAGAATCGATCCCGACAAGGATGTGGATGCCTTTCATCCGGTCAACGTCGGAAAACTTATGATCGGTAGCTATTCTTTTTGCCCCTGTACGCCGGCCGGCATTATCGTCCTTTTGAAGCGTCACGGCATTGAGATCGCCGGAAAACGTTGCGTTGTGATCGGACGCTCGAACATTGTCGGCAAGCCGATGGCGATCCTGCTTTTGCAGGAGAACGGCACGGTCACGGTCTGCCACAGCCGCACCCAGGATCTTGCAAGCGTCACACGCGAGGCGGATATCCTTGTTTCCTCGGTCGGAAAAGCAAAATTCGTTACGGCCGATATGGTAAAGCCGGGCGCGGTTGTCATCGACGTCGGTATGAACCGAGACGAAGAGGGCAAGCTCTGCGGAGACGTGGATTTTGCCGCGGTCGAACCGATCGCATCGGCCATCACCCCGGTGCCGGGCGGCGTTGGCCCCATGACCATCACCATGTTGCTTGCCAACACGCTTGAAGCCGCAAAAAAAGCGGCCGGAATTGCTTGACAGCGAAGGAAAACAGTGCTACAATAGGTACATTATCGCACAAGGAGATACATCATTATGAAGAATACCGAAAAAACCATGGACAAGATCGTTGCCCTTTGCAAAGGCCGCGGCTTTATTTACGCCGGCAGTGAAATCTACGGCGGTCTTGCCAATACCTGGGATTACGGTCCTCTCGGCGCCGAGCTGAAAAACAATATCAAGCGCGCCTGGTGGAAAAAGTTTGTCCAGGAGAATAAATATAACGTCGGTCTTGACGCCGCAATCCTTATGAACCCCCAGACCTGGGTGGCAAGCGGTCACTTGGCAGGCTTTTCGGATCCTTTGATGGATTGCAAAGAGTGCCACGAGCGTTTCCGCGCCGACAAGCTCATCGAGGACTATTGCGCGGAAACTTCTTTCACGCTTCCCAAGCCGATTGACGCCTTCTCGCAGACCGAGATGAAAGCCTTTGTTGAAGACCATAATATTCCTTGCCCGACTTGCGGCAAGCATAACTTCACCGACATTCGCCAGTTTAACCTGATGTTCAAGACCTTCCAGGGCGTGACCGAGGATGCGAAGAATACGGTCTACCTCCGCCCCGAGACCGCGCAGGGCATTTTCGTCAACTTTGCAAACGTGCAGAGAACGACTCGCAAAAAACTGCCTTTCGGTATCGGACAGATCGGTAAATCCTTCCGCAACGAGATTACTCCCGGCAACTTCATTTTCCGTGTCCGCGAGTTTGAGCAGATGGAACTCGAATTCTTCTGCAAACCCGGAACCGACCTCGAATGGTTCTCCTACTGGCGTTCCTTCTGCCACAACTGGCTTCTTTCGATCGGTCTCAAAGATGAAAACCTTCGCCTGCGTGACCATGATCCCGAAGAGCTTTGCTTCTATTCCAAAGCGACCACCGACTTCGAGTTCTTGTTCCCGTTCGGCTGGGGCGAGCTCTGGGGCGTTGCCGATCGTACCGATTACGACCTGACCCAGCACCAGAACACCTCGGGCAAGGATCTTTCCTATTTTGATCCCGAAACCAACGAGCGTTATACGCCTTATGTGATCGAGCCTTCGCTCGGCGTTGAGAGAACCGTTCTTTCGGTTCTTTGCGATGCGTATGACGAAGAGGTCGTGGATGCTGAAAAGAACGATGTCAGAACCGTTCTGCATCTGCATCCGGCACTTGCGCCTTTCAAGGCCGCCGTACTTCCGCTTTCTAAAAAGCTTGGAGACAAGGCTACCGAGATTTATAACGAGCTTTCCAAATACTTTATGGTCGACTACGATGAGACCGGATCGATCGGCAAGCGTTATCGTAGAGAAGACGAGATCGGTACGCCTCTTTGCATCACCGTCGATTTTGAAACGGTGGGCGACGAGGAAAAGGCTGCAGACAACTGCGTGACCGTCCGTGACAGAGATACCATGGAACAGGTGCGTATTCCGATCGCAGAACTGAAAAAATACATCGAAGAAAAGATTGCTTTCTAATCAAAAGTCATTGAAACGACAGGGCTGGAAGCCGGGATTCTTCGGCTTCCAGCTTATCTTTTGAAAAAAATTTTCAGAAGATGAAAAAAATCTCAAAAAAGCTCTTGACAATTTGCGGCTTTTTGTGATATACTACTTAAGCTGTCCCCCAAAAAGGCCGACAGTACTGATCCTTGAAAATTGAACAACAAGAGAGAAGTACAAGGACGAAAAACTTGTGTACGGATCTCGACAATTCGTAATGAGAATACTACTCAACAAAAGTAAAGAAAGCTAAGAGAGAAACTCGAAGCATAAGAGATTGAATCCGGTTCTTATGGATCGGTTTTAATACCATGATTTCGAGAGTTT
>JAFSSP010000011.1 GCA_017450945.1 Clostridia bacterium | reverse complement strand
GGGGCGGATGACCATACAGCCCTTGACGCCGGAATAATCGACCAGCTCGGCCTTTTTTACCACGTCGGTGTACCACTGACCAAAATCCACCTCCATTGAGGTGATCTGTTCTACCATTTTTTCGTTGTTTTTTGCCATAATCGACCTTTCCTTTTTGCCTTCCCGAACCGGTGGGGAAGGCACATTTTTACATTGATTTTATTATATCGCCCTTTTGCGCGCTTGTCAAGGGTTTTTCACAATCGGAAAAAGCCTTCTTTTTTTGCTCTTTTGAGCGGTTTTTGGCTTTGCAGGAAAAGTTTTTTTGCAAAAATTGATAAATTTTCGTCAAACCCCTTGTAACTTTCCAAAAAATGCGCTACAATAAATTCGAATGGGAATTTTGCCCAAACACAAACTTTTTTCTAAACGGAGGAAAAAATCCAATGGCAAACGTAAGAGTTGCAATCAACGGTTTCGGTAGAATCGGACGCCTGGCATTCCGCCAGATGTTCGGCGCAAAGGGCTACACGGTCGTAGCAATCAACGATCTGACCCAGCCCTCCATGCTGGCTCACCTGCTCAAATACGACTCGGCACAGGGCAAATATGCTCTCGGTAGCACCGTTTCGGCAAACGACGAAGAGGGAACTCTGACCGTCGGCGGCAAGACCATTAAGATCTATGCCGAGAAGGACGCCGCTAACCTTCCTTGGAAGAAGCTGAAGGTTGATGTTGTGCTCGAGTGCACCGGTTTCTACACTTCCAAAGATAAGGCAATGGCTCACATCAACGCCGGCGCCAAGAAGTGCGTCATTTCCGCTCCCGCAGGCAAGGACCTCAAGACCATCGTTTACTCGGTCAACGAGAAGACCCTGACCAAAGACGACCAGATCATCTCGGCCGCTTCCTGCACCACCAACTGCCTCGCTCCCATGGCTAAGGCTCTCAACGACTATGCTCCCATTCAGTCGGGTATCATGACCACCGTTCATGCCTTCACCGGCGACCAGATGGTTCTCGATGGCCCGCACAGAAAGGGTGACCTCCGCCGCGCTCGCGCCGCAGCCGTGAACATCGTTCCGAACTCCACCGGCGCCGCTAAGGCAATCGGCCTTGTCATTCCCGAACTCAACGGCAAGCTCATCGGCTCGGCTCAGAGAGTTCCGGTTCCGACCGGTTCCACCACCATCCTCGTTGCTGTCGTCAAGAAGAAGGACGTCACCGTCGAGGGTATCAACGCCGCTATGAAGGCCGCTGAATCCGATTCCTTCGGTTACAACGAAGAGCCCATCGTCTCCACCGATATCATCGGCGAGACCCACGGTTCCATCTTCGATGCAACCCAGACCATGGTCGCAAAGATCGACGACAATACCTACCAGGTTCAGGTCGTGTCTTGGTACGACAACGAGAACTCCTACACCAGCCAGATGGTCCGTACCATCAAGTACTTCGCAGAACTGTAAGAGTTTGGAATAAAAAGAATTGCGGGGAAAACTTTTTGCAAAAAGTTTTCCCCGCACCCTTTTCAAAAACTTTGAACAAAAAATAAAACGCTCGCCGGAATGCCCGGTAAGCGCTTTTTCTTATATCGTTCGTTTTTTCGGAAGGGGACGAGCGCGACCGCCCGCTGTGCGGGAAACAGGGAGCGGGAGGAGTGGCAGAGGTCGAAATTTTGGGAGCGCAAAGCGCGACCGAAAAATTTCGGGCACCTCAACAGGAGTGCGGGAAAACCTCTTTTTTTCAAAAAAGGGTTTTCCCGCATTCTTTTTTATTCCGTTTCCTTCCTGCACACCAAGTAGAAAATTTGATAGTCGTGTGCGAGGTCGGTAAGGAGGGCTTTTGCGGCGGCGTAGCGATCGTCGTCGAGGTTGACGAAGGGGTCGTCGAGGAGCAAAAAGGGTGTTTCTCCTCCTGCGCTCAGGGATTCGGTGAGCGAGAGGCGCAGGCAGAAATCGGTCAGGTCGCGTTCTCCCTGGCTGAATGCCGAGAGCGGCCGCGATTTTCCGCCGGCGTAGTAATAGACCTGCAGGTCGGGATCCACTCGGCTCTCGGGCAGGGTGGAGGCGGCCCGCTCCAGGTAGGAGGGAAGCAGACGCTCGATCCCGGTGCGATAGCGGGCCGAAAGCGAGTCTTTGGCAGTCTTTAAGTAAGCGTCGGTCTTTTCAAGGATGGCGAGTTTTTCTTTGCGGCGGGCAAGGTCGGCCTCCTTTGCGGCGACCCAGTCCGAAAGCTCGGGAATGCGGTCGATGTCGGCCGAGAGAATGTCGATCTCGCGCTCGAGTTTTTTGCGCTCGGTTTCGTACTCGGCGCGCTTTGCCCTCCAGTCGGGTTCTTCCGAGGGAGAAGCGCTTTGCAGGTCTTCGGGAAGATCGCCGATCTTCCGGTTCAGATCAACTTCTTGCGCTTCCTTTTCCGAGAGGAGTGAGCGGTTCCATTCAATCTCGGCCAGTGCGCCGGTCAGGCGTAAGAGCGTGGCGGCAGGATCGCCGTTCTCTGCAGGCGTTCCGTAACGCAAAGAGAATGCTTCCAGAGACGCGGCGAGCTTTTCGGAATCGGCCTTTGCGCTTTCCAGACGCTCTTTTTCGAGCTTCAGGCGGGCGACGCGCTCGATGTCGCGCCGCAGGCGCAGGACAAGCTCTTCTTCGGCTTTTTCCCCAAAAAGGGCAGGGGACAGGCGGCCGAAGGCTTTGTCCAGCCCGGCGATCCTTTGCAACAGGATCGCTTTTTCGTTTTGGCTATTGCCGGCCTTTTTGCGCTTGGAACATCCGATTGCAAAGAGCGCGCCGGAGCCGGCCAAAAACAGGAGCGTTCCGATCAAAAGAAGCGGTTTTTTCAAAAGCAAGGCGAGGATCGCGGCTCCGATCCCAAAGAGGGCAAGACAGGCGGCAAAAACAAAGAGCGGTTTTGCGTTTTTTGCAGGCTCTGAGGGTTCGTTTTGCAGTCCGGCGAGCGTTTTGGAGAGTTCTGTGCGCTCCTTTGCAAGAGCTTCTGCTTTTTTTAGCGTCGTCTCGTCGGGCAGGGGCGTCTGCGTCAGGCGCTCGTATTCGGCCTTTGGAAAGGCCTCCTTCAAGGCTTCGGTGCGGGCGTTTGCCGCTTGCAGATCCCGGCAGTGGATCGAGAGGGCTTGCAGATCCTCTTTGGAAAGCGGGTACCCGCAAAAGAGCGCTTCAAGAGCATCCAGCTTTGCTTTGACGGCACTCTTTTCCAAAAGCAGTTTTTTTCGGGCTTGCAGGAGGAGATAGGATTCCTTTCTTTGCCGGAAGTCCTCTTCGGATTGTTCAAGTGCGGCAAGCGAATCATTGCAGGCGGCAAGCCGTTCTTCCAGAGCGGCAAGGTCGCCCCGCTTTTCTTCGAGGCGGGAAATGACCCTGCGGGTATCGAACAGTTGATCTCCCAACGAGGCGAGCTTGTCGCCCCCGCGCGGGTTTTCCAGATCTTTTTTTGCACTTTTGATCTGATCGATTGCGCATTCAAAGCTCCCGGCGTCCTCCACATTGTCGAGAAGACTGTTGAGCCGCGCCGTGATGCTCGCATTTCCGTCGCCGCTGTCGGAAAGCTCTCTTCGGGTGTAATAAACGCTTTTGTCAAAGCCGTCGGCATTGATCCCGAGCAAGGTTTCGCCGGGAGTTTCACCCAAACGGTCGGAGGGACGTCCGGTAGCAAGGTCGATCACCGAAAGACTGTCCTGCATCGGGCGCAGACCGAACGAGCGCTCGATCCGGAATTCTCCCAAAGAGCAGGAAAGCTCCAGCGTGCCGCCGAACAGTCCGCCCTGCCAGGGGGCGTATTTTTTGCGCTCGTTCTTTTCCTCGCTCCCGCGGGCGCTCGGAAGCCCGAACAGCATGGCTTTGAGAAAGGCCGCAAGCGTGCTTTTTCCCCAGCCATTGGGGTATTCCAGGCGGTTGAGCCCGGCAGAGGGGATGAAGTCAAAGTTTTGCAGAGCCCCGAAGTTTTCCACATGAAGTTTTGTCAGTTTCATAGGATCGGCTCCTCTCCCATCAGCGCGCGCAGGCCGCAGAGGATGATCCGGTCGGCCTCCTCTTCGGTCAGCATTTTGTCCGCGAGCACCGTGCGCACAAATTCCCCTTTGAGCGAGATATCGTTTTCATAGTCCTCTTTGCGGATGAGCGGGCGCGCGGCAAGCTCGACTTCGGCGTAAAAGAAGCGATCCGAAAGCGACTGCGCGGTCGCGGTCAGGTCGGGCATGAAATCGGGCAGATAGGTTCCGCAAAAGACAAGGCGAACAAGATCCGAGGCGGGGATCCCGGCAAGCACGCTCTCGATCCGCGCGTCCAGTTCAAGCGGAGACTCGCAGCCGGTGATATCGCATTCAACCAGGTGAACCCGCCGCTTTGCAAAGGGAACAAAGCTGTGGCGCAGCTCTTTTTCGTCCCGTTCCAAAAGAACGTATCCCCGTTCGCCGCATTCGTCAAAGCCGCGGCCCTCGAGACAACCGGGATAGCAGATGGTGGTGCGAGCGTCGAGCTTTTGTGAGGAATAGCTGTGGATGTGTCCGAGCGCGAGATAATCGAGGTTTTTGCCCCTGTAGCGCTCGGGATAAATGAGGTCGCTCTCTTCCTTTCCGGTCCCGCTCATCACCTGCCCGTGGAGCAAAAGAATGTTGCAGGAACTCTCCGGAAGCGCGTTGAGCGTCGAGGCGTCTGGGTGCGTGCTTCCGGTAATGGTCAGCCCCGGAAACGGGGTATAGGTCGTCCAGTTTTCATCAAAGAGAAAGAGGTTTTCGGGGAGTTTTCCCACCTCGGAAAGGACTTCTTTTCCGTCGTGATTGCCGGAAAGATAGAAGAAGCGAAGAGCAGGGTGCTCCGCAATCACGTCAAGCACATATTTGCGGCTTCTTTTGGAGGGCGCTTTTTCGTCAAACAGGTCTCCCGAAATCAGGATGCAGTCGACGCCGAGGCGTTCTCCCTCTTCGGCAAGACGGCCAAAGTTTCGGCGCAACTCTTCCCGGCGCTGTTTGGCCTTTTCGATCGAAAGATGCGCCGTCATGGGCGAATCCAGATGCAGATCGGCAGTGTGAATGAGTTTCAACGCATTCTCCCCCTTTCCGTTTCGTTTTTCTTAGTATAACATAAATTCAAAGAAAAGTAAAGGAGGGAATGCCCGAAACAGGGCATTTTTTATTCGCGTTTTCGGTGGCGTACAAAAAAGGAAGAGAGCGCCTTTTTGTCATAGGGAATGAGCGGGTAGAGATAAGACCTTCCGCCGCCCACCGAGCGGTTGGAGAAGAGGAGCGCCGCGATCCCGGCCACACCGATCCAGAAGCCGACAAAGTTGAAAAGTTCGATGAGAATGATCAGCGAGATGCGCATGAATTTGAAGGCGTATCCCAGCTCGTAGCTCCTTTGGCTGAAGTTTGCCGTCGAGACGAAAGCCATATAAAGGATAACCTCGGGGATGAGCCAGCCGACGTCCACCGCAAAGTCGCCGAGAATGAGTCCCCCCACCACCGAGAGCGAGTTGGAGAGCATGTCCGGCGTGTTCATGCAGGCCATGCGCAGTCCGTCGATCATGAATTCCACAAGGAGCAGCTGTAAAAAGATCGGGATGCGGCCGGTCGAGCGGGGAAGGGCAAACTCCAAAAATGTTGGGGCGGCCTCCGGGTTTTTGACAAGCAGAAACCAGAGCGGTACCAGGAGGAGCGTTGAGAGAAAAACGAGATAGCGCACCGCGCGGATATAGGTGCCGGTCGGCGGTGGAAAATAAAAGTCGTTTGTCTCCTGCAAAAAGTCAAAAATCGAGCTTGGCAGGATCATCGCCTCGGGCGAGTTGTCGCAGAGCACCACCACACTTCCTTCCAGGATCTGCGACGCCGCCACGTCGGGGCGCTCGGTGTAACGGATCTTCGGAAAGGGGTTGTACCATCGCTTTTTGATGAGCAGTTCGGCAAGCGATTCATGCCCGAGCGTCAGCGCCCCGGTCTTGATGGAGGAGAGCTTTTCGGTCAGTTTTTTCACATAGGCGTCGTCGGCCTTTCCTTCGAGATAGCAGAGAGAAACGTCGGTTTGTCCCGAGGAGCCGATATAGAGGTGCTTCATACGGAGTGCGGGATCGCGGATCCTGCGGCGGATGAGCGCGGTGTTGAAGACCAGCGTCTCGACAAATCCGTCGCGTGATCCGATCATCACGCGGTCGTTCTCGGGTTCTCCCACCGAGCGCGCGGGGTAGGAGCGGCAGTCGATCACAATGCCATAAGGGCCGAAGCATTCGCCAAAAAGGATCGCCTGTCCGGAGAGCGCCGCTCGGGTCAAGGAGGCGGGGTCGCCCGAAGGGGCCGTCTCGACAAACGGCAGGTAGTGTGCGGCAAAATATGCGATCGCGGATTCGGGATAAAGCCCGCTTGGGATCTCGATCTTCTGCAGTCCGGCAAGGAACATGAGCAGTTTGTTCATCGAAGGGCCTACAAAGCCGTCCAGATAGTAAAAGGTCAGCTCGGTATTTGCGACAAACAGGATCTTTTTGATGAGGTCAAAGCTCTCGCCAACGCCGAGCGACGCGTCCATTCGTTTGATATTTTCCTTGTAATTTCCGCAAAGTTCCATCGTTTTCCTTCTTTTTGAGTTTTTGTTAGTCTTTGCCGCGCGGGAAAGATCCATGCGGGAATGAATCTTTTTTCTTTCGCATAGAATGAAGCGATCGGCAGGTTTCTTTGCAAAAGGAGGCAAAAAATGGAAGAATGTTATGTTCCGGAAGGGGAATTGTTTTTACTGGAGAGCAACCGTGCGCTGCTTTCCTCGTTTGAGGGACTCGAGCGCGCCATGCGGGAAGAACTCCTTGTGGAGGGCTTTGTGCGGCTTTGTGACAGCGACTGGAATCTGCACGTAGATTTGGGGATCGCGCAAGCGATCCTTCCCGCCGACGAGGCGCTTTACTGCCGCCCCGGCGAGACCCGCAAGGACGTGGCGCTCATCACAAGAGTAGGGAAGCCTGTGACCGCGCTCGTCAAAAGGCTCGAAAAGACCGATGCCGGGATTGTGGCTTATCTTTCGAGGCGGGAAGCGCAGGAGAACTGTCAGGAGTATCTGTTTGCAAACAAGCGGCCGGGGGATATCCTTTTTGCCCGGGTCACGCACATGGAGCCGTTCGGCGCCTTCATGGACCTCGGTTGCGGCCTTTCGGCTCTGCTTCCGGTAGACGCGATCTCGGTCTCGCGCATCCGGCACCCGAAAGAGCGCCTTTTCCAGGGGCAAAAACTGCCGGTGGTGATCCGCTCCATGGAGGCTGTCAGCGGAAGGATCACGCTCTCTTTGAGAGAACTGCTCGGCACATGGGAGGAAAATGCCGCAGGCTTTGAAGTGGGGCAGACGGTGTTCGGGATTTTGCGCAGTGTGGAATCCTACGGCGCCTTTGTCGAACTGGCTCCCAATCTTGCCGGGCTTGCCGAATTGCGCGAGTTCTCCAGAGAGGAGCTTGCCGACCATATCGGTGAAGCGGTCTCGGTCTACATCAAAAGCATTTCCCCCGAGCGTATGAAGGTCAAGCTCGTGCTCATCGATTTTTGCAGGGGAATTCTTCCTGCAAAGGATCTGACCTTTTTTGTTGACACAAAGGCCACGACGCATCTTTCGCATTGGCTCTATTCGCCGCTCGAATCCGGAAAGGTTGTGGAGACCTCCTTTGACGCCCCGCGCTGATTTTTTGCCCTTCGGAAACCGGTTTTCCGAAGGGCTTTTTTCTTTCTTTTGTACTTTTTTTACTTTTTTTGAAAAAAATTGGAAAAAAGGCTTGACAACGACGATTTCGGATGATAAAATAGTAAACTGCATTATAATCGCTTACCATGCTCTTTCCCCATGCAAAAAGTCCCCCAGCTTTTACTTATATGGAGAAAAAGTTTTCGGAAAAGCGAGGAAAACCCGCAAACCAATTTTTTGAATGGAGTGATTGAATTCATGATCAACGTAAGAGATCAAAAACTCGGTCAAAACCTGCGAAAGAGCTTTGCCCGGTCCAAGTTTGACTACCCGTTGCCCAATCTGGTGGAGATCCAGACCAAGTCGTACGAGTGGTTCAAAACCGTGGGGCTCGAAGAGGTTCTTCGGGATGCTTCTCCCATTGTGGATCATCTCGGGAATTATGTCATCGAGTTTATCTCCTACCGCCTGGAAGAGGAAAACCCGACCTATCCTGTGGAAGAGTGCAAAGAGCGCGACGCGAACTATGCTGCTCCCTTGCGCGTGAAGGTCAGACTCACCAACCGTCAGACCGGAGCTGTCCAGGAGGACGAGGTTTTCATGGGCGATTTCCCGCTCATGACCAAAACCGGCACTTTTGTCATCAACGGCGCCGAGCGCGTCATCGTCTCGCAGATCATCCGTTCCCCCGGTATGTATTATGCGAGCGACATCGACAAGGCCGGCAAAAAGACCTATGCGACCCAGATCATCCCCTATCGCGGCGCATGGCTCGAGTATGAGATCGATCCCAACGGCGTCATGTACGTGCGCATCGATAAAAACCGCAAACTTCCTCTGACCGTGCTCATCCGCGCACTGGGGCTTGGTACCGATGAGGAGATCTGCGCGCTCTTCGGCGATGAAGCAAAGCTCAGAACCACCTTTGAGAAGGATGATTCTGTCAAAGCCGCTCAGGCGACCGGAAGTACCCCGGTTGTGGAAGCGCTCAAAGAGATCTACCGCAAGCTCCGTCCGGGCGAGCCTCCCACGGAGGAAGCCGGCCGCACCCAGCTTCACAACAGCTTCTTTGATCCCAAGAGATATGAGATCGCTCCGGTTGGGCGCTACAAGTTCAACAAAAAGATGGAGATCAGCGCAAGAATCGTCAACCACCGTCTGGCAGAGGATGCAGTCAGCCCGCTGACCGGCGAAGTGGTTCTGGAGGCCGGCGTGGTCGTACCCCCCGCAAAGGCCCGCGAGATCGAACGCGCCTGCATCAACGAAGTCGTCATTGCGCTTGACAACGGTGATACCACCCGGGTCATCGGCAACAACACGGTCGAGCCCGAAGCGGTCCTCGGATTTGATCTGAAAGATTGCGGCGTGCGCGAAAAAGCCTGCATTGCAGTCCTCAAGGACATCATGGAGAAGGCCGAAGGCGACCTGGATACCATCAAGGCCATGGCAAAAGAGCGCTACTTTGAGCTCTGCCCGCCCTGTCTGACGCAGGATGACATTTTCGCTTCGATCAGCTATCTTCTCAACCTGACCCATGACGTGGGCCGCGTCGACGATATTGACCATCTCGGCAACCGCCGCATCCGTTCGGTGGGCGAACAGCTCCAGAACCAGATGAGACTTGGCTTTAACCGGATGGACAAGATCATCCGTGAGCGCATGACCACGCAGGACAGCGAAAAGATGACCGTCAAGGAGCTCATCAACATCCGCCCGGTCACCACCGCCATCCGCGAGTTCTTCGGCTCCAGCCAGCTCTCGCAGTTCATGGATCAGAACAACCCGCTTGCCGAACTTTCGCACAAGCGCCGTCTCTCGGCGCTCGGTCCCGGCGGTCTTTCGCGTGACCGTGCTTCCTTTGACGTGCGTGACGTCCACTATACCCAGTACGGCCGTATCTGCCCGATCGAATCCCCCGAAGGCCCGAACATCGGTCTGATTTCCTATCTGACCACCTATGCAAAGATTTCGGATTACGGATTCATCGAAGCGCCCTACCGCAAGGTGGAGCACATCGTGGCCAAAGACGGTACGGTTCGCCATCATGTGACCGACGAGGTCGAATACATGACCGCCGACGTTGAGGACGGATTCATCGTGGCGCAGGCCAACGAGCCGCTCGACGAGGACGGTTGCTTTATCAACAAAAAGGTCGTCGGCCGCGACAAGACCGAGATCGTGGAATGCGATCCCGCAAAGGTCGACTACATGGACGTGGCGCCGAAGATGCTCGTCTCGGTCGCGTCTGCCATGATCCCCTTCCTAGAAAACGACGACAACACCCGTGCACTTATGGGTTCCAACATGCAGAAGCAGGCTGTGCCGCTGATGGTCAACGATTCCCCGATCGTGGGAACCGGTATGGAGCATAAGGCCGCCATGGACTCGGGCGTTCTGGTGATCGCCGAGAGAGCCGGCGTGGTCGAGCGCGTGCAGGCAGACCAGATCGTGGTCGCTTGCGACGGCGGCATCAAGGACGTGTATAACCTCATCAAGTTCAAGAGAACCAACCAGGGTACCTGCTACAACCAGCGCCCGATCGTCAAAAAAGGCGATCGCGTGGAAGCCGGTCAGGTCATTGCCGACGGTCCCGCGACCTATCACGGCGAAATCTCGCTCGGTAAGAACGCGCTCATCGGCTTTATGACCTGGGAAGGCTACAACTACGAGGACGCCGTCCTGCTCAATGAAAGACTCGTGCGCGACGATATGTACACGTCGCTCCACATTGAGGAATATACCCACGAGGCCAGAGACACCAAGCTCGGGCCGGAAGAGATCACCCGCGAGATCCCGAACGTCGGCGACGACGCTCTGAAGGATCTGAACGCCGAGGGTATCGTCAAGAAGGGAACAGAAGTCCGCTCGGGAGACATCCTGGTCGGTAAGACCACCCCGAAGGGCGAGACCGAACTGACCGCCGAGGAAAGACTGCTTCGCGCCATCTTCGGTGAAAAGGCAAGAGAAGTGCGCGACACCTCTTTGCGCTTGGCTCACGGTGAGAGCGGCGTCGTGGTCGACGTGAGAGTCTTCTCGCACGACCAGGGCGATAAGCTCCCCAGCGACGTCAACAAAGTGGTCAAGGTTTACATTGCGCAGAAGAGAAAGATCTCTGTCGGCGATAAGATGGCGGGCCGCCACGGAAACAAGGGCGTCGTCTCGCGCATCCTGCCGCCCGAAGATATGCCTTTCTTGCCGGATGGAACCCCGCTTGACATCGTGCTCAACCCGCTGGGCGTGCCTTCGCGTATGAACATCGGTCAGGTGCTGGAAGTGCACCTCGGCATTGCCGCAAAGAAACTGGGTTGGAAGATCATGACTCCGGTCTTTGACGGCGCAAACGAAAAAGACATTCTGGAATGCCTCAAGGAAGCCGGCATGCAGCGGGATATGTTCCCGCTCGAAAACCCCGAAGGCAAGGATCTCTACGAAGAGACCACCGACGAGGCCACCGGCAAGAAGACTCTGCGCACCCTCTCGATGGAGGAGCGCGCCGACGAAGAGTTTATGAACCAGCTCCGCGCCGAGCATAGACTCAAGATCCTGGACGGCAAAACCATTCTGTACGACGGTCGCACCGGCGAGCCTTTCGACAACCCGGTCACGGTCGGTATCATGTACTATCTCAAACTGCACCATCTCGTGGACGATAAGATCCACGCCCGTTCCAACGGTCCGTACTCTCTGGTCACCCAGCAGCCTCTCGGCGGTAAGGCCCAGTTCGGCGGACAGCGTTTCGGCGAAATGGAAGTCTGGGCGCTCGAGGCCTATGGCGCCGCTTACACGCTTCAGGAGATCCTGACCGTGAAATCCGACGATATCAACGGCCGTCGCAGAGCCTATGAGGCCATCATCAAGGGACAGAACATCCCGCAGCCCGGCATTCCCGAATCCTTCAAGGTCATGATCAAAGAGCTTCAGTCTCTTGGCCTTGACGTCAGAGTTCAGGATCGCGACGGCAACGATGTGGATCTCGCCAAGTTCACCCAGGAGGATGACGCACCTTCTATGACCCGCGCCGACAGAGAGGCGATTGAAGCCGCTCTCGGACAGCGCGGCGACGAAGAGGACCTGCGCGACTCCTTCCTGCTTGAGGACGAAGACGGAACCATTGAAGAGGAAGAAGTCTACGAAGACGGCTCCTTCGACGAGACCGACGATCTTTGATTGATTTTCCCGGGGCGGGCTTGTCCCGTCCCGGAAAACAGGATGCAGTGTAGCTTGCGCTTTTTGCGCAAAGTAGAATGATAGAAAGGATTCATGGTTGATTACTGTGGAGCGTAACGATTTTTACTCGATTAAGATCGGATTGGCATCTCCCGAAATGATTCGGGAGTGGTCCTACGGAGAAGTCAACAAACCCGAAACCATCAATTACAGAACCCTCAAGCCCGAAGTGGGCGGACTGTTCTGCGAGAGGATCTTCGGGCCGACCAAGGACGGGGCCTGCCAATGCGGAAAGTATAAGAATTCCCGTAGCAAAGAGGTGATCCGCTGCGAAAAATGCGGCGTGGACGTCACCACAAAGAAGGTACGCAGAGAGCGGATGGGACATATTGAGCTTGCCTCCCCGGTCTCGCATATCTGGTATTTCAAAGCGGTTCCTTCCAAAATGGCGCTGGCGCTGGATATGTCGCCCAAAGCTCTGGAGCAGGTGCTTTACTTTGCCCAGAACGTGGTGCTCGATCCCGGATATGTCAGCGAACTGAAACGGGGCCAGGTGCTCACCGAAAAAGAATATACCGAGGCAAGAGAATACTATGGCGACGCCTTCCGCGTCGGAATGGGCGCCGAAGCCATCAAGGAACTCTTGCAGTCGATTGACGTCGAAGAGCTTTCCGCCTCTCTCAAGGAAGAACTCAAAAAAGCGTCGGGTCAGAAGAAGACCCGCATCATCAAGCGGCTCGAGGTCATCGAGGCCTTCCGTCGCTCGGGCAACCACCTCGACTGGATGATCCTGGACGTGATCCCCGTGATCCCGCCGGATATCCGCCCGATGGTACAGCTCGACGGCGGCAGATTCGCCTCCTCCGACCTCAACGAGCTCTATCGCCGCGTCATCAGCCGCAACAACCGTCTCAAAAAGCTCATGGAGATCCGCACCCCCGAGATCGTGGTGCGCAACGAAAAGCGGATGCTGCAAGAGGCTGTGGACGCGCTCATTGACAACGGCAAACGCGGCAAACCGGTCACAGGCCCTTCCAACCGCGCGCTCAAATCTCTCTCCGAGATGCTCCGCGGTAAACAGGGACGCTTCCGTCAGAACCTGCTTGGCAAACGTGTCGACTATTCGGGACGTTCTGTTATCGTCGTTGGCCCGAACCTTAAGATCTATCAGTGCGGTCTGCCAAAGGAAATGGCAATCGAGCTCTTCAAGCCCTTTGTCATCAAGCGCCTTGTCGAAATGGGCAAGGCGACCAACGTTAAGGACGCGCAGAAGAAGATCGACCGCGCGTACGATCCCGCCAACGCTTGCGTTTGGGATGCGCTTGAAAACGTGATCAAGGAGCATCCGGTGCTGCTCAACCGCGCGCCGACTTTGCACCGCCTTTCGATTCAGGCCTTTGAGCCGATCCTTGTCGAAGGCCGCGCCATCAAGCTCCACCCGCTGGTTTGCCCGGCATTTAACGCCGACTTTGACGGCGACCAGATGCCGGTGCACGTTCCGCTTTCCGCCGAGGCGCAGGCAGAGGCAAGATTCCTCATGCTCTCGGCCAACAACCTGCTCAAGCCTATGGACGGTAAGGCTGTGACCGTGCCGTCGCAGGATATGATCCTCGGCGCTTACTACCTGACCATGGAAAAGGACGGCGAGCCGGGTGAAGGCGGCAGATTCCGCGATTTCAACGAGGCGATGTGCGCTTACCGCAACGGTGTTCTTGGCCTGCATGCCAAGATCTTTGTCCGCGTGGAGAAAGAGATCGACGGCGAAAAGAAATCCGCTGTGATCAACACCACGCTCGGCCGACTCATTTACAACCAGGTCATTCCGCAGAACCTCGGTTTTGTGGATCGCACCAAGCCCGAAAACGCCTTCAAGCTCGAGGTCGAATTCGTCATCAAGAAGAAACAGCTCGGACAAATCATCGACCGCTGTATCCGCAACAATGGGCCTACCGTCTGCGCGACCATGCTGGACGATATCAAGGCGCTCGGTTACCAGTACTCCACCAGAGCCTCCTTCTCGATCTCGGTCTACGATATGACCATTCCGAAAGAGAAGCCCGCCCTCATTTCCGAGGCGCAGAAGCAGGTGGACGAACTCAACAATTATTATCATATGGGTCTTTTCTCGGAAGAGGAGCGTTACAGCGCCGTCATCAAGCTGTGGGATAAAACCACCAACGACGTCACGAACGCTCTGCAGGACTGCTTCAGCCAGTTCAACCCGATCAAGATCATGTCGGATTCCGGAGCCCGTGGTTCGATCGCTCAGATGCGTCAGCTCGCCGGTATGCGCGGACTTATGTTTGCAACCAACGGACGTACCATCGAAGTGCCGATCAAATCCAACTTCCGCGAAGGCCTTTCGGTCATCGACTATTTCATGGGCGCAAAGGGTTCCAGAAAGTCGCTGTCGGATACGGCTCTCCGTACCGCCGACTCCGGGTACCTCACCCGCCGTCTTGTCGACGTGTCTCAGGACGTCATCGTCAGAGAAGTCAAGTGCGACACCCAGAAGGGCGCATGGGTCAGCGCAGTCGTGGATGAAAGAGAAAACAACATTCTCGAGCCGCTCTCCGACCGTATCATCGGCCGCTTTACCATGGGACCGGTTGTGGATCCCAAGACCGGTGAGGTCATTTTGGAAGACGACCAGATGATCGACGACGCCGCTGCCGAAAAGATCGAAGCGGCAGGCATCGACAAGGTCTGCATCCGCACGGTCATTCAGTGCCATGCCAAATTCGGCATCTGCGCGCATTGCTACGGCGCCGATCTTGCCAACGGCAAGCTCGTCAACGTGGGCGAAGCAGTGGGTATCATCGCCGCTCAGTCGATCGGTGAGCCCGGTACGCAGTTGACCATGAGAACCTTCCACTCGGGCGGCGTTGCCGGCTCGGATATCACCCAGGGTCTGCCTCGCGTTGAGGAACTCTTTGAAGCAAGACAGCCCAAGAAAGCCGCCGTCATTTCCAGAGTGGCGGGTATTGCACACATCTCGACCACCGAAAACGGCATCCATGAAGTGACCGTTTACCCGGACGATGCACAGCAGTCCGAGCAGAAATATGCTCTGAACTACGGCGCAAAGCTTGCCATCACCGAAGGCCAGCATCTGGAACTCGGCGACGCGATCAGCGAAGGCAACAAGGCCCCCGCCGATATTATGGAAGTCCTCGGCCTTGACGCGGTTTACGAATACCTCATCAAGGAGATCCAGAAGGTCTACCGTTCGCAGTCCTGTAACGTCAACGATAAGCACGTGGAGATCATTGCCCGTCAGATGACCAGAAAACTGCGCATCACCGAGAGCGGAGACACCTCCTTGCTTCCGGGATCGGTTGTGGACGTCATGGAACTCGAGCGCGCCAACAAAGAGCTTGAGAAGCGCACCGAGGCCGGAGAGGGCAACTTTGCTCCCGCCGTCGGCGAGACTATTCTGCTTGGTATCACCAAGGCCTCGCTGCAGAACGAGTCCTTCCTTTCGGCCGCATCCTTCCAGGAGACCACCAAGGTGCTCACCGAAGCCGCGATCCAGGGCAAGGTCGACTACCTCATGGGCCCGAAAGAAAACGTCATCATCGGCAAACTCATTCCTGCCGGCACCGGCATGGCCTGCTACAAGGGCGTGGACGTGCATCCGGTGAACGCGGAACCCGACGAGGACGCAGTCTAATCAAACAATCCTTGAGAGGCGCCGCCGTGCGGCGCCTCTCTTGAACAGAGAAACGCACCTTTTTGGGGGTAGCAATGAAAGAAAAACGCGAAAAAAAGAGTCGCAAACAAAAAGGGAAGTACACCGGGGTCAATCGCATCTTTCGGAGCGAGACTCTGCAAACATTCATCAATAAAAGATACGATGGAACATTCAAAGAGTTCATCGGCGACTGGAAATGGATCTTCAGCTTTTCCAAAAAGTACAAGGGGATCATTTTTCTCTATACCGTCATCGGCATTTTCAGTTCGACCCTTTCACTCGGCGCCGCATGGCTGAGCAAAATGCTCATCAATATCATTGTCGGCAAAGAAGTGGACAAGCTCTGGCTGCTCATCGGATCGATGGTCGGTATGACCATCTTTTCGCTCGTTTTTTCGAGTATCAACAGCCGGATCTTTACCCGCGTTTCGATCTATGTCAACAACGATATTCAGGGCGCGATCTTTGACCGCATCATCGACGCACGCTGGAAGGAACTTTCCAAATACCCGAGCGGAGATCTGCTCAACCGCTTCAACGGCGACGTGAGCACCATCGCGTCCAACGCGATCAACTGGATCCCGAACCTGATCATCAATCTCTATACCTTTTTGCTCGTCTTTTTTGCGCTTTTCAAGACCGACCCCACCATGGCATGGATCGCCTTTTTATCGGCGCCCTTCCTGCTTTTGATGAGCCGGTACATCCTGCGAAAGATGCGCGAATACCGCAAGCGCGTGCTCGAACTCAATTCGGATATGATGGGCTTTGAAGTCGAAACCTTCTACAATTTCGACATGATCAAATCCTTTGGCATCTTCGGGCACTATTCCAGACGTTTGCGCGAGTGGCAAAAGCTCTTCAAACAGTTCAACCTCGATTACAACAAGTTTGAGATCAAATCGAAGATCCTTATGACGCTCGTTTCCACGCTTGTCTCGCTCGCCGCGTTCGGCTACTGCCTCTGGCGGCTCTGGACGGGCCAGATCCTTTACGGCGACATGACCTTCTTCTTGCAGCAGCGCTCCAACCTTTCCAACCGCTTCAACAACCTCATCGGTACGGTTCCGGGTATGCTCAATTCGGCAGTCTCGGCGCACCGTGTCAGAGAACTCATCGAACTGCCGAGAGAAGCGCACGACGAGTGCGCCTACGAGGAACTGAAACAGTTTGAAAAAGAGGGTTTTTCGGTCAAGCTCCGGAACGTGACCTTTGGTTATGGCGAAAGAGAGGGCCGCAGGGTTTATCAGCATGCCGATTTTACGGCACAACCCGGCGAGATCGTTGCGGTCGTTGCCAGCAGCGGCGGCGGAAAGACCACGCTCATGCGCCTGCTTCTCGGTATGCTTGACGCCGACGAAGGGCAGGTCATTCTTGCCGATAAAGAAGGCAAAGAGGTCCCGGTCAACGCCGATTTGCGCAAGTTTTTTTCCTACGTTCCGCAGGGGAACACCATTCTCTCGGGTACGATCGCCGAGAATATGCGCATGGTAAAAGAGGACGCGACCGACGAAGAGATCGTCGAAGCCCTTACGACTGCCTGCGCCTATGAATTTGTTTCCGAACTTCCGGACGGCATCAACGGCAGACTCGGAGAGCGGGGAAGAGGCGTTTCGGAAGGACAGGCACAACGCCTTTCGATCGCCCGCGCAATTCTGAGAGACGCGCCGATCCTGCTTCTCGATGAGGCGACCAGCGCGCTTGACGTGGAGACCGAGGAAAAGGTGCTCCGCAACATCATCAAGGCGCATCCCAACAAGGTCATCATCGTCTCGACGCACCGCCCGAGCGCACTCAAACTCTGCGACCGCATCTATCGCATTACCGAGGGCGGACTCGAAGAAGTCGATCGCAAAAAGGTGGCCGAGCTCATCTTCCGCTATGCGGATCTGCCGACCGAAGGGCAAAGAAAACCCGCGCGCCCGATGCCGCCGCCAGAGGCGATGGCGCAAGGCTCTGACACAGGCGTGCTTCCCGAACATCAAAACGAAGGATGGTGGAACGAATGAACGAATCGAGTCAGCAAAAGCTCTCTACTTTTTACGATGAGGGCAATATATCCCCTCTTGTCAATCTGGTCAAGTTTTTGCTCATGCCGTTTGTCTTTTTCGGCCTGCTCGGCTTCCCGGTCCTGAGCTTTTTAGAGGGGCGCGGGCTGACGATCTCCACCATTATCAGCAACTATGTGAATGCGATCTCGGGGTTTGCCGGGCTTGCCTTTTTCACGCTTTGCGGATTTTTTGTGCTGGTTCCCGACCGGGAACGGCGCATGCGCAAGATCACACGCGCGCTTGGAAGATCCTTTTTCACCTTTGTCATTCTTTTTGTTTGCTATCTTGCAATCAATCTGTTTTACTTCTACTATACCGGCAGGATGGATCAACTGCTCTCTCCCGAGCTCTTGAGACTGCGCACGCCTTTTAACTTTCTTGTGCTCAACGTCTGGCCTCTGTCGGTCGGAGGCGGCATTTGGTTTATCCAGAGCCTTCTTTACGCTTATCTCTTCTTCTTTGTCGTCGAAAAGATCAAGCTGTCAAAGACCTGGTTCTATCTGGCAATTTTGATCCTGACGCTTGCTTTTATGCTCTACAGCGGTGAGTTTGCAGGCCTTACCAAGTTCTCGCTTCTCGGATATTCCTATATTCCGGGCGGAGCCGTTACCAAAGCGATCCCCTTTATGCTCATCGGCATGTTTTTGCGTCGCGGGGTAGACAAACTTGCCAAAATTCCGTGGGGCGTCTATCTTGTCACCTTCTTTTTTGGGATCCTTCTCTCGGCCGGTGAATTGTATTTTCTCAGCAAATCCGGCTATCTCGTTTACACCGGCAACATGATCGGTTATGCCGTCATGGCAATTTCGATCGTCTGTTTTGCTGTCACAGGGCCCACTCTTTGGGAGGATAGCTTTTTCGGTAACCACGGCAGAAGCTACGCGCGCAGAATGTACGCCTTTTGCCAGCCCTGCGCCTTCTTCCTTTGGTTCCTTTTCGTTCTGCTCGACCGCCTGGAGATTTGGACGACGTTTATTTCTCCGTATCAAAGCCTGATCTGCTTTGCAATCAGCTTTGGCCTTGCGGTGCTCATCGGTTGGATCCGCTACAAAATCTCCACAAGAGAACAGCGGTTTTAGGCACCAGAAATCCGAATCCAATCGGTTTTTGCAGGCGGTTTTCCGCCCATGCATTGTCAAAGCCTCGACGAAAAACCGCTCTGTAAAAACTGCTACGCACCTATCGCTAAGACAGTTTTGAGGGATTTCAGCCGCAGAGGTCGCAGTCCTACTGGAGGTAGGACAAGATCGCTAAGGCGCAAAAGCACCGAAACTGTCCGCCGAGAGGCGGTTGAATTCGAATCTCTGATGCCTAAGACGAAAAAAGTTTTTATAAAGTTTTCCAAAACGCTTGACAAATTGCAAAACTTCTTGTATAATCATACTGTCCAATTTTTTGGTTTAGGAGGTGATTTCCAATGAAAATCACAAACGCTGAGCTTGAAGTTGTGCGCTTCGCAGCAGAAGACGTGCTTGCAACCAGCCTGTTCTACGTGGCAGATTCCAATTCTGGTACCGGTTACTATGGTGTCTATGGTACCATGGCACCTTCCTATGAGGAAGAAGGAACTTGGATCGTTGGGTACCATTCCTACGACAAGTATGAGGTCAGTGCGGAAACGATTGAAAATGATCGGACGTATAATCCTTACGCCGATACTTTCGACGCGTATGTCGATCCGAACGGTTCCGGCGCGTACTACACCAAGGGCGCAAGCTACTGGGAACTCTACGGCAACAACTGACGTAAGCTCAAAACAAATAGAAGCCGGCAGGGCAACTTGCCGGCTTTTATTTTTGCTTTCATCGCAGAATTCTTCGCCATGCTTCGTTGCTCCTCGCCTACTTCCTTGGCGTAGGCACCAGAGATGCGAACCCAATCGGTTTTTGCAGGCGGTTTTCCGCCCATGCATTGTCAAAGCCCTTGCCAATACGGGCGTATTGCCTGCGGGCTTTTTCGCGCCTCGACGAAAAACCGCTCTGTAAAAACTGCTACGCACCTATCGGCGAGACAGTTTTGAGGGATTTCAGCCGCAGAGGTCGCAGTCCTACTGGAGGTAGGACAAGACTGATAAGGCGCAAAAGCACCGAAACTGTCCGCCGAGAGGCGGTCGGGTTCGAATCTCTGGCGCCTAAGGAACTACGCCTTCGGGAGGGCGGCTCTGCACTGTGAGTTGCAAATCCCATTAGCCTTCCCCCTTGAGGGGAAGGTGGCACGGCTTGCCGTGACGGATGAGGGGTCAGTGGGGAAGTAACTCATGAAAAAGAATCTTTTTCCCTTCTTTTCCTTGCAATCCGGCGCGCGATGTGGTATGATAGAAAATAGAAAACTATGCGAGGTGACCGCTATGAAGTTGCGTTACGAATTTGCCATTATGGATATGGGCGGCGAGTTTGCCGCGGTGCCGGTCGGGGAGGACGCAAACAAATTTCACGGCATGCTCAAGCTCAACGCCGTCTCTGCCGACATCCTCGGACAAATGAAAGAGGACACCACTCCGATGAAGATTCATTTGTATCTGAAGGAGAAGTATGAGGAATCGACCGACGAGGAGATCGCCAAAAGTCTCGTCCTGTTTTTAAGACGGCTGAATCAAGAAGGACTGCTGGAGAATATCACCGATGACGAACGAAAAATTTTCATCGTTTGAGCGTGAGCTGGCCGAGCACGGTCGCCTGATCTACACCAACGTGGGAGTCAGCATGATGCCGCTCATCCGCGAAGGAAAGGACGTCATGATGATCGAGGCCTGCAAAGAGCCGCCGAAAAAACTCGACGTGGTTCTCTTTGTGCGCCCGCATGTGCAGGGCAGGGGCCATTATGTGGTACATCGGATCTTAAAAGTCCGCCGCGACGGAACTTATTTTATCGCCGGTGATCACGACACGTCGGGCGAGATCGTGCCCTCTGAGTGCATCCTCGGAATTCTGACAAGCCTTGTGCGCGACGGAAAACCGTATGCCTTCAAAGGCTTTCGGCATTGGTGCTATCTCCACCTTCGGTGCGCGCCCTATCACGCTCGGTTTTTTGTCTTAAAAGCGGTACGCGGAACCAGACAGTTTCTAAGAGCGGTCAAATACAAATTGACCGGCAAATAATTCTTTTTGGAGTTTTTTATGAAGTTTACCATTTCGCTTGCGGGTGTGAAGATCGGCGTTACGAGCCTTTACGAGGAAGTCTATACGCTCTGCCGCGACTATCTTGTGAGCGGTGAGCCCGACTTCTCGGTGACGATCGACGCCTCTGACATTGAGTTTGAACGCGAAAAATCTGCAAGCGAAGCAAAACACGAGGGCAGGATCCCGGAGTATTTTTCCGACGGCTATCTTGAAACGCTCGCGGTCTATCGAAAAATCGTTGTGAAGATGCTCGATTACAACGCCTTTCTCATGCACGGCGCCGTGGTGGGGCTTAACGGCAAGGCCTATCTGTTCACGGCTCCCTCGGGCGTTGGAAAGACGACGCACACGAGCTTTTGGCTGAAAAAATATCCGAACGCCTTTATTCTCAACGGCGACAAACCGATCCTTCGATTTATGGACGGAAAAGTTTTTGCCTGCGGCACTCCTTGGGCCGGCAAAGAGGGAAGAAACAAAAATGCAATCCTGCCGCTCGCGGCGATCTGCGTGCTCTTTCGCGGCAAGGAGAACAAAATCGAAAAAATCGATTTTGCAAAGGTGTTCCATTTGATCATTGCGCAAACCTATCGCCCAGAGGAGCGGAGCGCGCTTGAGACGACGTTACAGTTTGTTGGAAAACTCGGTGAGACGGTTCCGTTTTACGCGCTTGCCTGCAACCTCGATCCCAACGCCGCATGCGTGGCAAAGGAAGGGATGGTTGCCGATGAATAACACCGAATCGGCGCTTCTTGCGCTCCTGAAAACCGCACTTTTCGGCGCACCGTCAGAACTTCCGGAAGACCTTGACTGGGCGGCACTGCTTGCCGAAGCCAAAGCGCAAACCGTCGTGCCGCTCGTTTTTTCTGCGCTTCCCAAGGAACAGGCCGCCGCGTGGCTTTCGGATGCGTCTCAGGCCAAAGCGCACTTTATGCGCGCACTCTATGAACAGACCAAACTGGTTAGCCTCTTTGAAAAAGAGGGTATCCCCTTTGTCATTCTCAAAGGATGCGCCGCGGCGATCTATTATCCCACCCCCTCGGCACGCACAATGGGAGACGTGGACATTCTCGTCGGCAAAGGTTCTTTTGACCGCGCCTTTGCGCTCTTAAAAGAGAACGGCTACAAGTATAATACCGATTACGGCGACGGCCGCGACTACAGTTTTCTTTCGGGCGGTGTGGTCTTTGAGCTTCACAAGCGGTACAGCGACGAAAGAAACGATATTGAAGAGATCCTGCAAAATGGCATTGAAAAAGCCGAGACGGCGACGCTCTACGGGAACGCCTTCCCGATGCTTCCGAAAGCCGTAAACGGTCTTGTTCTGCTTGATCACATCCGGCACCACCTTTACGGTGGGCTTGGGATCCGGCAGATCATCGACTTTATGCTCTTTGTCCACTCGATTCCGGAGGAGGGCGAGTTTGCGGCATCCTATCTGCCGCTCTTTGAATCCTGCGGGCTTGGAAGACTGGCGCGAGTCGTCACAAAAATGTGCAAAACCGATTTCGGCCTGCCAACTCCTTGCGCGTGGTGCGACGACGCCGACGACGCGACTGCAAAGGAACTCCTTGAAACGCTTCTTGCGGGCGGCAACTTTGGTAGAAAAGACCCTTACGAATACAAGCCGATGCGTGAGCTTTCGATCGGGATCAAGCAAAATGGCTTCTTTAGGACCCTGCAAAAAGCGGGCGTGGCCAACTGCAAGGCCTTTCAAAAGCACAAAATTTTGCGTCCCTTTGCCTGGATTTACCAACTTTTCCGCTATGCGGGGAAGGGGATCGCCTCTCTCTTTCGCGGCGAAAAGCTGAGAAAAGAAGCCGACGAGGGGAAAGAGAAAGCGGATTTTTACCGGCGTTTGGGAATATAATTACAGAGAATTTACAGAAAGAAGGAATGGTTTATGCCAGGAGCAGGCGGCGGAAGTCACGGAGGCGGAGGATTCTCCGGCAGCGGATTCGGAGGAGGTTCCCGCGGAAATGGTTCATCCGGGAGCGGTTCTTATCGCATCGGCTTTTTCCCGCTCATCTACGTTGCGCACGGCGGCGGAAGCGGTGGAGGCGGCGGCAGAGGCAACTTTATCTGGAGTCTGGTTTTGCCGATCATCCTCATCCTTGTGGCGGCCTTTTTGATCCTTTCCTCGGTTTTGCGCGTCGTCGCACCCTCCAGACTTGAGGATCTGCCTTTTTTCCAGTATGACGATGAGGATCTTTTTGTCTACGGCATCGAGCAGTACGAAAAGATCTTTGACGAAAACGCGGCCGGCTACGAAGATAACTTTCTTTTGCTGCTTCTCATCAACGAGGAGCGAAACGGCTTTGCTTGGTATTCGATCGTCGGGGATAACCTTGCGCCAAAGATCAACCGCGAACTTGGCGGCGAGGGTACCGAGCTTGGCGACATCCTGCTTGCTTGGATCTCTGACGATTACAGCGAATCGCTGAGCGCCGATCTGGAAAAATCCATGCGCGATCTGGGAGATACCGTCAAGGGCTTCGGGCTTTCCTCGAGCTTTCAGAAGGAGGACGAAAAAGCCAATCACGATCCCAATACGTCGCACATCGTGAATCACACCAACTATCCGATGGACGAGGCGCGGGTCAACAGCGGCCTTGCCTATTTTACCGAGACGACCGAGATCCCTGCCGTGATCCTCGTTGAGGACGCCGGCAACGTGTTGATACTGATTCAAAGAACCTGGTGGGACGTTCTGCCCACGATCTTCACCGGCATTGTGATGCTCGGGTTTGCAGGATTCTGCATTTTCTCCAGCGTCAAAAACTATCGCAAACAAAAGCAGACGACAAGCAACAGCGGAACGCAGAACACGACCGGGAATACCGATCAGAATGGGAATTTGTGGTATTGAATTGATTCGGAGAAGGGAAGAACTCTCTCCTCCGAAAACTTTTTGAAAAAGGGTTGACAAACGAGGGGCGGCGTGTTATAATATCACCGTTCCGGTCAAAAACCGGCGTTCACGCTGGTGTGGCTCAATGGCAGAGCAGCTGATTTGTAATCAGCAGGTTGTTGGTTCGACTCCGATCACCAGCTCCACCAAAGTCCACAACCGTGGACTTTTATATGGGAGCGTTCCCGAGCGGCCAAAGGGGGCAGACTGTAAATCTGTTGTCACTGACTTCGGTGGTCCGAATCCACCCGCTCCCACCACAAAATGAGGTGTAGCTTTCGCTACACCTCATTTTGTGGTGGGAGCATTGAATGGGTGGATTCGGAAGCCCGGCGTATGCGTATGCGCGCAAAAAACTCGCCGGGGGCGAGTTTTTTAGGGCGTTGGGCTTATGCTGTGAATGCGCTCGGCAAAATGCGCGCGAAAGGGTACAGTACACTGTACCCTCATTTTGTGGTGGGAGCATTGAATGGGTGGATTCGGATCTCTGATGCCTACGCCCGGATTTGAAAGAAGAAAAAAGCAAAAAAAGAAAAAATCTTCATTTTTTCTTGCAAAATGAGACAAAAACTGTTACAATAAAAAAGCAAATCCGGAGGAAAGGACCGATTCAAAGATGAACCACGTTGTAGATACTCTCATCATCGGCGCAGGCCCCGCGGGCCTTTCCTGCGGCATCCGTCTTTGCAAGCGCGGCGTCTCCAATCTTGTTGTCGAAAAGCGTTCCTTCCCACGGGATAAAACCTGCGGGGGCGGCGTGACGAACAAAACCTACCGCCTGCTCTCGGAGGAGCTGGAGCTCCCGGAGGAAGCGCTCTCCAAAATCTTTTGCGACGAGAACGACGTTCTGGAGCTTTTCTTTGGCGACCTGCGCCTGACGCACTCCAAGATCAAAAAGCCCTTACGCTTTGTCAAAAGAAGAGAGTTCGATCACTTCCTTGCCACCGAGTACCAAAAGCGTGGCGGCAAACTCTTGGAAAATACCACCTGCAGCTCGCTGGATCCCAAAGGCCACACCGCAACCCTTTCGAGCGGGGACACGGTTGCCTTTGAGCATCTTGTCATCTCGGATGGGGCGCTCAGCCCTACGGCCAAATCGCTCGGCTACGATTCTCCCGAGCTCGCCTTTTGCGTGGAGACGCATATCCCGAAGGAAGCTCTGCCAAACCACACCGCCGTTGGCGTTTCTTTTGGCGTTGTGAAAAACGGATACGTCTGGGTTTTCCCCTCGGGCAAAGAGCTTTGCGTGGGCCTTGGCGGACTCTACGACCAATCGGTGCGCTACGACGCAATCTTAAAAGACTTTCTCAGAACACTCGGCGTCGATCCGGAGCCCTACCCGATCAAAGGAGCCTTTTTGCCCTACGGGAAACTGGTCAAACAAAGCCGAGGCATGGACAACGTCCTGCTTGTCGGCGACGCAGGCGGCTTTGTCGATCCGATCTACGGCGAGGGACTCTATTTTGCCCTTGCGAGCGGAATCGAGGCGGCAAAGGCAATTTCCGCAGGCCATACGAGCGCCCGAAAAGCATTCCTTGCCCGCATGAAGCCCTACCAAAAAATCATTCGGGACGGCAAACGCCTGCAAAAAATCTTCGTTCTTCCGGCCTCGCAAAAGTATTTCAAAAAGGTTGCCCAAGGCAGAAACAACTTTGTCGGCTTTTATATCGACCATCTGCTCGCCGAGTACGATTACCCCTATTCTCGCCTCGGCAAACTCATCCGGGACTACCGGAGGGAGAAGAAAACCGCCAAAGCCTAAATGCGCATGACAATAGGGAATTTACACATCACTCACAACCAAACAGAACAGGCAGTGAAAATGCACTGCCTGTTCTGTTTGGTTGCGGGGATGGGAGCCCACCACATGGTCTTGCATTTTCTCTGCGGAGAAAATGCTGCGGTCTGTTCGGCGGCTCTGACAGTCCCCCTGACTGTCATTCACTACCGCCTCACCCTCCGGGTTATTCGCCCGCGGGCTCATAACCCGTCGGCCATGCAATACAGATCATTCCTGCATTCAAAAAGCCAAGGCAGTCCAACGGACTGCCTTGGCTTTTTGGTTGCGTTTTTACGACATTGATTGAACTTGTAATTGAGTTTTGATTTTATCTAAACTTGTTTTTTTGATTATACCCGATAAGGTATATATTCACAGACGTCGACAGAAATATACCCGTAAAGGTATATTTTTTCAAATATACTCTTGACTTTATACCTTAAAGGGTATATAATAGTGGTGAAAATTGATTAGGAGCGTTGAGTTTTATGAATCCAATTGCAGAATTTGTGAAAAAAAGCAGAAAAGAAGCCGGTCTTACGCAAGAAGAGTTTGCTATGCGTTCTGGATTGGGACTGCGCTTTATTCGTGATCTAGAACAGGGCAAAGAAACCGTGCGTATGGATAAGGTTAATGTTGCCCTTGAAATGTTTGGTGCTACCGCCGTCCCGGGAAGAAAGGAAGATAAATGATGGACGCATTTAGAAAGGCATACGTGTATGTGCGGAATGTTTTTGCCGGTATTCTTTCTGAAACCGATTCAGGCTATCTGTTTGCCTATGATGAGGAGTATCTAAAATCCGAAACTGCGTCCGCTGTATCCTTGACGCTTCCGCTTGCAAGCACACCTTACACATCCGGAACGCTGTTTCCATTCTTTGACGGTCTGATTCCGGAAGGATGGCTTCTCAACGTTGTGAGTCGGAACTGGAAAATCGACACGAAGGATCGCTTTGGACTTTTGCTCGTTGCTTGTAAAGACGGTATTGGAAACGTGAGCATAGCGGAGGAAAGGAAATGAACTGTTATTGCTGTGGCAAACCTTTAAGAAAAAATGATATAAACGGATGGCATCAAGCCTGCGTCAAACATTTTTTTGGGACAAGCACCATTCCGCAAATCGAAATTGACGATCATACATTAGAGGAGATCGCAAAAGAAAACACCAACAAAGGAATCACTGTGCCCGGCGTTCAAAAAAAGTTGTCGCTCCATTTGCACTCGGATGGTAACACACCTCGCTTAACGCTTGTCAATTATCCAACCGGATATATTCTGAAACCGCAGGTGTCCGAATTTGAATGTCTGCCGGAAGCCGAACAACTGGTCATGACTATGGCGGACGCGACTGGCATCTCGACGGTGCCACACGCGCTCATCAAAAGCGACAACAAATTCGCCTATATAACCAAACGAGTCGATCGAGTCATTGATAGAAATAGTCTTCAAATGCTTGCTATGGAAGATTTTTGTCAGCTCGATCTACGCTTGACGCAGGATAAATATAAGGGTTCATATGAGCGTTGTGCAAAAGTAATCGCACGGTATTCCGCACAGGCAAAGTTGGATATGACCGAACTGTTTTTGCGGCTTGTTTTCTCCTTTGTCGTCGGCAATTCGGATATGCATCTCAAAAACTTCTCGCTCATCGAAACGCATGCGGCAAGCGGCATTTATGTGCTATCGCCGGCATATGATCTGCTACCGGTCAATGTCATTATGCCGGAGGACACCGAGGAATTTGCCCTTGCTATGAATGGAAAGAAAGCCAACATTCGCAAAAAAGACTTTTTCGTCTTTGCAGAAGAATGCGAGATTCCAAAAGCGTCAGCAGAGAAAATGATTGCAAAAATTGTGTCGCTCAAGCCAATCTACCAAAAGATGTGCGAAGAGTCACTGTTGTCGCAGAACTTAAAAGAACGGCTTTCGGAGCTGATTGAGATGCGGTGCAGGATCTTGGATTAGTAAGCGTTATTGCAAAAGATTTTTTTCGAAGGAGTTTAGTATAATGAGCAATAGTCCCCGGTGCTTATATGACAATAATTTAATAGATTTTTTGAGTGAGGCCGAGGTATCCATTCTGGGGAAGTTATGCGACCGTTATCATGGCGATGCCAAAACCACAACTAGAGAGGCGTGGAAAGGCGAAATCTCGGCAATGAAAGACACTTTGTCGAGATTTTCTGACAAGAATGGCCGTATCATCTTCGAATATGATATTCCCCGTCTGGGCAAACGGATTGACGTAGTTCTGCTCTACAAAGGGATCGTATTTTGCCTCGAATTTAAGGTTGGAGAGTCTCACATATTAGAAGCTGACGTCGATCAAGTTCTTGACTATGCGTTGGATTTGAAGAACTTCCATAGATTCAGCCAAAACAAAGTGATTGTTCCAATCCTTATTGCTACAAACTACAAGTGGGCATCGTCCGATATCAAGATGTCTGTCTATGACGACCGGGTCACCAATCCGTTAGTCACAGGAGAGTCCGGTATCTTTAGTTTGGTCACTGCTGTTTTGAACAGATTTCCAAATGAATCGCCGGTTGATCTGAATTGGGTAATCAGCCCATATGCACCGACCCCAACCATTATTGAAGCCGCGAGATCACTATATGAGAATCATTCTGTCGAAAATATTACGCGGCACGAGGCAGACAAAGTTTCAACCGACCGAACAATCGCTTATATTTTGGATGTAATCAAGCAAAGCAAGGAAAAGCAACAAAAGAGTGTCTGTTTTGTCACAGGCGTTCCCGGTGCCGGTAAAACACTTGTCGGCCTTGACGTTGCAATTCGGCAAACCTATCAAGGACAAAACGAACCGGTAAAAGACGAGGGAGCCGTTTATCTATCCGGCAACGGTCCGCTTGTCGCAGTATTGACCGAAGCCCTTGCACAGGATAACTATAAGCGTTGCCGAGAAGAAGGTGAGAAAAAGAAAATGACCGATTCTCGCCGTGAGGTGAGCAAATCGATCCAGATGATTCACCGTTACCGTGACAATATGCTTGCAAAAATCAAAAATCCCGTAGAAAATGGCATTCTTGAGATTGATCCAACAAAAGCTGTAAAAATGGAGCAAGCCGGTTTCGGCGAGGTTGAACACGTTGCAATTTTTGATGAAGCACAACGTTCGTGGACACATAAGCGCCTTGCCGATTACCTCAAACGAGGCGGAACCTACGGCAACAAACTAAAAGTGCCAAACTTCCCGGTTTCCGAAGCGGCATTTCTGATCTGGTCGCTTGACCAGCGCGAAGACTGGGCTACGATTATCTGCCTTGTCGGCGGTGGGCAAGAAATCAACACCGGCGAAGCCGGTATCTCTGAGTGGATTCGAGCAATCAATGAGAAATTCACGCACTGGAAGGTTTACATTTCTCCGAAGCTGACCGAAACGGAATATGCCGAAGGCAAGATTAACGATCTTTTGAAGGATAACAAAAACGTTACCTATTCAGAGGATTTGCACTTGGGTGTTTCTCTGCGCTCATATCGTGCTGAAAAGTTGTCGGCTTTCATACATGCGCTTTTGTCTTTTGACGATAATGCCAAAACGTTGTATGCCGAGATCAAGGATAAATACCCCATTGTGTTAACGAGAGATATGGAAAAAGCGCGCAAGTGGCTTCACAGCAAGGTGAGGGGCACAGAGCGAACGGGCGTTTTGGTCACAAAAGAGTCTGCACGCTACAAACCGTTGGCGGTACACATTTTGCCATCCGGCGACGAAAACGCTGTCCATTGGTTTCTTGAAGATAAAATTGATACGAGATCGTCTAACTATTTGGAAGATGCCGCTACGGAAATTCAGGTTCAGGGACTGGAACTTGATTATACTTGCGTCTTATGGGATGCCGATATGCGTTATGAAAACGGCGAATGGCGTTATTATCGGTTTAATGGAAATACCAAATGGAACGAAATTTTGGGCAATACTGATAGTCAGCAGGAACAAATGAAGTATATGCTCAACGCTTATCGCGTCCTGCTTACCCGCGCTCGCGCCGGAATGGTGATTTGTGTTCCCGAGGGAAATGCAAACAAAACTTCGAGCGGTTTCTGGGAAGATAGTACAAGATTGCCGAAGTTTTACGATGGGACGTATGAATATTTGCGATCAATAGGAATTGAAACTATTTGATTTTATGATAAGTAACGGAGAGAAAAATGAGAATATCTGATTGTTTTAATCAAGAAAAGGGGCATGTTCATCTGAACACATTGAAACTGATGCAAATAAAGATATATGCCCATAATAAAATGTAGAAAGCAACAAACACATAAAACCGAAAGGAAGATGCATAATGAATATTAAGAAATACGATTTTGAAGTAAATACAATTAAAAGGATTAGCCAAGAAATGAATAAATCCCAATTTGATATCAATGCAAAATATGAACAAGGATATTCAAGAGTAGTTACAGAGACCGGTTCTTACAAAGTCTCCATAATAAAAGAAATTTTCAAACAAGGCAATTACAATTTGCAACCTGATTACCAACGGAGAATCACGTGGAATGCAAATAAAAGATCAAAGTTAATAGAGTCTCTAATTGTGAATATTCCTATCCCTCCTATTTTCCTTTATGAATATGATTACGACAAATATGAAGTCATGGATGGATTACAACGGTTAACGGCCATTATCGATTTTTATGACAATAAGTATCGTTTGTCCGGATTAGAAGAATGGGAAGAATTAGACGGAAAAAAGTATAAAGATCTCCCAGAAAAAGTCAAAGAAGGGATAGACCGTAGACAGATTCAAGTGGTTACCCTGCTAAAAGAATCTGCAACAACTGCTGAGAGGGCTGATAAAATCAGACGGCTTGTTTTTGAGCGTTTAAACACTGGTGGGGTTAAACTGTTACCCCAAGAAATAAGAAATGCGGTTTATAATGGTCCGGGAAACGACATGTGTATTAAATTATCTAACAATGTCTTGTTCAAATCGTTATGGGAAATTCCAAAATCAACCGAAATAGATGAAGAAGACTATGATTTACAGGATCAAATCGATGATGATTCTTTAAGACGCAAATTAGATCGCAATGCGCTGTTTAAGAGAATGTACGATGTTGAACTTGTTTTGCGTTTTTTTGCTATGAGAAACATCAATGATTTTGATTATGCGCTATCAAGTATGTTGGACGATACTTTGTATGCTCTAAATCGATATAATGGGAAGCAATTGAATGATCTATCTAATTTGTTTGCCAAAACACTAAAAAAAGCAAATGATTTATTTGGTTTATTTGCTTTTAAAATCTACAATTCGGAAACTGAAAAATGGTCTTCTCCGTCTCGTATGATTTATGACCCGATGATGTTGGCGCTAACGAACGAAGATATTTGCTTTGATTCTACAAACAGTGATGTCAATATTAATAAATTAAAAGCGTTCTATACAAAATGTAATAAACAAGAAGATGGTAATATTGCAGATGAAAGGCTGTTTGATGGTAAGCACCAAGCAAAAACGGATATAATAAAGCGCACGGAAAAACTTTATGAATTTATCAAAAATGAAATACTATGAAAAGACTGTTGATTGAATATAAAATTTTTCAGGATCACTTACTTGAAATTAAAAGCTTTTTGAAAACAATGAGTATGAGTGCAATTTCAAGCCGCCTTTTAAGCAATATTAAATCTAAAGTGTTTGACGGTGAAGAGAGCTTTTATTTGTCAACTTTAAAAGAGACAAAAAACTCTCAAATTGTAAACAATGCTATTATTATTAGTTTGTATGGGTGCTTTGAAAACTATATTTCGAGTATTTTGGGAGTGTTTCTTGAAATTGTATTAGAAAATCACAAAAAGCATTCAGAGCTTCCGCAAAGCTTGCAAAAAAAGTACCGTGAAAAAATAGGTGATTATTTATCATCGCCGCAGAGATATAAAGGATACGATTTTGAATTTGAAAAAGAAATTGAAAAATACAATCAAGTTTTAAATCTGAACACCTTGTCTTGTATAAATAAAGTTTTTGCACTTGCTCATTCGGGTAATATTCATGTTGATGAAATATGCGAAATAATGAATAGTCTCGGAATATGTGATGGAAAAAGCAAGATTCTGGACGAGCCTATATTTAAAGGATACTATATACCATCATTTATGGATGAACATGAATTTCAATTAAAACGAACAAATAATATTTCTGATCTTTTTTTACCTATTGAAATATTGATTAAACAACGAAACACGGTTGCTCATAGTTGGAATAATTCAGATCGCCTTTCTCTCGAAGAGATCGATAATAGACTCATTCCCTTTGTTGAAGTCTTTTGCGATTGCCTTTGCAGAATCTGTATAAGAGAAAGTCTTGGTTATAGCAAGATTGAAAACCAAAAATTCCAAACCAAGAAACCGATAAATGTTTTTAATAATTATATTGTGTGTTTTAATAATAGTTATAAGAATATAAAAATTAACGATTATTTAATATATAAGACAGGGGACCGTGTTTATATTGGAAAAATAATCAATATACAAAAAGATCATATAGAAAAAGAGGCCATTACATCAGATTTATCTGTAGATATTGGTGTGGAACTAGATACTCCTGTAAAGATAGAATCAAGAATACACGCCATTGTAGATGCGCTTTAATTTTTTGCTTCTTGTGTTACAAGATAAAATTATTGATGCAATTGAAAAGGATGTCTTTAGTTTTTAAGATATACAATCAACGGAATCTACACGAAAAGCACGAAAGAAAAGCTCTTGACCTTGGAGGCGGCGCAGGAGGATCTTGAAGCAAAAATCGTCATCGAAAAATCCAAGCAGGTCAAGCCGCTGGAACTTTGCGACGTCAAGGCGTTCCTCAACTATTTCGCGCACAAAAAGTATCAAAGGGATGAAGAGAAAAACGAGTTTTTCAATTCGTTTATTAACCGCGCGATCCTGTTTGACGACAAGGTGATCATCCTTTACAATACGAACAAAAGGGAGACGAAGCACCTCAAAAAGAAAGAACTCTCGGAGATCACCAGCGGCAAAAACGGCGGCGACATAAAAGAAAACCCGCTTGAACCGGAAAGGTTCAAGCGAGTATCTTTTGGTTGCGGGGATGGGAGCCCACCACATGGTCTTGCCGCTTTTGTTGCGACAAAAGCGGCCTCGGTCACCTCGCAGTTCTAACCGTCCCCCGGACGGTTATTCATTCCTGCTCGGCCGCTCGCTTTGCTCGCTACCTCCGGGTTATTCGCCCGCGGGCTCATAACCCGTCGGCCATGCAATACAGATCATTCCTGCATTCAAAAAGCCAAGGCAGTCCACCGGACTGCCTTGGCTTTTTGGTTGCGGGGATGGGATTTGAACCACATGACCTCCGGGTTATGAGCCCGACGAGCTACCAGGCTGCTCTACACCGCGATATCTTCGTGTGTAAGACAATATAACACACGAGAAGAGTTGTGTCAAGTAAAAATTGGTTTTATTT
>JAFSSP010000010.1 GCA_017450945.1 Clostridia bacterium | reverse complement strand
GATGAGCGGATTATGCAGAGAGCTTCCCTGATATAATCGCATAGGATTGTTATTTTCGTACAAATTCCGGTTTGTCGGGATACTCCGGTGCCACTTTCACTTTTCTTTCCTCGTTTTTGGTCACTTATGCACGTCTTGTACAGGAAAGAAACCTGATTTGTTTAACAAATCAGGTTTCTTTCAGTTATATTCGCCTGCGGCGAGTGATATTGCTTCGCAGTGATATTCGGCTTGCGCCGAGTGATATTGCGCTTTGCGCAGTTTGGAGGCGAATATAATATAACTTCTCGCGTCAGCGAGAAATATAACTGTCCCGAAGGGACAATATAACTTGAAAAAACAACATTTTTCTGCTATACTCTATATGAAGTGATCACAATATCTGACTCAATTATATGTGAGATTACAGGCGTTTTGAGTTTTGCGTTATATGAAAATTCTCGTCGGCTAAACGCCTCCGTTTCGCTTCGCGAAAACGAATATTTGCAACCTTCGCGCATAGCGCTCACTACGCAATATTCTCGTCGGCTAAACGCCTCCGTTTCGCTTCGCGAAAACGAATATTTGCTCGATCTGACTCTCTTTCATTTTTTGAAAAGGTGGTAACCCCATGACCTTTTTTGCAAAGTTTTTCGACGAGCTTGCTCCGGGCGAGCTGCACGGGATCCTGCGCGCCCGCGCGCAGATCTTCATTGCCGAACAGGGGATGCACTATATCGATCCCGACGACGTCGATTTTCAGAGCCTTCATATTTTCGGGATCGAGGACGGTCGCGTCGTCGCCTATCTACGCGCGTTTTCGGTTGACGCGGACACAGTCAAGATCGGTCGGGTACTGACCATAACGCACGGCATGGGCCACGGACGGGCGCTGATGAATTACGCGATCGCGACGATCCCCAAAAAACTTCCCTGTAAAATGCTTGTGATGGACGCGCAAACGCACGCCCTTCCCTTCTATAAAAAGCTCGGATTTGCCGTCACCTCCGAAGAGTATTTTGAGGAAGGCGTCCCCCACGTCGATATGTGTTTGAAGGTGTTATGATATGACTCTCATCCTCATCCGGCACGGAGAAAGCCGCGCCAACGAGATCGACAAGAGCGAGCCGCTCTTTTGCGGCCGGTGGAATGTTCCCCTGACCGAGCATGGCAAAGCGCAAGCTCGCGCGCTTCAAGGCCACCCGGCAATTCTCGGTGCCGACGCGCTTTATTCCTCGCCGCTTTTGCGAGCAATCGAGACGGCAAAAGAATTTTACGACCGAGAAATTTTTGTTGACGAGCGCCTGACCGAGCGCACGCTGGGCGTCTTTGATGGAAGAAACATTCAAGAGCTGAAGGCCGATCCCGCTTATTCCCACTACTTCACTGATCCGCGTCTTGCCGATTTTCGCGCGAGCTTTAGAACGCGCGCCCCGGGCGGCGAGAATTATACCGACGTCACGGCAAGAGTATCCTCCTTTTTGGAGGATCTGAAAAAGCAAAATTACAAAAAAGTCATTCTCGTATCGCACTACGCGGCGATCCGCTGTATGATCAAACTCGTAAAAAACCTTTCCGAAGAGGAAACGCTCGCCCTGAAAATTTCCCACTGCGAGCCGATCCAATTGGAATTGTAATGATCACAAGGGAGCCAAACCATAGTTTTGCGCAACCGCGCGCTTCCTGCGGAAGATTTCGACAAAAGTCTTGACAGTTGCCACAAAAAACCTGTATAATAATTCCGGTGAAATCATGTTCGCCGAATATTTGTTTGCAAAGGAGCTTCGCCATGGACGAAAACAAAATTGAACTGCAGCAACAGGAAGCGGCCGCGCCCAAGAAAAAAGGAAGCATTGCCCTTTCGATCGTCGGCTTCGTGCTCGGAATCCTGACCTTTATCGACAGCCTTTCCCTGCTCATGTATCCGCTGGTTCTGAACATTGAAAAAATGTTTCTCAAAGGCAAGTACGAGGGCGGCAGCACTTATTTGATTATCGATACCACGCTCAGCGATGCGATCATGCGCGTGTTTGGCATCTTCTCGATTATGACCGCGCTGGTCGGAATTTCGCTCTCGATTGTCGGCATTATTCTGACCGCCGTCAAAAAAGGAAGCAAAAAAGGCATTGTTTTCGGCGTCATCGGACTTTCGCTCAGCGTGATCGGCCTGTGCGTCGCCGTTGCTTGGCTGGTTGTCCCCGGCCTTTTCAACCTCGCGTTTTAATCTTTTTTCAAAAAGACCGGTGCGCTCCCCTGCGCGCGCCGGTTTTTTTCCTTTCAAACCGCAACCGCGCGTTGCTTGCAAAAGGGATTCCTCTATGCTATACTATCCCCGGAGGTGAAAGCCATGGAAACAAAGGACATTCTACTCGAACTGCGAACCAAAAAGGGCCTCTCGCAGGACGAGCTTGCCGAAAAAGTGTTTGTCACACGTCAAGCCGTCTCGCGCTGGGAGACCGGCGAAACTATCCCGAACACCGAGACCTTAAAACTGCTCTCGTCTTTCTTTGACGTCTCGATCAACACCCTGCTCGGCTCGCCGCGCAAGCTGATTTGCCAGTGCTGCGGCATGCCGATAGACGATGCGATCCTCGGGCACGACAAGGACGGCGCTTTCAACGAGAACTATTGCAAATGGTGCTACGCCGATGGCGAATACACCTACCACGATCTGGATGATCTCATCGAGGTCTGCGTCAAGCACATGGTAAGCGAGCAGTTTTCGGAAGAGCAGGTGCGCGCCTATCTCAAAGAATCTCTCCCCAAGCTCGACTACTGGAAACGCTACAAAGAGCTCGGCGGCGACGGCAAGTTCGAGGAGTTCAAGCAAAAACTCATCGAGGAATTCAATGAGCTGAAGATCCCGGGCATGCCCAAGGTCGAAAAGCTCAACGCGCTGGTCGGCAGTTACGTCAATCTCGAATACCGCCTCCCGAACGGAAGCCTTGTCAAGTTTCTTGATGACAACAAAACCTATCTCGGGAATCAACTCGAATGCGAGTTTGGCGGCGGCCGCTGCTTCGGCATTCTTGCCAGCATGGACTTTTTGCTCGTTTGCACCTATGGCGAGGGCGGGAGCGATCCGGAACTGCTGCTTTACAAAAAAAGATAAAAAGGGGCTTGCCCCTTTTTATCTTTTTTGTTGCATTCTTTGACTGCTTGTGTTACAATAAAACTGATCAAATCTTTGAGGAGGTCAACATGAAAAACCGCATTCTTTCTTTGATCGCGCTTCTTCTTGCGCTCCTGCTTTTGGGCTCGGCTTTTGCCGCCTGCTCCAAAGCCGCAAATGAAAAAAGCGAGGATCCCGCTCCCGAAGAGATACCGGAGATCGAAGAATATGATCCCGACTCGGTTGACGCCGAGGGGCACGAGCTTCCCAAGCCCACCATTTCGGTGGCGCGGATCTCGGGAGATTACGAAATGAGCGGCAAATCCATCCGGGACGATTTTGCGAACGATGCAAACGACAAAACCGATGAGATCTTTTTTTCCATGAACGTGTTTCCCTCCGGCGAGAATCTTTCGATCACGGTGATCCCGTCCAACGATTCCCCCAGCAAACAGTACACCGTCACCGACTACGATCCCCTGACCGGGCGCTGCTCCTTCTCGGACGAAAACGAACTGCCGCTGACGCTCGTCTTTTCGGAGAGCGACGGCAAAATCATCGCCTCGATCCTGTTTGACAAAACCGATGAAAAAGGCCGCACATACGGCTCTTACAAGGGACAAAAGAAATAAAAGCAAAAGGAGAATCTCCATGAACTTCGTTGTAGAAGCACTCAAGAACGCAAGCCCCTTTTTTGTGGCGACGATGGACGGCGACTGCCCCCGCGTGCGCCCCTTTTCCAGCGTCACCGAGTTTGAGGGCAACCTTTATATTTGCTGCAACAACCAAAAAGAGGTTTACAAACAGTTAAAGAAAAATCCGCACCTTGAGATTTGCGGTATGACCAAAGACGGCGCATGGCTGAGAGTGGAAGGCGTTGCGGTCGAGGACGACCGCAGAGAAGCGCGTGCCGCCATGCTTGCCGACCCCACCGGCCCGAGCATGCTCTACACCGCCGACGACGGACTCTTCGTCGTCTTCCGCCTGGAACAAGTCAAAGCCGTCCGCTCGAGCTTTACTTCAGCGCCCGAGATCATCTCGGAGCACTGACGCATCGGGTTTTACCAAAAGACAACAAGGATTACCTGTGGAAAAACAACTCGCAAAAATGCGCTCCGGATCAACCGGATCCGCTGGATCGTCGAGCTCATCTTTGTGGGTGCGACCGGCGTTTCTCTGACCTTTTTTCACGCTGACCGTTCTGGCTCCCTACGCGGGCTTTCGGCTCATGTTTTTACAGCGTTCCAACCTGTTTTTGCATTTGATCTGCCCGATCCTCTCGATCCTGTTTGTCATTTTCGTCAACGACGACCACACCATTTCGTTCAAAGCCTCGCTTTTTGCCATGATCCCGGTCGTGATCTATTCGATCCTTTACGCGATCCTTGCCATTTTCATTGGCCCCGAGCGCGGCGGTTGGAGAGATCACTATCGGTTCACACAGATCCACGTGGGCGGGGCGCCCATCACCCAAAAGGACTTGCCGAAGCCCCCGAACTATGCAATTGATCTTTTGGATCTTACCGAAGAGGATAAATTCCACCCCGCGTTCTCATAAAGACAGCCCCCTTGACCGACCGGTCAAGGGGGCGTTTTTCGTTGTCTGTTCAATTATTCGGAAACTTCTTCTTTTGCTTCGGGAGCAGAGAGTTGCTCCTCTTTTTGCGCCAGCGTTTTCATAACCTTCTTCTCGTTGTAGAAAACAAGAATGACTGCGCCCAGGACGCAGAAGGCCACGGCAACCGCGCCCACGATCGTCATGCCGGGGACGGAGGCGGTCAGATCGTTGGAGGTCAGATCCTGCGTTGTGCCGATGATGGCAAGCGAAGTGAAGACGAGCATGGCGAGCGACTGGCCGAACTTCATGGCAAAGGTGCGCGCCGCAAAGAACATGCCCTCGCGGTTCTCGCCGGTCACAATGCCCTCGGCTTCGGCAACGTCGGCCACGACAGCCTGCGGAATGATGCCGAGCAGGGCCATCGGGAAGGCGGCGATCACGCAGATGAGCAGTCCGAACACGATGCCTGGAATACTGCCGGTTCCGTTCTCAGCCGTGCCGAGGATGCCGATGAGCGTAGCGATCACGTAGGCGACCGCAAGCCCCAAAAATCCTGCAATGATGAGTTTCTTTTTGCCGAACTTTCTGACAAGCTTGGCAACGGTCGGATAGAAGCAGGCCGACAAAATCGTCATACCGCCGAGGAAATACATGGTAAAGGACTCGTCAAGGCCCATCGAAACCTTCACAAAGAAAGGCAGACCGGTCTGAAAGAGCGTCAGCCCCACCCAGTACATGATATCCGAGAACACAAAGGCGCGGAAATCCTTGTTCTTGAAGGTGGCGCCAAGCGATTTGAGCATGTTCGCGTTGGAGGGCGTGGTATCAACAAAATCCTTTTCCTTGAGGAAGAAAGTGGGAATGAGCATGCAGATCCCGGCGATCACCGCAAGGACGATGAAGCAGATACGATAGCTCCAGGAGAAGGAGGCTCCGGCGCCGCGAAGCACACCTGCAAACACAAAGGGGGTGTAGGCGAGCATGGTGCCTGCAAAGAAGGTCAGCGAGATCGCGGTCGAAATATACATTCTGTCTTCCTGCGTTTTGCCAAACTCGGAAATGAGCGCGTTGTAGGGCGTGCAGTACATGGTCATAAACAGGTAGAAGAGCACGACAAAGACCGAGATCCAGGCCACGTTCCAACCGCTGATGGCATCCACCGGCGCACAGAACAGAAGCACCGTCACAACAGCGAGCGGAATAGCCGCGACCTGCATGAAGGGGATTCTTCTGCCGCGCTTGTTTTTGCTGCGGTCGGAGAGAGAAGCGATGAGCGGATCGGTCACGGCGTCAAACACGCGGGAGAGCGCCGTGATGAGCCCCAGGATCGTCAGAAAACCGCCGATCACAAGACCCGGCTGGATGAACTTTGTCGCGCCAAACGCGTCAATGTCGTTCTGCGTGGGCAGATAGAAGGTCACAAACCACGCGGAAATGATACCGCTGAGCATCGACCAGCCAAGCTGTCCTACCGCAAAGATACGCATCTGCTTTTTGGTTAATCTTTTCATGGTCGCTTTTCTGCAAAAGGCGCGCTTGATTCGTCTTTTGCCATCTCCTGTCTTTATTTCCGCATCAAGCCTGCGGGACTGCGAGGTAAGAAAGAAAAACTTGGATCAGTTCGCTTATCTCTTCGGCCTTGTCGGCCGCTATGTCCTGTAACACGATCGCTTTTTCGGTGGCGAGCTTTTTGCAAAGTTCGAGAAGCGCGTGCGTGGTGGAAAAATAGAAACGCTCGGGATCGGTCAGCGCACGGACGCTCCCGTCCTTTACTCCTTCGTTGTAAGCCGCCAAAAAGATCTCTTCAAACAGCGTTACTCCGTCGGAATAGGCCTTGGGCGCGGTTTGGTTGGCGGCAAGAAGAAAGCTGTCGAATTCGCCGACGAATTGATAAAACTCCCGGTGACCGTTAAAAATATCAAGATAGTTCCCATAAAACGCCGAGAGCTTCTCGTAGCCGTTTCCGCTTCTCTCTTTGCAAAAATACCCGCCGTAAACCTCGCCCTGGAGCTTCTCGGCCACCGCGGTCACAATGTTTTGCTTGTGCGTAAAATAGCGGTAAACCGTCGCTTCTCCCACACCGGCGGCAAGAGAAATATCCTTTACCGTTACGGCCGCAATCGATTTTTCAAAAAACAATTTTGCCGCAACGTCGGTAATAAAATTCAGTTTTGCATCTTTGATCGTCATTTGCTTTTTCATCTCCGCGACGGGGGGATTGATAGCTTGGCATTCTTTTTGATAGCTCGTCTATCATTTTTATGATACACCAAAGAAAGGCGCTTGTCAATAGCTTTTTGAAAAAAACCGAAAAAAGAAAAAACTTTATTCCGCTCCGCTCTCTTTTGCGTTGACAAGCCGCAAAGAACATGGTACAATAAACTCGAACCACTTCCGAAAAGGAGATTTTTACACATGTATATCGGCGCCGCCTACTATCCCGAGCTTTGGGACGAATCCGAGATTGACCACGATATCGAAGTCTGTAAAGAGTTCGGCCTCAACACCCTCCGCATCGCCGAATTTGCCTGGAGCCGCATGGAACCAAAAGAAGGAAAATTCGACTTTGGCTGGCTGGAACGCGTCATGGACAAACTGCACGCGGCGGGCATCCACGTCCTGCTCTGCACCCCGACCTGCACGCCTCCGCGCTGGCTCTTCACAAAATATCCCGAAACCAAAACCGTGATGGATACCGGCGAGCGGGTTGAAATCTCCTCGCGTTGCCACCCCTGCAAATCCTCGCCCATCATGCGCGAAAAGAACCGCATCATCGTCACCGAGATGGCAAAACGGTTCGGCCATCACCCGGCGCTGATCGGCTGGCAGATCGACAACGAGCTTTACGTTTACGACAACGGCTGTCATTGTCCGCTCTGCCGCAAAAACTTCCGCAAGTGGCTGAAAGACCGCTACGGAACCATCGAGAATCTCAACAAAGAGTTCATCATGGATCGTTGGTCGCTGACCTACGACTCGTTTGAAGACGTGATTCCGCCCAAGCGTTCCGAATGGGCGCACCCCTCGCTCGAGGCCGCCTGGTTTGAGTTCTACTCGAACCTGACGGTGGACTATGCCGAGGAGCAGGCCGAAATTCTCCACAAGTATTCCGACGCGCCGGCCGGCACCGACCTCATGGTGCTCAACCGCTTCTCTTTCTACAACGCAACAAAAAAGCTCGACGTCGTTCAGCTCAACCATTACGATACCGCGCGCAGGCTGACTCGCCCACCCTTCTTCTATAACTTCATTCGCCCGATCAAGGATCGCCCCTTCTGGGTCACCGAGACGCAGGTCGGCTGGAACGGTTCCAAAACCGCGCAGAGCCGCTACCGCCCCGAGGGCAACTGCTACGTCAACACCTGGCTCCCCTTCGCCATGGGCGGCGAAATGAATCTTTACTGGCTCTTCCGTGCACAACGGTCGGGGCAGGAGATCGCCCACGGCGCCATCCTCTCGGCGGCAGGTCGCCCCTACCGCGTCAGCGAAGAAGTCAAGCAGGCGGCGCAAGACATCAAAAAGGCTCTTCCCTTCTTGGAAAACAGCGCGGTCAAATCCAAGATCGCCCTGCACTATTCCTCGACCGGAGAGAACGACTTTGCCGTAGCACCCATCGTCGAGACCATGCCCTACTTTGACACCATTCTGCAAAAATTCCACGACGCCTTCTGGCACTATAACGTCGACGTGATCGAGCCCTGCCACTCGCTCGAGGGCTATGAAGTTTTGATCTCGCCGCTCGTACCCTACATTCCAAAAGAGGACGCCGCACGGATCAAACAGTGGGTCGAGAACGGCGGTACCTGGATCGTCGGCCCCATGACCGATATCTATGACGCCTCGCTCAAGAAAAACGACAAGGCCCCCTTCTACTTCCTTGAGGAGCTTGCCGGTGTTTACACCGTCTATCAAAAGCCGATCGTCAACGACGTATTCAAAGCCAAGTGGCAGGACGGCACGCCCGCCGAAATTTCCACCTACTTTGACGCTTTCCGCCCGACCGATTCGAGAGCGCTTGTTACCTACGACGGCGAAGAGTTCGACGGATACGCCGCCGTCACCGAGCGCAAGGTAGGAAAAGGCAAAGTCATCCTGCTCGGCACGGTTCTCGGCATCGACGACCTGCGTAAACTCGTCGATCTCAAGCCGATCGCCAATGCCTCCGAAAACGTCCGCGTCATCGAACGCAGCGGCAAGGAGAACGGCATCATCGTCGCCGAACTCAAACATGAGCCCGGTTTCGTCGATCTTTGCGGCGAATATACCGACCTCATTCACGAAAGAACCCTCTCGGGACATGTTGAAATTGCCCCGCACGAGGTTTTGGTGCTAAAAAAGATTTAGGAACTCCAAAAAGGAGCTTTTTCAGGCAGAATAAAAATGGAACCGAAAACCAAACAGACAGTCAATTCAAAAAAGCGCACGATCGCCTATGCAGGGATCATTTTTGTCATTTTCATCTGGGGACTCTACCCGGTCTTGACTTCGGATCTCTTGGAGTTTTACTCGGGCGGAATGTTCTCCTTTACAGGATCTCTCATTGCCGCCGCCTCGCTTTTGCTCCTTTGTATCCCAAAATTAAAACGACTTGATCGATCCTATTTCAAAGTTGCACTGCCAACCGGCTTTTTCGTCGGTCTTGCAAATCTTTTGCAAAAGATCGGTCTGCAATACACGACGCCCACGCAATACGCCTTTTTGGAGAATCTTTCCTGCGTTATTGTACCGCTCTTGTTGTTTTTGTTCGTTCGAAAAAAGCCGAGCGCACTCACGATCACAGCAAGCGTGCTCTGCCTTGTCGGCTGCTTTGTTTTGAGCGGACTGGATTTTTCGAGCGGTGGGATCTCTTTCGGAAAAGGAGAAATCCTTTGTGCGCTTGCCGGGATCCTTTACGGCGTGAACATCGCGGCAACCGGCGTCTATGCGAAAAAACTGGATGCGATGCTCTACGTCATGCTCCAGATGTGGGTTCACGTGATCGTCTCCGGCATTGCGGCGTTTGCGCTCGATCGCATTTCGATCGGCGGCACGCCGATTGAAAAAATCGTCTTTTCCTGGGATCCGAAGCACTTGATCCTGCTTGCGGTTCTGGTCTTGACCATCAGTACGCTCGGCTGGATCATTCGCACCGAGGCGCTCAAATATGTGAACGCTTCTGTCGTTGCGGTGCTGATGCCCTTTTCCTCGGTGGTGACCGGCGTGCTTGCCGTTTGCATCGGCAAAGACGTTTTTACGCTTCACTTGCTCTTGGGCGGACTCGTGATCCTGCTTTCCTCGATCCTCTCGAGCGTCGCGGATATCAAAGAAACGAAATGGGAGAAACAAAAAAATGGCGATTAAAGTTTTGGCAACCGGAGATTCGCTCTTTACCGCCGATTTCCCGGAAGAATACAGAGCAATCCGCAAATCGCTCGATGCGTTTCTGGAAGATTGCGACCTGAAGCTCACCAACCTCGAAACCAACCTCTCGGAGTTCGGTTCCTTTGCCAACCAGTATTCGGGCGGGACTTGGGTCAATACGAGAAAAGAGCTGTTTCCGTATCTGGATTCCTTTGGCTTTGATTTTTACGGCACGGCAAACAATCATTGCATGGATTATTCCTATGCGGGAATGCTGTCCACGATTGATTTTCTCGACGCACAAGGGCGTGCCCATGCGGGAACGGGGAGAAGCCTTGCCGAGGCAGAAAAGCCGGCAATCCTGCGCTTGAAAGACGGAAAACGCGCGGCGATCTTCGCCGTTGACACCTCGATGGAGCGTCCCAGCATGGCGGGGAATGCGAGCAAGGCCTTCGCGCCTCGCCCCGGCGTCAACTATCTGCGCCACGAAACGGTTTATACAGTTTCCGAAAAAGATCTTGCAGATCTGAAACGGATTGCGAAGACGACCGCGATCAATTTTGCCCGCGACGGAGACATCGCAACCGGCTATCTTCTCCCCGATCCCGAAGGGGTGTTTGTGTTCGGGGATACGACCTTTACGGTCAATCCGGAAGTTCCGCTGTCCAGATGCAACGAAAAAGATCTCTGCCGCCTGTCCGGAAACATCCGGTAGGCAAAAGCCGCAAACGATCTCGTTTTCCTCCTTGTGCATTGTCACGACGAGGAGGGGACTTCTTCGGTCACGCCGCCCGCATATCTGAAAGAATTTTGCCGCGCCGCGATCGACGCAGGGTGCGGCGCCGTGTTCGGCGGAGGTTGCCACGAATTGCGCGGAATGGAACTTTACCACGGCAAGCCCATCTTTTATTCGCTGGGCGACTTTATCTATCAAGGCATGCGCGTAGAACTTCTCCCGCCCGATTTCATGGAAAAATACGGAGTGGACGTCGATGCGCCGGCAAAAGAGGGACTGCGCGTGAGATCAAGGGACGGAAAGATCGGACTGCAAACCAACGAAAAGAACTTTTTGACCGTCCTCCCCAAGCTGACCTTTGAGGGCGACGAGATGACCGACGTCACCTTGCTCCCCGTTAAGCTCGGATTTAAAACGAATCATGAAAAACTCGAGGGACTCCCCTATTTTGCAGAAGGCACAGAAGGAGAGAAGATTTTTCAAAAGTATCAAAAACTCTCCGCGGATCTCGGCACAGAGCTCGTGTTGGAACAGGGCTATATCAAAGTAAAGAGGTAAACGATGGAAATTCAAAAGATCAAAGCGATGGTCTCCCGCCACATGGATCTGATCCTCAAAGCCGAAAAGGATCTTTGGGCGATCCCCGAAGTCGGGTACAAAGAATTTAAGACCGATGCTTATCTAAAGGCCGCCTTCCGTGATCTCGGGTATGAGCTCACAGAGGCCGACGGGATCCCCGGTTTTTATACCGTCCTTGATACAGGAAAAGCAGGGCCGACCATCCTTGTGCTTGCCGAGCTCGACGCGCTTTATTGCGCGGATCACCCGGGTAGAGACCCAAAGACCAACGCGGTACACGCCTGTGGACATTACGCGCAGTGTGCAACCATTCTGGGGATCGCGGCGGTGCTGAAAGAAGAAGGCGCGCTCGAGGGTCTTTCGGGCAAAATCAAACTTTGCCTTGTTCCTGCCGAAGAGGGGATCGAGATCGAATACCGCATGGATCTCATCAAACAAGGAAAAATCAGCTTTGCGTCGGGCAAGCAGGAGTTTTTGGCAAGAGGATATTTTGACGACGTCGATCTTGCCTTTATGGTACACGCCGGTATGTCGGAAGGAACCCCGGAGAACAAACTCTACCGCAAATACCAAGGCTACAACGGCGTGATCCGCAAAAAGATCATGATCAAAGGCAAAGCCGCCCACGCAGGAGATTGTCCGCATCTCGGCGTCAACGCTCTCAATGCGGCAACGCTTGCAATTTCCGCCGTCAACAATCTGCGCGAGACTTTTAAAGAGAGCGATTTCGTGCGCTTCCACCCGATCATCACCAAAGGAGGGGACGTGGTCAACGCCGTTCCTGCTGAGGTCGTGATGCAAAGCTATGTCCGCGCCGCAACGACTGAGGCACTTGATTCTGCCAACAAACGCATCAACCGCGCCATCAGCGCGGCAGCGGCTGCAAACGGCTGCTCGGTCGTCATCTCGGATATTGCGGGCAGCGAACCCTTCCACGAGGACGAACGCCTGACCGACCTTTACAAGGAAGTTTGTGAAGAAATCGGCGGAAAGGATTGCTACGAAGATTTCGGAGACGTCTGGGAAGCCTGCTCCACCGATATGGGCGACCTTTCGGTCAATTTCCCGGCGATCCACCCCTATGCGATCGGCGCCGTCGGCACCGAGCACGGAAAGGATTACAACATTCCGGATCCTAAAAAACTGTGCGGCAACTCGGCAGTCCTGCAACTCGGCTTGCTTTATCGCCTGCTTGAAAACGGCGCAAAAAAAGCAAACGAGATCAAAGCCAACTATCAGCCGGTATTCTCCACGATCGCCGATTACGTCGCCTTCAAAAAGGCGCAGACCGCCGAGCGCGAGACGGTACTCCAAAACACCGACGGAAGCCTTACCATTCTATAAGGGGAACAGAAAATGCGGGGAAACCCTTTTGTGAAAAAAAGAGGTTTCCCCGCGCCCCTTCCGAAAAAACGAACAAAAAGAAAAGAGCGCTTGCCGATCATTTCCGGCGAGCGCTTTTATCTTTTTTTCAGTTTTTCAAGGGGGTGCGGGGGCGCGCTTTTTTCAAAAAGGCACCCCCGCATATCCTTTTTATCCTCTTATTCCGGATCCGATTCATCGACGATGAAGTCTTTGATGTAGAGGTAGATCTCGCCGTCGGATTCGCAATAGATCTTATCCCACTCGAAGGTGTACATGGCTCCGAGGAGGGATTTTCCGTTGACGGTAAAGTTTTCGCCGTCGGTGAGGGTAATTTTTCCGGGATACTTCCCTGCCATGCCGACAAATTTATTGACGTCGTGCATGGTTTCGAGTCTGATGCGGTATCTCATTTTCGTTTCACGTCCTTTCGTTTTGCGAAAAATCATGCTTTTTTATTTGCTTTTTTAGGTTGTTTTGAAAACAGCTTTTTGAGAACGGGCGAGAGAAATTTAGGCGCTTTCCAAACGACGAGCTTCATGAAGGGCAAACCTCCTCTTTTGCAAAATCACTTCTGGTACAGTGTATGCAAAAGCGCTCGCTCTGTCCCAATCACCCGATCTTTGCCTTGCCGGGGAATCCCTCTCCGGCAATTTTTTGCATGGCGGCGCGGAAAACGGTTTTATCGTTCTCGTGCGTGAGCGACTCTTCGGCGGCGTCCAGCGGGACCCATTCGACCTCGGCGATCTCGCCCTCGCGCGGGCGGATCTCGGTCTGACTCGTCTCGGTGAGAAAATAGACGACCTCTTTTGACACGCCGGGCTGCGGATGATAATGCACGGTCTCGCGAAAATCCGAGTGGATGCGGATCTGCACGCCGGTCTCTTCAAAGACCTCGCGCACCGCGGTCATATACTCGGTCTCGCCCCGCTCCATGTGTCCTTTTGGAAAAGAGCGATGTCCCCCGGCGCGGTGCCGGATCATCAGAATATAGCTTTTTCCGTCTTCTGCGGTGCGAAAGACCAGTGCGCCGCAGGATTTTTCATACTGCATGGGGGCTTACTCCTTTCCGAAAAATTTTGTTTTTACTTACAGCTCGGGGGTCAGTTGTTCCATGATATAGGCCTCGAGAATATCGCCGACCTTGATATCGTTGAACTTTTCGAGTCCCACGCCGCACTCGTAACCGGCGGCCACTTCGCGCGCGTCGTCCTTGAATCGCTTGAGCGAGGAGATCTTATCCTCGAAGATGACCACACCGTCACGAAGCACACGAATCTGCGATTGACGAGTGATCTTGCCGTCCTGCACGTAGGAACCGGCGATGGTGCCAACGTTCGGCACGTGAATGGTCTGGCGCACCTCGGCGTGACCGAGCAGGTTCTCCTTGAACTTGGGTGCCAGCATGCCCTTCATTGCGGCCTGCACCTCTTCGATGCACTCGTAGATGATGCGATAGGTGCGGATCTCAACGTTCTGGCGCTCGGCCGAATCCATGGCCGACTTGTCGGGACGGACGTTAAAGCCGATGATGATGGCGTTCGAGGCGGCGGCAAAAGTGACGTCGCCCTCGGTGATGCCGCCTGCGGCGGCGTGAATGACGTGAACCTTGACTTCCTCGTTCGAGAGCTTTTCAAGAGAGGCCTTGACCGCTTCGACCGAGCCGTCCACGTCGGCTTTGACGATGATATTGAGCGTCTTGACGCCCTCCGAGATCTGCTCGAAGAGGTCGTTGAGGCTGGCTCTTGCGTTGGCCTTGAAGACGTCTTCCTTGGCCTTGTCGCGTCTTTGATCGGCAAGCGTTCTTGCCATGCGCTCGTCCTCGACCGCCTGGAAGTCGTCGCCTGCGGACGGGACTTCGGAAAGACCGGTGATCTCGACCGGAACCGACGGGCCTGCCGCCTTCATGGGTTTGCCGTTGTGGTCGACCATCGAACGCACACGGCCGACGGCGCTGCCTGCGATGATGATGTCTCCGTTTCTCAGCGTACCGTTCTGCACAAGCACGGTTGCAACCGGGCCGCGTCCCTTGTCGAGCTTGGCTTCAATGACCACGCCCTTGCCGCGACGGTTCGGGTTGGCTCTCAGATCCTTGACCTCGGCCACCAGAAGCACGCTCTCAAGCAGGTCGGAAATGCCCATGCCGGTGAGCGCCGAGACCGGGACGCAGATGACGTCGCCGCCCCACTCCTCGGGAACCAGGTCGTATTTGGTGAGTTCCTGTTTGATGGCGTCGGGATTGGCGCCGGGTTTATCCATTTTGTTGATGGCAACGATGATATCCACCCCTGCCGCTTTTGCGTGGTTGATGGCTTCGACCGTCTGGGGCATCACGCCGTCGTCGGCCGCGACCACAAGGATGGCGATATCGGTCGCCATGGCGCCTCTTGCACGCATGGCGGTAAAGGCTGCGTGACCGGGCGTGTCAAGGAAGGTGATCTCCTTGCCGTCGATCGAGACGCGGTAAGCGCCGATGGCCTGGGTAATGCCACCGGCCTCTCCCGAGGTGACGTTGGTATGACGGATGGCGTCAAGGATCGAGGTTTTGCCGTGGTCGACGTGTCCCATGACGCAAACGACAGGCGCGCGGGTGACCAGCTCGTCGGCGGCGTCCTCGGTCTCGTCAAAGAGTTTTTCTTCGATGCTGACCACCACTTCGGGGGTAGCAGTTACGCCAAACTCGTCGGCAACGAGTGCGGCGGTATCAAAATCAATGACCTGGTTGATGGTTGCCATCATGCCCATCATCATGAGCTTTTTCACCACTTCGCCGGCGGTGACCATGAGTTTGGAGGCAAGCTGGCCGACCACGATCTCGGTCGGAATTTCAATTTGTGTCGGCTTGACAGTCACAACCGGAGAGGGCGTAAATTTTCCTTTTCCCTTGCCTTTGGCAGGCTTGTTGTTCTGTCTTGCAAAGTTGTTCTGTCCCTGCGTCTGCTTTTTGACTCTCTGACTTCCGCCCTGACCCTGAATGCGATCCTGGTCGGAAACAAAGGAATCGAGACGCTCGTCGTACTTGGAAAGATCAACGGTGGATCCGTGAGTGTCGATCACGCGCGGGCCTTTTCTCGTGCCGTCGGGGTTGACGGCCGAGGAGGCGCCTCTTACGATCGGCTGCGCCTTAAAGGTATCTCTCGGGCCGCTTGCAACATAGTCGCCCTTGTCCCCAAAGGAACCCGGCTTGCCGCCTCTTCCCTGTCCGCCCTTTTGCGCGGGACGGCGATCTCCGCCAAAGCCCTGGCCTGCCGGCCGCTGAGGCGGAAAACGATCAAAGGAGGAAGCGCCCGGACGGGTCGTGCCCGACGCAGGTCTTGCAGAGGTTGCAAAACGATCCTGCGAGGGTGCGGGGCGCCCTGCGGGAGCGCCGCTTGCAGGTCTTTGCGTCTGCGGAGCGGACGGACGGGCCGGAGGAAATGCTCCGGCAGTCTCTCTGTGATAGGGATTCCCGGTATATGGCTGTCTTTGCGCCGGACGCTTTTCGGCTTCCGGCTCGGTTTTGACTTCTTTTTGCGGCTCTGCGGGCCCTTCTTCCGGTTTTTCTGCCGGTTTGGTCTCTTCTTTTGGCTGTTTTGCCTCGGCGGAGGCAGACTTTGGCTCGGCTTGTTCGGTCTTCTTTTCGGGAGCCGCCTCTTCCTTTGGCTCGGCCTTCGGTTCGGCCTTTTTCACCTTGGAAGGAATATAGGTGACTCCGTCGAGATATGACCCGATATCGGTGATTTGGTTCGCCTGGGTCAATGCGTCGAACAGAATCTCAAACTCCAAAGGCTCCAGAGTCTTTGTGGTGGTTTTCACCTCCACGCCGGCGGCGACCAGCACATCGGCAAGATCCTTGCTCTTTTTGCCGAGATCCTTTGCCAGTGTGTTGAGTTTGTTGAGTACGAATTTGTTGGTTGAAACAGCCATAGTTCCTCCTGTTTACCTGTCTCCCTCCCGCAGAGAGGGAGCATTGAAAATCGATGGGTCAGTCTTCCCGGATCGTTTTTTGAAGCAGATCCGCAAACCGGTTGTCGGTCACCCCGACCGCGGCGCAATGCCCCGCGCGGCCAAGCGCGCGTGCAAGTTCCTCGCCCCCGGTGGGAAGCTCCAAAAGCCCGACTTGGTAAAAGCCGCATTTGTCGCGCAGCTTTTTTTGCGTGTTTTCCGAATTATCCTCGGGACAGATCACAAGACAGACCTTCTTTTTTGTTCTGAGCGCGTCGCAAACGACCTCTGTCCCGAATACGCACTTCCCCGCTCTGCGGCAAAGCCCGAGCGTGGAGAGCGTTTTTTGTAATGTTTCAGGCCTCATGGTTTTTCAGTTCTTCTTCCATGGCGTCATAGATCTCGGCCGGAATCTCACACTCCAGCACGCGGTCAAGACGCTTGCTTTTTCTGGCTTTTTTGAGGCACTGCACGTCAAAGCAAAGGTATGCGCCGCGGCCGGATTTTTTGCCCTTAAAATCAAGGGAGATTCCGCCCTCTGGATCGCGCACCACCCGGAGAAGTTCGTTTTTGGGTTTGTGCTGATTGCACCCCATACATTGCCGCATGGGGATCTTCTTCACCTTTTCCATATCAATCGGCTTTGATGTCGATCTTATATCCGGTAAGTCTGGCGGCAAGGCGGGCGTTCTGTCCCTCTTTGCCGATGGCAAGCGAAAGCTGATCGGGAGATACCTGCACCCGGCAGGCGCGGTCGCCGGTCATGGTCGCCGAAATCACTTCGGCCGGAGAGAGTGCGGCCGCCACATATTCCTCGGGCGTTTCGCTGTATTTGACGATATCGACCTTTTCGCCGCGAAGCTCATCCACAATGGTGGAAATGCGCGCGCCGCGGTTGCCAATGCAGGCGCCGACCGGATCCACGTCCTCGTCGCGCGACCAGACGGCGATCTTGGTGCGAGAGCCGGCTTCTCTTGCCACGCCCTTGACGATCACGGTGCCGTCGGAAATTTCGGGAACTTCGAGCTCAAACATCCTGCGAACAAGTCCTGGGTGCACGCGCGAGAGCGTGACGATGGGGCCTCTTGCCTCTTTGTTGACTTCCATGACAAAGACCTTGATCTTGTCGCCGACGTAAAAGTCCTCGCCCGGGATCTGCTCGGAATAATAGAGCACGGCGCGGCCGTTGTCGGTGTCAAGGATCACGTTGCCTGTCTCATAGTCCACTTTGTCGACCGTGGCGGTGATGATCTCCTCGTGCTTGTTCTCATAGGCCTCCTGCATCACCCGGCGCTCGCCCTCGCGAATGCCCTGAATGATGACCGACTTTGCGGCGGCGGCAGACAGGCGGCGGAAGTTTTTGGTTTTGACTTCGGCCCTCATCTCCGCGCCGAGTTTATACTTTTTGGAGATCGCCTTGGCGTCGGCAAGCGAGATCTGGCTTTCGGGGTCTTCGACCTCTTCCACCACGTCCTTGATCTGAAAGACCTTGACGTCTTTTTTCTCCCGGTCAATGAGAATATCTACTTTCGCATTGTTGCCGTACTCTTTTTTGTACGCCGAGGTCAAAGCGGCCGTGATTTTTTCGATCATGTAGTCGACCGGGATCCCTTTTTCCTTTTCGAGCGCCTCAAGTGCGTCAAAAAACTCTTTGTTCATGTTCAAAAATCCTTTCTCGTATCGATTGTTCGGGAAAATGACAGGTCATTAAATTTCATCAAAAGAAACGCGGGTCTTGACAGACGAGACCTTTTCGCGCTCAAACGCCTTTTCGCTTCCGTCCGGTAATTTCAAAGCGATTTTGTTTTCGTCGGTAAGGCCAAGAAGCTCCCCGACGTAGGATTTGCTTCCGTCCAGCGGCGCGTAGAGCCTCAGCTCCACCTCTTCACCGCGGCAGGCCTCAAAATGGAAGGGAGAAGTCAGCGTGCGCTCGAGTCCAGGCGAGGAGACCTCCAGATGGTAGGAATCCTCAATGGGATCGGCCTCGTCAAGAAGCGGGTCGATCGCAAGGTGAACGGCTTCGCAATCCTCAATGGTCACGCCCTCGGGTTTGTCGATAACGATGCGCAGATACCACTCGGAGCCTTCCTTTACGTATTCCACATCCCAAAGGGTCAGTCCGAAGCGTTCGGTCACCGGAAGCGCCAGGGCGCGGACGGTTTCAACAATTCCTTCTTTTTTCATTTTTTCAAAATCCCTTTTTCAAAAACTGAGAGTGGGTTCTCGCAAACCCACTCCGTACTTTCTACACTATGGGTAGTATAGCACGATTCTCTCCTGTTTGCAAGCCTTTTTTGCAAAAAATTCCTTTGTTTTGGCCGAAAATCCCGCAAAAAATGCAAAAACAGGCGGGAATGCTCGCACATTCCCGCCGGTAAGCGTTATTTTTTCTGTTCCTTGGTTGCTTCGGGCTTGGATTCATACTTGCCGTAAGCGCCGTATCTTCCGTAGCCGTATTTGCCATAATACTTGCCGTAAGAGCTGTAGCGCTGGTAGTAATAATAGCCGTAGGACGAACGGCGGTTACGTCTGGTCGTCTGGTTCAGCACGGCGCCGAGGATCTGGCATTTGCTGCGCTCCAACTGCTTTTTGACGTTTTGCGCCAGGCGGGATTTGATTTGTCCCTTGTTCAAAACCAAAATCGATCCGTCGCAAACCTCGGCAATGGCCGCGGCGTCCACCACAAGGCCGAGCGGGGCTGCGTCGATGATGATATGATCATAATTCTCGCGCAGAGAAGCGACAAACTCTTTGAACTCCTTGCCGGTCAGAAGTTCGGCCGGGTTGGGCGGGAAGGGCCCCGCAAACACAACGTCAAGACCTTTGCAATCGGTCTCATAGATCACTTCTTCTGCCTGGATCTGTCCGGACAAAACCTGGCTGAGACCCACAATAGTCCCCTCGGTTTTAACCCGGCTGGCAAGAACCGATTTTCTCAGATCCGCGTCAAGGAAAAGCACGCGCTCGCCGTTTTCGGCAAGGCCTTTTGCAAGTCCGATCGAAACGGTGGATTTTCCTTCGTTTTCAAGGCAGCTGGTAATCACGATGGCTTTCACCTCGCGCCCGCAGAACAACACGTTGGTGCGAAGCGTGTTAAAGGCTTCTCTTACAAAAAATCCGCCGCTGTTATCCCAGGTCATTTCAACCTTTTTCTTCATTTTTGCTCCTCCTTCGCACCGTTCTTGGAAGACAGAGCCGCCTGGGCTTTTTGCTGTTCAATTCCAGGCCCGTAGCCATAGTAACCGTATTTGCTTCCGTAACGATTCTTGCGGCGGCCGGAGCCTCCCTGATACGGGATGGAGCCGAGCACCGTAAGTCCGAGGCGTTTTTCGACCTTATCCTCCGAATCGATGCGATCGTCGAAGAGGTACAGGATGAGCCAGACAAGATAGACCACCGCCGCCGCGGCAAGACCAATGAGTCCTACCTTCATCGTGGAGATCGGGTTGGCAATCTTGCGCGGCACCTTAGCGCTGTCGGCAATGTTCACCATATTCTGTCCAAAGAGGCCGTTGAGATAATCGGAAGCCGCTTTTGCCATTGCGTTGGCCACTTTGGCAGCCCCTTCCGCAGTCCCGGATGTCACCGTGATGTAAACCAGGTGAGAATCCGAGCCGCCGCTCTTCACGTTGACCCGTCTTAAGATCGAGGCGATCCTGTCTTTGAGCTCGCTCGCGGTGTACTCAGTCCCTGCCAGCATTTTGATGGCGGGAATCACCACGTTGTCCTCGCTGAGGATCAGGCTTTCGCAGTCCTCGATGATGGCGCTTGCAAGGTTCGCGTCGGCATATTGCGTGCGTCCGTCGGTACGAATGACGTAAAGTGTCGCCGTAGATTCATAACGAGCCTCGTGCGTTTGATCCATAAAGAGATACGCCGCTCCGCTGAACAGCACCGCAACTGCCAAAAGCAGCCACCAACAACGCTTCAGGACTCTCCAAAAGTCCAGAAGGCTGATCTCAATCACGTTGTTTTCCTTTTCCATGACGTTCCTCTCTTTTTCAAATTGCCATGTCTCTGGTGACGCGCCATGCGTTCTCCCAGGTCAAAAGAGAAATTTCTTCCTCGGTACAATGTAATTTCAGGTAGGACATGCAAACCGAAAGCTCGGGCGGACGGTTCTTCAGATTGTGCGCGTCGCTGGAAATAATATGCACAAGCCCAAGCCTGAGCAGCTTTCTCCACTGCCGCTTTGCTCCAAAGCCCCATGCGCCTTCCGCAGAAGATGCGTTGAGCTGCACAATGCCGCCTGCCGCCACGAAAGATTTGATCCAGTCGATTTTTCTGAAGAGGCAACGGTAGCGTTCGGTGTGCGCCAAGATCACCTTGTATCCCGAGCGTTGCAGAAGACCGACTCCGCTGCGCAGATTGAAAAATCCGACGTATTCGGAAAAATCCACCAAAACATAGCGGCTTCCCGCAATGGTACGGCAAATTCCGGTTTCCAGCGCCCGTTGACATCCGTCGTAATAGCCAAGCTCGTTCCCGAGGAAAAGCTCAAGATCCGGATACTTCTTTTTGGCATAGGCCGAAAGCAAAGCATAGGCTTTTTCCGAGCTCTCTCTCGTATCTCCGAACATGGATGGAGAAAAATGCGGCGTCAGACACAACCCTCGAACACCGTCCTGATAGGAGCGATCCAGCATCTGATACATTTCTTCCTCAGTGCTTGCCCCATCGTCAACACGGCATAACATGTGATTGTGAAGGTCAAAAAATTTCTCCATAATCCCTCGACGAAGTCAAGATTCCCGGCTTTTTTGCAGACGGGCATACTCCGGGCATTCTTCGTTTTGCACTCTATTTTAGCACACTTCCCCAGATTTGTCTACCAATTGCCGCATTGTTCACACTTTTTTAACATTTTAGGATTCTTTTTTTTACAGAAAGAGCAAACAGATCCAATATCCAACGCCGTAAAGCACGCCAGCCAGCGTCCCGTAAAGCAAAACCGGGCCGGCCACCGTAAAGATTTTTGCCCCGACGCCGAGAACAAGTCCCTCCGCGCGGCTGTCCACGGCCGGAGAGACGACTGCGTTGGCAAACCCGGTGATGGGAACCAGCGTCCCGGCGCCTGCATACTTGGCGATCCGATCAAACACGCCGATCCCGGTCAGCAGCGCCGAGAGGAAGATCAAGGCGACCGAACAGAGCGTGCCGCTGTCCTCGCTTGTGAAATGAAAGGCTTTTTCAAAGAGCAGGCGCATCCCCTGCCCCAAAACGCAAATGACGCCGCCAACCCAAAAGGCGTGCAGGCAGTCCTTCCAGATCGGAGATTTCGGCGCCCTTGCCCGCACATATTTTTCATAAGCCGCTTTTCCCATTTTCATGCTTCTTGTTCCTCCTGCTTTTTCCTTTTTCTATATTCTTTCCCATTTTCAAAAAAGCATACAAAAAGAAAAGCGTAATGCGGGGCTGCTCACCCCGAGCCCCCGCCACTTTTGAAAAAGTGAACAAAACTTTTCTAAAAAACGCCCGCCGACTTCTCGGCGGACGCAAAAAACTGTTTTTGGTTTTTTCGGAGGGTGCGGGAACCTCTTTTTTTCAAAAAAGGGTTCCCGCAAATTCCTTCCCTTCTCCTTAAATCACTCTGACCTTTCTGACGCCGGGGATGGCGGAAAGGGCTTTGACGGCCGCGTCCGAAGGTGCTGCGGCAAGGTCAAGGACAGTATAAGCGTTCTCGCCCTTGGCCTGCGAGGCCAGATTGGCGGCGGCAAGGCCTGTCGCGGTGATGGCCGGCAGAACGGCCGGATCGTTCTTGTGGAGAATGCAGACGCGTGCGGCGCCGGTTCTGGGCAGAACGAGGTTCGGGTAGTTGACGCTGTTTTTGATAGTTCCGTTTTTGAGATAATCGTCGATCTCTTTTGCGGCCATGACCGCGCAGTTGTCCTCGGACTCCTCGGTGGAGGCGCCCAGGTGCGGAATGGTGACAACGTGCTCGACGCCGAGGACTTCCTCGGTCGGGAAATCGGTGACATAAGCCGAGATCTTGCCTGCGGCAAGCGCGTCTTTGAGCTCGGCGGCGTTGACCAGATCGGCACGCGCGAGGTTCAGAATCTTTGCGCCGTCTTTCATCTTGGCGATGGAAGCGGCGTTGATCATGTTCTTCGTATCCTTGGTCGCCGGGACGTGCAGGGTGATATAATCTGCTGCGGCAAACACATCGTCAAAGGTTGCCACGCGCTTGACTCCAGGGTCAAGTCTCCATGCGCCGTCGACCGAAAGGAAGGGATCGCACCCGACCACGGTCATGCCGAGCGAGAGAGCGACGTTTGCGATCATCGCGCCGATGGCGCCAAGCCCGATCACGCCGAGCGTCTTGCCGGCGACTTCGGTTCCTGCAAACTTGGATTTGCCTTTTTCGACCTGCTTTGCCACGTCGGGCGTACCTGCGAGCGACTGCGCCCAGTTGATGCCGCCCACGACGTCGCGGGAAGCGAGGAAGAGCGCACAGACGGCAAGCTCTTTGACGCCGTTTGCGTTTGCACCGGGTGTGTTGAACACGACCACGCCGCGCTCGGCAAGGACGTCGAGCGGAATGTTGTTGACGCCGGCGCCGGCTCTTGCCACGGCAAGAAGATTCTCGCCGAATGCCATTTCATGCATCACAGCCGAGCGGACGAGAATGCCTTCGGGATTCTCGATCGCGTCGCCCACTTCGTAGCCGGCTCCGAGCGCGTCGATGCCGACCTTTGCGATTTTATTGAGCAGTTGGATTTTCATGGTAAATACTTCCTACTTATTTTTTAGGATTGTTCTTGGCAAACTCTTTCATGAAAGCCACGAGTTTTTCGACGCCTTCATAGGGCATGGCGTTGTAGATCGAGGCGCGCATACCGCCGACCGAGCGGTGACCTTTGAGGTTCTTCAGTCCGTTTGCGGAAGCTTCGGTTGCGAACTTCTTGTCAAGATCCGGATCTCCGGTCACGAAGGTGACGTTCATCATCGAGCGGCTTTCCTTCTTGACGGGGACAATGTAATAATCCTGATTGTCGAGATAGTCGTAGAGCAGTTTTGCCTTTTTGACGTTGCGGCGCTTCATCTCTTCGAGGCCGCCGATCGAGAGCAGCCACTCATAGACGAGCTTTGCAATGTAAATCGTGTAGCAGGGCGGCGTGTTGTACATCGAGCCGTTCTCTGCCATGATCTTCCACTCGAGCATGGTGGGCATCTTTTCTTCGGCAAAGTCGAGCATATCCTCGCGGACGATGACGAGCGTCATGCCTGCGGGAGCCATGTTCTTCTGCGCGCCGGCATAGATAACGGCGAATTTCGAGACGTCAACCGGCTCGGAGAGGATGCAGGAAGACATATCGGCAACCAGCGGCACATCGCCGGTATCCGGCACTTCGGGGTACTTAGTGCCGTAGATGGTGTTGTTGTAGCAAACATGGACGTAAGCGGCGTCCGGGCGCACCATATCGGGCGTGATCTTCGGAATGTGGTCAAAGTTGTCGTCCTTGGTGGTGGCGATGCACTTGGCGTCGTATCCCAGCTTGACGGCTTCCTTGAAGGCCTTGCCCGAGAACTGACCGGTCACAACGTAGTCGGCCTTGCCGGTTCTCTTCATCAGGTTAAGCGGAACGGCGGCAAACTGCGTGGAAGCGCCGCCCTGAAGGAACAGCACCTTGTAGTTGTCCGGGATGTTCAGAAGCTTGCGGAGCATGGCCTCGGCGTCCTTGATGATCGCATCATACTCAGGCGAGCGGTGGGACATTTCCATGACCGACATGCCCGACGTGCCGTAGCAAAGCATTTCCTCTGCGGCTTTCTCCAGAACCGGTACCGGCAGCATCGAAGGACCTGCCGAAAAATTATAAACTCTTTCCATTGATTGTTTCCTCCATGTATAAAAGTTCGGATTTGTATCTCATTATACTCATTTTGCAAGTTCGTGTCAATAGATATTGCAAAAAATTCAACATTTTCGGAAAAAGCACCCATTTTTTTCGACTTGACGCAAGTCTTTTTGCGTGATATAATCAAATCAAGAAAAAATCGAACCCGAATTTTTGAAATTTTTTTGCTTTTGGCCGACAAATCCGTCTGCCCGATCGTTATATCAGTGAAAGAAAACAAGCACCCAAAGGAGGATTCTTATGAAAAAGACTTGGCTTGTGCGCGCCCTTTGCGCGCTTCTTGCGAGCTGTGCGCTCGTTTCCTTTGCTTCCTGCAGGCGGGCCGCTCTGGTAACGCTGCCCGAAAACCTGGTCGCGGCCTATCAAAAGCAGGCGACCGAGTCGCTTGGCAATGACGAGCAGTTTCGCCGGGAAACGGTTTTGACCGACTACGCCTGGAAGCTCTATTCCGAGCTTTTGCGCGAAGTGTCGCCGGGCGAGAACCAGCTCTTCTCGCCGCTCTCGCTCGAGTTTGCCCTTTGCATGGTGGCAAACGGCTCCAAAGGCGCGACACGCTCCGAGATCGAGGCGGCCATCGGCCTTTCGGTGGAGGAACTGAATGAAACGCTTTGCGGCATCCTCTCTCGTGTCGAAAAGTGCAAGTTCGGAACCACGCTTCTTGCAAATTCGATCTGGATGAAGGACGACGCTTCCTTTACCGTCAAGCCGGAGTTCTTGCAGACGGTGGCAAATTATTACAACGCACAGATCTACAAAGCCCCGCTCGACGCCACCACATGCGACCAGCTCAACGCCTGGGTCAAGGAATACACCAAGGATATGATCCCGCACCTGCTTGACAGCATCGACCCCACGACCGTCATGCTGCTTGTCAACGTCCTGACCTTTGATCAAAAGTGGGGAACGCCCTATGAAAACGATCAGGTTTTGAAAAACCAGATCTTCCACAACTACGACGGCTCGGAAGCGACCGTTACGATGCTGACGAGCGCCGAAGCCCGCTACACCGAAGGGTTCGGCTTTACCGGATTTATCAAATCCTACGAAGGAAATTATGATATTCTCTTCCTGCTTCCAAAGGAAGGAACCGACGTTTACGAAGCGATGGGCGCCCTTTCGGGCAAAGAATATATGGCCATCCGTATGTGGCGCGAGCTCAGTTCACAATTCCCGTTGCCGACCGCATCGGTCAAGATCCCCGAGTTCTCTTATGACTGCACCTACGACGACCTCATCCCGACCGTCGCGAGCACCGGCATTGAGCTTGCCTTCAACGAGGACTTTGCCGACTTCTCGGATCTCGGCAAGAGTGCGCTCGGCAATATTTATATCGGTTTGATCCTGCAAAAGACGCACATCGAACTCGACCAGAACGGCACCAAAGCCGCCGCCGCGACCGTGATTGGCATGAAGAACGCGACCGCGATGCCGAGCGAAGTGCGCGAAGTGATCCTCGACCGCCCGTTCGGTTATGTGATCTTCGATACCGAGACCGGAACCCCGCTCTTTATGGGCGTGACCGCAACGCTCGGAAAGTGACCGATCCTTTGAAAAATCGTTGCTTTTGCACAAAAAGAATTTCCCCTGCCCCAACATTTTCCCCAAAAGACAACTTGACGGAAAAATCCTTCTATGTTATACTGTATTTATAGTAGAATCATAGCGGGAACCGAACCCCTACAAAAGACACGGCAAATTCGGCCGTGTCTTTTTTGGAAAAAGTCGTTTTGCTTTGGTCTCCCTCATCCGACGGCCTTGCGGCCGCCACCTTCCCCTCAAGGGGGACGAGAGCGACCGCCGCCTGTGGCGGAAAAAGGGAGCGCGAGGAGTGGCCGCGGTCGAAGAAAATCAAGCGGTAAAACCGCGCAGATTTTTTCGGGCACCGCAACAGGATGAAGGCGAAAAGTAGTTTTGCTTTGGTCACCCTCATCCGTCACG